>NZ_BIMD01000006.1 GCF_004000905.1 Paenibacillus humicus NBRC 102415
CCGGCCTCTCCATAGAGGGCCGGCTTTTTGTTGGGAAGGACAGGCTGAGGGGGAGTCTCAGGAAAGGCCGAGCGCGCAGCGTGCGGCATGGATGCCGCTGGCCGCCGCCTGGGAGAGCGAATGGGTCGAGCCGGAGCAGTCTCCGATCGCATACAGCCCTTCGATTTCCGTCTGGAAGCGGCAGTCGACTGCCAGTCTGGGAGCATAGAATTTGCCGTCTAGCGCATAGAGAAGCGTATCGCCGTCAAGACGTTCGCCGAGCAGCCGTTCCAGCGCGGACAGGAATTCCATGGCGGCTCGAACATACAGCTCCGGCAGCTCCTCGGCCAGATTTCCCGGATCCGCCTCGATCGACGGCCTGATCCGGCTGGAGCGGATGCCTTCCGGGCTGGAGGAGCGCCCGCGGCGGAGATCGTCCAGCCTTTGGACGGCCAGGCGATCCCCGCCACGGTTGACCTTCCCCAGCACTTGCCGGGCGCATGCATCGGCCTCCTGCAGGGTTGGGAAGTGGCGCGGAACGAACAGGGTGAAGTTGAGGTTGGCGCTTTTGCTTCCTTGTTCCTTGAAGTTCTGGCCGTCGGCCATGACGAGGCCCTCCTGATGCTTGCGGATGATGCGGCCGCTTGGATTCATGCAATAGGTTGTCGCCGAGAAGCCGTCCCCGTCATAGCGCAGCTTGGTTTCGAACGTTTCCTCAAGGATGGAATCCAATTGCCCTCCCGCCATTTCCAGCCGGATGCCGAGATCCAGCCGGGTCTGCCTCGCTTCCAGGCCGAGCGTCGGAAGCAGTTGCTCCAGCCAGCCGCTGCCGCTGCGTCCCGTGGCGAGAAACACCTTTTTCGACGGCAACGTCCGTCCATCCGAGAGGCGAAGGATGAAGCCTCCTGAATTCTTGTCCAGCGAGACGACCTCGGTCCGGAAGCTGAAATCCGCCCATGCCGACAGAGCTTCATAGAAGCCGTCCAGCACTTGCCGCGACAAGCGGGTGCCCAAATGGCGGACGGTCGAGCTGAGCAGCTTCAAGCCGCCGGCTTCCGCCCTGGCGGCAAGGCTGCTGCTGTGCGTCCGGTAAGGAACGGCTTCGGCGGCCCCGTACAGGCAGAGGATGCGGTCGGCCTCGTCCAGCCTTTCCATCGCGAGCCGTTCTCCGAGCAGCCCTTCCAGCTCGCCGCCGAAGTCGGTCGTGAAATTGTATTTTCCTTCGGACCGGCCAAGTCCGCCGAATCCGATGTAGGCTTCGCAGGCGTCGCACTGGCAGCTGCCTCCCTGCTCCAGCGGGCAGCTTCGTTCCCTCGGCGGCTTTCCTTTGTCCACCACCAGCACCTTGAGTCCAGGAGCGGCCTCCATCAGGGCGTGGGCGGCGAAGATGCCGGCGACTCCGGCGCCAATGATCGTGACATCATACATGAATGAACGCTCTCCTTTATGCTTTCATTTTAGCATGGGAACAGGCCTTCGAACATGTTGCGGCGCCGGCGCGAGGGAGGGAAGGTTTGAATAAAGCCAAAAAAGGGTTTGACCCTGAGAATGACTATCAATTAGTATAGAGTTTATACAGAATTTTGTATCAAAACCAACCGGAAAAGAGTGAAGACATGCTCCGCCGATTTTTCTCTCATTACCGCCCGTTCCTGGGCCTCTTCATCCTTGACTTCACCTGCGCCGTCGTCGCGGGCCTGCTTGAGCTCGCATTTCCGGTCGCGGTCCAGCAGTTCATCAACAAGCTGCTGCCGGGCGGGGACTGGCAGCTGATCGTCTGGGCTTGCGTCGGCCTGCTGGCGATCTATGCGCTGAATACAGTGCTGAACTATGTCGTCAACTACTGGGGACATATGCTTGGCATCAACATCGAGACGGAGATGCGGCGCAAGCTGTTCGCGCATGTGCAGAAGCTGAGCTTCCGCTTCTTCGACAACAACAAGACCGGCCACCTCATCGGGAGAATGACCAACGACCTGACCGAGGTCGGCGAAGTCGCCCATCACGGTCCGGAGGATGTATTCATCGCCGTCATGACGCTGCTGGGCTCGTTTGCCCTGATGGCCTACATCAATCTGGAGCTGGCGCTGCTCACGTTCGTCATCGTTCCGATCATGGCCTGGCTCGTTATCTTCTTCGGCCGCCGGATGGGCTCGACCTATGGCCGGATGTTCGGCAATGTCGGCAGCTTCAACGCCCGCATCGAGGACAATGTCGGCGGCATCCGCGTCGTGCAGTCTTTTGCCAACGAGGAGCATGAGAACAAGCTGTTCGCCGTCGACAACCAGAACTTCCGCACGACCAAGCTGATGGCCTACAAGACGATGTCCAAGAGCATCAGCATCACGTACATGCTCATGCGCCTGATCACCATCTTCGTCATGATCGCGGGAGCCTGGTTCATGATCGAAGGGCGAATCAACCTCGGCGACTTCATGGCGTTCATCCTGCTGTCGAACGTTTTCTTCAAGCCGATCGAGAAGATCAACGCCGTCATCGAGAGCTATCCGAAGGGAATCGCCGGCTTCAAGCGGTATTGCGAAATCATGGACACGGAACCCGATATCCAGGATAAGCCCGGCGCCGCCGAGCTGAAGAACGTCAGCGGCAGCATCGAATTCAGCCATGTCTCCTTCGGCTACGAGCCGGATCGTCCGATTCTGAACGATATCAGCCTCAGCATCAAGCCGGGAGAGACGGTCGCCTTTGTCGGTCCGTCCGGAGCCGGCAAGACGACGATCTGCAGCCTGCTGCCGCGTTTCTACGAGGTGGAAGGAGGCTCGATCAAGGTGGACGGCAAGGACATCCGGGACGTGAAGCTGGATTCGCTGCGCCGCCAGATCGGCATCGTGCAGCAGGACGTCTTCCTGTTCTCCGGCACGATCCGCGAGAATATCGCCTACGGCAACCTGCAGGCGAGCGAAGAGGAGATCTGGGAAGCGGCGCGCCGGGCGTCGCTGGACGAACTGATCCGCAGCATGCCGGAAGGGATGGATACCGTCATCGGCGAGCGCGGCGTGAAGCTGTCCGGCGGACAGAAGCAGCGCATGTCCATCGCGCGCATGTTCCTCAAAAATCCGCCGATCCTCATCCTGGACGAAGCGACGTCTGCTCTCGACACCGAGACGGAGGCGGCCATCCAGGCCGCGCTGGCGGAGCTGTCCGTCGGACGCACGACGCTGGTCATCGCGCACCGGCTGAGCACGGTCCGCAATGCCGACCGCATCGTCGTCGTGAGCAAGGACGGCATCGCGGAGCAGGGCAAGCATCAGGAGCTGATCGCCGCGGGCGGCATCTACAGCCGCCTGCATGTGGCCCAGGCGAGCCAAGCCTAAGGGGAAGCGGGCTGCTGCAGGGGAATCAAATTCCGCAAGCCGGATTCATGCAGATGCGCGAGCTTCCTCCCTGCAAGGCAGGCCTCTCTTATTGGATACTGGATGCAGCTCTGCGTTCCGTCTACAGGTAGAAACCGCCAGGCTGCCTGTTTTTATGTCAGTAGGGGAGCTGGCTGGCGGCGGCGCGCTGGAAAGGCCGCATCGCCGTCTTCAAGGTCCCGCATCCGGCCGGAAGAGGCTTTGGCCCGCATGGAAATGGTTGCTTCCCGTCCGATCGCTTCCTACAATGAAAAGGACGACAAGGGAGGCGACGATCCATGAAAGCGAACTGCACGATTCTCGACGATTATCAGGAAGCGGCTTTGAACTATGGGGATTGGGGCCGCCTGGAAGACAAGCTCGAGCTGTCGGTGCTGACAGAGCATTATGACAGCGAGGACGAGCTGGCGGAGATGCTGAAGGACGAGGAGATTCTTGTCATCATGCGGGAGAGGACGCCGTTCCGGGAATCGCTGCTGGCCCGGCTGCCGAAGCTGAGGCTGCTCGTGACGACCGGCATGCGCAACGCTTCCGTGGACCTGGACGCGGCGCAGCGGCTCGGCATCGCGGTCAGCGGCACGCGCGGCAGCTCGGAGGCGCCGATCGAGCTGACCTGGGCGCTGCTGCTCGGCCTGGCGCGGCATGTCCGCGTCGAGACCGACTCCTTCCGCAGCGGCGGACCTTGGCAGAGCACCGTCGGCAGCGACCTGAACGGCCGCACCCTCGGCCTGCTCGGGCTGGGGAGGATCGGAACCCGCGTAGCCGAGATCGGGCGGGCATTCGGAATGAATATTCTGGCGTGGAGCCAGAACCTGACCGAGGAGCGGGCGGCTCAGGCAGGCGTCCGTCTGGCGGCTTCCAAGGAAGCCCTGCTGGCGGAGAGCGATTATGTGTCCGTGCATCTCGTTCTGAGCGGCAGGACCCGCGGCTTGCTGGGCCCGGAGGAGCTGGCGCTCATGAAGCCGACCGCCTTCCTGATCAATACGTCTCGGGCGGGCATCGTCGACCAGGAGGCGCTGATGTCTGCCTTGAAGGAAGAGAGGATCGCAGGCGCGGGGCTTGACGTCTTCGACGTCGAGCCGCTGCCGGAGGACCATCCTTACCGGACGCTGCCGAACGTGCTGGCGACGCCGCATATCGGCTACGTGACGGAGAGCAACTACCGGCTCTACTTCGAGGATGCGGTGGAGGACATCGAGGCTTATTTGGCGGGCCGTCCGATTCGTCCGGTTCAGCCCTACAAGGGCTGATGAGACCGGGCATGCCGTGCAAGCGTGGCGGCAGGCGGGATTTGCAGCAAGCATTCGGCATCCGGCATGAAGCCGGACGGCATGAATAAACATGCGTCGCCAAGGCTCTGAACGTGTTTCCGCCGGAACGAGAAATTGCATGGCCTATCAAGCTGTCTGTGATCCGCCCCGGGCGGATCAAGACAGCTTGTTTCTTTTTTTAGGAAACGATTGACATTTCTAGTGTATGATGCGCATAATACACTTATCGAGTGTATGAACTACATAGTACACACACGAACCGAGGTGCGAGATGGCAGGCGAAGAGGAGTGGCCGGAAGCGGCATTCAACAGCAGGGATCCGGTTTATTTGCAGGTAGTCAAGCAATTCAAGGAAATGATCGCGACCGGGCGGCTGCGCGGCGGCCAGACCGTTCCTTCGCGCAGGGAGCTCGCCTCCCGCATGAAGATCAACCCCAATACAGCCCAGAAAGCGTACAAGGAAATGGAGGATCAGAACTTGATCGTGACCGAAGGAAATTCGCCGAGCCATATTACGACGGACGCCGACGTGCTGAGGAAGATCCGCTCCGAGCTGCTCGGCGAGGCGGTGGAGGCGTTCGTGGAGTCGGTCCGCAGGCTGGAAGCGCCCGTGGAGGAATTGGTGGAGCTGGTCCGGGAGAAATATGGAAGGCCTTCCGCTGCCGCCGACAACAATCATGATGGAGCAGGAGGGGGCCAGCGATGATCGAGGTCAGCGACATCCGCAAGCGGTACCGCCGCAAAAATGTTTTGAACGGGATTTCGTTCAAGGCGGAGAAAGGTCGGATCACCAGTCTCATCGGTCTGAACGGCGCCGGCAAATCGACGATTCTGAAGGCGATTATGGGACTTACGCCGGTTGATGGCGGAAGCATCCGCATCGGCGGCCAGCCTCTTTCCCCGGAGATCTACCATACGATTGCTTTTGTCCCCGATCGGCTCACGCTGCCGGGTTCCATGAAGCTGCGGGACGGCTTGCAGCTGATGTCGGATTTCTATCCCCGCTGGAATGCCGAAAAAGCCGAGGATTTGATGAGCTTCTTCCGCCTCGAGCGCGGAGAGCGGATCGGCCGGCTGTCGAAGGGGACAGCGGCCAAGTTCAACCTCGTGCTCGGCATGGCGCAGGACGTCGACTACGTGCTGATGGACGAGCCGTTCTCCGGCATCGACCTGTTCAGCCGCGAGAGGATTGCCGAGGTATTCACGAGCCAGCTGGTCGAGGATCGCGGAGTGCTCATAACGACGCATGAGATCGGCGACATCGAGCATCTCGTCGATCGGGCGGTGATGCTGGATCAGGGTCATGTGATCCGCGACTTCGACTGCGAGGAGATGCGCAGCGATCACGGCAAGTCGATCATCGACGTCATGAGGGAGGTATATCGGACTTGAAAACGTATTTGAAGCTGGTGCATTTGGAAATCTACCGCTTCCGCCTTGTGCTTCTCGGGCTGATGGCCATGACGTCCGCCATCCAGCTGATCGGCTTGCAGCTGGCGATGAGGGATCGGCTTCAAGCCATTCGCGGGCAATTGACCCGCGAAGGATTGTCTCTGGCCCAATATGCGGAGAGATACAACGGTATTCCGCTGGGCGAGATTTGGTCTCATAGAGAGAGCTGGATGACATTCCCGATCGTGATCTGCATCGGCGGGATCGGATTGTATATTTTCCTCATCTGGTACAGGGACTGGTTTGGCAGGTCGGCTTTTGTCTATCGGCTGCTGATGCTGCCGCATTCGAGATTCCTCCTGTATGTGTCCAAATTCACAGCGCTGATGACGTTCGTGTTCAGCCTGTTCGCCCTGCAGATAGGCATCGTAGCCGTTCAGATGACGATGTACCGGCTGCGTATGCCCGACGAGCTGCGCGTTCCGCGAACTCTGGTCGATACGATTCGAGGCATGGATCTCGTCCTCTTCATTCCGGTGCGCCTGCATGAATTTCTGCTGGTCTACGGATTCGGATCGGTATTCGTGCTCTTGCTGTTCACGACCATTCTTATGGAGAGAAGCTATCGGTTCAAAGGATTGCTTGCCGGATTGGCCTACACGGCAGGGACGTTGATGCTGGTCGCATGGATGTGGGCCCAAGCGGAAAGAGGGACGGCCTTGCTGTATCCTTCCGAGCTGCTGGCGGCTGCAATCGCACTCATGCTGCTCAATGCGGCGCTGTCGCTGTGGCTAGGCAGATGGCTGCTCCGCACCAAAGTCGCGGCCTAAGGAGGAACTATGAGAAGAAGATACGGATACAGCATCGGGCTTGCTGTCCTAAGCGCCGCCGTCCTGGCCGCTTATGCGGGAGCCGCCGGCTCCGACAGCAATCCCCCATACAAGCTCGTTACACTGGAAGGAAGCACGGAGGCGATGAAAGGCTTCGTCTTGGAAGGACTCGGTTCCCGCTTGTCGGCGGACGGACGCAGGGAAAGGACGGGAAGCCTGTTTTTATCCGCTCCCTTCGACGATCTGATCCAGCCTGACCGCTATTCTTCCGAGCGGAACCAGCTCATTATCGCCCATCGTTCCTTCATGCGCGGGCATCGGCAGGATGAGTCGTTCTACCGGGACGGGAATTTCGTCATCGGTGCCGATATGGACGACAGCCTTTCGTCCGTCAAGATTCGTATTCTGGATCTTGCCGGTTCCGGCAGCAAGGAATTCACCGTGCCCGTTCGGGCGAATGCTGCGAAGGCGGACAATCCCCTTTACCAGGACAAGACCGTTCTGGACATCCAGCGGATAGAAAACCGCATCCACCTGCTGGTGCGCGGACAGCATGACAGCCCGGGCAATGGCCCGGCGATCTGGACTTTTACGGATTATATCGTCGACAAGGAGAGCGGGGAGCTGCTGCAGGCGGAGGAAATTTACCAAACGGTTCCGGATCCCGACCCTTATACGGAGACTTCGGTCGAGCTGATCGCCGAGGTGCGGGAGCTTGAGCCCTCTTCTTCCGTGATGCTCAATGTGAAGACGATCAAGCGCAAGGGTCCGGATGCCGCTAGGTCCGAACAGGATCTGGTTTTGAAAGATTGGCGCATCATCGGCTACGATTACGCCAGCGGCGATACCTGGGATCTGCCCAAGGCGGGAATGGATCGGCTCAAGCAAGGGCTTGCGCCGAGGCTGCACGAAGGAAAGCTCTATGCATTCAACGAGCGGAATGCCGAGCCGCTCATTCATGTCCTCGACACCCGGACGGGAGAGCCGTTGGCAGAGCCTTTGAAGCTTGATCGTAGCGGCAGCGCGGGATTGCGCAGCATCCGGCTCGAGAAGGGATTGATATACGACAACCTGATCCTGAATAAAATACCTACCGTCGTGGTCTACGAGGAGAAGACGCGCAAGGTTGTATACCGCGGCGCCGTAGAGCGGACGGACAGCGATTCGCAGAGTGTGGACTACCAGTATTTCCAGTTCAACTACTACGGGGAATGACTCCCGTTTTCCTTATTTGCCGAGGCCAAGCGCCGAGGCTTTTTTTTCGTCGAATTACTGCTCGGCAATTCCACGCCGCCAGTCGTTTGGATGCGTTTCCAGGCTTCTGGCGGCTCTGTCGGACGGTGTCGGAACAGGAATAAAAATGAAGCCCGAGGAGATAATGCTTATTAATGTTTCTCCTTGGGAGGTAGTCACAATTGACCCGAAATAAAGTCGAGATCTGCGGAGTGGATACTTCCAAACTCCCCGTGCTTACGAACGTCGAAATGAGGGAGCTGTTCACCGCTCTCCAGACCCAGAACGAGTGGTCCGCAAGAGAGAAGCTCGTGAACGGGAACCTGAGGCTCGTCCTCAGCGTCATCCAGCGGTTCAACAACCGGGGAGAATTCGTGGACGACCTGTTCCAGGTCGGCTGCATCGGACTCATGAAGGCCATCGATAATTTTGACCTCAGTCAAAACGTCAAGTTTTCCACATATGCCGTCCCTATGATCATCGGCGAGATCCGCCGCTACCTGCGGGACAACAACCCGATCCGGGTATCGCGCTCGCTGCGGGATATCGCCTACAAGGCGCTGCAGGTCCGCGACAGCCTCACGAACCAGAATTCCCGCGAGCCGACGATCTTCGAGATATCCGAGGCGCTCGGCGTGCCGAAGGAGGACGTCGTCTTCGCCCTGGACGCCATCCAGGATCCGGTTTCCCTGTTCGAGCCGATCTATCATGACGGCGGCGACCCGATCTACGTGATGGACCAGATCAGCGACGACCGCAACAAGGACATCAGCTGGATCGAGGAGATCGCCCTGCGCGAGGCGATGCACAAGCTGAACCAGCGCGAGAAGATGATTCTGTCGATGCGCTTCTTCGACGGCAAGACGCAGATGGAGGTGGCCGACGAGATCGGCATCTCGCAGGCGCAGGTGTCCCGCCTCGAGAAGTCGGCCATCCAGCAGCTTCAGAAGCATGTCAAGAGCTGAGGCTGGCCGCTGCGGCCAGGCTCCATGACGAACTCCAGGCGCCTTCGGGCGCCTTTTTCATGCGGGCTTGGGCTGATCGGCCGCCTTCCGTCATATACTGGGAGCACTAGACCTCCAGGACGGGAAGTGCGGCGCGCATGCTCATGAAAATATCCGAATTCCAAACCAAGGACGTCATCAATATCGTCGACGGCAAAAAGCTCGGCCAAATCAGCGACATGGAAATCGATCTGAGGCAGGGGCGCATCGATTCCATCGTCGTGCCTAATTTCACGCGTTTCTTCGGCATGTTCGGGAGCGGGGCGGATCTCATCATTCCGTGGCGCAACATCGTCAAGATCGGCGCCGACGTCGTGCTCGTCCGGATGGAGAACGCCGGCGGGGTCAAGGCGTATCTGGAGGATGACGACATCCAGGAGAAGCTGTAGCGAACAGCCGCGAGGAAAACCTGTTGGCGAACAGCCGCCAGAAAAAGCCGCGGCGGAGCCGCCCCGCCTTCCCCGCTCCGCGCCGGCCATGGTACACTAGGCTGGAGGTGATGGCAAAATGGAGGCATTCGTTCCGCGCGATAACGGGAACCCGGCGAAGGAAGCTTCGCTTTTTTTATTGGAATCATGGACCGGCGGCGGCAGCGTTACGGCCGGCTTCACCGGACGGCAGGGCGGCGTCAGCCGGGAGCCTTGGGCTTCCCTGAATATGGGGCTGCATGTCGGGGACGACGACGCGTCTGTCCGGACGAACCGCATGCGGCTGGCCGATGCGCTTGGCTGGCCCTATGAGTCCTTCACCTGCGGAGAGCAGGTGCATGGCTGCGCCGTCCAGGCCATCAGCCGCGGCGATGCCGGGCGCGGACGCGATTCGCGCGCGACGGCCGTCCCGGATACGGACGCGCTGATGACGGATGAGCCGGGCGTTCTGCTCGTTTCCTTTTACGCCGACTGCGTGCCCTTGTACTTCTGGGACCCGTCCAGAGGAGCGGTGGCGCTTGCCCATGCGGGCTGGAAGGGAACCGTAGGGGGAATCGCCCGCGCGACCGTCGAAGCGATGGGCAGCCGGTACGGGAGCAAGCCTGCCGACATCCGCGGAGCTGTCGGACCGTCGATCGGAGCATGCTGCTACGAGGTCGACGAAGCCGTCCTGGGGCGCGTCCGCCCGCTGCTCGGCGAGCTTGCCGAAGCTGGAATCGCTTCAGCCGACCCGGTCATTCACGGCGAGACGCCGGGCCACGGCCGGCTGAACTTGAAAGAGCTCAACCGACAGATTATGATAAAAGCAGGAATTATGCCGTCGAATATAGAAGTTACGCAGTGGTGCACCGGCTGCCGCATGGATTTGTTCTTCTCCCATCGGATGGAAGGCGGCGGCACGGGGCGGATGGCAAGCTGGATCGGCATGGAAAGCAGGTGACGCTTTTGTCGCTGTCAGAGCGGAAGGCGGAAGTGGATAGAAGGATCGCGGAGGCTTGCGCCCGGAGCGGGCGCAGCCCGGAGGAAGTGAACGTCATCGCGGTGACGAAGTATGTATCGCTCGGGAGGACCAGGGAAGCGCTGGACAGCGGCTGCGTCCATCTCGGCGAGAACCGCTGGCAGGACGCCAAGGACAAGTGGGAGGCGTTTCCGGAAGGCTCCTGCGGAGCGGGAGAAGCTCCCGTCTGGCATTTTATCGGTTCGCTGCAGACGAACAAGGTGAAGGACGTCATAGGCAAGTTTACATACATCCATTCGCTGGACAGGCTTTCCCTGGCGGATGCAATCGACAAGAAGGCCAGGAGCCTCGGCATCGTGGTCCCATGCTTCATTCAAGTCAATGTATCCGCGGAACATTCCAAGCACGGCATCGCCCCGGAGCAGCTCCGGGATCTCGCCTCGGGTCTTGCGGCCTATCCTGGCGTGAAGCCGATCGGCCTCATGACGATGGCGCCTCACGACGAGGATTCCGAGGCAGCGCGTCCGGTCTTCCGCGGACTGCGGGAGCTGATGGAGCTGGCCAACCGCGAGAGCTGGTTCGCGGAGCCGCTGACGGAGCTCTCGATGGGAATGTCGGGCGACTTCGAGGCAGCGGTTGAGGAAGGCGCGACATGGGTGCGGCTTGGAACCATTCTCGTAGGCAAAGAGGAGGAGCTGGTATGAAGGTGCTTAACCGGTTCATGAACTATTTCGGCTTGCAGGACGAAGAAGAGATCATCGAGCGCGAGCCCGTCCATCAGCATGAGGATCACGAAGTTGAAACCTCGGCATCCGAAATGCGTAAACCAACCAAAGGCAGCAATATCGTCAGCATCCATTCGCAGAAGAACATGCGCGTCGTGCTGAACGAACCCCGTTCCTATGACGAGGCGCAAGAGATCGCCGACCATCTGCGCAACCGGCGTTCCGTCATCGTGAACCTGCAGCGCGTCCGGACGGATCTGGCCGTGCGGATCGTCGACTTCCTCAGCGGCACCGTATATGCGCTGAACGGAAGCATTTCCAAGCTCGGCCCGAATATTTTTCTCTGCACGCCGGATTCTGTCGATGTTCAGGGCACCATAACCGAAATGCTTGCTGACGAAGACTACAGAAAAATGAGGTGACCTTGGCTTGGAGCAAGTCAAAGAGATCGTCCACACCCTGGAATCGATTTACTACTTTATGATTTTCGGATACATTCTGCTTTCATGGCTGCCCAACGCCCGCGAGAGCTTCATCGGCCAGTTCCTCGGCAAGATCGTCGAGCCTTATCTCAGCATCTTCCGCCGCTTCATCCCGCCGATCGGCGGCATGCTGGACATCAGCCCGATCGTCGCCCTGATCGCTCTGCGCTTTGTCGCGCAAGGCATCATCGGCGTGCTGGGCTTCTTCTTCTCCTAAGGCAGCCCAGTGGCAGACGGCCTTTATGAGCATTTTCATCCGGAGGAGCGGCCTTTCGTCGACCGCGCCCTGGAGTGGATCGGACGCTCGGCCCAGCTTCACGAGCTGAAGCGGACGGATTTCCTCGATCCCCGGCAGGCATCGATTCTGATGTCGCTCGCGAATCGGGAGCCCGACGTCGGCGTTCGATTGGATGGAGGATACGAGGGAGCGGAGCGCAGGCGGGCGCTGATTGCTCCCTCGTATCGTTATTTGGAGGGCGAGGATACGGGCATATCCGTCCTTGAAGTGCAAGCTGTATCCGGCGGCCATCTGGAGCTGGATCACGGCGACTACTTGGGAGCCGTCCTGGGGCTCGGAATCAAGCGCGACCGCATCGGAGACATCCATGTCGGTCCGGATGGAGCCCAGCTGCTTGTCGCGGACGAGATCGCCGGCTTCCTGAACGTGCATTTCCGCCAGGTCCACAAGCTCAGCGTGCTGACGGCGGTCAAGCCGCTGACGGAGCTGCGCCCGGTCGTCAGCCGGATGGAAGAGATGAGCTTCACGGTCGCGTCCATGCGGCTGGACGGCATCTGCAGCGACGTCTATCGGATCAGCCGGGCGAAGATCGTCGAGCCGATCCGGGCCGGGCGCTGCCGGGTCAACTGGAAGGGCGAGGAGGATCCTTCGAAGCAGCTGCGCGAAGGAGATGTCGTGTCCATCAAGGGACTCGGCAGGTTCAAGCTGCTGGAGGTCGACGGGATGACCAAGAAAGGCCGGATACGCGTCAAGGCAGGCAAATTCATCTGAAACCGGCTCCCCGGGAGCTAGGACGGCTCGGCTCCATGCGCTGCATGGAGCCATCCTTATATGGACAGCAAAAAATGCCGCCGTCCCGACCGATATAGGGAGGACGGATATTTTTGGCGTGGATCAGAAATTTGCAGGAATTTGCCCGGAACTGTCGAATTGGGATATCACCAACGATCGGCTTACGACGAGAACAAACCCAACAGGAGGTGCCCCAATGCCGCTGACGCCATTGGACATACATAACAAGGAATTCGGAAGAAGACTTCGCGGCTACGACGAGGATGAGGTCAATGAATTCCTGGACCAGGTCATCAAGGACTACGAGGCGCTCATCCGCGAGAACAAGGATCTTCAGAACCAGATCCTGAACCTGCAGGAGAAGCTCAACCACTTCGCCAATATCGAGGAGACGCTGAGCAAGACGATCATCGTCGCCCAGGAGGCGGCGGACGAGGTGAGGGGCAACGCCAAGAAGGAAGCGCAGCTGATCATCAAGGAAGCGGAGAAGAATGCCGACCGCATCGTCAACGACTCCATGATGAAATCCCGCAAGGTGTCGCTGGAAGTGGAGGAGCTCAAGAAACAGGCTTCAATCTACCGGACCCGCTTCCGGACGCTGGTCGAGGCGCAGCTCGAGCTGCTCGCCCAGGACGGCTGGGACAAGCTGGAGAACGCCTCGAGCAGCCTGTCTCTGGAAGGCTCGAACTATTAGAGCGGCGGTTGACACGCAGGGACTGCTGTATGTAGTATAGAAATAGATTTTGGCGACGATAATGGACCTGCAGGTCCTTATCGCGACATGATGGATAACAGTCAATTTCGTCGACGAGAACGAGTACGCTGAACGGTCGTTCCCCAGAGAGCCGGCATCCTGCTGCAAGCCGGCGTTCGAACTTCAGCCGAACATCCTCTCCGAGAAGCGGAGCCGAACAGCCCGTAGCCTTGTGCGCTTCGTGCCGAGTAAGCCCCGCCGGCAGTCCCACGTTATAGGGAACGCGGATGGCAGATATGCATCCGCTGCTGAGATGCCTATGCTGAGGCGAAGCACGGTCCAATCAGGGACCTGTTTCCACGGCGACAGGGCGATTAGGGTGGTATCGCGAGTCATGCTCGCCCCTTTACACAGGGGCGGGCTTTTTTATTTTCTCAATAGAAGGGCGTGTCAAGTATGCAAAGAGTGGATGTCAAGGAAAAGGCGAGAAGCCGCGAGGAGCGGGTGCTGGCGAGATGGAGAGAGGAAGGGACGTTCAAGGCCTCGATCGAAAACCGGGAGGGCAAGCCGAACTTCGTCTTTTATGAAGGGCCGCCGACAGCAAACGGGGCTCCCCACATCGGCCACGTGCTGGGCCGCGTCATCAAGGACTTCATCGGCCGCTACAAGACGATGTCGGGCTACCGCGTCATCCGCAAAGCGGGCTGGGATACGCATGGCCTGCCGGTCGAGCTGGGCGTGGAGAAGCAGCTCGGCATTTCCGGCAAGCAGGAGATCGAGAACTACGGCGTCGAGGCCTTTGTCCAGAAATGCAAGGACAGCGTGTTCGAATACGAGCGCCAATGGCGCGAGCTGACGGAAGCGATCGGCTATTGGACGGATATGGACGATCCGTACATCACGCTGAAGAACAGCTACATCGAGAGCGTATGGCATATCCTGTCCACCATCCATGGCAAAGGTCTGCTGTATCGCGGCCACCGCGTCAGCCCGTACTGCCCATGCTGCCAGACGACTCTCAGCTCGCATGAAGTGGCGCAAGGCTACGAGGATGTCAAGGATCTCAGCGCGACCGTCAAGTTCCCGCTGAAAAATGGGGAAGGCCATCTGCTCGCATGGACGACGACCCCATGGACGCTTCCTGCGAACACGGCCATCGCCGTCAATCCGGAGCTGACCTACTCCAAGGTGAAGCGGGACGGCGAGGTGTACTTCGTCGCCGAGAGCCTCGTGGAGAGCGTGTTCAAGGGAGATGACAAGCCGGAAATCGTCGGCAGCGTGAAGGGCTCCGAGCTGGTAGGACTTCCGTATGAAGCGCCGTTCAATTATGTCCCGATCGAGAACGGCCATGTCGTCATCGGCGCGGACTTCGTCAGCGACACGAGCGGCACGGGCATGGTCCACATCGCGCCCGCACATGGCGACGACGACTACAAGGCCGCCCGCAAAAACGGCATCGGCCTGCTGGCCGTCGTCAACTCGCAGGGCCGTTACGTCGACGAGGTGACGGACTGGGCCGGCCGCTTCGTCAAGGACGGAGAGGTCGACATCGAGATCGTGCGCAAGCTGAGCGAGAAGGGACTGCTCTTCTCCAAAGAGAAGTACGAGCACAGCTATCCGTTCTGCTGGCGCTGCAAATCGCCGCTGCTGTACTACGCCACGGAAAGCTGGTTCATCGAGACGACGGCCGTCAAGGATCAGCTCATCGCCAACAACAACGGCGTGGACTGGTATCCGGGCCATATCCGCGAGGGCCGCTTCGGCAAATTCCTCGAGGATCTCGTCGACTGGAACATCAGCCGCAACCGCTACTGGGGAACGCCGCTCAACGTCTGGATCTGCGAAGCGACCGGCAAGGAATACGCGCCGTCCAGCCTCGCCGACCTGCGGGCGCGCGCGACGACGGAGCTGCCGGAGGACTTCGAGCCTCACAAGCCGTATGTCGACGAAGTGAAGCTGCACAGTCCGTTCGCGGAGGGGGCGGTCATGACCCGCACGCCTGAAGTCATCGACGTCTGGTTCGACAGCGGCTCCATGCCGTTCGCCCAGCAGCATTATCCGTTCGAGAACGAAGGCCGCTTCGCCGAGCAGTATCCGGCGGACATCATCTGCGAGGGCATCGACCAGACGCGCGGCTGGTTCTTCAGCCTGCTGGCCGTCTCGACGCTGTATAACGGACGCGCCCCTTACAAGGCCGTCATCTCTACGGGCCATGTGCTCGACGAGAGCGGCCAGAAAATGTCGAAGTCCAAAGGCAACGTCATCGACCCGTGGGAAATCATCAACGAGTACGGCACCGATGCGTTCCGCTGGGCATTGCTGGCCGACAGCGCTCCATGGAACAGCAAGAAGTTCTCGCGCGGCATTGTCGGAGAAGCCAAGTCGAAGGTCATTGATACGATCGTCAACACGCATGCGTTCTTCGCTCTGTATGCGGACATCGACGGGTACGACCCCGCTTCCGATCCGCATCAGGCTTCCGAGGCGAAGCTGGACCGCTGGATCGTCTCCCGTCTCAACTCGCTCGTGCGCGACGTCGTCAAAGGGCTGGAAGGCTGGGATTTCCTCAATTCCGCCAAGGCCATCGAGGCCTTCGTCGACGAGATGAGCAACTGGTACATCCGCCGCTCGCGCGACCGCTTCTGGGGCAGCGGCCTGACCGGCGACAAGCTGGACGCCTACCGCACGCTGCGGCATGTGCTGCTGACGCTGTCGAAGCTGATCGCTCCTTACGCGCCGCTGCTTGCCGAGGACGTATATGGAAATCTGGGCGGAAAGGGCAGCGTCCATCTCGCCGACTATCCGGTCGTCGACGATGCCGCCATCGACGAAGCGCTTGAGCGCGACATGGAGACGGCCCGCCAGATCGTCGAGCTGGCCCGCAACGTGCGCAACGAGACGGGCATCAAAACCCGCCAGCCGCTGTCCGAGCTGATCGTTTCTCTGAGCGGCGACTTCGAGCTTGCCGAATACGAACACATCATCAAGGATGAGATCAATGTGAAGGGCATTACGGTGGAGCATTCCGACAGCGGCTTCGTCGACTTCGCGCTGAAGCTCAACCTCAAGGTGGCGGGCAAGAAATTCGGCAAGAACGTCGGGCCGATCCAGGCTCATCTGAAAGCTCTCGATGCCGATACGGCCCGCACGATCGTTCAAGGAGGGAGCTTCGTCTTCACGACGCCTGACGGCGAGGACGTTCCGGTCGCTCTAGACGAGCTGCTCGTGGAGAAGCAGGCAAAGCCGGGCTTCGCGTCCGCATCGGGCGGCGGCCTCACGGTCGCGCTCAATACGGACATCACGCCGGAGCTGGAGCAGGAGGGCTGGGTGCGGGAAGTCATCCGCGCCGTGCAGGACACGCGTAAGAAGCTCGATCTGCCGATCGAGAAGCGCGTCGATCTCGTGCTTGATGCCGATGCGGAGCTGACGGCTGCTCTCCAGGCATTCGACAGCCTGCTGCAGGACAGCGTCCTGCTGAGCAGCGTCTCGTTTGATAGCGCCGAAGGCATGGAAAGAGTCGCTTTCGGAGAACGCGAGTTCGGCCTGCTCATCCGCTGAACGGTTCGGTCCAGGCCGGCAGCGGAATGAGTTCCGGCTGCTCCACGGAGCCAGCCAAAGCCGACCCCCTGAAGGGATCCCCTCAGGGGGTTTCTTGTCTGCCTGCTCGGCTGCATTCGGCTTGGGAAGAGGAAGAATCCTCCAGACTCCAATCGGACATACTAGAGGTCGAACGGACGAAAGTCCAAGCCTCTTTTTCGCGTCGAGAAAGCAAAGCAGCCGGAAGAAGAGAGGACGTCCAGGAAAACGAACGGAGGCGGGGCATGGGCGAAGACAAGCGCAGGGAAGAACGGGCTGAGCTCGAAAAAAGCAGCCGGCTCGAGGATCGGCTGGAGAAGATCGCAATGGATCTGGAACGCTCTCAAATGGCCGGGTACGTGGATCTGCTCAATCGGCCGCTGTCGCTCATATGGCGCAACGTCGTCGCCGGCATCTCCAGAGGGGTCGGGTACGCGATCGGGCTGACCGTATTTGCCGCAACGATATTGTACATCCTTCAAGCCCTCGGCCAGCTGAATCTTCCCATTATCGGCGACTATATCGCGGATATTGTCCGAATCGTTCAGATCCAGCTGGAGGGCAAAAACGGCTATCAATAACATTCAAGCGTTCATTCGTCGAAGGAGGAACGGACCGGAATCATTCCAATGAGGCAGAATTCAGGCGGTTTCGGCCTGTCGAATCGGACGGAGCTGCGGCAGGCGGCGGCGAAGGGCTGCAGGCTTCGCAGCCTTCCGACTACTCTTCCTCTCCGAGCTCCTCGCCTTCTCCTTGCTCCATGTACTGCCTGTACTCCCGATTCCGGACAACAGAGACATGCGTGCCGGTAATGTCGGTAGCGAGGAAGCTCTCCAAAGGCTCCACGTACCCGTCGTTCTCGCCGGCCTCACTGCCCACGTTGTCGTAGCTGTCTCCTGGAATCTCGGCCATGGCCGGGGAGTCGGCATTGCCCCAGCGCTCGACGATCTGCCAGGCGTCCTCGCCGTCGAAGCCGTTGTATGCGTCGTCGTCCTTGTCGGACTGGCCGAAGGGCATCGGCAGCAGGGACAAGGCGTCGGAACGGCTGTGCGACACATGATCGCGCGGCGCATGATCGATGCAGTAGCGGGTATCGGGCAGCGCTTCAAGACGCTCCGTGGGAATATCGGCGCCGCACTGGATGCAGGTTCCATACGAGCCGTCCTCCATCGCGGCAAGCGCGGATTCGACCCGGACCAGCTGCATGTCCTGCTTGTCCTGGAGCATGAGATCCTTCTCGCGCTCGAACATTTCCGTGCCGATATCTCCCGGATGGTTGTCGATCGTGGACAGCTCGCCCGTCTCGTCCCGGAGGGAATTGAGCAGGCCGTCATGCTGGGTTTCCTTGCGCAGCAGCTCCAGCTCCTGTTTTTCTTGGATCAGCCGCCCGCGCATGCGGGCAAGAAACGAGTCGGAATGAGGCATCGTTTGACACACACCTTTCACAGATATATCGATACTAGTGTGGTCGATTATCGTCTCGATTAGAGATGGGCTTCTATGGAAACGGCACGGCCGCCTCCGCGGTGGCTCCTTGCTGAAGCGATATGCTACAATGGGACGGATGAGGAGGGAATCGCTTGAGGCTCAAAGGGTATTCATATTGGTTGGCGCTCGTCGTCATCGTTTTGGACCAGCTCAGCAAATGGGTCATTTCCAGCCGGCTCGAGCTGTACGAGCAGCTTAAAGTAATCGGGAATTTTTTTGTCATCACATCCATCCGCAATACGGGGGCGGCCTTCAGCATTCTGGAGGGCAAGCGCGCCTTCTTCCTGCTGATCACGCTCGCCGTGGCGGCAGGCATCATGTGGTACATCCACCAAAGCCGGAAGTCGGGGCGGACGCTGCTGCTGACGGCGCTCGGACTCGTGCTCGGAGGAGCTCTGGGCAACTTCATCGACCGTCTCCTGTACGGACATGTCGTCGATTTCCTCTCCTTCAACTTCGGCTCCTATTCGTTCCCGGTATTCAACCTGGCGGATACGGCCATCACGATCGGAGTCGGGCTCATCATTCTCGATACCTTCCTCGGCGAGCGGCGCAATGCCGCTTCTCCGGAAGCGGATCAGCCCGGCGCAAGCGACAGCACGAGCGGCGCTTAATCGGCGACTACCAACAATGAAGTAAGGACTGAATCACGCATGAATGAAGAAACCACTATCAACCCAGGCGTCTCCGGCCTCGACGAGGAGCATGGAGCCGAGCCTGTCCTGGAATGGACGGTCGCAGCCGAGGACGCCAAGACGCGTCTCGACAAGTTCATTACGGACAAGGTGAACGACCCTTCCGTTTCCCGCACGCAGGTGCAGGAATGGATCGCCTCGGGGGCTGCTCTCGTAGGCGGGCGCCCTGCGAAAGCCAACTACAAGCTCTCCGAAGGCGATCTGCTGCAGGTTGCCGTACCCGAGCCTCAGGCCGCTGAAATCGTGCCGGAGGATATTCCTTTGGACATTGTCTACGAGGACGGAGACGTCATCGTCATCAACAAGCCTCGCGGCATGGTCGTGCATCCGGCTCCCGGCCATTCGTCCGGCACGGTCGTCAATGCGCTGATGTTCCATTGCAAGGATCTGTCGGGCATCAACGGCATGCTGCGCCCCGGAATCGTCCACCGCATCGACAAGGATACGTCCGGCCTGCTCATGGCGGCCAAAAACGACCTTGCCCATCTGTCGCTGGCGGCGCAGCTCAAGGATCACAGCGTCACCCGCAAGTACATCGCCCTGGTGCATGAGAACATGCATCACGACATCGGCACCATCGACGCTCCGATCGGACGCGACGACAAGGACCGCAAAATGTTCACCGTCACGACAAAAGGCAGCAAGCACGCCGTGACGCACTTCAACGTGATCGAGCGGCTCGGCGACTATACGCTGCTGGAGCTTCAGCTGGAGACCGGCCGCACGCATCAAATCCGCGTCCATCTCAAATATATCGGGCATCCGCTGGCGGGAGACCCGGTATACGGACGCGCCAAGACAGTCGCTCTGGCCGGCCAGGCGCTCCATGCCGCTGTGCTCGGATTCACGCATCCCCGTACGGGAGAGCGGCTGCAGTTCGAAGCGCCGATTCCCGACGATATGCAGCATGTGCTGCACAGCCTGAGAAACCGTTGATTTTTCCCTGCCGGGATGAAGTCAATTGCGCAGCAATCTGTGCCGGGCGAGAGGCAATTAATGCAAACATTTCTCGAAATGCTCTATTAAAACCACTTCCACGCTGAGCTATGCTGGATTGTAGCCGGCAGCCGGACGAGCGGCATCGCGACCTTCGACCGGGGCCTATCATACAGGACGAAAGGTGATTCCATTCCATGACTCAAATCAACTCCAACTTCCTCAATCTGCAGGGCAGCTACCTGTTCTCGGAAATTGCCAAGCGCCGCACAAAGTTCATCCAGGACAATCCGCAGGCGGAGATCATCAGCCTCGGCATCGGCGACGTGACCCGCGGGCTCCCGGAGGCCGTCACCAAGGCGATGCACGCTGCCGTCGACGAGCTGGCTGTTCCGGGCACCTTCCGCGGCTACGGCCCTGAGCAGGGCTATGATTTCCTCGTGAACGCCATCATCGAGAACGACTACAAGGCGCGCGGCGTGGATATCAAGTCCAATGAAGTATTCGTCAGCGACGGCTCCAAATGCGATGTCGGCAACATCCAGGAAATCTTCAGCACGGACAGCATCGTAGCCGTTCAGGATCCTGTGTACCCTGTGTACGTCGACACGAACGTCATGGCGGGCCGCTCCGGCCTGTTCGACAGCGGAATCGGCCGCTACGAGAACATCGTCTACCTGGACTGCACGGCGGAGAACGACTTCAAGCCTTCCCTGCCGGACCGCAAGGTGGACCTGATCTATCTGTGCTACCCGAACAACCCGACCGGCATGACGCTGACGAAGGACGAGCTCAAGGTATGGGTCGACTATGCGCGCGAGAACAACTGCCTCATCCTGTTCGACTCGGCGTACGAGGCTTTCATTACCGAAGCAGACGTTCCGCACAGCATCTATGAAGTCGAGGGCGCGCGCGAAGTCGCCATCGAGTTCCGCAGCTTCTCCAAAACGGCCGGCTTCACGGGAATCCGCTGCGCCTACACCGTCGTGCCGCGCGAGCTCAAGGGCTTTGACAAGGACGGCAGCGAAGTCGTCGTCAATGACCTGTGGAACCGCCGCCACACGACCAAATTCAACGGCGTCTCCTACGTGACCCAGCGCGGCGCGGAAGCGATCTACTCCGCTGAAGGCAAGGAGCAGATCTCCGGCCTCGTCGATTATTACATGACGAATGCCCGCATCATCCGCGACGGTCTGGCCTCGCTCGGCCTTGAAGTGTTCGGCGGCGTCAACGCTCCGTACATCTGGCTGAAAACGCCTAAGGGCATGGATTCCTGGGCGTTCTTCGACAAGCTGCTGTCGGAAGCGAACATCGTCGGCACGCCGGGCGTCGGCTTCGGCCAGAGCGGTCAAGGCTACTTCCGCCTGACAGCGTTCGGCAGCCGCGAGAACACGGAAAAAGCGGTTGAGCGCATCCGCAATCTCAGCCTATAATATCCCAAAGACCGGAAAACCCCGTTGTATTTATACACAACGGGGTATTTTTATGCAAAAATATCGTTTTTAGCGGTTGACTTCCTCGCTGGCGCATGGGATAATCAGTACCGATAACGGCAGTACCTTTAACTCAGTCCAGAGAGGCTGGCAAGGTAGCGTGAACAGCAGCCGCTGTCAGGAAGAAGATCACATCGGCATCCGGCGCGAGCGGCCGGGACGAAGCGAGGTGCGTGGCCCTGCATGGCCATGCCCCTGGCTTGTCCTGCCGCGCGGCCGATCATGCCCTCTTCTCCCTGCGCGGCTTCTAAAACTCTCTCCTTGCTGATGTACCCGGCAAGGAGAGTTTTTTTTGTCCCGCTGACAGAGGATAAGCCTAACGAATCGGACCGGTCCCAACCGGCCGGAAGGAGCAGCAGCCCCATGATCCTGAACGAGAAACGAGCCATCATGGACGACACGGCCATCCGCCGTGGACTCACCCGGATTTCCCACGAAATCGTCGAAAAGAACAAGGGCATCGAGAACTGCGTGCTGATCGGCATCCGCACCCGCGGCGTCTACCTGGCGCGCAGGATCGCCGAACAGATCCGCGAAATCGAAGGCACGCCGGTCGCTTGCGGCGAGCTCGACATTACGGGATACCGGGATGACCGGCGCGTCGAAGGAGAGACGATCCGCTTCACGACGACAGACGGAGCCGGCAACGCGCTTCTGATCCACGACAAGCGTGTCATCCTGTTCGATGACGTCCTGTACACCGGACGCACGATCCGCGCGGCGATGGACGCCTTGATGGATCAGGGCCGGCCGCAGTCGATCCAGCTTGCCGTGCTCGTGGACCGCGGACACCGGGAGCTGCCGATCCGTCCCGATTATGTAGGCAAGAACGTGCCAACCTCCAAGGAAGAGAACATCCGCGTAGCGCTGACTGAAGTGGACGGGGAAGACATCGTGACAATCATTCATCAAGGAGGATGAGCGGATATGACGGCAATACAGCTGATGCAGAGAAGCCTGCTCGGGCTGAAGGGGATGGACCGGGAAGAGATCGAGTCCATCCTGTCGAGGGCGGCCTACTGGGAGCAGCAGAGCGTGAAGGTCGGCGATGCGCTGGCAGGGCGCTTCGTGGCGAATATGTTCTTCGAGAACAGCACCCGCACGCGATTCAGCTTTGAAGTGGCAGAGAAGCGCCTCGGCGCCGAGGTGCTGAACTTCTCCGCTGCGGTATCGAGCGTGCAGAAGGGCGAATCCATCTACGACACGGTAAGGACGCTGGAGTCGATGGGCATCGATGCGGGCGTCATCCGGCTGAAGCCGGCCGGCGTGCTGCAGGAGCTTGCGGAGCGGATCAAGGTGCCTCTCATCAATGCCGGCGACGGCAACAACGAGCATCCCACGCAAGCGCTGCTGGACATGTACACGATGCGCCAGCAGTTCGGCAGCCTGAGCGGACTGAGCGTTTCAATCATCGGGGACATCAAGCACAGCCGCGTCGCCAGATCGAACCTGATCGGCCTGCGGGAGATGGGCGCCAAGGTCAGCTTCTGCGCCCCCGGCAACATGAGGGCCGGCGAGCTGGACGCACCCTACATCGGCATCGAGGAAGCGATCCGGGCGGATGTCGTCATGATGCTGCGCGTGCAGCTGGAGCGGCATGAGGACGGGATGATCAAGTCGGCGGAGGAGTACCGGCAGCAGTACGGCCTGACGGTCGAGCGGGCGGCGCGGATCGCGCCTCACGCCATCATCATGCATCCGGCTCCGGTCAACCGGGACGTGGAGATCGACGGCGATCTGGTCGAGCATCCGCAGTCGAGGATTTTCCCCCAGATGCAGAACGGGGTTCCGGTGCGGATGGCGGTCATCGAACGGGCACTCAGAGGTTAACGGGACTCACGAGAGGAGATTGAACACATACATGGCATCCATCAAATGGGTAGTGAACGGCCTGGTCTGGAACGACGCGGCCGGGGAGCTGGAGAAGAAGCATATCCGCATCGAGAACGGCGTCATCGCGGAGATCGTCGGAGGAGAAGCTCCGGCAGCCGCCTCGGACGAGGTGCTGGACGCTTCGGGCAAGCTGGTGTCGGCAGGCTTCATCGACATGCACGTCCATCTGCGCGACCCGGGCTTCACGCATAAGGAAGATATCGCCACGGGCACGCGCTCCGCGGCGGCCGGCGGCTTCACGACGATCGCCTGCATGCCGAACACGAGGCCTGCCATCGACACGCCGGAGACGGTCCGCTACGTGCTGGACAAGGCGCGCACGGAAGGCAACGGCGTCAAGGTGCTGCCATACGCGGCGATCTCCAAAAACCAGCTGGGAAGAGAGCTGACCGACTTCGCGGCGCTCAAGGAAGCCGGCGCGATCGGCTTCACGGACGACGGCGTCGGCGTGCAGCGCGCCGGGATGATGAAGGACGCGATGGCGCTGGCGG
Organism: Paenibacillus humicus NBRC 102415; assembly: GCF_004000905.1. GTDB lineage: Bacteria > Bacillota > Bacilli > Paenibacillales > Paenibacillaceae > Paenibacillus_O > Paenibacillus_O humicus. The sequence continues at coordinate 23,973 of NZ_BIMD01000006.1, forward strand.
AGTCGATCGGCATGCCGATCATCGCGCACTGCGAGGATGACAGCCTCGTCGAAGGGCTGTACGTATCCGAGGGCAAATTCGCCCGCGACAACGGCATCAAGGGCATTCCGAACGAATCGGAAGCGATCCATGTCGGCCGCGACGTGCTGCTCGCCGAGGCGACCGGCGTCCACTACCATGTGTGTCATGTCAGCACGGAGCAGTCGGTCCGGCTGATCCGTCTGGCCAAGTCGGTCGGTGTCAAGGTGACGGCGGAAGTATGCCCGCATCATCTGGTGCTGAGCGACGAGGACATCCCGGGCATGGATTCCAACTGGAAGATGAACCCGCCGCTGCGGACGCCGCGCGACGTGGAGGCTGTGCTGCAAGGGCTGGAGGACGGCACGATCGACATGATCGTCACCGATCACGCTCCTCATGCCGAGGAGGAGAAAGCCCGCGGCATGCAGCTCGCGCCGTTCGGCATCGTCGGCTTCGAGACGGCCTTCCCGCTGCTGTACACGACCTTCGTCCGCACCGGCAAATGGACGCTCGGCTTCCTGCTCCGCCGCATGACCGAGATTCCGGCCTCCGTGTTCGGCCTCGACAGCGGCCGCCTGGAAGCGGGAGCGCCGGCCGACATCGCCGTTCTCGATCTGGAGAGCGAGCTTGCCGTCGAGCCCGAGAAATTCCATTCCAAATCCCATAACACGCCGTTCGGCGGCTGGAAGCTTCACGGTTGGCCTGTCGCCACCGTCGTGGGCGGCAGCGTCGTCTGGTCCAACCATACAGCTTAAGGAGTGATACGGATGCAAGCTAGACTGATACTTGAGGACGGAACCGTATTTGCGGGCCAGTCGTTCGGCGCCGAGACATCCAAACCCGGCGAGGTTGTTTTCAATACAGGCATCACAGGCTACCAGGAGGTTCTCTCCGATCCGTCCTATTGCGGCCAAATCGTCACGATGACGTACCCGCTCATCGGCAACTACGGCATCACCCGCGACGACTTCGAGACGGTCGCTCCGTTCATCCACGGCTTTGCGGTTCGCCGCCACGAGCCGGTGCCGAGCAACTGGCGCGCCCAGGTATCCCTCGACCGGCTGCTCAAGGAGCACGGCATCCCGGCGATCAGCGAGATCGACACCCGGATGCTCACCCGCAAGCTGCGCCACTTCGGCACGATGAAGGGCATGATCACGACGGGCAATGAGCGCGTCGAGGCGATCGTCGAGCAGCTGACCGGCGCATCCCTGATGACCGATCAGGTCGCCCGCACGTCGACGAAGCAGGTGTTCACGAGCCCCGGCTTCGGCGAGCGCATCGTGCTCATGGACTTTGGCGCCAAGAGCGGCATCCTGCGCGAGCTGACCAAGCGCGGCTGCGACGTCGTCGTCGTGCCGCATGACACGTCCGCGGAGACGATCCGCCGCCTGAATCCGGACGGCATCCAGCTGTCCAACGGCCCTGGGGATCCGCAGGACGTTCCTTACGCGGTGGAGACGGTGAAGCAGCTGCTCGGCGAGTACCCGATCTTCGGCATTTGCCTCGGCCATCAGCTGTTCGCCCTCGCCTGCGGCGCGGATACCGAGAAGCTGAAATTCGGCCATCGCGGCGGCAACCATCCCGTCAAGGAATTGGCCACCGGCCGCTGCTACATTACGAGCCAGAACCACGGCTACACCGTGCCCGAGGCGTCGATCGCCGGCACGCAGCTGACCGTGACCCATATCAACAACAACGACAAGACGATTGAAGGCCTGAAGCATAACGAATATCCGGCTTTCTCGGTCCAATACCATCCCGAGGCGGCTCCAGGGCCGTTCGATTCCAGCTATCTGTTCGACGAGTTCCTGGAGATGATCCGCACCCACCGCCGCAACAACCCGTCCAGACCGCGCCAAGCCCAGCTGTCGGATGCGTCCAAAGGAGAGCTGCTGTATGCCCAGAAATAATCTGCTCAAAAAAATCCTCGTCATCGGCTCCGGCCCGATCGTCATCGGCCAGGCCGCCGAGTTCGACTACGCCGGAACCCAGGCCTGCCAGGCGCTGAAGGAAGAAGGCTACGAGGTCGTGCTGATCAACAGCAACCCGGCCACGATCATGACCGACACGAACATGGCCGACAAGGTGTACATCGAGCCGATCACGCTGGACTTCGTGTCCCAGATCATCCGCCAGGAGCGTCCCGACGGACTGCTGCCGACGCTCGGCGGCCAGACCGGCCTCAACATGGCGGTCGAGCTCGCCCGCGCCGGCGTGCTGGAGCGCGAGAACGTCAAGCTGCTCGGCACGCAGCTGTCGGCCATCGAGAAGGCCGAGGACCGCGACCTGTTCCGCGACCTGATGCGCGAGCTGGAGCAGCCGGTGCCGGAGAGCGTCATCGTCACGACGGTCGAGGAGGCGGTCGACTTCGCGAACTCGATCGGCTATCCGATCATCGTGCGTCCGGCCTACACGCTCGGCGGCACGGGCGGCGGCATCTGCGCCACCGAAGAGGAGCTGCTCGAGACGGTATCGTCCGGCATCCGCTACAGCCCGATCGGCCAGTGCCTGATCGAGAAATCGATCGCCGGCATGAAGGAAGTCGAGTACGAGGTCATGCGCGACGCCAACGACAACTGCATCGTCGTCTGCAACATGGAGAACTTCGATCCGGTCGGCGTGCATACGGGCGATTCCATCGTCGTAGCGCCGAGCCAGACGCTGTCGGACCGCGAGTACCAGATGCTGCGCTCCGCGTCGCTCAAGATCATCCGCGCCCTGAACATCGAGGGCGGCTGCAACGTGCAGTTCGCGCTGGATCCGTTCAGCTTCCAATACTACGTCATCGAGGTCAACCCGCGCGTCAGCCGCTCCTCGGCGCTCGCCTCCAAGGCGACCGGCTATCCGATCGCCAAGATGGCGGCGAAGATCGCCGTCGGCTATACGCTGGACGAGATCGTCAACCCGGTAACGGGACAAACCTACGCCTGCTTCGAGCCGACGCTCGACTACATCGTGTCCAAAATTCCGCGCTGGCCGTTCGACAAGTTCACCGGCGCCAACCGGAAGCTCGGCACGCAGATGAAAGCGACCGGCGAAGTCATGGCGATCGGCCGCACGTTCGAGGAATCGATGCACAAGGCGATCCGCTCGCTTGAGATCGGCGCTCATCGCTTCCACCTGAAGGACGCGGCCGGCTTGTCCGACGAAGTGCTCCGCACCCGCCTGGCCAAACCCGACGACGAGCGCATGTTCCTCATCGCCGAAGCGTTCCGCCGCGGCTGGACGCTCTCCGACATCCAGGACATCACGAAGGTCGACTGGTGGTTCCTCGACAAGATCGAAGGCATCGTCGCCTTCGAGGACGAGCTTCGCCGCGCGCCCGGCCTGACCAAGGAGCTGCTGTACCAGGCGAAGCGCAAGGGCTTCTCCGACCGCTCGATCGCCGAGATCCGCCGCGAGGGCAGCCAGGCGACGATGACGACGGAAGCGGAAATCCGCTCCTTCCGCCACGAGCAGCAGCTGCGCCCGGTATACAAGATGGTCGATACCTGCGCCGCCGAGTTCGAAGCGACGACCCCGTACTACTACTCCACGTACGAGGTGGAGAACGAAGTGCTGGAGACGGACAAGGAGAAGGTGCTCGTGCTCGGCTCCGGCCCGATCCGCATCGGCCAGGGCATCGAGTTCGACTACTCCACCGTGCATGCGGTGTGGGCGATTCAAAAGGCCGGCTATGAAGCCGTCATCATCAACAACAACCCGGAGACGGTATCGACCGACTTCAGCACTTCGGACCGGCTGTATTTCGAGCCGCTGTTCTTCGAGGACGTCATGAACGTCATCGAGCAGGAGAAGCCGATCGGCGTCATCGTGCAGTTCGGCGGCCAGACGGCGATCAACCTGGCGGCTCCGCTGGCTGCGGCCGGCGTCCGGATTCTCGGCTCCAGCCTGGAGAGCATCGATACCGCGGAGGACCGCAAGAAGTTCGAAGCGCTTCTCCGCAGCCTGGACATCGCACAGCCGGAAGGCAGCACGGTGACCAACCTCGAGGAGGCTGTCGTAACGGCTGGCCGCCTCGGCTATCCGGTGCTGGTCCGTCCTTCCTACGTGCTCGGCGGACGCGCGATGGAAATCGTCTACTCCGACGAGGAGCTGGTCGGCTATATGGCGGAAGCGGTGAAGATCAATCCGGAGCATCCGGTGCTGATCGACCGCTACATGCTCGGCAAGGAAGCGGAGGTCGACGCGATCTGCGACGGCGAGACGGTCGTCATTCCCGGCATCATGGAGCATGTGGAGCGCGCAGGCGTCCACTCCGGCGACTCCATCGCGGTCTATCCGCCGCAGTCGCTGTCCGCGGAGATCAAGCAGCAGATCGTCGACATTACGATCTCGATCGCCAAGGCGCTCAAAGTCGTGGGCCTCGTCAACATCCAGTTCGTCATCCATAACGACAAAGCCTATGTCATCGAAGTCAATCCGCGTTCCTCGCGCACGGTTCCGTTCCTCAGCAAGGTGACCAACCTGCCGATGGCGAATCTCGCGACGCGCGCCATTCTCGGCACGAAGCTGGCCGAGCTCGGCCATGTCGACGGCCTCTGGCCGGAGGACAGCTTCGTCTCCGTCAAGGTGCCGGTATTCAGCTTCGCCAAGCTGCGCCGCGTCGACCCGACGCTGACGCCGGAGATGAAGTCGACCGGCGAGGTCATGGGCCGCGACGAGCAGTATGCGAAGGCTCTGTACAAAGGCCTCATCGGCGCCGGCATGAAGATTCCGCTGCAAGGATCGATCATCGCCACCGTCGCCGACAAGGACAAGGAAGAAGCGATCGAGCTGCTGAAGGGCTTCTACGCCATCGGCTACAAGATCATCGCGACCGGCGGCACGGCCGAGTCTCTGGAGAAAGCGGGCATCATCGTCGAGCATGTGAACAAGCTGAGCGAGGGATCTCCGAACATCCTCGACCTCATCCGCAGCGGCAAGGCGCAGTTCGTCTTCAATACGCTCACCAAAGGCAAGACGCCGGAGCGCGACGGCTTCCGCATCCGCCGCGAGGCGGTCGAGAACGGCGTCGTCTGCATGACGTCGCTCGATACGGTCCGCGCGCTGCTGAAGATGCTGGAGACGATCAACTTCAGCTCCAATCCGATGCCGGTGCTGCAATAATTCCATGATGCACGGCCAGCCTCGCGGCTTGTCGCCGGAACGCCTCCTGCGGAGGATCCGGCGCCGATCCGCGGAGCATGGCCGTTCTCTATGCCCATAAATTACGTTGAGGAGGAGTACCATGAGCGTACAGACGTTGAGCCGCGAGCAGGCGGCGGGCAAGGTGATGGTCGCGCTGGATTATCCGGACGCGGCTTCGGCCGAGAAGCTGCTGGCGGCGCTTGAAGGCATTCCTTGTTATATGAAAGTAGGCATGCAGCTGTTCTATGCGGCGGGTCCGGACTTCGTCCGCAGCCTGAAGCAGCGGGGGTATAAAGTGTTCCTGGACGTGAAGATGCATGACATTCCGAACACGGTCAAAGGCGGAGCGAACAGCGTCACACGCCTCGGCGTCGACATGTTCAACGTCCATGCGGCCGGCGGCCGCGACATGATGGAAGCGGCGATGGACGGAGTCGACGAGGCGCTGGATGCCGACTCCACGCTGGCCCGCCCGACGGTCATCGCCGTGACGCAGCTGACCAGCACGAGCCTCGAGATGCTCAACGACGAGATCGGCATCCTCGGAACGATGGAGGAGGCGGTCAAGCGCTACGCGCTGCTGGCCATCGCTTCCGGCCTCGACGGAGTCGTCGCCTCGCCGCATGAAGTAACGCTGGTCAAAGACTTTTGCGGGCCGACATTCCAGACGGTGACGCCGGGCATCCGTCCGGCCGGCGTCGATATCGGCGACCAGAGCCGCGTCATGACTCCGTCTGAAGCGCTTCAAGCCGGAACCGATTATATGGTCATCGGACGTCCGATCACGAAGGCCGCAGATCCGCGCGCCGCCATCGAATCCATTATCGAGGAGCTGATCAAGCCATGAGCACGATCCAACTGGAAAGCCTTCCGCGGGAAATCGCCGCCAAGCTGCTGGAGATCGGAGCGGTCGCGCTTCGTCCCGAGGAGCCGTTCACCTGGACATCGGGACTGAAATCCCCGATCTACTGCGACAACCGCCTGACGATGTCCTATCCGGAGATTCGCGAGCTGATCGCCGAGGGCTTCGCCGCTGTCATCCGTCAGAACTACCCCGATGCGGACGCGATCGCGGGCACCGCAACGGCCGGCATCCCGCATGCGGCCTGGGTAGCGCAGAAGCTGAACCTGCCGATGTCCTACATCCGCGACAAGGCCAAGGGGCATGGCAAGCAGAATCTGATCGAAGGCCGGATCGCCGAGGGCCAGAAGGTCGTCGTCATCGAGGACCTGATCTCGACCGGCGGCAGCTCGCTCAAGGCCGCGCAAGCGGTTCGCGAAGCCGGAGCGGAAGTGCTGGCTGTCCTGGCCATCTTCACGTACCAGTTCAAGCAGGCATCCGATGCCTTCGCCGAGGCTTCCGTGCCGCTGGCGACGCTGAGCAGCTATTCGGCGCTCATCGACGTTGCCGCCGAACGCGGCGTCGTGGAGAGCGGGCAGATCGATTCGCTCAAGGCTTGGCGCGAGGACCCGCAAGGGTACGGGAAGTAAGAGCACATTTTGACGCCAACCAATCTGGCCGGCTCCGCGAACAAGCGGGGCCGGCTTTTTTATCCGTCGAGTTAAGCCTAAAGGGCTGGCCCCATCCAACTAAAGTCGGCATAAAAAATCCGAATAAGGAAGACATTCCCAGACGTCTCTGCTAAACTGCTGAAGGGGGTGGCAGAGCGAAATGAATACCAGAAACCGGCTTCTAGCCGGAATCATCGCGGTCCTGATCGCCGGAAGCTGGATCGGCAACGTCCTTTATTATCGGAGCGGCCAGCTGCGGGAGCCGCTGTTCATGAATCATGAAATCATGACGACCACGCAGGGAAGCATAATCGATCTCTACTATTTGGAGAACAAGAGTACAGGCAAAAAAGTGACGGCCATCCAAATCGAAGCGCTGCCGTCGCTCCGGTTTGAATTGACCGAGTGGCAGAGCTTTTCCCATCAGAAATTCATGCATGCCTTCGGCTATGCCGAAAGCGATCTGCAACCCGGCAAGTATACAGAGGCGACCGTCTATTACAATGAAGGGCCTCCGAAGAAAGTGCCGATCGGCATCATCGAAGTAGAGGATGGGGAGGGAGACGGGAACGGGGCGCTGAATTTCTACTCTTCGGGCGGAGGCAGCGACGGCTCCGGATTCATAAGCGGACGCTTGAGAAGGGATAGCGTGGTTGAGGAGGTCTCGACCAGCATCGGCGACAACTACAAGCCGCTGCTGACCTATGAGCTGAAAGCGACGATGCCGGGCGCAGGCGAGCTCGTTCCGATCCAGCTGCCGGAGCGGGTCCCGCAAGGCGCATCGCTGCGAGTGGACTATCAGTGGCATGAGCAGGACCCGGCCGCCGGAATCCCGACCGTGTTCAGGCCGTGGATGACGATCCGGTCGCAAGCTTCGGACGGAACGGAGCGGATCGATAAGAACCTGATCCAGTTCAATCTGTATCTGACCGAAGCCCAGGTACGCGCCCTCGTTAAAAGGGAGGCGAATCCATGATCGACGCCAGATTGATGGCTCCGCTGCGCCGTCTCGGCTGGGGACTTACGCTCATCTTTATCGATATCCGGTTCGGAACCATTGATATTCTGCCTGACTTCATCGGCTGCCTGATGGCGGCTTCCGCGCTCGGGACTCTCGCTTCGAGCCATAAATCGTTCGGCAAAGCAAGGGCGGCAGCCTATATTCAGGCTCTCTTGTCGCTGCCGGATCTGGTCCTGAAATCGGATACGCTGACTGGCTTCGCTTCGGTACCGCTCGGCATGCATCTGTACGGCCAAGGCTTGACGCTGCTGCATACGCTTATGGCGTATTGGCTGTTCCAGGGCTTTCTGGCGCTGGCGAAGGAAGCCGGAGCTGTCGAGCTTGCGGGAACCATTGCCGGACGCGGCAAGCTCTATCTGGCTTGCAGCGTCCTGCAGCTCTTGGCATACCCGTATCTGCTGAACTTCAACGATCAGGGCTGGATGGTTGCATTCGGCGCTTTTGTCGTCTTTTTGCTCCTGCTGGAACTGCTGCTGCTGCGGATTCCGTTCCGGCTGGCCAAGCTGCCGCCTAGGGAAGAGGAAGAGAAGGGGAGGATCATCGATTGGAAAGCATGAGATCAATAAAACGCTTGATGCGGGGAGAGCCGCTTCCTCTGGAGCTGCTGCTGCTAGCCGATCCCGCACGGGATCTCGTCGAGGAATATGCCGGGCGCGGGGAATGCTGGGTGCTGGAAGATGAAGAAGCGCATGCCGCCATCGGGGTGTACGTCCTGATCCGTACCCGTCCGGCAACGGCTGAGCTCGTGAACGTGGCCGTCTCCGAGTCCCATCAGGGACGCGGCATCGGCAAGAAGCTCGTGCTTCATGCCGTCGAACGCGCTCGTGAGATCGGCATGGCGACGATCGAGGTGGGCACGGGCAGCACGGGCATTGGCCAGATCGCGCTGTACCAGAAATGCGGGTTCCGGATAACCGGGGTGGACCGCGATTTTTTCATCCGGCATTATGAGGAGGAAATCATCGAGAACGGAATGATTCTGCGCGACATGCTCCGGTTTTCGATGGATTTGTAGACCTTATTCGTGTCGAATAATGATTGTTTATATTTCAATAGACATTTCTCCTATCAGCGTCGATAATAGACGGGGAGTTTCTAGAGATAGAGGTACAATCGACCTAAGTTGGGGGATATGAACATGACAAACAAATTCAAACGAACGGCCGGGATATTGCTGGCATCCGCGGCGCTTGCGACCGGGGCAGCAGGCTTAGCGCCGGCAGCCTCGGCAGCGAAAGCTCCCATCAGCGTAACCTTGGACGGAGCTTTGCAGAAATACGATCAGTCGCCGATCCTGCTGGAAGGCTCCACGATGGTGCCTTTGAGAGGCATTTTCGAGGGACTGGGAGCGAAGCTGTCGGTTTCGGGCAAAAAAATTACGGCGGTCAAGGGCCGCAAAACCGTCGTTCTGACAATCGGCGAAAAGACGGCGGTTATCAACGGCCAAAAAGTCACGCTGGCCCAGCGCTCCGTCGTGCTGAAGGGGCGGACGCTCGTTCCTCTGCGCTTCGTCGGCGAAGCGCTTGGAGCGCATGTCAGCTGGAACGCCTCCAAGTCGCTCGTGACGATTACGAGCCAGACGCCGGAGGAGCTTCAGCTCGAGCTGGACGGATACGCCAACGGCTACGTCTTCAAGCAGGATATCGCCGGTCTCAAGGGACTGATGGCGGACGGCTGGAAGATCGCGAAGAGCAAGGCGCCGCTGCTGAACAGCGTCGGATTCCGCAACGAGGAGATGATCCGCTTTTTCCTCGATCAGGGAGCATCGCTCCAGACCGCCGATCTGGACGAGAACGGCCAGAACGTGACGGTGTTCGATGTCGTTTCCTATCCGTACAAATTCACTGCAACGGGTTATGCGGAGACGACGGAAGAGGCCGATCTGGCGACCGTGAAGCTTCTGCTCAGCTATAAGCCGGATATTCCGGCCATCGAAAAAGCTTACGGCTCCGTTCTGTGGCATGCCATCCTTTCCGGCAGAGCCTCTATCGTGACGGAGCTGCTGAAGGCCGGCGCCGGCGTCAAGGCATACGATGCCGGAGACTATTTCCCGCCGCTCATCGCGGCTACGACGGCGGTGGACAAGGACGGCAAGCGCATGCCTTCGATGGTGGAGCTGCTCCTCAAGAGCGGCGCGGATGCCAACGATTGCAACTGCGATGCTTCCCAGGACTACACCCCGCTCGAAAATGCCAGCCGTACGATGTACGACGAGGATGAATACGGGGAGTCCGTAGCTTATGACCCCGATCCGGCCGTCGTGAAGCTGCTGCTGCAGTACGGGGCGGATCCGAAGCGCGACAATTCCCTCTACGAGGCTGTCGGCGCGGGCAGCCTGGAGATCGCCAAGCTGCTGCTTGCAGCCGGCGCCGATCCGAACAAAGTCTATCCAAGCGCGGAGGAAACGCCGCTGGAATATGCCAAGGCCATCGAGGATGCGGACATGATCGCTCTGCTCGAGGGAGCCGCCAAGCAAGCGTAAAGCGGCAGCTTTTCGAATTGCCCTTCAAAATGAAAAATGAACTCATCCTTGGATAGTCAGGAGGCTGCGGGCATGGAACTCAACCCTGCCGACAGACTGCAGGAAGCCGTATCCTTGCGAGCAGAGGGCGACGCCGAGAAGGCGCGCCTCCTGCTTGCGAAGCTGGCGGATGCGCATCCGGAGGACGCGCAGATATGGTATCAGCTCGCCTGGACCCATGATTCGCTCGGGCTGGAGAGGGAGGCGGTGCCGCTGTACGAGAAGGCGCTGTCGCTCGGCTTGCCCGAAAAGGATGACATTGGCGCGAGACTCGGCCTCGGCAGCACGCTGAGGACGCTTGGCTCATACGGGGACTCCGAGAAGCTGCTTCGCGAGGCTTTGGCCAAGTACCCGCAGCGGCGGGAATTCAACGTGTTCTTGGCCATGACCCTGCATAATCTAGGCCGCCATGCCGAGGCGATGGAGCTGCTCCTCGTGCAGCTGGCCGAGACGAGCTCCGACGAGGGGATCTCCTCGTACGGACGGGCTTTGAGCTTTTATTCCGACAAGTTGGATCGGGTTTGGAGTTGAAAAAAAGGCTTTACGTTCCGTTTTTTGCCATGTAATATGTACCATCAAACGGAAGGGTTTCTAGGGATCCGGGAAGCGGGCCGCCATGCGCCGCCCTCTCTTCGTCCGAACCGAGCGAAACCGCCGCGGCGCGATAGGCCGTGTACACCGTAGGGATAAAAGACCTTCGGAAAGTTCCGCCTGCTTGGTCAGGCCGGCTTTTCGAAGGTCTTTTTTTTGCTATCCATACCCGGACTGAAGGCCTGATTCCAGCGGAAATCATAGACAGAAGGGGGCGTCGGACATGAAGGTGCTTGAGACAAAAGGGCTGAAAAAAACGTTCATGGTCAAGCGCAAGCAGCCTGGACTCGGGGGAAGCTTCCGCTCGCTGTGGAAGCCGGAGTGGGGAGAGAAGGAAGCGGTGAAAGGAATCGATCTTGCGGTAGAGGAAGGAGAGACGATCGCGTTCCTCGGTCCGAACGGCGCAGGCAAATCCACGACGATCAAGATGCTCACCGGCATTCTGCATCCGACCTCGGGGGAGGCGAAGGTGCTTGGCTATACGCCCTGGCAGGAGCGCGGACGGCTGGCTTATCTCATCGGCACCGTATTCGGGCAGAAATCACAGCTGTGGTACCACCTGCCGCCGAGCGATACGTTTGAGCTGATGAGCCGCATCTACGAGCTGGACCGGGACGTCTACCTGAGACGGAAGGCTTCGCTCATCGAACGCTTCGATCTCGGTCCGTACCTGAACGTGCCGGTTCGGAAGCTGTCGCTCGGAGAGAGGATGCGCTGCGAGATCGCGGCCTCCTTCCTGCATGGACCGCGGCTGCTGTTCCTCGACGAGCCGACGATCGGGCTCGACGTCATCATCAAGGAGCGGATCCGCGAGCTCATCGCGGAGCTGAATCGGGAGGAAGGGACGACGGTCTTCCTGACCTCGCATGATGCGGGGGACATCGAGAAGCTGTGCCGCCGAGCGGTCGTCATCCATCACGGCGGCATCATGGTCGACGGGCCGGTGGAGGGGCTGAAGCGGGACATTCTGAGGTACAAGACCGTGACGGTCAGGCTGGCGGGGGAGGGGCGAGGCTCCGGAGCCGCGGTCCAAGGCTTGGCCGGGACGGAGCTGCTGGAGGCGGAGGAAGGCGTCCTGAAGCTTTCGGTCGATCTGACGAGCACCGACATCGAAACGGTGCTGTCCCGGCTCATGGGAAGCATCCGCATCGCGGATGTAACGATCGAGGACCCGCCGATGGAAGAGGTCATCAAGACGCTATTCTCCAGAAGCCGCGATCATGATTCGGCGGCCGGTGGTTCATTTGGCGGGGAAGGAGGGGGGCTGCCATGAAAACGGAAGTCCAGAATCTCGAAGGAACAGTACGAGGATATGATCCGCTCGGCGATCGCGGATGGGGACGGAGGAGGTACTCATCGCCAAAGGAAGCGGCGGTGCTGAAAGGGCGCAAATACGCCGCCGTCGGCACCATCACCTTCAAGCAGCAGACGGCGTACATGGCGGATTTTCTCATCCGCTCCGTCTTTCTCCTGCTGATCCTGTTCATCTTCATGCAGCTGTGGAGCGCCGCCTACAGCGGGCAGGGGGGAGCGGAGGCGAGCATCGGAGGCTTCGTCCTGAGGGACATCATCTGGTATCTCGTCCTGACGGAGGCGTTCACGATGGCCTGTCCCCAGCAATGCACGAGAATCGAGGAGGAGGTCAAAAGCGGAGGCGTCGCCGTCCGCCTGCTGACGCCGATATCCTATGTCGGTTATCAATATTTCTCCTATATGGGCGAGGCGCTGCTCCGCTTCGGCGTCAATCTCGCCGCAGGCATGCTGATCGGCTGGCTGATGGTCGGACCGCCGGATTTCGGCTTCGGCTGGGCGGGCATGGCGGCGCTCGGCCTCGGCTCCTTCACGATTGCTTACCTGCTCAACATGTCCATCGCGCTGTGCGCTTTCTGGGTCGAGGAGACCCGCGGCCTGGAGTTCGTCCTGCAGAAGCTGCAGTTCACGGTCGGCGGCATGCTCATTCCGCTCGATCTCATGCCGCACTGGCTGCAGCAGATCTGCGCATGGCTGCCGTTCCAGGCAGTGCTGTACTTCCCGGCGAAGACGGCCGTGGGCGGAATGGGCGCCTTGGGGGCATTTCTCGGCATCCAGATGATCTGGATCGTGCTGCTCGGCGCGCTGGTCGCCTGGATCTACTCGAGGGGAGTGAGAAGGCTGAATGTCAACGGAGGCTAGAAAAGGAAGCTTGCGAAAGGGAACGCTGCCGTTCCTGCTTACCTGCTGGAAGCTCAATCTGGCGGGGGCGATGGAATTCCGGCTCAGCTTTTTCATGACGGCCGGCATGATGTTCCTGAACAATGTCATCTGGATCGTGTTCTGGGGCATTTTCTTCAGCCGCTTTCCGTCGGTCAACGGCTGGGAGCTGAGCGATGTCATGATGATGTGGGCCGTCGGCACGGGCGGCTTCGGCTGGGCGAGCATGCTGTTCGGCAATTTCAACCGCATCGCCTTCATCACCTCAAGGGGAGAGCTTGATGTGTATTTGACCCAGCCGAAGCCGGTGCTGCTCAATGTGCTGGCAAGCCGCATGTCCCTTACGGCCATCGGCGATTTTTTGTTCGGCTGGGCGATTTACGCGTACGCAGGCGATCATTCTCTCGGGGGCCTGCTGCGTTACCTGCTTGCTTTGCTGCTGGCCGGCCTGATCTTTCTGTTCTTCAATGTCGCGGCGGGCTCGCTCGCGTTCTTCATCGGCAACGCGGAGGGAATCGCGTTCCAGCTGTTCAACGGCCATCTGGCCTTTACGACGTATCCGACGGATATTTTCAAAGGGGCGGTGCGGCTCATCCTGTTCACGGTCATCCCGGCGGGTTTCATCAGCTACATGCCGATCGGGCTGCTGCGGGGCTGGCAGGGAGATTATCTGCTGCTCGCGACCGGTGCCGCGGCGCTGCTCGCCGCCGGCTCCATCGGCTTCTTCTACTGGGGGCTGAGGAGGTACAGTTCGGGCAATATGATGACGATGCGAAGCTGACGGGCTGGAGGCGCCGACGAGGCGTTGGATGCACGGCAAAAAAGCCTTCAGCCGCGGCTCGACTCCAGGTGAAACCGAATGCGGCAGGAGAGCCGGGCTGAAAGGGTTCCATTGTTTGGCTGACTGCGCATGTCTCGCCTGAAGCCGGATCGAGGCCGCCTTCAACCGGAGGGCGGCGCGCGGATGGCCCTTTATCCGGAACGGCCGCTATTCGTTGGCCGGCTACAGCCAGCCGGCGTAAAACCGCTCGTAGCCGTCTCTCATGACCTTATCCGAGAAGCGCTCGAAGGCATAGCCGCGGTTGTCGGATGAAACCTTGAGCGGGGATGCGGCCGCCATGTTCAGCAGCTCGAACCAGTTGCGCTCGTTGCCGGCGAACGTGTGCGTGGAGGAAATATGGCCGTAGCAAGGATGATCCGGCTTCACGACCAGCTTGCCCATCGCCATCGCTTCCGCCAGCGGCATGGAGAACGTATCGAAGACGCTGGAGCTCCAATATACTTTGGACGAGTTCATCAGCCCGAAGATGTCTTCTCGCGACAGCGCGAAGTGCAGCGTGACATTGGAAGGGATGTCGTAGCGCTTCATGCTTTCCCGGTAGCGCTGCCCGCCCATGACCATGACGACATCCTTGTCCGGATTGCGCCGGGCATATTCGATCGGCAGCTCCGGCCTGCGGTTGGGCTCGTCCCGGCCGATCCAGAGGATGCGGTTGCCGATGACGGCATCCGGATCGTAATGCTTGCGGGCGAGATCGCCCTCGAAGCCGATCGGGATGACGTCCACGTCGGTGACGCCGTAGTCGGTCTTGAACAGTCCCTTGAGATAGTCCGTATGGACGACGGCCTTGTCCACGATGGAATAGAAGGGCTTCATCATCTCGTACCCGGTCAAGTCCGGATGCGGGTAGGAGTGGGGAAACAGCACGCATTTGTCCACGAACATCTTGAGGTAGGTGAAGCCCGATACGGTATAGATGACCCGGTCGATCTTCTCCCGTTCCAGCTGCTCCAGCACGAGATCGTAATTGACGAGATCGCCCTTTTCGTATTCGTAGCCGGGAGCCTGGTCGTAATCGCTGACATGGCGCTCCGGCATGATATAGACGATTTCCACGCCCAGCTCACGGCTGAGCTCCTTCAGCCTTTCGGCGTAAATCCGCGGCCCTTGCGCCTCGGCGAACTGGATTTTTCTCATCACTAGCCCTACTTTGATCAATGGAAACCCTCCTGAATGTGTGCATCCTGCTGTCATTATAGAGCACTTTGGGAGAGAGGTTAAGCCGCCAAGCGCATTCCTGCCGAGGGGAGATCGAGTTTCTATGAATAGAGCCGTCAAATGGATGCAAACATTCTATGACCGCGATAACCGGACTAAGCTGAAAGTCTACCGGGACAAAGCGGAGCTCATCGGAAAACGGAATTTGAAAGCATGGGACGATCGACAGCTTCAGGCGGAATCCGTCCGGCTGCAAAAAGAAGCCAAGTCCGGCACGCCTTTGGACGAGCTGCTAGTCGATGCCTATGCGCTGGTCTGCGAGGCCGCGAAGAGAAAGCTGGGATTGCAGCCTTACGATGTCCAGATCATGGCTGCCATCGCCCTGCACGAGAGGTTTTTGATCGAGCAGCATACCGGCGAAGGGAAAACGCTCTCTGCGGTCATGCCTGCTTACCTGAACGCGCTGACCGGGAAAGGCGTTCATGTGCTGACGTTCAACGATTATTTGGCCCATCGGGATGCGGAGTGGATGGGTCCGGTCTATCGTTTCCTGGGGCTGACGGTCAGCTCGGTTCAAGCGGGCATGAGCCTGTCCGGGAAACGGGAAGCGTACGCCAACGATATAACCTACGTTACGGCCAAAGAGGCGGGATTCGATTATTTGCGAGACACGATCGCGCTGAACGAAGCCGATATCGTGCATCGTCCGTTCCACTGCGTCATCGTCGACGAAGCGGATTCGCTGCTTCTCGACGAAGCGCGGGTGCCGCTGGTCATCGCCGGCGAGGCCGGCTCTTCCGGCAATGACGGCATCCGTTTCGCAGAGGCGGCCCGGCAGCTGCAGCAAGTCGAGCATTACGACTTCGACGAGTTCAAGCGGAACGTTTATTTGAATGAAGCCGGCTCGGCGAAAGCGGAGTCGCTGCTGGGCTGCGGCAATTTGTACACAAGCCATAACAGTCATTTGCTGACGTCATTAAACTGCGCGCTGCATGTGGAATTGTTATTGAAGAAGGACGTCGATTACATCGTCCGGGACGGGGAAATCGAGCTGATCGACGAATATACCGGCCGCGTGGCGGAGAACAGGCATTTGCCGGATGGGCTGCAAGCCGCGCTTGCGGCCAAAGAAGGGCTGCAGTCGAAAGGCGGCGGGGAAATTCTCGGGACGATTACCCTTCAGCACTTCCTCAGCCTGTATCCGAAAATCTGCGGAATGACGGCTACCGCGCACGCTTCCGCAACGGAATTCGAAGAAATCTATGCGCTGCAGGTTGTGCAAATACCGCCGCACCGGCCAAACATTCGGATTGACCATCCGTTCCGGATCCATACCCATAAAGAAGCCAAACTCAAGGCGCTTGTTCACGAAATCTCGTCCGTCCATGCGACGGGACGCCCCATTCTCATTGGGACGTCAAGCGTCGAGGAGTCTGACAGGCTGGCGGAGGCGCTGGCGGCTGCCGACGTAACCTGCCACGTTCTGAATGCGAAAAATGACGCAAAAGAAGCCGAGATCATCGCCAAAGCGGGAGAAATCGGCGCCGTGACGGTATCGACGAATATGGCGGGACGCGGCGTCGACATCCGGCTCGGCGGCGGCAGCCCCGCGCAAGCCGAGGTTGTCGCCAAGCTGGGCGGACTGTACGTCATCGGCACGCATGTGAACGAAAGCGTGCGGATCGACGACCAGCTGCGCGGTCGCTCTGGCCGCCAGGGCGACCCGGGAGCTTCCGTATTTTTCGTAAGCCTGGAGGACGAGCTGCTGCTGCGGTTCGGCATCGATAAAGCGTATCGCAATCTCAGGCAGGATGAGGCTATCGACAAGCCGGTGCTCCGCAGCAAAATCGCGCATATTCAGCGCGTTGTTATGGGCCAGAACTTCCATATCCGCCAGGAACTGAACTGTTATTCGGATATGGTGGAGGAACAGAGGCGCATTCTATACGAGGAGCGGCTCGGAATTTTGAAAGGCGAGACGCCGATGAGCCCTTCGGAGCAGCGGGTACGGCTGTTTTATATCGACAAGTTCTGGGCTGACCATCTGGCTTACGTTTCTTACCTTCGCGAAGGCATCCATTTGGAGAGCCTTGCCGAGCGCAATCCAATCGCCGAATTTCATGCGCAAATCATCCAAGCCTACGAGCAAATTCCAGCTGAGATAGATCGAGAGTCGGCGGATATGCTCCTAAGGCTCGGGGGGGCGAACGATCCGGCAAAGTGGGAACAGCTCGGGCTGAAGAGCCCCGCTTCCACTCGGACTTATATTATCAACGACCAATACATTCAGAACAATCGCAGCTCATGGACAGCAGAAACAATAATGGCTTATTATATTCGCAAGATAATGAAGCCGGTATTGGACCGGGCATTCGCCGCGCTGAACAAAGGCTGACGGCGTTGTCCCCGCGACCAAGCCGGCGAATCGCCGGGCTTGCGGTTTCGCGAGCTGGATGGGCTGCTGCTGAGGAGAACAATCCGGTCCGGCTCCCGGTGTTCCAGGATCTGCTTGCGGGGAGCAAGCGGCACCCTGAGAAGCTGGCCTTTCGAATCGACTCCAATGGATGACGATGATAGGGAGACGGCCAGCCGAAGCATGCGGGTTGCAATTTCCGTTGTTTTTTCCGATTGGATTCGCTGTGCTAGAATAAGAGGATCAGAGAATTACAGCGTTGTCAGGAGGAGAACAGTTATGGTCAGAATCGGAATCATCGGATCCAATTTCATTACAGAGACATTCATCGATGCGGCGAGGCGGGTGCCGGAGGCGGTCGTGGCGGCCCATTATTCCCGCTCCGCGGAGCGGGGCAAGGAATTCGCCGACAAGCATGATATTGCGCTGCGCTTCACCGAGCTGCAAGAGATGGCGGACAGCGACGCCATCGACGCGGTCTACATCGCCAGTCCGAATTCCCTCCATGCGCCGCAGGCGATCTACTTCATGCAGCGGGGCAAGCATGTGCTCTGCGAGAAGCCGATCGCGTCCAACGCGCGCGAGCTGCGGGAGATGATCGCCGCGGCCAAAGAGAACGGCGTGCTCCTGATGGAAGCGATGAAGTCGACCTTCGTGCCGAACTTCTCCGCAATCCGGGACAATCTCCCGAAGCTCGGCAGGATCCGGAACTACTTCGCCTCCTTCTGCCAGTACTCGTCCCGGTACGACCGCTACAAGGCGGGCGAGGTGCTGAACGCCTTCAAGCCGGAGCTGTCGAACGGCTCGCTCATGGATATCGGCACCTACTGCATCTATCCTCTCGTCGCTCTGTTCGGCAAGCCTTTGTCGGTGCAGGCAAGCGCCGTCATGCTGGATTCCGGGGTGGACGGCAAAGGCACGCTGACGCTTTCCTACGAAGGAATGGATGCCGTGCTCGTCCATTCGAAAATATCGGATTCCTCGCTCCCGGCGGAAATCCAGGGCGAAGACGGCGTCATGCTCGTCACCCGCATCAGCCAGCCGGACAGCGTCGTCATCCGCTACCGCGACGGCCGTCCCGAAGAGGATGTGACCCGGCCTCAGTCCGACAACACGATGCAGTACGAGATCGAGGAATTCACGCGCCTGATCCTTGGCGGCAAGCTGGAATCTGGCATCAATACGTTCGACAACTCTCTGGCGGTGCTGGAAATCATGGATGAAGCCAGGCGGCAGATCGGCCTGGAGTACCCCGCCGACAGGCGCGACGGAAGCATCGCTTGACGAATGGCGGCATGGATTTTTTTATGAAACCAATTGCGCTTGAATAAGGAAGGGGCTGTTCCGAGTCATATCCATGGCTTGGGACAGCCTCTTTTTCCGTGCATCCGCAATGAGGCCGGATGGCTCCGCCCACTAGCCCTGAATGTCGAAATTTGACCGAAAAACAGGCCGCCAGCAGCAAGCGGCATCACTTGACACCGGTACAATGGAACTCTTTTGCAAAAAAAATCGGTGAAAACCAAATTAAGGTGTAACCTTTAAGCATTTCCAATCGTCAGAACGAAAATGAGAAAGATGAGAAAAGGGAGAGGGTCTATGGTTTGGAAATTGAAACGCCCGGGGGAACAGCTGCCGGCAGAGACGGGCCAAGACGCCGCCGCCGAAGCTGCGGGCGAGGAGCTTCGCCAGCCGCAAGGCCGGGCAGAGCCGATCCTGCAGGTCATCGGCGTGCATCGCTCGTTCCATTCCTCGGGCGCCGACGTGCATGTGCTGAAGGGAATCGACATGAAGGTCGATCCGCTGCAGCTTGTCATGCTCAAAGGCCGGTCCGGCTCCGGCAAGACGACGCTGCTCAATCTGATCGGAGGTCTGGACACTCCTTCCCAAGGGAAGATATGGTTCGACGGTCTGCCCTTCCATGAGCTTGGAGACGATCGCCGGACCGTGGCGCGCAGAGAGCGAATGGGATTCATCTTCCAGGCGTTCGCCCTCATGCCGCTTCTTTCCGCCTGGGAAAATGTGGAGCTGTCGCTCCGGATGGCGGGAACGCCGCGCGGCGAGTGGAAAGAGCGGGTCGCGCACTGCCTGGAGCTGGTCGGGCTCGAGAAGCGGATGAAGCATCGTCCCTTCGAGATGTCCGGAGGCGAGCAGCAGCGGGTCGCCATCGCCAAGGCCATCGCCCATCGGCCGAGGCTGCTGCTGGCCGACGAGCCGACGGCGGAGCTGGATTCCCAGATGTCCGCCCAGATCATGAATGTATTCCGCACGATCATCAAATCCGAGCAGGTCACGATATGCATGACCACTCACGATCCTACGATTTTGGAGGTTGCCGATCATGTTTACGAAATGGTGGACGGTACGTTCATCTAAAAGCGCCGCGGCCGTGCTGCTGGGCTGTTCGCTGATTATGTCCGGGGGCTGCTCGCTGCTGCCCGCCGAGCAGTCGGAGGAGGTGCTCCCGTCGATCGCGCCGCCCCAGATCTCCAAGAAGCCCGAGTACGAGGTGACGACCGAAACGCTGACGACGACGGTGGACACGACGGGCAAATTGATTTCTTTGCGCGAGGAAACGCTCTATTACACGCTGGACGGCAAGCGGTTGAAGGACTTATACATAAAAGCAGGCCAGAAGGTCAAAGCGGGCGATCCCAT
Source organism: Paenibacillus humicus NBRC 102415 (assembly GCF_004000905.1). GTDB lineage: Bacteria > Bacillota > Bacilli > Paenibacillales > Paenibacillaceae > Paenibacillus_O > Paenibacillus_O humicus. The sequence continues at coordinate 44,032 of NZ_BIMD01000006.1, forward strand.
CGCTTCGCTGGACGTGGAGGATCTGCAGAAGCAGGTGCGCGACCAGAAGCTTCAGTTCCGCAAGGACGAGGTGGGCATGAAGGAGACGCTCCGCAAGAAGGACGAGATGCCTCCCGTCGATTTTGAAGCGGCCGTCATCGCCTTCGAGGAGAAGAAGCAGGCGATAGCCGATCTGGAGCAGCAGATCGCCAAGGCGACGCTGACCGCGCCGTTCTCCGGCACGATCGTGCAGCTGACGCTGCAGAAGGGCGATGCCGTCAAAGCCTACGATCCCGTCTGCGTCATAGCGGACACCTCCCAGCTGGTTCCCGGCATTCAGCTCGATTCCAGCGATCTCGAGAAGGTGTCGGTCGGCATGAAGGCCGTCGTGGATATCAACAACGCCGGCACGATCAACGGCAAGGTCAAGACGCTCCCCGTCAAAGCCGCCGATGACGAATCGGGCGGAAACAACGGCAGCGGAAGCGGCAACGGCGGCGGCACCGGAACGAAGCCGGAGCGCCCCGAGGATTTCCTGACGGTACAGCTGGACAAAATGCCTGCCGGAGTTACCCGGGGCACGAGGCTTTCGGTCAGCATCATCGTGAAGAGCAAGCCGAACGCCGTCGTCATTCCGCCTTCCGCGCTCCGGAGCATCGGCTCGCGGACCTATGTGCAGGTTGCCGAGGGCGAGACGAAGCGGGAGGTGGATGTCGAGGTAGGCGAGCGCACCGCAACGGCGATTGAAATCCTCAAGGGCCTCGAGCCCGGGATGAAAGTGGTGGGCAAGTAAGGTGATGCTCATTCGATTCCTGTTCCGCAAAATGTGGAACACGCGCTGGCTGACGCTCAGTTCCCTGGCGGGCCTCGTGCTCGCCGTCGCGTTCGCGGTCAGCATACCCATGTATGCGGACGGCGCGCTGAAGCGCGTCGTCACCCAGTCGCTTCAGGAGAAGAGCGAGGGCCTTCCGGCCGGTTCCCTGCTGATGCGCTATTCCGCCTCGGGCGGTCCTACCGATCTCGGCTCGCTGAAGAACGTGGACGCCTATATCCGCGGGGAAGTCCCGGACATGATCGGCTTCCCGGTCGAGACCGCGGTGAAGAACTACGCGATCCGCAGCGCCGCGATCACGCCCGAGGATCCGACCAAGGTCGACGCCAGCATCATGAGGCAGTTCTCCCTGCAATCGCTGTCCGGCCTCGAGGCCCAAGCCGACCTGGCGCAGGGCCGCTGGTTCGCGGGAGGCAAAGGAGACGGCAGGACGGTAGAAGCCGTCGTTCTCGACGATGCCTTGTACCGGGCGGATATGCACGTGGGAGACGCATTCGATTATCCCGTCTACGCGAACGGCTCCAACCAATCGATCCGCGTCGTCGTCGTCGGCACCTTCAAGCCGAAGAAAAGCAGCGATCCGTACTGGTATCAAGGGCTCGAAGGGCTCATGAGCACCTTCCTGATCAGCGATGCCGCCATGGAGGATTCCCTCCTGACGGGGAACAAGATTCCGGTGCACAGCAGCAGCTGGTACTACTCGTTCGATCTCCGCAACATCCGCACGAGCGAGCTGTCTCCGCTCAGCCAGACGCTGGAGAGGCTCAACATCGACCTGTACCAGAAGCTTACCGACACGAAAGTCGAAATCAGCTTCGCTACGACCTTGCAGGAATTCCGCAAGATGAGCGTGCAGCTGCAGACGCTGCTGTTCACGCTGGCGGCGCCGATGATCGCGATGGTGTTCTACTTCATCGCCATGAACGCCCGCCAGGCGCTCGACAAGCAGCGCAGCGACATCGCGGTACTCCGCAGCCGCGGAGCCGGAACGAGGCAGATTGTCTGGCTGTACTTGCTGGAGAGCCTGCTGCTCGGAGGCGCGGCGCTCGTGCTCGGACCGATGCTCGGCTGGTTCATGGCCAAGAGCATCGGCTCGGCGAACGGCTTCCTGCAATTCGTCGACCGCAAGTCGATTCCGGTCGGCTTCACCACCGACGCCATCATCGCGGGATGCGCAGCGGTGCTGCTGGCCATGCTGGCGACGGTCATCCCGGCGGTCATCTACGCCCGCGCTTCGATCGTCGGCTACAAGCAGCAGCTGGCCCGCTCGGACCGGGCGCCCGTATGGCAGCGATGGTTTCTCGACATCCTGCTGCTCGGAGCGACCGGCTACGGCTGGTATCTGTTCAACCAGCGGCAGATGCTGACGTTCCAGACCGGCATGACGACGGATCAGCTCAACGTGCAGCCGTTCCTGTTCTTCGTGCCGGCGCTGGCGATTTTTTCGCTCGGACTGTTCTTCCTGCGGCTGTTCCCGTGGCTGCTGCGCCTGTTCAACTGGCTCGGCCGCAAGCTGCTGCCGGTTCCGCTGTACTTGACGCTGACGCAGCTGTCGCGCTCGTCCAAAGGTTATTACCCGCTTATGATTCTGCTTATCCTTACCTTGGGGCTGGGCGTGTACAACGCCTCCGCGGCCCGGACGATCGATCTCAACTCCACGGAACGGACGCTGTACCAATACGGCACCGACGTGGTCATGCAGACGGTATGGCCGGGATCGCCCGAGCTTCCTCCGACGCAGGGAGGCGGCAGCGGCAACGGCTCCGGCGGCAATGGCTCCGGCGGCAACGGCTCCGGTGGCAATGGCTCCGGGGGCGGAGCAGGCGGCGGAGGCCAAGGCGGCGGAGGCAATCCGGTGCCGGCTACGATCCGATACAGCGAGCCGCCCTTCGAGCTGTTCCGCACTCTGGAAGGGGTCGAGGCGGCGGCGCGGGTGCTCCAGACGAAAGGGAGCATCGTTGTGTCGGGACGCTCCATCGGCCAAGGCACGCTGATGGGGATCGACAATGTGGATTTTGCCAAAGTAGGCTGGTTCCGCAACGACCTGTATCCGGTCCATCCGTTCAACTACCTCAACAATCTGGGAATCTACGCGGAAGGCATGGGAGCGATCATTCCGACTTCGATGGCGGAGAAGTACCAGCTGAAGCTGGGAGATACCGTCTCGGTCGGACTGTCGGACGGCATGATCGATTTCTCCGTCGTCGGCATCCTTCCTTATTGGCCGTCCCAGTATCCGGATCAGTCGCCGTTCATCATCGCCAACCTGGATTACATCTACGATCAGGTGCCGATCATTCCTTATGATGTCTGGCTCAAGATGAAGCCCGGAGCGAAGGTCGCCCCGCTCATGAGCAAGCTGGCGGCGCAAGGCGTCGAGCTCGCATCCGTGAAGGACGTGCGCACCGAGCTCGTGACGCAGAGCAAGCTGCCGACTCGCGGCGGGGTGTTCGGCATCCTCAGCCTCGGCTTCCTCGTCTCCGTCATCGTGACGCTGACCGGCTATATTCTGTACTGGTTCTTCAACCTGTCGGGACGCGTCGTCCAGTTCGGCGTGCTGAGGGCGATGGGACTCTCGCGAGGACAGCTGACGGGCATGCTGCTTCTGGAGCAGCTGTTCACGGCCGGCCTCAGCATCGGCCTGGGCGTGCTCATCGGCAAGATCGCGAGCATCCTGTTCCTGCCCTTCCTGGAGACGACGGACGGCTCCAGCGGCAACGTGCCGCCGTTCCGCGTCGTGTTCAACAGCCAGGATACGGCGCAGCTGTACGGAGTCGTCGGCTTCATGATGCTGACGGGAGCTCTGCTGCTGCTGCTTCATATCCGCAGGCTGCGGGTCCATCAGGCGGTCAAGATGGGAGAGGAGCGGTGATGGCATCATGATCGAATGCGAAGGCTTGGTCAAAATCTACAAAACGGACGATCTGGAGGTCGTCGCCCTGCAGGGCTTGAACTTGAGCGTTCAGGACGGCGAGCTGATGGCGATCATCGGCAACAGCGGCAGCGGCAAGTCGACCCTGCTCAACATTCTGGGCGGACTCGACCGCCCTTCGGCGGGCAGCGTCAAGGTCGGGCCTTGGGATTTGCTCCAGGTGACGGACGACCAGCTCGTCAAATACAAGCGGGATACGGTCGGCTTCATCTGGCAGAACAATGCCCGCAACCTGCTGCCGTATCTGTCCGCTCTGGAAAATGTCGAGATGCCGATGATGCTCTCCGGCAAGGTCGACCGGCCCTATGCCAAGCAGCTGCTGGATTGGGTCGGGCTGAAGGAGCGGATGCACAACAAGCTGCATCAGCTCTCGGGAGGCGAGCAGCAGCGGGTGGCGATCGCCATCTCGCTGTCCAACCGGCCGCAGATGCTGCTCGCCGACGAGCCGACGGGCTCCGTGGACAGCCGCACCTCCGACCTCATCATGGACATTTTCCGGCGGCTCAACCGCGAGCTGGGCCTGACCATCGTCATCGTCACCCATGACCTGTCGCTGGCCGGGAAGGTGGACCGGGTCGTCGCGATCCGGGACGGACTGACGAGTACGGAGTTCCTTCGCCGCAACCCGAATCTCGACGATGAGTCCGCATTCGGCGCGGGAGGCCTGCAGGAGGTTCACGAAGCTTACGCGGTCGTCGACCGCGCGGGCAGGCTGCAGGTGCCCAAGGAATATTTGTCCGCGCTCGGCATCAGCAACAAGGCTTCCATGGAGTTCGACGGGGAGCGCATCATCATTACGAAACCAAAGCCTTTAGAGGGGGAACAAGCATGAGTATGGAATCGGGTCAATCAACAAAGAAAGAGGCCGGACGCAAAGTCCGCCGCACGGCAGCCATCGGCTTGTCGCTCGTCATGGCATCGGCCGTGCTCAGCGCATGCAGCGGGGGAACGGCGGATAAGCCGGAGAACCGCGTGCTGCGGATCGGCATGATGTACGGCTCGCCGGATCAGGAGCAGTGGATCCGCCAGCAGTACACGGACACGTATGAATTCACGCATCAGAACATCGAGCTGCAGTTCGAGTACGCGATCAACTACAACGACATGCGCGGCCAGAACGGCGAGCAGCAGCCGGATCCGTACGAGAAGTTCAAGGAGCTGCTGACGGGCAAGAACCCCGTCGACGTCGTCATCGCCGATTACAGCAATCTGCCGCGCATGACGCAGGACGGCCTGCTCAAGGAACTCGATCCGCTGATTACAAAGGACAAATTCGATATCAGCGACTACGTGCCGACTGTGATCGACGGCATCAAAGCGGTCGGAGACAACAAGATCTACGTCCTGTCTCCCACATTCTCCAGCTCGGCGCTCTTCTACAACAAGAAGATCTTCCAGAAGGCCGGCGTGCAGCCGCCGACGGACAATATGACCTGGCAGCAGGTGTTCGATCTGGCCCGCAAAGTCAGCGGCGGCGAAGGCGCGGACCAAGTGTACGGCATGACGATCAACCGCTGGGGCGGATCGGATCTGTACAGCGACGTCTCGACGTACGTACAGCCGCTTCAGCTGAAAATTTTCGACGACAAAGCCGAAAAGATGCTCGTGGACAGCGGCACGTCATGGTCCAACGCGATCAAGACGATTCTTGATCTGTACAAGGTCAAGGCCATCCCGAATCAGGAAGGCTACCAGAAGCTCAGCGAAGCGCTGAACAAGAAATACGAAAAGGCCAGCAAGGAAGGCGCCAACAATTACAACCCGTTCCAAGGCGATCTGTTCGGCAGCGGCAACATTGCGATGACCGTTGCGGACTACGGCTACATCTCCCAAATGAAGAGCAACAACAATTACGCTTCGCAAAACAAGGACTTTACGCCTGTGGACTGGGATGTCGTGACGGCGCCGGTATTCGAGGAGAAACCCGGCATCGGCGGAAACTCCTACCTCAGCCAGCCGCTCGGCATCAACAACAAGGCGCAGAATGCGGATGACGCCTGGGACTTCATCAAGTTCCTGAACAGCAAGGAATGGGCGAAGCTGAAGTCCCGCAGCACCTATGAAATTCCGGCTCGTGCGGAGTTCATCAAGCCGATCGACGGCATGCAGTACAACATCAAAGCGTTCTACACGCTGAAGCCGATTCCGCCGGATACGAGCAACATGCAGGATATCTACACGAAATATCCGGGACTGAACGAAATGTATTCCATCAGCCAGCAGCTGTTCCAGGAAGCGGCGACCGGCAAGAAGACGCCGGAGGAAGTCGTCAAGGAATGGGCCGTCAAGGGCAATGCCTTGCTCAAGAAAGTCAAAGCCAATCCGAAGGGAACGGATCAGGGCGGGGCGACGACGGAAGGCGGAACAGCGACAGAAAAGGAGAAAGTAGACGCGGCGGCCGGCAACGGCTAAGCATCCAGCGATCAAGAGCGGTCCTTCGGGACCGCTTTTTTCTATTCGGCTTCAAGCTGCAAGGCCTCCCGCATTTTTGCCGCGACGCTGGAATGTTTTCCTAGTCCGCTGGGGTAAACTAGGAGCAGAGAGAAAGGAAGGGACTTGCTGATGAACTGGATTTATTGGGGAAGGCTGTATGAGAGCAAATTCCAGGCCGGCTGCCTGGTCAAGCGGATGGAGAACGACTGGTGGATCTACGGATATGAATGTCCGCGCGAGATCGAAGTGTTCCAGTCGAGGAAGGGAAAATACGGCGTCAGATATTTGCCATAGGAAGTTGACTTTCGGGAAGCTTTTATTGTATATTTATCCTTGTGTTCCAAACGGAACCTTTCTTTTTTTGGACGACGCGGGGTGGAGCAGTCCGGTAGCTCGTCGGGCTCATAACCCGAAGGCCGCAGGTTCAAATCCTGCCCCCGCAACTTACTTAGTCCTGATCAGCATCTTACCTTTTTGACACAAAAAGGGCCCTTAGCTCAGTTGGTTAGAGCGGTCGGCTCATAACCGATTGGTCGCAGGTTCGAGTCCTGCAGGGCCCACCAATGTAAGTTGAATCCTTGCGGAGCAAGGCTTTTTTTATTTATAGGCCATAAGGAAGCCGGCCGGCGGATGATCAGCCCATGCTCCTTCCATATATCCCGCAGCCGATCTGTGTGATAGAGGCATTTGCTGTAGTCCAAATATCGTTGATGCGGCGACGGGCGGGAGGGCAGTCCATGAACAAACAAGAGCAGGTCATTATGGGGTTCAGGGACTTGCTGAACAAAATGATTTTGATCAATAAGGATAAAATGGAAGACAGCCTGAAGGGGTTTAAGCCGTCTGAAGTCCATTGCATCGAATACATCGAAAAAAATGAAGACTCCAACGTGACTAAGCTTGCGGAATCCTTTTATATGACTCGCGGCGCCATAAGCAAAATGACGAAAAAGCTCCTGAAAAGAGGCCTTATCGAAAGCTACCGGAAGTCGGACAACAAAAAAGAAATTTATTTCAGGCTTACGGAGCAAGGGAAAGTCATTTACAACATTCATGAGGACCTGCACAAAGAATTTCAAGAGCGGGATAAAGCCGTATTCGAGCAGGTGACCGAGGAGCAGCTGGACAGCATGATCAGCTTTGTGGACAAGTATAGAAAGCATTTGGATGCCGAAATAAAGAAACAGGATCTGGATATCAAGCTGGATAAAAGGGAATCATGAAACAAACAGCAGCCTGACTCTTTGGAGAACAGGCTGCTTTTTTATGGGCGCTATTTTGTTGACTAGGAAACAAAGATTTGATATGATCATTTCGTTTCCAAGGAATCAAAATTTGAAGGGAGAAATCAAGTGTTCAAATCCAGATCACATCCAAAACCGAACACCGAACATACGATAGATAAGCATGCCTTGTTATTCGGTCTCATCTCTGTGTTTCTTTGCGGACTCGGCTTCAGCATCATCACACCTGTCATGCCGTTTTTAGTGCAGCCGTACACAAGCAGTCCGGGAGAGCAAGCTGTCGTTGTCACGCTTTTGTCCTCTGTTTATGCGTTCTGCGTATTTTTTGCGGCTCCCGCACTTGGAGCGTTGAGCGACAGATACGGCCGTCGTCCACTGCTTCTGGCGTGCCTTCTAGGTTCGGCAATCGGGTACTTTATTTTCGGTCTGGGAGGAGCTTTATGGATCCTGTTTGCGGGGCGCATAATTGAAGGCATAACAGGCGGGAGCATCAGCACGATCTTCGCCTATTTTGCCGACATCATTCCTTCTGAGCAGAGAACCAAGTACTTTGGATGGGTGAGTGCGGTCGTAGGGGCGGGAACCGTCATCGGGCCGACTGTGGGCGGATTGCTTGCCAAGTTCGGGTATTCGGTGCCCATGTACTTTGGAGCCCTGATTACGGCAGTGAACGTCGGGTACGGATTCTTTTTCATGCCCGAGAGCCTTGGCAAGAAGAATAGGCTGAAAAAGATTGCCTTGGCAAGGCTGAATCCATTCACGCAGCTTGCAAGCCTGCTTTCCATGAAAAACTTGAACAGGCTGCTGATTTCCGCGTTTTTGCTATGGATACCCAACGGATCCTTGCAGGCCGTTTTTTCCCAGTTCACGATGGATACGTTCAGCTGGAAGCCTGTATGGATCGGACTTATGTTTTCCATCCTGGGAGTCCAGGATATTCTTTCGCAAGGGTTCATCATGCCGAAGCTTTTGGTGAAATACAGCGATAAGCAGATAGCGGCTCTGGGGATGGTCTCGGAGATAATCGGTTATGGTCTTATTGCGGCATCGGCTTTGTTCTCGTTCTATCCCCTTTTAATCGCCGGCATGTTTATCTTTGGCTTTGGCGATTCGATCTTCGGGCCTTCCTTCAATGGGATGTTATCCAAGTCTGTCGATTCCAGCGAACAAGGAAGGATCCAAGGAGGCAGCCAATCGATCCAGGCTTTAGCCAGAATGATCGGGCCTATCCTTGGAGGTTGGATCTATGTATCGCTTGGCCATGCCGCACCCGCTATTATGGGCATGATCCTTATCGCTGCGGCAATACCGGTTTTGTATAAGAGAACGCATGCAAGCGTGTAGATGCTTGTCTGACATCGAATGACAGTTGCGATTCTTTTATTGACGTTCGCTGGCTAAATATGTTATGCTACGCTTCGTCAATGTTTGAAACAGGCATTGCCCCAACAAGCCGAGGTGGCGGAACTGGCAGACGCACAGGACTTAAAATCCTGCGGTAGGTGACTACCATACGGGTTCGATCCCCGTCCTCGGCATACTTGGTTTATCAAGGTTTCGATCTTGAGCAATCATTCGCTAAAACCTAAAATATCGCTTGGTCCTGGGTACTTGAAACGGTACCTGCAACTGCACAGGACCACGTGATACATGAATCCTTCTTTGCGGTACTTGGGGCAAAATCCAAGTAAAGGCTAAGGGAGGTTTTTTGTTTGAGTGGACGGTTAACGAAGGTGAAGAAAGCGGCCCCGGCAACGTATGAAGTGGCACTGGAACAGTTCCTTCTGTGGAAGAAGGCACAGGGCATATCCGAGCAGACCATGAAAGATTACAGAGAGCATGTATCCCGATTTTTAAAGAGGTATCCCGCGGCTGCCAATCCTAAGGATTCAGAGGCCCTTGAGAAGAGCGCCTATGCTTATTTGGGAGAAGAAGGTATTAAGCCAGCGACCTATAATAATCGGCTTGTTTATCTAAGCACCTTCTTCAACTGGTGCGCTGACAAAGGCATGATTGATGAAAATCCGCTGCTGAACTCTAAAAAGCGTAAAGCCGAAGGCCGTATCGTAAACCTTGATGAGAATATTATCCGTGAGCTATTATTGGCTCCCGATACAAGTACCTATACGGGTCTCCGTGACCATGCACTCATGCTGTTCTTCCTAGACACTGGTATACGCCCTAAGGAGGCATTTGCGCTACTTTAATCGGACTTTAGACTAAACATACTGGAAGTGAAAATAAGACAGGAAACGGCAAAAACAAAGGTTTCACGCACCCTTCATTACTCTCCAGAGACAGCAAAGGTAATTGGCGAGCTTATAGCCGCCCGCCTAGATGAATGGGATGAGACTGTCCCCGTGTTTTGCACTTACGAAGGGAACCAGTTGAACCGCCACTCATGGGGAGACAGGATTGAGCATTACTGCAAGAAGCTCGGTACTCATATCGTTCCATACGATTTACGGCATTCATTTGCCTTGCTGTTTCTCAGGCAGGGGGGAAATGCGTTGGCACTTCAGCGAATGCTGGGGCATGTCACCTTGGAGATGACTAAGCGTTATGTTGCTCTGACGAACAATGACTTAAAGAACCAGCACTCGCTTGCATCCCCGATCAAGAGATTAATGCCAACGAAGAAGCGGGTAGGTAGGTTGAATTAGAACAAGAGGCAGGAGCTGACATGGCTCCTGTCTTATTTATAAACAATATTCACCTGACGGTTCTAATTATGTATTAATGAAATCAGTGTAGATAAAATACATTGAGAGTTGGTAAGTACAATGAGTTACCAAGCAGAGGTATTTAATGTATTGATTGCTTCTCCCTCAGATGTAGCGACTGAACGTGAAGAAGTGGAGAGAGCAATCTACGAATGGAATAGGCGATATTCCGCACAGCTTAATGTGGTGTTGCTTCCGAGGCGATGGGAGAAGGATGTTGTACCAGCATATCGGGGCGCTGATCCACAACAGATAATCAATGAGCAAATTACACAGAAGTGTGACATACTTATCGGCATTTTCTGGACCAAGCTTGGTACAGCAACTTTAAATCACTCATCTGGTACGCTCGAAGAGATAAATCTCTTCATTGAAGCTGAAAAGGATGTCTTGCTGTTTTTTGTTGATAAACCAGTGCCCCGAAGCAATACAGACTACTCTGCAAAGCTCGGGTGGTTATGTACGCAGATAAGGGAGGCGCTGCAACGTTTGATTGCGGCTCGGAAAACTTCTCGTGGATGTACTATTGCCGCGTTTAAAGAGCCGACTGAGATGATTTCCTTAAAGATCACTCGGTTCTTGGTATTCAAAAACAGGCAAGTAAACTGTTCCTTTGGAGAATGTCGTAATTCAGGTGCTAGCAAATCGTAAACATCTTTGGGGCATTGAATTGCAACTCGGTCAGGAGTAGGAAGGGTCAGGGATTTAGCCAATTGGAGCAGAGCCGTGATCTGGCGAGCCTTACCTATTCCGATTCCTTTGATAATGGTCAATTGTTGCTCGCTTGCTTCTAGCAGCTCTGTTGTTGTAGGGAACTGTTGAAACAATTCTTGAATTTTCAGTGATTCCGAGATAAGGCGTATAATTTCTGTTTGTGGATTAGGGTTCATTGGCTTCCTCCGTTGATTTTGATGGACACAAAAAGGCCGTACACGTTTAAAGGTGTACGGCCTTTCGATGCATGTAGAGCCTCTCGCGAGGGACTACCTATCATGCATAGGTATAAGGGCTATAATATAGAAATGAACATGAGCAGAGTGCGGTGTTTGGAAGTGTAAGCTTTTAAATGAAATTAATAGAACGCGCGTTTGGTTTCTGGGTTTTCCAGTGACAAAATGTGTAAATAGTTGAGCTCTATCTCTGGAACTAGCTGTCGATAGATCAGGAATTCTATCAATTCAAGGTTTGAAAAAATAGTAATATATGCTATAATGAAAGAGCCTTATGTTTTAGACATAAGGGTTGGAGATTGTTGTCAACCTGCTGATTGATATTCTTAGATTGAATATCGTCTCGGTTGATAGCTGTTCAGTAAACATGATTGTGACCAACCAGAACACAAGAGTGATTATTGGACTTTCCTCCTTAACTATTATAACATAGTTAATCATTAGGGCGAACATTAGGGTAGTTGGATTTAGTCTGCACTTATAACAGAATGAATACAGTTGAGTTATACCTGTCTGCTTAGGGATGCTACCCCCCATGCTGGCAGGTATTACGCTTTTATAGGGGAGATAAAGTGGAACTTCAAGAGTGGAAATTGAAAAATAAAAAGAGACGAAACTATGCTCACTTTGATCCTAAGGTCTCTTTAGATAGAGTATGGAGCTATATCAGCGACCCGAGAAAAATAGCAAGTCATGGTTTTTATCCCTTTATACATTACACTTTGTCTTTTCTAAAGTACAATAAGGAGACTGGACTAAAGCCTAAAACTCGTGAAATTTGTTATTCCGCTCATATAGATCGGTACATCTATCAGTACTACGGGTTTAAACTAAACCAACTATACAACGCTAGAGTTAAACTTGACTGCATTGAAGACTCAGCAATAGCTTATCGAGATAATTTACATAAAAACAATATTCACTTCGCTAAAGCAGCCTTTGATTTTATAAAAGGAACGGAAGAATGTTACGTTATCATAGGTGACTTTACAAAGTTTTTTGACAGTTTGAATCATAATTATTTAAAAGAAAGGCTTTGCAGTTTGTTGTGTACTGAAAGACTGCCTGATGACTATTATGCAGTATTCAAAAACATTACCAAGTATTCTACCTGGGATTTGACGGTTCTTCTAGAATTGAATGGTTTGGAAAATAATGTAAATGGAATACAGTCTTTTAATCAATTGGAGAAAGCTATTTCCTCTGCACAGTTCAAGGAGCTAAAGAATAAGTTTGTTAAGCCCAATAAAGATAGTTTTGGGATACCACAAGGCTCTGCAATTAGTGCTGTCCTTTCCAATATATACATGTTGGACTTTGACAAAAAAATAAAAGATTATGTAACAGAGAAACAAGGTCTATACATGAGGTACAGTGATGATTTTATTGTTATTTTACCATCGACAACTCTGGTTTCATTTAAAAGTAATTTTCAGTTTATCAACTTAGCGATTCAGTCCGTTCCTCGTGTAAAGTTGGAACCTGAAAAAACACAGATCTTTGAGTACAATCGAGGTGTCATTAAGAGCTGCAATGAAGATATTTTACAAAATGTGAAGAACGGTAAAAATTTCATTAATTACTTGGGCTTCACATTTGATGGTCGGGCAGTTACTCTGAGGGATAAGACAGTTTCAAAGTATTATTACAGACTATATCGTAAACTGAAGACGATTGTTAAACGTAATGGAATTACTAAGAAAGGCAAGAGAATTAGCTGTGAAAATGTGTATTTGAAGTATTCTATTAAAGGCGCAAATGTCGGTAATGGTAGTCGTGGTAACTTCATTACTTATGTTAAAAAGGCAGAACGTATATTTAGTGGCGAGAAGGCCATTGGCCATGTAAGAAAAAAGCATATGCAGAAAATAAGAAAGCAGTTAAATCAGATAAAATAAATTCTTTTTTATGTCTACAAAGGGATAACTAAAGCGATCGAATGTTCGCGCTCCAAGTTTCATACTTCAATAGGCAACTAGACGCTTGCGTTTCAGATATTTAGTCATTGTAAAAATCCGAAATGTTCTTAGCGATTTTAATTGCTTTTCTTACTCCTACCTGTATCCGTTGCCTACTCCATCATAGAAGCTCCATCGTGCACGTACTCCTCATAGACTGTGACGCTTGAGGGAGAAAAATAAGCTATAATGAAGCTATGGAAAGATGAACGGGATATACTTCAGAGTTAATGCTAAGACTAAGGTTTAGTTTTAAGAGTTATAATGGTTAAGATATGTAGGATATTTTTCGGGTTTTGTTGAATACTAATAACAATGAACCACGCTATACTCTTTTTGCTTGGTGTGGATTTTATTATTGATACGGGTGGTAGAAATGAATCTCTTGAATGATTTCGAGGTAAGATCGCTGTTAATTAAAGAACTAAAGCTTAATTATGCAAATGATTCAAACACAAGAATTATTAATGAGTTGGGAATTGATTTTGGTGCTTCAAGAGTTGATGTAGCGGTTGTAAATGGTATTATTCATGGATATGAAATTAAAAGCGATATGGATAATTTAAATAGACTGCCAAGGCAGATTAGTTATTATAATAAACTCTTTCAAAGAATGACAATTATATCTTCAAGAAGATATTATAATCAAATTTGTGAAATGATTCCTAGTTGGTGGGGGGTTAAGATTATAAGTGCTGATAGAACACGATTGATCGAGAAGAGGAAGGGGAGACTTCAAAACAATCAGGATAAAGACATACTGTTAAGGCTTCTATGGAAAAAAGATTTGGAAGGTTTTGTAGATGTTTTGAATCTTCCTAAAAAAATTAAAAACATGAAAAAAAATCAGCTACTTGAAATTTTTACTCAAGCAGCTGATTTAAGATTAGTTAGAGAATATACGTACCAAACTCTAAAGAACCGAACCAATTGGAGAAAAGAGTTATAATTGTCTGGCAGTAAGTTCAATGTGATGATTGATTCCAAATTCTATGGGCTTGGAATGATTGGTTATGGCAAGCACTCTCTCTGCACAGTCCTTTATAGCTTTATCTCCATGTGAGAAATCGGGACCTTTGTACAAATCACTTTCGATTATTTCTTGACATAATCCTATAAAGCTTTCTATACCATTTCTATCTAATAACGTAGATTTAGCAATATAATAATCGTCTTCTGAAGAATAAAATAATTTTAGGTAAGTATTATAATAATTAATATCTGTACCTTCAAAATCAGATTTTAATCTGACTGTATAATCACCGAATTGAAGGTGAGGAAATTCCTTTCGTAATTGATAGTAGGTTTTTAAATCATCTCGGGCACAAATTAGGCTAAATGTGTTGGGAAGAGCTTTATTAGCATCTTCGGGGCAAGCTGTTAGGGCAAGCACTAATATATTATAGTTGATTTTAGAAAAGTTTTGTAACGATGTTTCAATTCGATTGTAGCTTATTGGCGAATTATTAAAATCAATAATGATACTGAATTTTTTGTGTGGTGCTAAATTAATTATTTTTTCAGTGACTCTTTCCCTTATCAAATCTTCCATTGGGGAATTAAAGTCATGGCAGCGTATTCGAATGGCTACTTCATCGGAGGTTGACTGTAAAACTGAATCAATAATCCACTGGGGAGAATCAAAATGCAGGCACGGTACATAGTTTAAACGAGCTTCTTCCATCTTTTTAATGCAGTGTTGGACTAAGTCAAAACCATTTTCATCCTTCAGTTCATGAAATTCTCCTATTTTTTCAAACGCTGAAGAAAAATCATATATGAATTTCATTTCACCAATCTTGTTTTTTAAATACTGACCCAACGTTCGGAAAGTTGTCCACCATTGGTCAACTTTTATTTCGGAGATGACTTTTGATTCGAGAATTGGTACAATTAATTCTTTGGTTTCAGACTTCAAATTTTCCAAAGCGCCTATTTCTGCATTAGATATCTTTAGTATTGGGTAGTAAGTCATGATATTTCCCCTTTTTTAAATTAATTTGGATCTTTAGTCTTAGTTCGCCGCTTTCCATCATATTCCTTCTTTGGGTAAAAGGTTTGTCGAAGATATAACCATTTCATCATTTTATTGGTCATACTTATCCTTTCCTGAGCGTTTCGGCACACTCGAGCGTAGCAGCGAAATAGTTTAAGTTTGCTAACATCTTTGCTAACATAAATCCTTCAGGCACTTCAAAAAATACCTTTAACCCGCATGGTTAAAGGATTTGTGTTCGGTTTTCCTAGTGTAAAATTAGGATTCTAGAGGCCGGTTCAGGACTTAAAATCCTGCGGTAGGTGACTACCATACGGGTTCGATCCCCGTCCTCGGCACTTCTTATCGGCTGAGATTCGGTCTTGTTGCCGAACTAGCGGATCAGCGATTAAATGTCCTGCTTTGCGTGCAACTCATTAAAAACGCAAACCTCGTTGAAAACCTCCTTTCACTCTGTGAAAGGAGGTTTTTGTTGCACAGGTACCTTTCGGTACGAGCAGGATAGAGAGCTGCTCTCGAGCAGCCCAAAAGGCAATTTTGGCAAAATCCATTAACCTCCGCTAGGCTGCTGCATATACTGCCGTATCAACCTAATGGGAGTGAAGAGTTTGTATTATCAAATGCCTCAGCAGGTATCCCCTCAAGCCACAAGCCCTATGCACACGGTTTTTCCCGTCAATCCATATGTCGTGGAAACGCTTATGTCCGTCAAAGGAAAATGCGTCATCATTGAAACGACCAGGGGCCGTATCGAAGGGACGGTCGCAGGCGTCAAGCCCGATCATGTCATCCTGCAGCTCCATGAAAAAACCGCTTTTATCCGGATTGCCGAAATCGTCTGGATCATGCCGGAATAAGGATCAGGCTCGGGAGCTGCGCATCGCAGCTCCTTTTATGTTGGACAAGGCTTGTTTTTTCAAGTCTTGAATGGCTTTCAATCCGAATCGAATCGATAAGAAGAGGACTGGCGTCTCATTTGCCGATAGAACGTCCCGAACGTACGGGCGGCAGCGTAACGGAACCGCCGCGCTTGAGCTGGCAGCCGGCTTGCGATGTGAACACAAATGGAACTTTACCCTTGAAGCAGGCAGGGAGTTTGCCCAGGGTGGTTTACAGGCTAGTAGTTTTTTCGGTCTGCCCTACGGTCGAATTTTTGATATCTGCGGCATGAGCAGTTCTGCTGCCGATCAGCAGCATGCCTCCGATGACGAGCGCTCCGCCCAGCCACTGGACGACCGGCGGCTTCTCTCCCAATAGGAGCATGGACAGGAGCAGGGACGTCAAAGGCATCCAGCCGGCATAAGCGGCGGTGGTGTACACGTCGCAGCGCTTGATGCCCGCATAGAAGCAGCCGTAGGACAAGGCGGTTATCGCCAGTCCATACCAGGCGAGCGCCAGCCATTCTCGAGACCCGATATAGCCAAGCGACGGCACCGGATGCTCAAGCATGGCGGGGACCGCGCACAAGGCCAGCGCGGCGGCGCCTACCAGCAGCGTCTGAACCATGGGATGGGCGTCTGCCATCGCTCCGGACGAGCCTCCATTCGAGCGGGATTTGCGGGACAGCACATTGAAGATGGCTTCGCAGGAGACGGCGCAGAGGATGAGCAGGTTGCCGGCCAAATGGCCCAAGGGAAAGCCGTTGCCTCCTAAGCTCATTCCCTGCAGCAGCGCGATTCCTGCCGCTGTGCAGCCGACTCCAAGTCCGGCCTTGGCCGTCAGCGGCTCCCGGAGGACGAAATAAGCGAGGCAAGCAGTGAGAGCCGGAGCGGCGCCGGTCAAAATCCCCGCTTCGCCGGAGCTTGTCATCGTCAAGCCCAGCAGAAGGAAGGTGCGGAACCCGAAAATGCCGAAAACCGCTTGGAGCCAGACAGCCTTCCAATCTTGCCTATGCATGGATCGGATGGTCCGCACGGCCCGCGAGGCATAAATAGGAGCCAATCCTAAGAGCAAAATGGCCAAGCTCACCGAAGAGATGGTGAACATGCCGAGCGAAGCCGACAGCAGCCGGGCGGTGACGACCGAAGTGCCCGCCAAGGCAAAAGCGAAAAACAAATACATTTTACCGATTTGAATGCCCACGCTTCACGATCCTTTCCTGTCAATGTCGATTGCCATGAAATCAAGTATAAGAGTAAACTGGACTTATGGAAGATCCAGTTCAAGTGCAATCATAGAGATCCAGTTGGAGGCGATTATCGATGTGGGGAATCCGGCTGCAGCCGGGTCAAGAGGTGCCGATGTCCAGGCAGCTGTTTCTGGCGCTCAAGGATATAATTCTGAGTGGAGAGATCGCGCAAGGGGAGGAGCTGCCCTCGACGAGGGAAATGGCGAAGCTTCTCGGCGTATCCCGCAATACCGTCACCGAAGGGTATGATATGCTTCTCACCGAAGGATTTGTCGTGAGCCGTCCCGGCGCCGCCACTCGAGTGGCGGACGGGCTGCGGCTGAGCCCGTCCGCTGCCGATTCCGGCGATGGGCAGGCACAGAGGGGCGGGCTCCAGTCCCTGGCCCCGCCGCTCCTGGCCGACTTCAAAACCGGCCAGCCGGATCTGTCCCGGTTTCCTTGGACGGCGTGGAACCAGCTGCTCCGGAAGGCCGCCGAAGGCATGACACCGGAGCTGCTCGGCTACAGCGGGCCCAAGGGGCATGAGCCGCTCTGTACGGAGATTGCCGCCTGGATGCTCCGCAGCAGGGGAGTGAAGGTGGATCCTCGTCATATTTTCATCACCGCGGGAACGACTCAAGCGCTTCACATTCTGGCGGATCTGCTTCATAAGGACGGCTGCAGCTTCGTTGTGGAGAATCCGTCCCATCCATCCACCTCGACGATCATGATGGATAAGGGATATTCTTGCCGCTGGCTGAAGGCGGACGGGGCGGGAGCGGATGTCGACTCTCTGGATGGAGAGCGGGTATCGGCCGTCTGCGTGACTCCTTCGCATCAGTTTCCGCTGGGAGGCATCCTGCCGGCCAGCCGCAGAGCCGCTCTGATCCGCATGGCCGAGGAGCATGGCTTCTACATTGTCGAAGACGACTACGACAGCGAGTTCCGGTATTCGGGAGCTCCTGTGAGCCCGATCTATTCCATGGACAGTTCGAGGACGATTTATGCGGGCACATTCAGCAAAACGCTGTTTCCCGCCCTGCGGATCGGCTTCGTCATCCTGCCGGAGCCTCTTCATGAGGAGTGGAGCAGGAGGCGCACGTTCGCCGGCGTCCAGAATCCGATGCTCGAGCAAGCCGCGCTGGCCGAGTTCCTGCGCAGCAGAAGGATGGACAAGCATATGCGTCTGATGCGGCGGGAGTACGGCGAGAAGCGCCGTCTTCTTTTAAGCGCGATCGACAGGGTTTTCGGCAGCGGCGCAAGCTGTCAGGGCGACGCCTCGGGCCTGCATCTCGTTCTGGAGGTTGCGGGATTGCAATGCGGGAAGACGTTTGCGGCGGAGAGCCTGGAGGCAGGCGTGCGTGCGTATCCTTTGATCGAGTATTGCCATGACGGGGAGGATGGAGAGAACGGCTTCCGGAGCAAGCTGCTGCTCGGGTACGGCCATCTGGATCCCGCGCGGATCGAGGAGCAGGTACGTATTTTGCATGCTTTTCTGGCTCGGTGGATGAGCGGGCAGGCGAGGATTTAAGCAGGGCTTCCCGTTGAAAAAAAGCCCACGGCCGTTTTCCTCCAAAGGAAAACGTTCATGGGCTCCACTATCATTTGCTGCCGTCCTTCACCGGAACGGCGCTGCCGGGCACGGCTTGCTCCGCTTGGGCGCGTATGGCCTTGGCCTGCACTTTCTGTGCCGGATTGCCTCCGGAAGAGGCGGATAAGAGAGTGGCTGCGAGCACAGCCAGAAGCACGGCCGTCCAAAGGCCGCCCCAAGCTTTTGCCGACCCGGGAAGTTTCCTCCACAGCGCCGGCAGCATGAGAAATGGAGCCACGATCCAGCCCGCAACCATCATCGCGCGCATTTTCCGCTCTCCTTTCGTTCCCTTTTTTCCTATATCGGCAAGTTTTTAATGGAATTAAACCATTTCCCGAAATTGGAAACGATGTTTTCGAGGAGCCGCCTTCGGGGTAAGCTTTCCATGCCGCTTGCCGCAATAGGAATGGAGAAAAAAAGAGAAAGAAAAAAGAGCCTCCGAGGGGCTCTTACTTGGATGCCGGCTGAGCGGCCTTCAGTTCTTCCAGGTCGACCTGACCGGAGATCTCTTCAACGAAGTTGTCCATGCAGCTGCAGTAGTAATCCCTGCGGCACACCGGACACGGGGTCGTTTGCAGACGGTTGATTTTGGTTCCCAGCGGACTGTAGAACAGACGGCATTCGCCCCCGTCTTTGAGCTTCACGACAACCTGGTACAGCCCCGTGGAGTCATTGCGCTCCGCAAGCTTGCTGCCGGTAACGATCGGACGGTAACTCAAGGTACAATCACCTGCTTCTTTCTTTCATATATACGCTTGATTTATCTTACTTTCTACAGCTATCATTGTCAAATTACAGCGGGTCGATCCCGTCATGGAGGAGGGGCTTGCATGGCCGCATATTTCAGCAACGATTGGGACGGACTGCTGCAGGAGGAGATGACTCTTCCCTATTATAAAGAGCTTCGCAGCAAGCTTGCAGAGGAATACCGCACCGAGACCGTCTATCCAGGCATGCACGATATTTTCAACGCTCTTCATTATACGTCTCTGGCGGACGTCAAGGTGGTGATTCTCGGTCAGGATCCGTATCACGGTCCCGGACAGGCTCACGGCCTCAGCTTCTCGGTCCAGCCGGGTGTCCGCATTCCGCCTTCCCTGAAAAACATCTACAAGGAGCTGAAGGAGGATGTCGGCTGTGCCGAGCCGGAATCCGGCGATCTCCGGGGCTGGGCGAGCCAGGGAGTGCTGCTGCTGAACAACGTATTGACCGTCCGGCGCGGACAAGCGGCCTCGCATCAGGGACTTGGCTGGGAGAGGTTCACCGACCGCATCGTCCGCCTGATCGGAGAGAGGGAGCGTCCGGCTGTCTTCATTCTCTGGGGCAGGCATGCCCAGGAGAAAGCTTCCTTCCTCGACGGAAGCCGGCATCTGCTGATCGCTTCCCCGCATCCGAGCCCGTTTTCGGCGCACAGAGGGTTCCTGGGCAGCCGGCCTTTCTCGAGGGCGAACGATTTCCTGCTTCAAAACGGCATGACGCCGATCGACTGGTGCCGGACATCTTCCCTGGATGCGGACGGCCTCGGCGACGGGAAGCGCTCGGCAACGCTCGGCGCCTCCGGATCGGAGCGGAAGGCAGAGGCCTCAGCGCGGGGGAGGGCGCAGGATGGCCGTTAGTCAGGGACGCAAGCCCTCGCGCTGGCTGAATCCCGCAGGCGGCTACCTCGCCGGCTACAGCCATACCTTGAATCCGTACAGCGGCTGCAGCTTCGCATGCAGCTACTGTTATGTCCGCCGCATGCCGGTCGGGCTGTTCCGGGGCGAGCCGTGGGGCAGCTGGGTGGACGTCAAGCAGCTGGACGAAGCGGCGTTCCGCCGGGAGTGGGCAAGAGAGTCCGCCAAAGGAGCGGTCAGCGTCTTTTTCGGCTCGGCGACAGATCCCTATCAGCCCGCGGAGGCCGAGCACAAGCTCACCGGGCGGCTTCTTGAGCTGATGCTTGAGCGGCCGCCCGGGTTCGTGCTGCTGCAGACCCGGAGCCCTCTTGTGACGAGAGATGCCGCTCTGTTCGCTGAATTCGGCGATAGGATTCGAGTCAGCCTGACGATTGAAACGGATGACGAGACGATGCGGAGGCGCTTCTCGCCCTCGGCTCCGCCGCTTGCCGCGAGGTGGAAGGCGCTGCATGCCCTGCGTGAAGCCGGCGTGCCTGTACAGGCGGCTGTGTCTCCGCTGCTGCCGCATACGTCCGAATTCGCGCGCAGGCTAGCCGAATCCGGCGCCAGAATCGTCGTCGACGATTTTCACCGCGGGGACGGCAGCGGCGGCCGGCGCTCGGAGCAGCTCGGCATGCGGGAGCTGTACCGCAGCCTGGGGCTGGAATCCGATTATGCGCCGGCCGCCGCGGACCGGTTCTATGAAAGGTTAATCAGACGATATCCCGGCGTCAACGCGCATTTTTCCCAGGAAGGATTCCTCCCTTGAACGGACGGGCCGTTATGCCGCCTTCATCCTGCGTCTGCCGAAGCTCTGGCGTATAGGAGGAGCCGATGTACGTAACGGCCGATACCTCGGTAATGACTTGCGGGTTCATCTGCCCCGGCTTCGGCGGGACGACCTCCACGGAGAGGATGGCTTTGGTGCCGGAAAATTCGATGCCGGTAATGACGAGGCCGTAACCCGGATTGGGCGCCTGCGCCGTGACCTTCACCTCCTGCACCTTGTCGCTGAGCTTGCTGGCCGTCAAGGCCAGCTCCTGCAGCGGCGATACCGAAGGAGCAGGGTTTTGCACGCTTCCATTGTCTTCATTCATTTTGTCCACAAAAGTCACCCCTCCATTGATCCATGCGGCCGCCTCGCTTCGAGTTGCGGCCGTTTTCGGCTTGAATTCCTTCCCATCATCCAGCTTGGCGATGCCGAGCTTGAGAAGCATCTGCACGCTTGCCCGGTAAGGCTCGGCTACGGCGCTCTCGTCCTTGAACACAACCGCTTGCTGGGTGAAGGAGTAGTCGCCCGAATGATGGATGCCCTGGGCGACCAGATCGGCGAACTGCTCGCGCGTTACGGATGCTCCCGGACTCATGTCCTTGGGGAACTGCACGCCGTTCGCGGCTACGGCGAGAAACGGGGAGGCGTACCAGGCCTTATCGTTCATGCCAGGGAAATACTGGCTGGCCAGCGGCTCGCGGATGAAGCGCAGCCTGTCCAGATTGAATCCGAAAGCCTTGACGACGAGCGACACGGCTTCGGCGTAGCTGAGCTTCTCCTGCGGCTTGAACTGCCCGCTGCCGGATCCTCCGACAATGCCGGATTGCTCCAGCTGCCGGATCGCCGCCGCATGGGGATCATGGTCGATATCTGTGAATGCCGACACCACAGGCACGCATCCAAGCAGCAAGGCGCAGGCAAGGGCGCCGGCCAAAAGCGGCCTTTTTCGCATCCGCAGGCTTTTTTCATGATCATGGCCTCTATCTTTTACGGAATCTGCATTCGCCGGATGTGCCGGCGAAGCCGGTTTGCGGTGCTCTTTCAATTCCATCGCCTCCATAAGGGAAGTATTCCCACACTCACCCATACAGACGCAGAAATCAGAGTGGATGTTGCGTTCTTCCGCTCAGGAACGGATCGTCACGCGCGTCCCGACAGGCGCCATCGCGGAGAGGGCGAGCACATCCTCGTTGTACATCCGGATGCAGCCGTGCGAGACGGCTTTTCCGATGGAGGAGGGATCGTTCGTGCCGTGGATGCCGTAATGCGGCCGGGACAGCCCCATCCAGAGCACCCCGAACGGGCCGCCCGGATTTTCCTGCTTGTTGATGATCCGGTATTCTCCCTCGGGAGTGGAGGTGAGCACCTTGCCGACGGCGATGGGGTATTGGCGG
Source organism: Paenibacillus humicus NBRC 102415 (assembly GCF_004000905.1). Classification (GTDB taxonomy): domain Bacteria; phylum Bacillota; class Bacilli; order Paenibacillales; family Paenibacillaceae; genus Paenibacillus_O; species Paenibacillus_O humicus. The sequence goes on from NZ_BIMD01000006.1 coordinate 66,595, forward strand.
ACAACGGTATCCCCGTCGAGCAGATACAAGGCCCGGTCGGACAGGTCCACGATGATGCGGTAGCTGGCCATGGCATTCACTCCTTTGGAACCAGTATATTCCGCTCCGGCAAGTCTCTGTACGGAGTTTTCTTTACAATAGATCCACATTGCCAAAATATTCCCTAAACAATCCGTTGTTAGGATGAGGTTGTACAGGACATTAGTCATACATACGGCTTCAACAGCCAGAGGTGTGACAGGCCCGAACAACAAGCCGACTGGGCCGTCGGTCATACATTACAGGCGACAATCGTCGCGAAGAAGGGTGAGCATCGAACTATGTCCACGGGATCCAAGTTAGCCGCAGTCGTACTTACCGCTGTGCTCGGCACAGCATCCGCAGGAGCCGTTCAAGCTGCCGCATCGCAACCAAGCACGGGAAAGCTTCAATGGACCGTCAACGGCCAATCCTCCGAAATCCGCACGCTCGTTCTGAACGGGCAGCAGCTCGTCTCGTTATCGGACGCAGCCAAGGCGCTCGGCGCCGAAGTGGAAATCATGCCGGAAGGTGCGGGAATCCGCATTACGCTTGGCGAGCATTCCGTTCTGGTCAAAGCCGGTTCCAAGCCTCTGAATGAAGACGGAACGGCTTTCGGTCAAGTGGTGCAGTCGTGGAAGCAAGCGAACTACGTCGACGGAGCCTCGTATGTGCAAGCTCTCGGCGGAAGCTATTCGCTGCTCGACGGCAGCGGCATCAGCATCCAGACGCTGCAGCTGCTTGAAGGCGCGGAAACGGCTCAATGGGCCGGCGACGGCCGCCTGATCGTCTCCGTATCGGACGAAAGCGGACGCACCGACTACTTGGTCGATGCCACCACGGGCGCATACAGCCAGCTGCTGAGCTCGAGCGGCGCTTCGGATCTCGTCGTGTCCCCGGACGGCGGAAAAGTCGCTTTCTCCGAAACGGACGGCACGCTCCGCACGGTCGACCTGAGCACCCTCCGCATGGCCAAGATCGGCACGGACACTTCGATCAAGAGCAATCTGCAATGGTCTGCTGACGGCAAGTCGATCTACTTCCTGCAAGGCGACAAGACGAATGTCATCGCGGCAGCCGACGTGGCGACGGGAGCCGTCAGCAAAGTGCTGGACGACAAAGTCGAGTACAAAGGCGATCTGTCCGTAACGGCCGGCGGCCTGTCCTACTCCGTCGTTAAGGCCGGCACGGTGACGGCTGACGCTTCCAAGGCGGTCGATCTCGACGATGTCTCCATCGACGATTCCCAGACGAACCCGCAGCTGTTCGATCTCGATCTGAGCAAGAGCGATGCGAAGCCGGTGCAGGTGACCAAATCCGACGACGGCAAGCTGTTCATCCAGCGTTCCGCGGCCGGCAAAGTCTACTATGTGCAAGCTGGAGACGAAGGCTCGAATTCCAAGCTGGCCTCCGCCACGGCAGCCGGACAAGCCGTCGCGTTCGACAAGGAGGACGTGCAGGAAGCTGTGCAGGCCGGTTCCTATGTCGGCATCCTGACAGACCGTTCCGTCTATGTGCTCAACGAGGAGTCGGGCAGCGTGAGCAAGCTCGCCGACGCTCCGGAAGGCGCGAGCAATCTTGCTCTTTCCAAAGACGGCAGCAAGGCGGCTCTTATCGCGGACGGCAAGCTTCAAGTGCTGAGCGGCGGCAAATGGATTTCCCTGACGAAATAATCGTTTCGGTCTGAAGAGGCCTTATTCGGAACATTCCCCCAATACGAGAGGAGATTTTACACAATGAAATGGTATGGAAAACTTACGACTCTTACACTCGCGGCAACACTTCTGCTTGGTGCGGCAGGCGGCGGCGCGGCTACGGCCGCAGCCTCCAAGCTGAGCGGCAAAATCGTCGTCAACGGATCCTCCGCTCTGCTTCCGCTGACGCTTCAAGCCTCCAATGAATTCAAAAAGCTGAATCCGAAAGTCCGCATCTCCGCATCGGCAGCAGGCTCCGTAACGGGTCCGCAAGCCGTGCGCAAAGGCATCGCCGACATCGGCGCCTGCGACTGGGACGCTTCCACGGACGTTCCGGGCTTCAGCAAATTCGACGGCCAGGTAGCGAACAAGGTAGCGGTCATTCCCTTCGCAGCGATCGCCAACAAGAGCGCAGGCGTAAGCGGACTGACGACCAAGCAGCTGCAGGACATCTTCTCCGGCAAAGTGAAAAACTGGAAAGACGTAGGCGGCAAGGATGCCGACATCGTCGTCGTCAACCGTGCATTCGGTTCCGGCACGCGCGTCAACTTCCAGATGAAAGCCCTGCAAGGCACGGACTTCATCACCAAAGGCGACAATTACAAAGAAGTCAAATCGAGCGGCGACATGAAAACCGCCATCGAAACGACTCCCAACTCCATCGGATACATCGACCTTGTATACGTGACGGACAAAATGACGGCTCTGAAAATCGACAACGTCGCTCCTACGACCGACAACGTCATCAACGGAAGCTACAAAGTATGGAGCTACGGCTACTTCATGACCAAAGGCCAGCCTACAGGCGCGACGAAAGCATTCATCGAGTACATCCAAAGCGCGAAGTTCCAGAACGGCTCGCTGAAAAAGCTTAAATTCATTCCGCTTACGGCCATGAAATAAGATTCATCCTCTCTTCGATTCTTGAACAAAGTCCGGAGCCGAGCTGAAGCTCGGCTTTTGGGCATCCATTATACGGCCAGAAAGGACCGGCCCTTCCTATGAGCAAATCCATTTCCGCACCCGCCCGGCAGCAATCCGGCGGAGTGCCTGCAGGCATCGGTCGCAGGATGCGTCTGCGGCTTGCCCATCGCTCCTTCCGCATACTGTGCGCGGCAGCGGCTGTACTCGTGAGCGGCGTCCTGCTGACGATGCTCTTCTTCATGTTCCGCACCGGCGTGTTGACCTTCCAAAGCGTCTCCTTGCGGGAGTTTTTCCTGTCCGCCGAGTGGGAACCGGAGAACGACAAGTACGGAGCGCTCGTCTTCATCGCGGGCACCTTCATGGTTACCGCCCTTACGCTGGCGATCGCGGTGCCTATATCTATTCTGGCGGCATTGTTCCTTGCCGAGCTCGCTCCGTCCAGACTGGCCCGGGTAATCCGTCCGATCCTGGATCTGCTCGTCGGCATCCCATCCGTCGTCTACGGATACATGGGGCTTACGCTGCTCATTCCGGCGCTGCGCACCGTGACGGGGAGCAATCTCGGGGATGGGGTGCTGGCGGCCTCGCTGGTGCTGGCCATCATGATCCTGCCGACCATAACCCGCATCAGCGACGATGCGATCCGCACCGTTCCCCGCAAATATATTCAGGGCTCGTACGCTCTGGGAGCGACCCGCTTTCAGACCGTGACCGGCGTCATCCTGCCCGCTGCGAGCCGCGGCATCGTCCAGGCGTGCATTCTCGGCATGGCCCGCGCCATCGGCGAGACGATGGCCGTCGTCATGGTCATCGGCAACACGCCGCAGCTGGCCGACAGCCTGCTGAAGCCGACATCCGTGCTGACGAGCAACATCGTCATGCAGATGCCGAACGTGCCCTTCGATTCGACCTGGAACAACGCCCTCTACATGATGGGCTTCCTGCTGCTGGCCATCTCGCTGCTGATGATCGCGGTCGTGCGCCTGCTGCAGAAGAAAGGGGAGAATTAGGATGAGCATGTCCGCAACTGGAATGTCGGACCGCAGGCAGGTCAGGCGCAAGCGCAGATCGGACCGGATGTTCACCGCTCTCGTGTGGGCCGTCGGCATCGGCTGCACGCTGTTTACGCTTGCTCTGATCGCCATGATTCTGGAAAAGGGCATGCCCGGCCTCAGCTGGAGCTTCATCTTCGGGCTGCCGAGCGAGATCGATGCCGGAGGCGGCATTGGGCCGGCGCTGTTCAACTCCTTCTATATTCTGATCCTGTCGCTCGCCATCTCCATCCCGCTCGGGCTCGCGGCAGGCATCTATCTGGCCGAATTCGCCCCGGACAACAAGCTGATCGGATTCGTGCGGATTTGCGTGGAGGGGCTAGCCTCCGTGCCCTCGTTGATTTTCGGGCTGTTCGGCATCGCCCTGTTCGTCGAGGGAATGGGAATCGGTCTGACCATCCTTGGCGGAGCGATCAGCCTGGCGCTGCTCAATCTGCCGCTCCTGACAAGGGTGACGGAAGAGGCGATGCGCTCCGTTCCGCCGGAATACAAGCAGGGTTCGCTCGCACTCGGGGCGACGCATACCCAGACCATCTTCAAGGTATGTCTTCCGGTCGCTCTGAACGGCATCATGACCGGCATTTGCCTGACGGCGGGCAGGGCATTCGGCGAAAGCGCCGTAATCGTCCTTGTGGCAGGCGTATCGACCTCCGGCATCATGTGGGATTTCGATCCGTTGTCTCCCGGAGCGACTCTTGCCGTGCATCTCTGGTATGTACAGTCGGAGGCTATCGTTCCGGATGCGGCCGAGATCGCAAGCAAGTCTGCGGCTGTCCTGCTCATCGTGGTGCTTCTCATCAACATGGTGCTGAGAATTCCGCTGTGGCTGGTCGACCGGAAAAAACAGGCTTGAGTTTATACGATAATAACCGCCTCCGGCAGGAGGCGGTTATTTGTGCCGGCCGGAAGCTCAACCGGTTTCGGATGCCTCCGAGGAAGCGGGCCGTACCTGCTGGCAGCTCTCGAACTGGCATTCGTCCCGGAAATAATAGTTCCCCCGGATCTTGACGGTATGCTCATTGAACAGCTGCAAAGGAGCGCCGGGCTCCAAAAGTCTGCCGTTGCGGTATACGGCGACGGAAGCTTTGGCCGCAAGGGCCGCTTCAAAATGGGCGTGAGTGGTGAGCATACGAAACAGCAGCATGGGCAGCTCCTAAGCAAGGATCTTTTAATGATACAAATCGTATCACAAAAAGATCCCGGATAGAAGAGTTCTTTGCCAGCTGCTGATAAAAATACAACTATATGACGATAACGGGACCGTTTACCCGGCTTTATAATAGGAAACAATCAATTCATCCAGGCGTTGGCTAAGCTCCAAATTGTATCCGGATTTTCCCGTAGCCGTTTTGTTCAAAATTTCTCTCAATATTTCGATATTTCTCATGATTTCATGTTTATTCGACATTATTCATTCTCCTATTCATTAAAAGATCAATAAGATGTCGAACTTACGGACAAATTTATACCTAAAATTTAACATATCGCATATTCAATATTAACCGATCTAATTGCTTTGAAACAGAATGTTGATTGAATATGACTATTGCTTTTTTATTGGTGCAGAGATCGGATGCAGTCGGAATAGAGAGCGGGAGACGAGTCCGGCTGTCAGGGCTCCAAAGGAATCAATGAGCACATCGTAAAGGCGGCCGTCGCGGTTCAGATATAGCTGCAGGATTTCAGTCGCCAAGGCGAACAAAATGGACACAAGAAGCGAGACGGGCCGGTTGCGCAGCCAGTTGTATACGAGCAGATCAAGAATGCCGAAGCCGATGAAATGGCCCAGCTTGACGATGACCCAGACGTGATGAATGCGGGTAACGTCGGCCCAGTTGAAAAATTCGCCGAAATCCGGGTGGGGATTGAAGACAAAGACGAGCTGCTTGTGCAAGAGCAGATTGTTGAGGTTTTCGGTGCCGGTAAAGATCAGCAGCACAAGAGCCCAAAGCAGGGCCGCGGCCGCCCTTGTACGTTTCGAAATCATATCGAGCAAGCCCCCCATGAAAAAACTTCCATTTTGTAAATGCTGACGACACGGAAGGGGCAATGGTTTCGGTGGAGAGAAGATGTAAACGCTCCCTAAAAGAAAAATAAAAATATCTAGAAAAAGTGTTGACTGTGATCTGGGGTTTTGATATATTAATAACTGTCCTCGAGACGAGGTCGAAAAACAAAAGAGAAATACTTAACATGATCTGTTAGCTCAGCTGGGAGAGCACCATCTTGACAGGGTGGGGGTCAGTGGTTCGAGCCCACTACAGATCATACTGAAAAACCCTTGCGGAGCAAGGGTTTTTTGCTTTCTACGGAGAATTAGCGTACTGAATTTAGTGCGAGCTATGCTGCGTGCTGCTTGCCGGACCGGCCGCAGAGGGTCAGCGTGATGACAGCCTGCGTAAGGCCAGGCGGATCTTATAATAAGTAGGCAAATCCAATAAGCAGAAATATGGATCCGAAGAGGATAATTGCCACGCCACCTGCTTTGGAGAGAGCGAGATACATGTCGCTTGGCTCTGAATCCCCGTCTACTTTCCATCCCTCTCTTATGTACCAAGCAAACGAAGGATAAATGACGTTTACGATTCCCAACCCCAGTAAAAATAAGCCGCCTAAAAGATACCCCACCCGAATCATCTCCTTTGTTAATAACTACGCGGTAAATGGAAATTTGTTGCCATGTTGATGCCGAACGATTCGAAAACGACAGCTAAAAGCTGGGATGATAGGGATGCATACAAGCTATATCCAGAGGGAACCATCTTAACCGTCGATATCAATTTGCTAAAAAGGAGCATGGAAATGTCTATTTTAGGCGGGAACCCGAAAGATGAGCCCTTGCATTACGGAGAGATATTTGCAATTTGGACCTACTCTGTAGGTGCGAAAGGAATGGTCTCGGCCTATCAAGCCTTCCTTTCGCATGCTGGAGACAAAGATCTGAGGAAAATACTTGAAAACCTTATCGAACAGGCAAAGAAGGAAGCCAAAGAAGTGGATGTTTTATTGACAGCAAACGGCATCGCACCTGCACCTGCTCTTCCTGAGCGCCCTCCCGTTAATCTGGAGGATATCCCCGTCGGGGCAAGATTCAGTGATCCAGAGATTGCAGCTGCATTGTCGATGGACATTGCTGCAGGCTTAGTCAGTTGCAGCCAGGCGATGGGAATGTCCATTCGTGAAGACGTCGGCGCTTTGTTTTTGAAATACCACACCGTCAAAGCAGCCGATGGCGTGAAAATCTTGGAAATGAATAAAGAAAAAGGCTGGCTGATTCCACCGCCTCTTCAAGTAAAACGGCCCGAATAGGCAAGCTTCACTAAAATCACTAGAAGAGGTAAAGGCCGCAGCTGTTGTTGCGGCCTTTATTCTTGAAGCATGAGCACATCCTCGATTGTACATTTTTTTCTGATGTCTCCGAGACCTTCATGCCCTTTAACCGTCCGCGCTTCATACGCACAGGAAAAGCAAGAGCCAATTGCATAAAGAAGTTGGAAAACCGGCATAATACCTCCAAAGAGGTGGTAAATTTTGCAGCATTTTGATCCGGAAATTGTTCAAAGCTTGGAGAGCGGGCTGCAGGAGCGTTTTCATCAAAGATCGGATTTTCTTTGCAAGCACGTTGTCATTGCAGGAGAGAAATTCAAAGCCTATTATTTCCGTACTCTAGTCAACCTTCCGAAGACGCTGTCGATTCTAAATCAGATCGGCATCGATAGAAAGAATGACTTGAAATGGAATTCCATTCATTCAATGGAAGTCGATGCTCCCGTCTCGTTGAATGAGTTGTACAATCATTTGCTGCGAGGAAAGCTTATCCTTCTTGGCCAAGAGGGATTTGTCGCCGTTATTGAACCTGAACATGCGGAACTCTCCAGGCCGGTCATGAGTCCCAACAGCGAAAATCCCCTGCAGTCGGCATTTGATGCCTTTACGGAAGATCTGGATACCAATATCGGGCTGATCCGAAAAAAAATGATTTCGGACCAATTGGTGATCGAAACTCGATCCGTCGGCAGCCAATCGATAAAGAAAATCGCCCTTGTGTATTTAAAAGGAACAACGCTTCCGGAAGTAATTGAATCGGTGGAGAAAAAGCTGGAGGAAAATGCCCATCATGAGCTTACCACCGTACGGGACTTGACCCAAATTTTGGGGCATCCTAAATTCACTCTTATTCCAACCTATATTTCCTCCGAGTTGCCCGAGGAGACGGTGCAAAATCTGCTCAATGGAAAAGTGGTTATTTTAATGGACCAATTTTCCTTTGCTTTCGCATTTCCAGCAATCGTCTCTGATTTGTGGTCCACCACCCTGGATGTCCAATACCCGCTTCTGTTTCAACAGTTTCTCCGAACCATTCGCGGCGCATCCTTATTGTTATCCGTCACGCTTCCAGGCTTATATGTTGTTCTCAACTCCGTGAACCCAGAGCTTCTCCGCATCCAGCTGGCCATCACCGTAGCCAAGAGCAGGGAGGGCGTACCGTATCCATCGCTCATTGAAGCGCTGCTGGTTTTATTGCTGCTGGAGTTGATCGTAGAAGCGACCATACGGCTGCCCAAAAACATTGGTCCGACCATAACGATGATCGGCGGCATCCTGCTGGGACAGGCGATCGTACAGGCCAAGCTGGTCAGCAATCTGCTTATTATTATTTTGGTGGCGTCTGCCATTTCGAATTTTGCCTTGACGAGCTACATGAATGCGGTCGGAGTAAGGCTGTACAAATATGTGGTGCTGGTGGTCAGTTCCATTTTCGGCATTTGGGGTCTAGAGGCTGCCCTAGTTTGGGTCATTCTTTACTTCGCGTCGTTGACGACCTGTACGGTGCCTTACTTGAGCTGGAGTGTGAAGGGAAAGACGGCTGATGAATAAATTCCCGACGATCATCCTTTTCTTCCTGCTGCATTTGGCTTCCATATTCGCCATTTTTCCCGAGCGAATGATGGTTTCCGCCTCCAAAGGACACTGGATGCCGGTTGCGATCATTTTTTTGGTTGAGCTGCTTGTCGTGAGGCTCTACCTGAAGGCCCTGTCCAAATTTCCTGGGAAAACGATCCTGGATCTTTGCTCGGATGCAGCCGGAAAATGGGGGGCCAGGCTAATCGTGCTCCCGCTGTTGGTTTTTTTATTCCTGGAAGTAGTCCTGCTGACTTATTACCTGTCTGTAGAGATCCGAACCGTTCTGCTCCCGAAAACACCTACATACGCTACATCGGCCATTTTTGTCGCCCTCTGTTTCTACGGAGCCTGGAAGGGACTCAGCGTAATGATCCGGGCGAGTATGGGATGGTTTATTTTGTTCATGCCTTTCATTCTTTTCTCCATGCTGATCAGCATAGGCAATTTTAATGTCCGCTATATTTTTCCGGTCTGGGATAGCCAGTTTTCTTTCCTGTGGCGGCCGGATTTTTATGTGGGGACTGTTATTTTCGCGGGTTTTCTGTTTCTTGGCATGACTCCGTCCCATTTGAGGATCCGTTTTGGCACTGCTGCTGCGCTGGTCGGAGTTATCTTCCTGTTTGCGCTGACCGCCGTCTACGTCCCTTTGCTCATTTTCGGACAGGAAACGGCGATTCATTTTCAATATCCGATGCTCATGGCTTCGGATACCGTCGATTTGGAATGGGTCGTTTTTGACTGGCTTCCGAGTTTTTATGTCGTGTCTTCCAGCGGACTGGGATTAATAAAGGTCGCTGTTTTGCTCTCGATGCTGATGACTATGCTGAAACAGCTCTATTTGCCTAAGGCGAAAAACCGATGGATCCTGGCCGTTGTATGCCTGTTTCTGTATGCCGCTTGCCAGTGGATCCCAAATGCAAAAGCTCTCGATAAATTTCTGTACATCAACTCCTGCTTATGCTTGTATTCCACCATAGGTTTTCCAATCATCGTTTACCTGTCGACAAAGTGGCGCAGAAAGGAGGTTCGCGCGTGAAAAGCTTCAGGGTGAAGATCATTGCCGTCATCATGGGGATGATGGTTTTGCTGGAAGGATGTTGGGATATGAAAGATATCAATAAGGCTTATCTTCCTGTCGTTATGGGAATCGGGAAGGGAAGCAAGGAAAAATATAAGATTATTCTGGAAATCCCCGATGCGGCCGGAAAAATTCAGTTTTTGGAAAAGGAGGCGAAATCCATCAGCAAAGCGATCGACCTCATTCGCACCGATTCCGAAAAAAGCATTAATTTGGTGCATTTAAGGCTGATGTTGTTTGATCGGAAGGTTGTCGACGATGGAATTCGGGATATTATCGATTATGCCGTAAGAGCAAACGATATTTCCATAAAAGGAATGATCGCGATTGTGGATGCAGATTTTGACAAGACGCTTTATCACGTCATTTCGCCGACACCTGAAATATCGACCTATGATTTTTTCAGCAAAGAAGCAGGATGGACGCCAAATCAATCGCTGGTAACCATATGGGAAGCCTATCGCAGCCAGAATTCCTATTCCGAAGATATGGCCGTACCGCTTCTTCAGAATGGCGAGCGCACCATCTACGCCTTTAAAGGAACGGCTGTCATGCGGGAGGACCGCATGGTCGGAAAGCTGAACCGGGAAGAGACGTTTCTGTACAATTTATTCAAAGGAAACTATTCCGGCGGAACGATCGAGATTGCGGAGAATACGAGCGTTCTGATCAAACAATCCAAAATAAAGCATCATCGCCATTGGTCGGATAAAGGGCCATCGCTGGCAACGGATATTACGCTCGATGTGGTCATTGCTGAAAGCCCGAGCGGTAAAAGCAATGTGCAAATTGAGAAAGAGGTCAGGGATCAACTGAATCGGAACTTTGAAATGACCCTAAAAAAAATAAAAGGCTACCGGTCGGATGTTCTAGGCATCGGGGTTATGTATCGTCCGCAGTTGACTGAAGAGCAGATCAAGAATTGGAAATCAAAATGGTTTCCAAAGCTGGAGCAGAAAATCAATGTTCGTGTGAACGTCATCAACGAAATCTTGATCAAAGATGAAGCTCATCTTGATCAGACCTTCATTCGGTAGAAGTGCAGCATCTTATGAATCAAAGGCTCATCAGGAAAGAGGCTTGCAGCCGCAAGCCTCTTTTTCCATGCCTTCCTTCTCAAGGCTTCAAGTAACGCTTGTCCTTGAGGAACAGCAGCCAGAACCAGATGAACACCGGGACGAGAACCAGTGTGCTCACGCTGTAGCCTGCCAGCAGCGACACGAACATGGCGTGGTTCGTGAAGCCCTGCTCCACCGTCATATGCGGGTAGATCAGATAAGGAAGATGGGCGCTGCCGTAGCCGAAGCTGGCCATGGCGTATTGGATGATGACCAGCACGACGGCAGCGCGGGGAACACCCGTCCAGCCGCCTCTTCCTTTCCACCATAAAGCGCTGTACCCGGCGACGAAGAACAGCGCGGACAACGCGAACCAGATCCACTGCTCCTTCATTCTCTCGACAATCCACTGGGCTTCCGGATTCATGGCGACAGCGGCCAGCATGCCGGTCAGGAGAGTCAACGGGCCGATGGTCATCGCAATATTGCGGTAGATGCCGTACGCTTGGCGGTCTTCCGATTCCCGGGCGTAATCGGCCAGAAATACGGCGGACAGGAACAGCTCGCTCGCGATCCCGAAGCCGAGATGGGCATAGAGGGTACGGCTGGTCAGCAGCTTGTCGGCAAGAACCTGAAGATGGCCTTCCCGGAGCTCCACGAACCCTCCAAGGGTAACCGGAAGCACGGTAATGAGCAGGCCGGGAATGAGCAGGCCCGTCACCCCCGAGACGATCCGAAGCTGGGCCACATATTTGGCCGACATTTGCGAGTAGACCATGAAGGTGCTCCGCAGCGCAAGCAGCAGCAGCACGAGACAGACCGGCACGACGAGCAGGGAGCTGAGCATCGGCATCGCGAACGGGAAAAAACCGACGAAGGCGACGACGAGCAGGACGAGAAAGACGTTGGTGACCTTCCAGGTCGGGGACAGGTAGCGGTTGGCGATATCCGCCGCCGTGCTCCCTTGCCGGCCGGCAAACACCATCGACCAGAAGCCGGCGCCGAAATCGATCGAGCCGAGTATGGAATACGCGAATACGAATATCCAGATCAGCAGGATGCCCAGGCTGGAATCGCTCATCGGCCGCTATGCCCCATATGCTTGACCGTCAGCTCGGCATGGACCGGATTGCGCTTGAAATAAGACCACAGCACCAGGATGGTGATGCACATCAGCATCACATACAGTCCGATGAAGAGGATGAACAGCGTTCCGAGATTCTGCGACGCGGTTGCGGCTTCGGCCGTGCGCTGGATATGGTAGATCGTCCATGGCTGCCGGGCGCTGCAGCTGAAGATCCAGCCGGTCTCGATGCCGATCAGAGACATCGGCCCGGTCAGGACGAGCACCCTCAGCATCCAGCCGGGGAGAGGGCGTTTTTTTCTCCAGCGGTAGAACAGCGCCCCGAAGGAAATAACGATCAGCAACGATCCGAGCATGACCATCAGATTGAATAGGGTATGCACGAATAGCGGCGGCCAATTTTCCACCGGGAACTCATTCAAGCCTTTGACGACCGTATCGAAGCGGTTGCCGGCCAAAAAGCTCAGCGCTCCGGGAATCTCGATGGCGCCTTTGATCTCTCTGCTTTCCTTGTCGACGATTCCTCCGATGGCGAGAGGGGCATAAGCCTGCGTTTCGAACAGCCCCTCCGCTGCGGCCAGCTTCTCTGGCTCGTATTGATGAAGCATTTGAGCCGTACTATGGCCGTTCAAGGCGGTGGCAAGCGACATCACGCCGCCGATGACGAGTGCAAGCATGAGGCCTTTGCGGTGATAAGCCGTCTCGCGCGGCTCCCGGTTCCGGGAGAGCAGCTTCCAGGCTGCGATCGAAGCGATCGCGAATGCGCCTGTCATGTAGCCGGATAAGGAAACATGGAGCGCCGTGTTGAAAAAGCTGGGGTTGAAAACCGCCGCCCACGGATGCACATTCGTAATTTTGCCGTCTGCAATCGTGAATCCTCGCGGCGTATTCATCCAGGCATGCGCATCGGTGATGAGGACGGCGGAGCCCGTAGCTCCGACAGCCACGAAAACAACGCTGACGATTCTCATCCATGGACTCAGCCTGTCTGCGGCATAAACGTATATGGACATGAACAGGGCTTCCAGGAAGAAGGCCCAGATCTCGATCTGGAAAGGCAGCGAAATCACTTGCCCCACGATTTTCATGAAGCCGGGCCAGAGCAGGGCGAGCATGACGCCGACAATCGTTCCCGAAGGGATCGCGACGCCGAGCAGGATGGCAAAACCTTTGGTCCATCTGCGGGCCATGGTGGCGTAGTCCGAATCCTTGCGGAGCTGGAACAGCACCTCCGCCGCGATGATCATCAGGGGAAGGCCGACGCCGAGCGTCGCAAAGATGATGTGGAAGGCCATGGAAGAGCCGAATAGAGAACGGGCGAGCTGAACATGATCCATACCAAAAACTCCCTTTTCAAATTGATGCGGGTATTATTGGCAGAAGCACCCATGATTATGTAAGCCTCCGTCTCTTCCATTAAAAGGCGCATTCCCTCTCACAATCTATCAATCTGCGAATATAGTATAGTATTCTTCGCCGGAGAAAGGAGGTGCACGAACATGTCTACTTTCCTTGATGCACGAACATCCCAGAACGCCAGCACCGCCGGTTCGATCGCCATTCCGATCACGGTTCTGAACACCCCTCAGCTGTGGGCGCAGCTGGGATTGATCACTGCGGGCGCGGGCGCCAACCCGCGGGCCATCTTCACGGGAACGATGACCGTCACGCTGCCGCTCGCGCTTGTCGGAATTACGATTACGGTTGTACGCGGAACCGCGATCACGGATCCGGTCATCTTTTCCGCCACTTCCACATTCGAGCTTACCGTTCTCGCTCCGCAAATCATCACCTTCACGGCTGCGGATTATCTCCCTCCCATTACACCCCAGCTCACGTACACCGCATTTGTCTCCTCCAACCTGCTCGGCACGGTGCGCGTCGGCCCCGAAAGCTTCCAGGGCATCCTCGTCAGCGACTAATCTCGTCCACGCCGCCAGCCAAACACAGCACGCCGAAGGGGCGCCTGAACCAGACTTCCATCATGAGGAAGCCAGGGGGAGGCGCCTTTTTTTCATGCCCGCCGAAACCGCTTTAATTGAAGCGGCTTGAAAATTTATTGACAACTTAAAGATAAAGGAGATAAACTTCGTTTAAACATTTGTTTTAAACAAGTGTTTAAATACAGATAGCCTGGGAGGGCATATAGGCATGTGGAGAGGGATCACTCTGTTTTTAAGAAAGCCGATGACGATCGTCGGAATCGTGACGGCTGTTTTGTTCCAGGTCATTTTCTCGAGCATCTGGATGACGGCTTACAAGGGCGTCAATGACCGGGCAGGCAATCTCAGCGTCGGCATCGTCAACGAGGACAGCGGCCTCGGCGCCAAAGTGGTCGAGTCGCTGGAAGCCCAGTCGACCTTCCATCTGATCTCGCTGGGATCGGCCGAAGAGGGCATGGAGCGGCTTAACGCCCGCGAACTGCAGATGCTGGTCACCATTCCCCCCGACTTCACCAAAAAAGCGACCTCGCTTCAGGACAAGGCCGAGCTGAAATTTACGGTCAACGAATCGAACCCCGCTCTCATCAAAAGCATCATGACCTCGGCGGCAGGCGGAATTGCAGGAGCAGTCAATGGACAGGCCGTTCAAATGGGAACTGCCGGCCTGCTTGAGCAGCTGAATGCGCCTGGGGAGCTGGCGAAAACCGCAGCGGCCGGGCTGGGGCAGCGGGTTGTCGCCGACATCCAATCGGTCAATCCGGTCAAAGGCATGAACAACCAGATGGTTCCGATGATGCTCGTCCTGGCTTCTTACGTCGGAGCGATGATCATGGGCATGAACTTCGAGCAGGCATCGATGATGCTGCGCAGGGAGGGAATGGGCAAATGGCACCGTCTGCAATCCCGATTCGCTCTCAATTTCGCAGCCGCGATTCTCGTATCCCTGATCGGAACGATCATGCTGTTCTCTCTCGGAGGCCAGCATGGCCACGGCTTCCTGGCACAGTGGGGCTTCCAGGCATTGTTCGTCGCCGTCTTCATGTTCGTATCCCAGATGTTCCTGGTCGTGCTGGGAATGCCCGGCATGCTGTTCAATATCCTGCTGTTGTCCGTGCAGCTCGTCACGTCCGGCGCCATGGTTCCGCGCGAGCTGCTGTCCGGCTTCTACAGCCGTCTCGGCGATTTCCTGCCGGCAACCTATGCGGTACAGGGCTGCATGAACCTGCTGTTCGGCGGCGCGGGAACCGGCAAGGCTTCGTGGCTGCTCGTCGCGATCGGCGCCGCCGCAATCGTCATCAGCGCAGCGGGAGTCGCTGTGCGCAAGGAAACAGCGCGTCAAGCCGAAGCATCGCCGGCGACCGCTTCATAAGGCGGCGGAGCCGGCATCGGCAGCAGCTTCGATGAAGAATCAAGCCTAAGAGGAGATGAGAGCCGTGAGCGAGGAGACGTCTATCCGGGAAAGGCTGCTTGCCTCCGCCCGCTGCCTGTTCGCCAGGCAAGGCTATGAAGGGACATCCGTCCGTCAGATCTGCGAAGGCGCAGGGGCGAACCCGGCTCTCGTATCTTATTATTTCGGTGGAAAGGAAGCGATGTTCGAGGAAGTGTTCCGGAGCCTGGAGATGTCTCCGGCGCTCGCTTCCTTGCTCTCGCAGCCTCATCAGGCGCCCGATGAAGGCCTGAGGACCTTCATCCGCGAGATGATCGCGCACAGGCTGGACAATCCGGATATTTCCCGCATCATCCAGATCGAGAAATGGACGGAAAGCGAGCGGAGCCAACTGATCCGGGAATGGAGCATGCCGATCTGGAGAAACCTTCGCACCTTCATCGAAGAAGGCGGCAGGCAAGGCTTGTTCCGTTACCGTTCTCTGGATACGGCGCTCAGCTGCGTGCAGGCGCTGCTTCTGAACAACAGCTCATCCCCTTATTGGAAGGACCTGATTTCGTACGGGACAGAAGAAAGGGAAGCGTTGGTGGAGGATATGACGAGGTTCATATTCAGAGGACTCGACTACGATCCCAATCGTTCCTGCCCGTGACACGGGTTCTGGGCCGGGATTTTGAAGCATGCTTCTAGGTCCTGCCTCCTGTTTATTAATACTTGACAGGAGGTTGAGAGAGATGATGAGTACAGATGATCGCCATGCGCTGCAGCATCTGCAGCTTAAAGTTGTCGAGCTTGAACATAGCAGGGACTCGCTGCGCCGCATCAGCCTGGAGCAGGCCGCTGTCATCCGCTCCCAAAACGAGAAGCTTGATGCCTTGGCCGCCATGCTGGCGGCTCCGGACTGGTTCATGGCCGAATTCGGGCCCGCAGCCGCGCAGTCCGGGGACAACCCGGCCAATATTCAGCGCACAACCGAGTTCTGGAGCGGAATCGCCGCAGCGCTGCGGGCGGCGGACCGCCGTTAAGCGAGGCGCCTAGAATATCGATCAAGCCAGCCGCATGCCAGCGGCTGGCTTTTTTTGTGCTTGTTCCGCTTCAATTCGAAGTCATGAAGAGGCTCACCGCTTCATATAGTAGCTTGTCGAAGAAATAGGGGGTGACCGCCATGTCGTTGGATTCGCTGTCGGAGGTTCTAGACCCGGGCTTGGCCATCGTCGTTGCCGCATGCTGGGTCATCGGCATGATTCTCAAGGGGACGCCGCAAATCCCCGACTGGACGATCGTTTACGTCGTGACTGCGCTTGCCGTCGTTCTGGCGATGGCTTTGCAGGGCTGGACGCTGCATAATGCCCTGGAAGGGCTTGTCGCTGGCGCCATGGCGATATACGGCCATCAGCTGTTCAAGCAGACGCGGGAAGCGGTTCAATCCGTTTCGGGAAAGGAGTGAGGGGAGATGGCCATCTGGACGGCTCACCTGGCGGTATGGCTGCTTGGCCTGGGGGCGCTGATCACGGCTGCGGTCGTTCCGCTCGCCAGGCTCATCCGCCATGATTCCACCCGTTATGATGAGGTCTATGTCTGGCAGCGCAAGCTGGACGGACCTCCGAGGGAGGACAAGTAAAGCGGAGGACAGCGGTTGAAGCCTCCATTCCCGGTGCATACTTTCCTTATAGGAAGGAAATACCGAGGAGGCTGGACATGGCAACGAGGACATATCGCAGGGGACAAATAGGGAAGAAGCTGCTCATGCAGCTTGCCGCCGCGCTGCTTTTGGCCGCATCGGCAGGCTGCAGCGGAATCCATCACGCAGGAGAAGATGCCGGAGGCAGCCGATCCGCCGCGGAAGAGCTTGATCCTCTTGCTACTTCCGTAAGGGCCTCGCTGTATCCCGATTCCGTACGGGCCTCGATCTACGGAGACGAGGACAGGCCTCGGCTTGCTGCGCCTCATGCCCATGACCGGGGACGCGATTGGAAGAAGTCATGAGGATAGAAAAAGGGACGAGGATCTTTATTCCTCGTCCCATTTTTTGGAGTACGCCTTTTTGGTGACGGCCAGCAGGAGCCATACCATAAGGACGACCATCAAGGCGGATAGAATATAGACAACGACCATGCGTTCCTTCCTCCGTTCGTAGTTGGACAGCTTCCTGCTGCATGCTTCCATGATACCTTATGCCTTCTTTGGAATGCCACCCTTTTATAAAGAGCTCCCTCTCTGGGCAAGCTAGGATGGCATGCCGAAGATCACCTAACGGAAAGGAACGTGTCCAATTATGGAAATCAACAGCAGCGGACAGCAGGCGAGGGAACGGATTGTGGCCGTCCAAAAAAACGGGGATGGCGATCTGACGTCGTTCAAAACCGAGAATGGGCGCATCCTCGCTTATGACGAGGCGATTGCCGAAGCGGGGCAGGGCAGGCTTGCCGGAGTGAATGTGTTCAAAGGGCGGGACGGAGGCCATTATCTGCGCGGCGACGCCGATGGGGATCCGACCAACAACCTGGACAATTTGCCCCTTTTCTGACGTTTCGATTCGATTGAAGCCGTCCTTATGGGACGGCTTTTTTGCTGCGTCCGAATAGGGATTCAGGAGAGCCAACCATCCGGCTCCTGCATAGGATAGCAGGGAAGCGCCCGCCCAGGGCGCCCGGAAGGAGAATGACATCATGAGCAAAGGCAAGGGCGGCTCATCGAAGGCGGCAAAAAAGAAAGTGCCGGCAAGCGACCGCAGGCAGGTCAATATGAAGCTGGTGCTGTCCGATACATGCGCCGTATGCAAAACCCCCTGCAGCCGGGGGATGCGCTACCTGGACCGGATGCGCCAGCCGGGAGCGCTTGGCAAAGGCGTTCCGTGCGTGCTCACGCGAACGTACGGCTGAGCGGGAAATAGACGGATCATTTCCCGGGGAAGCGCATCGTTCTACATGTTGCGACAGCTTGCGGCAGGCGGGTAATCGCTTGCCGCGATGGCTTCGTTCGCGATTCGGGACCATAGTCCCGAATCGCCATGGGGAGTCTCGAAACCCGCGCAACTTTGGCCTGCGGGCTGAGTATAAAGCTGTAACGAACAATCGGGAAGAGGGATCGAATGAAAGGAAAAAAAGTCCTTGTGCTTACGCTTGCCATGGCTCTCTGGGGAGGAACGATGATATTTGCGGACTCGGCCACCCAGGCCGTGAAAGTCATGTTCAACGGCAGCGAGCTCCAAGAGACGGGAATCATGTCGGACGGCAAGACTTACTTGCCGCTGCGTCAGGTGGCGCAAAAGATGCAGGCTCTCGTTGTATGGGATGACAGCAGCAAGAAGGCCAGCATCATCAAGCCCAACGTACATATGGTGCTGTTCGACAAAGACAACAGTCCGTTCGGCTATGTCAAAAATAAAGGAACGACCTCGTTCAGCCTGCTTGCCCAGGTGGACAGCCTAGCGGCGGAGGTGGACTCGTTCCGGATCACGATTATGGATCCTGCCGGCAAGGAGACGGTCCTCGCGACAAGCGCGACGAAGAAAGACAATTTCTTCTACCTCTCCAAGGAGATCAAATACAGCTTCGACAGCTCCGGAACGTATGCGATCCGCTTCGCGCTGCGCCTGAGTCCGAACGATGATTGGAGCGTCGTGTCGGAGAAGAACATTACAGCCGGATAGCCGTTTGACCCGGAGCGGGACAAGTGATACGATACGGAAGGTACTTTAAGGCAGACAGAATTGTGAGGGATAACGATGAGCGAGCATCAGCATGACGACAACTGCGGCTGCGGCCAAGACCATGACCATGAAGAGCATGTCTTTCTCGTGACGGATGAAGAGGGCAACGACCGCGAGATGGTGATGGTATATACGTTCGAATCCGAGAACCAGGCGTATGCCGTGCTTCTCGACCGCAACGATCCGGAGGAGGACGGCGTCATCTTCCGCATCGAGGAAGAGGAAGAGGAAGCCTTCCTCGTCGGCATCGAGGACGATGCGGAGTGGGAGCGCGTGACGGCTATCTACGAGCAGATCGCCAAGGAACAGAACGAAGGCAAATAAGCAGCAAAAGCAAAAGCCCGGCGGCCAGCCGGGCTTTTGCTTTTGGGAGCGGGATTGATTTCCTTAGAAAATCGCGGATTCCTCTACGATGACCTTCACATATTGGATGCTGCGGTCCTCGGGGCCTTTTACCGGAAGCCCGACTTCCACATGGTCGATGATATAATCGATGTTGGACTGGGAAATGACTTCTCCCGGAAGCAGGATCGGAATGCCGGGAGGATAGACATAAATGAATTCGGCGATGATCCGGCCGGCGGATTCCTTGAACGGAACGACCTCCGTCTCGCCGTAGAAAGCCTCGCGCGGCGTCAGGGACAGCTGCGGGATTTCCGGAATCTTCACGACCAGCTCCTGAACCTCGTCGACGCGCGGATAATGAGCCACCATGGCGCGCAGCGCTTCGACCAGCTGGCGGGTGGTATCTTCGGTGTCGCCCGGGGTAATAAGGCAGAGAATGTTGTACATATCCGACATTTCGACTTCAAGATTGAAGTTGTCCCGCAGCCAGTTCTCCGCGTCGTAGCCCGTAATGCCGAGATGACGGACGTGAATGGTCAATTTCGTCGGATCGTAATCGAATGTCGCTTCGCCGCCAAGGATCTCCTTGCCGAAGCAATAGAGGCCGTCGATTCCGTTGATCTCCGCCCGCGCCTTCTGGGCCAGCTCGATGGCCTTGTCCGCCATCTCGTAGCCGTTGACCGCGAGGTTGCGGCGGGAAGTATCCAGCGAGGCAAGCAGGATATAGGAAGTCGACGTCGTGGTCAGCATGCTGATGATCGTCTGCACCCGATGGGGATTGACGCGGCCGGCTTTCATGTTCAGCACGGAGCTCTGGGTCATGGAGCCGCCGAGCTTATGCACGCTCGTCGCAGCCATGTCCGCTCCGGCCTGCATCGCGCTCATCGGAAGCTTGTCGTTGAAGTGGATCAGGACGCCATGCGCCTCGTCGACGAGAACCGGTACGTCGTAGCTGTGGACGAGATCGACGATTTCCTTCAGATTGGCGCAGATGCCGAAATAGGTCGGGTTGATGACCAGCACGGCCTTCGCGTCCGGGTGACGCTCAAGGGCGCGCCGAACCGAGCGCGTCGTGATGCCGTGGTCGATGCCGAGCTCGGCATCGCGGGCAGGCGATATGAACACCGGGCGCGCGCCGGCGAAGATGATGGCCGACATGATCGACTTATGGACATTGCGCGGCACGATGATCTTGTCGCCTGGAGCGCAGACGGACAGAATCATCGTCATGATGGCGCCGCTTGTGCCTTGTACGGAAAAAAAGGTATAATCGGCTCCGAATGCATCGGCGGCCAGTATTTGGGATTCCTCGATGACGCCTGTCGGCTGGTGAAGGTCATCCAAGGGAGCTATATTGATCAAATCGATCGACAAGGCGTTGTCGCCGATGAAGGCTCGGAATTCGGAATCGGTGCCTACTCCCTTCTTGTGCCCGGGAATATGGAACTGCAGGGGGTTGTTCTCTGCGTGGCGGCGAAGCGCGCTGAAGAGAGGCGTGCGTGTATGGTCCATCGCTATGATCCACAGCCTTTCAGATTCAGGTATACAAACAAAAATGAGTATAGCATGTACGGGGGGGAATGCAAGCATGCAAACCCTCGCCGTCTCAGATCGGGAAAGGGGTTCGTCGCTGCTTGGAACTGAAGATGCCCGCGAACGGGAAAAAGATCATTCGCTCGCCGTTCGTCATTAAACTTCTTCTTATTATGTTCGGAGTCGAATTTGTCAAAGGAGCCGTGCTCGTATCGGTGCTCCCGGTGTATATGCGCGATGCCCTCGGGCTGTCCGCCTACGCCGTAGGCTGGGCGCTCGCGGCCCAATATATCGGCGACAACGCCTTCCGCAGCCCGCTCGGCTGGATCATCGACCGGATCGGCTACCGGACGGTCATGCTGCTCGGCGTGCTGTTCACCTGCATGTCCGTCGGGATCATCGCCTTCACCTCGGGCACCGGCTGGATCATTGCCGCCTGCGTGCTGCTCGGCGTCGGCACCTCGCCCCTATGGCCTTGCGTCATTACGGGGGCGACGGCCGTAGCCGGGAACGAGGCCGGCGGCAGCATGATGAGCGTCATCTATATGAGCTGGCTGATCGGCGTCGGCATGGGGCCGATCGTCATCAATTTCTTCATCATCAAAAGCTATGAGCCCGCCTTCTGGCTGATGGGGGCTATCCTGGTCCTCATCCTGCTCGTCACCTTGACTCTGCCCGGCCGCAGGGGATCGAGGGAAATCGAGGGCAAGCTCGAGGAGCAGGCGCCGCACGCATCGCGCGGACCGCTTATCCCGCGGATCCGCCGCTACTTCAAGAAGGTCGGCGAATCCCTGCATGCCAGCAAGCTGCTCTATCCCGCCATGTTCATCCAGAACTTCGCGCTCGGCTTGCTGACGCCTGTCCTGACGCAATATGCGCGGACGGTGCTGCATTTGACCCCGCAGCAGTACAGCGCTTATCTCGTGGCGGGGGGAGCGGTGACGGTGCTGGGCCTGATTCCGGTCGGCAAATGGGTCGACCGCTACGGCACCCGCTGGTTTCTGCATGTAGGCTTTCTCGTCGCGGCCGTAGCGCTGCCTCTGCTCGGCTATACGCGCCAGCTGACGCTTGTCCTGTTCGTCGTTGCGCTGGTCGGGCTCGGGTATGCCTGCATCATCCCGGCATGGAACGCACTGATCGCCAAGGCGATTCCGAAGGAGGAGCGAGGCGCGGTATGGGGCTTCTTCCTGACCATCGAAGGCCTCGGCATGGTGCTCGGCTCCATCATGTCCGGACGGCTCTGGGACAGCTACGGCTCCCATGCGCCGTTCCTCATCAGCGGCGGATCGCTCATTGTCCTGTTCGTCCTTCATCTGCTGATCATCCGCCGCGGCCGGATTTCCCTGGCCTAGCTGCCGGAAACGACAAGCAAGCCCCCCTGCAGGTCCTTGACGGGCCGGCAGGGGGGCTTTGTCGTGTCGGTTATTGTACAGCCAGCCGGTAGAGGGGCATGAGCGTCTCGACGACCTGCTCCGCGCGGGCGACGAAAGCTTCGCCGTCCGTCAGGAGAGGGTCATGCCGGTCGATATGGATGCCGCACAGAATTTCCGCTGCCTTGACGTTCTGCAGGCGCTCGAACAAGGAGGCGAGCTCTCCGGGAGCCAGGGCGGAACCTGCGACGGCGCCGGGAACGGTATGATCTCCCGACCAGACGTAGAAGTCCGGGATGGCGGAGTGGATGCTGTCCAGCTGCTTCAGAGCGTCTGCGGCGAAGGCAGCCTTGCCGGCAGCCTCGTAGATGACGGCGAACTGGATGAAGACATGAGTACCCCACAGGCCGATCTGGAAATGGGGATGAGCCTTGTAGCCGCGCTTGTTGGCGGCGAAAGCGACCCAGGTGTCGCTGGGGGGATTCACGGTTCTTCTGGCATGCTTGGCCACATGCGGGTAGAATTCAGTCCCGGCGAGCACGCTCAGCAGCGGGGCGATGCGGCGGCCCAGCTCTTCCAGCTTCGGGCGAATGCGGCCGATGAGCGCTTCCATCCGCGGCTCGAGACCCTGGATCTCGAATACGTCGAAGTCGCTTTGGGAAAATCCGGGAAACGGAGCGATGCGGCCGTCAGCCTGAGCGGCAGGAGCGGTTTGCGGCGCTGTGGCGGAGGTTGTCATAGAGTGTCGTCCCTTCGGGGGAAATAATGAGCCCCGCATTCCGCTCAAGCGGTCATGCCGGGGCTGTCTTGTCCATATAGTATACCACAGGGCAGGGCCGATATGGACAAGGCGGGGACGTTGATCAGGTAACCGCTTCCAATCGAGAGGGGGCGGCAGCCCTTTTCTTCAAAAATAGTCAATAAACCAAGTTGCCAGCACATAAGATGGAGTATAAACTACAGGTAAGAACAAATTGTCAGAACATTTGGTCAACATTATCCAGACAGGGAGGGATTGCCGTGAACAAAAGCTACGAAGTGGAGTATTGCAATTTGGAGCTGCGATTTGACCGCCGGCAAATCCAAAATCTCATTCGCGATTTGATTCATGAGGGGTATTCCCTGTATTGGAGCGAGACCGAGGCACAGTTCCTGATCTCCATCCGCACGGGAAGAAAGCTCGTCAAGCTGCGCTTCCAAAAAATGAAGAGCCGCTACAAAATCGTGGGGGATTATATCATCAAGGATGAGAAGCTGTCGGAATTAATCGAGAAGCTGATTGGCGATACCCGGGGCCATGCTGTCGTGAAGCGGATGAAGGACCGTCAGATCGTCATTGAAAATATCATGTTCGGCGAAATCATCCGATTGGTGGAGGTGTCGGGAATGGAGCACCGCATCATTTATCAAAAGCGTCCAGTCGTCACGCTGGAGGAGATTCTCAAGTCGTTCCAGTCGACTCGGGCCGAAGAGCGGGCTGCCGTTCTCCGCTACGAGCTGGATTACGAGCTGTGCGTGCTTCACGACGCTCTCAAGAGCGGCGACGAGGCGGCGGCCGACGAGAGCCGCGAGCGCCTGGCCGTCATGAGAAGCGAAATGCTTCAGCTGGAGCTGTAAGGCCGAGACGGAGAACGTCGTGGAGGCCTTCGGCTGGAGCTGCAAGGCCGAGACGGAGAACCATTGTCGGGACGAAGCCAATTTAAAACCTGCGGCCGCCGGCGAGCCTTGTGCTCCCGGCTTTTTTCGCGTTGCCGGACTGCCGTCAAAGGGGTCCCGTTTCGCGCCGATCGGTCGGATTGGAACTTGCCGCGGCATTTCCGGCCCAGGGTTCATCCAATATTCATCTGCTCCGGATTCGTTTCGGGAGGCGTTCATGGTACAATGACTTGCATAACGGAACAAAAAGGGTACACTAGTGGAAGTGCGTATCGCCTGTATAACTTAGCAAAGGAATGGTCAATATGTCGAAACAGCAGATCGGCGTCGTCGGCCTTGCCGTCATGGGCAAGAACCTCGCGCTTAACATTGAGAGCAAAGGCTTCACGGTATCGGTATACAACCGTTCCCGCGAAAAGACGGACGAGCTTGTCGCGGAATCCGCCGGCAAAAACCTGTTCCCTGCCTACACGATCGAAGAATTCGTCGCTTCCCTTGAAGTGCCGCGCAAAATCCTCATCATGGTCAAAGCCGGCCGTCCGACGGACGCCGTCATCGACGAGCTGGTTCCCCATCTGAGCGAAGGCGACATCATCATCGACGGCGGCAACGCCTACTTCCCTGACACGGAGCGCCGCAGCAAGGATCTCGAGGCCAAAGGCTTCCGCTTCGTCGGCGCCGGCGTTTCCGGCGGCGAAGAGGGCGCTTTGAAAGGGCCGGCGATCATGCCTGGCGGTCCTGAATCGGCCTACAAGCTCGTCGAGCCGATCCTGACCGGCATTTCCGCCAAAGTGAACGGCGACCCATGCTGCACGTACATCGGACCAGGCGGCGCCGGCCATTACGTCAAGATGGTCCACAACGGCATCGAGTACGGCGACATGCAGCTGATCACCGAAGCCTACCACCTTCTGAGCTCCGTGCTCGGCCTGTCCACGGACGAGCTGCACGAGATTTTCACGGAGTGGAACAAGGGCGAGCTGGACAGCTACTTGATCGAGATCACAGCCGACATCTTCTCCAAGAAGGATCCGGAGACGGGCAAAGCGATGGTCGACGTCATTCTCGACTCCGCCGGCCAAAAAGGTACGGGCAAATGGACGAGCCAAAGCGCTCTGGATCTCGGCGTGCCGCTGTCCATCATTACGCAGTCCGTCTTCTCCCGCTTCCTCTCCGCCATGAAGGAAGAGCGCGTCCATGCAAGCAAAGTGCTGAGCGGACCGCAAGCCGCTCCGTACCAAGGCGACAAGGCCGCATTCATCGAAGCGGTCCGCAAAGCCTTGTTCGCGAGCAAGATCTGCTCCTATGCCCAAGGCTTCGCCCAAATGCGCGCGGCTTCCGATGAGTTCGACTGGAACCTGCGCTACGGCGACATCGCCATGATCTTCCGCGGCGGCTGCATCATCCGCGCCCGCTTCCTGCAGAAGATCAAGGATGCGTACGATCGCGACGCGGGACTCAAAAACCTGCTGCTTGACGATTACTTCAAAGGTGTCGTAGAGGAGTATCAGGGCGCATGGCGCGAAGTCGTGACGGCTGCCGTAACGAGCGGCATTCCGGTTCCGGGCTTCTCCAGCGCGCTGGCCTACTTCGACAGCTATCGCACGGAGCGCCTGCCGGCCAACCTGCTTCAGGCGCAGCGCGACTACTTCGGCGCCCACACGTTCGAGCGTGTGGACAAGGAAGGAACGTTCCACTTCGAGTGGATGGAATCCAGCGAGGGCTGATGGCAAGCTGCGGGGATGGAGTCCAAGAGGAGGCCGGCGAGGCGTGGCGTCAGCCTTGCCTCTCCAAGCCGTGCAGAGCTTCGCGAAGCATGCCTCGCAGCCGGTCCGCCTCAAGCGGTCCGGTGCGCGGCGAAGCCAGCAGGCTCATGGCCGCTTCGGCGAATCCCCGATAGTTTTTGAGCAAGCGTGGCTGCGATAATTCCGCTAGGGCGGAATCTTCGTCGGCCACCTTTTTTTTGATATAATCCAGCGCCCACACGACATCTTCCCGGCATAATGACGATCCAGGATCGAGGATATGGCGAAGCTTGCGGGCTGATTGCGCCTGCGGTCCCTGTTCCATCGGCATGGCTGGCCGCCCTCCTTCAAGAGGTAGAATGATCTCCTCTATCCATATGGAAAAATAAGAATTTTATACCCTGTCTCTAGCAATTGATGATATGATATTTGAAAGATTGACATCGCATGGGAAGGTGTGAGCATCAGGTGGTCGGAGAAGATCAGCCCTCGCGCAGCAAAATCGTTCTCGTGGGCTTCATGGGAACCGGGAAATCCACCGTCGCGGGCCAGCTTGCCGCGCGCCTTGGATACGGCTGGACCGACACGGATTCCGAGGTGGTCGCCGAGGAGGGCTGCTCCATTGCGGAGCTGTTCGCCCGGCATGGCGAGCCTTATTTCCGCGAAGCGGAAACCCGGGCATTGACCCGGCTGCTGACAGCGGACACGCCCCTCGTCATCGCCACGGGCGGAGGAACGGTGCTGTCGGAAGCGAACCGCGAGCTGATGCTGCGGCATGGCTTCGTGGCCGCGCTGCGCGCGAGCGAAGCCGTCATCGTGCAGAGGGTCGCCGGCGACACGGCCAGACCACTGCTGGCCGGAGATCCGGCGGCCAAAGTACGCGAGCTTATGAAAGCCCGCAGCGGAGCCTATGACTTCGCCCAGCTGAGCGTGGATACGGACGGCCTGAATCCCGGTGCCGTCGCCGAATCCGTGTTGTCGGGCTACCTCGGTACTTCAGGGCTTTACCGCGTTTCAGAATAATTCCATTTCAATCCAGCATAAAGGGGAATACACTCCAATGGACGTGATCGTAACGCCTACGCCGGAGCTCAAGGGCAGCATCCAGGCGCTTTCATCCAAAAACTACACGACGCGGTATTTGCTTGTCGCCGCCCTGGCCGAAGGAACCAGCACGATCTACTATCCGGCGCATAGCGAGGACAGCGACGCCATGCGCCGCTGCATCCGCGATCTCGGAGCCGAGCTTCAGGAAGATGACGAGAAGATCGTCATCAAGGGCTTCGGGAGCTCCCCGCGCGACGTGAAGGAGCTCAATGTAGGCAACGCCGGAGCTGTGCTCCGCTTCCTGATGGGCATCGCCGCTCTCTGCCCGGAGGTGACGTTCGTGAACGCGTATCCCGACTCGCTCGGCAAGCGCCCGCATCATGACCTGATTGATTCCCTGCGCCAGATGGGCGTCGAGGTGGACGATCAGGAAGGCAAGCTGCCGATTACGATCCGCGGCGGCAGCCCCAAGGGCGGCCGCATCACCGTATCGGGCAGCGTCAGCTCGCAGTTTCTGAGCGCGCTGCTGTTCCTCGCGCCTCTCCTGAAGGAGGACAGCGAGATCCAGGTGCTGCATGACCTCAAGTCCAAAGTCGTCATCGGGCAGACGCTCGAAGTGCTGGAGGAGGCGGGAATTGTCATCCAAGCGTCCGAAGATCTCATGAGCTACCGAATTCCCGGAGGGCAGCGCTATGCCGCCCGGACGTACCGGGTGCAGGGCGATTATCCCGGATCGGCCGCCGTGCTGGCTGCTGCGGCGGTGACCCGCTCTGACGTCGTCATCCATGGGCTTCCGGAGAAGAGCCGCCAGGGCGAGCGCGCCGTCGTCGACGTGCTGCGCATGATGGAGGTGCCTCTGGAGCATAAGGACGGCGACATCCGGGTCCGCGGCAACGGACGCCTCAAGGCGGTTGAATTCGACGGAGACGCGGCGACCGACGCGGTGCTGGCCATGGTCGCGGCAGCCGTCCACGCCGAAGGCACCTCCCGGTTCTACAATGTCGAGAATCTCCGCTACAAGGAATGCGACCGCATCACCGACTACTTGGCGGAGCTCCGCAAGGCCGGCGCCGACGTCGAGGAGAAGCGCGACGAGATCATCGTGCACGGCAAGCCGGAAGGGCTCGAGGGCGGCGTGGAAATCAACGCCCATTACGACCACCGGGTCATCATGGCGCTGACCGTCGTCGGCCTGCGCTGCCGCAAGCCGCTGCGGATCAAGGATGCGCATCATGTCGCGAAGTCCTATCCGATCTATTTCGATCATTTGCAGGCGCTCGGCGCGCAGGTGGAATGGACGGAATCCAAGTAAATATTCTCTATCATGGTTAAGTTAACTTGAAAGGGAGGGCTTGCACATGGCATTTGAAAACCCCGCCAGGGACGAAATCAAGAAGCTTCTCGAACAGAATCCTGTCGTTGCCGTCGTCGGACTTTCCGACAACCCGGAGCGGACATCCCATTCCGTATCCGCCGCCATGAAGGAGCGGGGCTACCGGATCATTCCCGTCAATCCCGCAGCTCCCGCCATACTCGGCGAGACGAGCTACGCCTCGCTGCTGGACGTGCCGGAGCCGATCGGCATCGTGAACGTGTTCAGGCGCAGCGAGTTCACGCCTGACATCGCCCGCGAAGCGGTGCAGGCCGGCGCCAAGGTGCTCTGGCTGCAGCTCGGCGTCTACAGCGAGGAAGCGGCCGACATCGCCCAAGCGGGCGGCTTGACGGTCATCATGGACCGCTGCATCAAGGTCGAGGATTCCATTCTCCGGCCGGCGATCGGCGGCTAGACGGACTGGGGGAGCGTTTGCTTGCGACGCTGCCTTTCTCGAATGTGCCGGCATGGGGCAGGACCTTTGAGGGCCTGCCTTTTTGCTTTTGACAAAGGGAAATGAAACGCTTACCATACTCATAGACCTCGGGCGGAGCCGTCATATGCGGACGCGCGAGCGATCGGAATAGGAGGTCCAGCATGAAATTCATGGGCAATCTGCAGCAGCTCGGCCGTGCGGTCATGCTGCCGATGATCATTCTGCCTGCCGCAGCCATCTGCCTGAGCTTAAGCACGCTTCCATGGGAATCGGTCGGACTGCCGTCGCTGGGGGAATATTTATCCGTTGCCGGGTATTCGCTGTTCGCCTTCCTGCCGTATTTGTTCGCTGCCGGCGTTGCCTGGGGAACCTCCAGCAACGGGGGAGCATCGGCCTTGTCGGCGCTGGCGGGCATGTTCATCTATACGGGCATCGTCAAGTACAGCCACTACGATATCGAGCCGACCGTCCTCATCGGCGCGCTCATCGGCATGCTTTCGGGATACAGTTATGAACGATTCAAATCTATCCGGCTGCCCGAGTACATACAATTTTTCGGAGGGCCTCGTTTCGTCCCTCTCTTCGTCAGCTTCGTCTCGGTGCTGTTCTCGGTCGCGATGATCGGAATCGCTCCGCTGCTCGGCAAAGGACTGCTGCTGCTCGGAGACGTGGTATCCTCCGCCGGAGGCTTCGGAGTATTTCTGTATGGCTTCCTGCACCGCATTCTCGTCGTGTTCGGGCTTCATCATCTGCTCAACCACGTTTTCTGGTTCCAGGTCGGCGGCTTTCGGCTGCCGTCGGGCGAGATGGTGAACGGGGACCTGCCGCGCTTTTTTGCGGGAGATCCGACGGCCGGAGCGTTCATGGCGGGCTTGTACCCGACGATGATGTTCGCTCTCCCGGCCATCGCCATCGCCATCATCCAGGAGGCCAGGGAGGACCTCAAGCCGAAGATCCGCAAGACGTTCCTGACGGCTGCGCTTGCGTCGTTCCTGACCGGCGTGTCCGAGCCGGTCGAATTCGCCTTTCTGTTCGTCGCGCCCTACCTGTTCGTCATCCATGCGCTGCTGTCCGGCGTCATCATGTGGCTGGTCTACGAGCTGGGCATTCTGCACGGATTCTCTTTCTCGGCCGGAGCCATCGATTACATTCTGAACATGCATCTGGCCACGAAGGGTTGGCTGCTGCTTCCGATCGGCGTGATCGTGTTCATTCTGTACTATGGACTGTTCCGCTGGGCGATCCGGCGCTTCCGGATCCCGACGCCGGGCCGCGAGGAAGGATCGGCCCTCGACGACTGGGCGGAGGATATCCCGTCCAGGGCGCCGCTCATCCTCCAGGCGATCGGGGGCAAGGCCAACCTCGATACGATGGAAGCCTGCATCACGCGCCTGCGGCTGAAGCTGAAGAACGACCGCCTGCTGGACAACACGGCGCTGCGGGATCTGGGAGCTGCCGGCGTCATCCGGCTCGGCGGAGGCAACGTGCAGATTGTATTCGGCACGTTCTCGGAGCTGATCCGGGAAGAAATCGTCAAGACGATGCAGCGGGACTCCGCCCAGGTTTTATTCAGCTCTCCAGTTCAAGGCCGAATGATTCCGCTGGAGGAAGTGCCGGATCCGATCTTCTCCGGCAAGCTTGTCGGCGATGGAGTCGCCTTCCTGCCGGATCGGGGCGAGCTGGTGGCGCCGGTGCGCGGCAAGGTCATCATTTTATATCCGACGATGCATGCCATCGGCCTCCGCACCGAGGAAGGGCTGGAGGTGCTGCTCCATATCGGAATCGATACTTCCTCGCTCAAGGACGGCAGCTATTTCCAGGCAGCCGTGAAGGAAGGCGACGACGTTGCGCCCGGCCAGCTGCTCATTTCCTTTGATTTGCAGAAGCTGCGGGCGAAAAGCAAGTCGCTGGCCACTCCGATGGTCATCACGAATTCCCAGCTGGTCCGCTCCTGGGGCTTCGGAGCCTTCAAGTCGGTGAAGAAGGGGCAGTCGCCGGTCATGTCCGTAATGCTGAAAGAACGCAAGGATAGTCATGTTGGAGGGATCAGGCCATGATGCAAGGAATCGGAGCTTCTTCCGGGATCGCGATCGGGAAATGTTTTGTGCTGCCGAACTGGGAATGGGATTTGCCGGAGCAAAGAATCGACGTCGCGGATCTTGCCCGCGAATTCGAGCGGCTGTACGAAGGCATCCGCACCTCCAAGGTCGAGATCGAGCAGATGAAGGATGAGCTGCGGGAGGTTGTCGGCCCGGATGAGCGGAGCATTTTCGATGCCCATCTCGCGATACTCGACGATCCCGTCTTCATGAACGAGATTCAGGGGATGATCGAGCGGCAGTACAAAGCGGCCGAGGTGGCGGTCAAGGAAGCGATCGACCATTTCGTCACGATGTTCGACTTGCTTGACGACGAATACATGAAGGAGCGGGCGCTGGATATCAAGGATGTCGGCAACCGCCTCCTCAAGCATCTGCTCGGCGCGCCCGAGATTACGCTGCCCTCGGACACGCAGCCGTACATCCTCGTCGCCAAGGAGCTGTCTCCTTCGCAGCTTGCCCATATCAATCCTCAGAACGTGCTCGGCATCGCCACTTTCGGCGGCAGCACAACCTCGCATTCCGCGATCATGGCCCGGGCGCTCGGCATTCCGCTCATCGTGGGACTCGACAGCAGGCTGGAAGAGAGCATCGCGACCGGGGACGTCCTGATCATCGACGGATCTACGGGGTATGTGGAGCTCAATCCGGGCGAGGAAGCCGTCCAGGCGTTCGCGACTCTGCGCAGCCGCCAGACCGAAGAGCATGACCGGCTGCTCGGCATCGCCCATCTCGACACGTCCACCCCGGACGGCAAGCATCTGGAGCTGTCGGCCAACATCAGCTCGCTCAAGGAGCTTGAAGTCGCTCTCACGAGCGGAGCGCACGGCGTCGGCCTGTTCCGGACCGAGTTCCTATACATGGACCGCACCCGCTTCCCCAAGGAAGAGGAGCAGTATGAGGTGTACCGGAGCGTAGCCGAGAAGCTCGACGGGAAGCCGCTGATCATCCGCACGCTGGATATCGGGGGCGACAAGCATCTGGACTACTTCGAGCTTCCGGAGGAAGAGAATCCGTTCCTTGGCTACCGGGCGATCCGGATCAGCCTCGATCGCAAGGATCTGTTCAAGACCCAGCTGCGGGCGATTCTGAGGGCGTCCCATTACGGCAATGTGAAGGTGATGTACCCGTTGATCTCTTCCGTGGAGGAGGTCAGAGCTGCCAACGCCCTGCTCCGCGAGTCGATGCAGGAGCTCGAGGCGGAGGGCAAGCCTTACAACAAGGCGATACCCGCAGGAATCATGATCGAGCTTCCGGCTGCGGTCATGATCGCCGATCTGCTGGCCCGCGAAGTCGATTTCTTCAGCATCGGGACGAATGACCTCGTCCAGTTCACGCTGGCTGTCGACCGGATGAACGATAAAATCTCGCATCTGTACGAGCCGCTCCATCCAGCCGTTCTGCGCATGCTGCGGACGACGGTGGAGGCTGCGCGGGCGGCGGGCATCCACGTCGGCGTATGCGGCGAGCTGGCCGGTGACGCCAGGGCGCTTCCCGTCTGGCTCGGCATGGATGTCGACGAGCTGAGCATGTCGTCGCATTCCATTCTCCATGTCAAGGAGCGGCTGCTGCAGACGACCCAGCGGGACAGCCGGAACGTATATGCGGAAGTGATGGCTTGCGGCACGACCTCCGAGGTCAAGCGGCTGCTGGAGCTGAGCAGGGACAACGCAGACGGCTCCAAGGTAAGGACGGCTGCCGGAAGCGAATGACGGCAGCTCAAAAAGAACCCTTGCTTCGGCAAGGGTTCTTTTTCCTTCCATTCGCTGCGAACAGGACAGCTTCAGCTCCGCTGCTTCAGCGCCTCTACGAATGCCTTCGCATAAGGCGGCAGGTCGGGCGGACGGCGCGCGGAGACGAGGTTGCCGTCGACGACGACCGCTTCATCCACCCAGCGCGCTCCGGCATTTTCCATATCGTCCCGGATGCCGGGAGTCGAGGTCACCGTACGGCCTTGCAGAATCTTGGCGGAAACGAGCACCCAGCCCGCATGGCAGATCTGGCCGATCGGCTTGCCGCCGGCGTCCATTTCCTGCACGAGCTTCAGCACTTCGGGGTAGCGGCGGATTTTGTCCGGCGCCCATCCTCCCGGGACGAGAAGGCCGTCGATGCCGCCGGGTTCGAGCTCGCCGTAGGACAGATCGGCCGTTGCCGGCACGCCGTATTTGCCGATATGGACCTTTCCTTTTTCCGGACCGGCGAACAGAACCTCCGCTCCTTCTTCACGCACGCGGTAGACGGGGTACCACAGCTCGAGATCCTCGAATTCATCGTCGATCAGGCAGATGACGCGCTTTCCTTGCAAGGTCAACTTGCATTCCTCCTCTGTAAGGGCCTGTCTCGGGATAGGCCGGGCTCTCGGTTCATTGTAAGGCAGCCGGCCCGGAGGCGCAAACGGCTTTCAGATCCTGCCGATCCCCGGGCGATGGAGGGAGCCGAAGCGGCCCATTTATTTTACAGAAATTGCATATGCCCTCCCGGCAGGAAAACAGGCGAAAAAGGTCGAAGTAAGGAGGCAAGCGACACTGCGCCCGTGCTGATTTGCTGCCGCCCCTTCAAGGGCTTGAGGCGGAGATGAGCAGGCGCGTTGACGAAGGAGCGGACTTTTCGATGCGTAAACCCTGTTCTTGCGGCCATAAAATGAACATGAAATTAAGAACGGTTATCTACTCGAATAAAGTGGAAATCGACAATGTTCCCATTTATTCGTGCACCGGCTGCGGCCGCAGCGAGGTGCTTCCCGAGGTGAAGCCGGATCTGACCGGCTTGATCGGCCAGCTTGGCGAAGAACCCGGCAAGCAGACCTTCTTGTTTAACGAGCTTAACGAGTGGGCAGATTTACTTGTAGAAGCTTCTTCGAAGCGAAAGAGTCCGGATCCAGCGGCTGTTCAGCAGATCGTCGGCGAACGGATCGATTCCTTGCTGGAGCTGCTGCTTATCGCGGGTTCGGTCGGAGACGAAGCATGGAGGCAGGAAATCGAGAAGAGGCTCGGCCAGCTGAGCCGCTGCATGATGCATACATAGCCGATGGAAGCCCGAAAGACCCCAGCCAGATAAACGACAATAAGGAGTGTGGCGTATGAGCAGCAAGCAATTGCACACGATGGAAGATTGGAAACAGATTTTGGAGCTGTCCCACGAGAAGCCGGTGCTCGTATTCAAGCACAGCACAAGCTGTTCGGTGAGCGCAGGCGCTATCGAGGAATGGACCCGCTGGCACGAAGGAAGCAAGGGAGAAGGAGTCGAGACGGCTCTCGTCCGCGTCATCGAGGAGCGTTCGGTATCCAATGTCATCGCCGAGGAGCTCGGGGTGAAGCATGCTTCTCCGCAAGCGATCCTGATCCGGAACGGCAAGGCGGAATGGAACACTTCCCATTGGAATATCACGGAAACGGCGCTGTCCGAGAATGCTCGCTGACATTGCATAAGCACGGTATTTGTCGTATGATTACCGTAATGTAAAGGGGTAAAGCCTGCCAATAAATTCGTTTACAATGGAGAGAAGGAACCGTGACTGTAACCATTTACGATGTAGCAAGAGAAGCGGGAGTGTCGATGGCTACGGTCTCCCGGGTCGTCAACAACAACCCCAATGTCAAGCCGCAGACCCGAAAGAAGGTCTATGAGGCGATTGAACGGCTCGGATACCGCCCGAATGCCGTAGCCAGGGGACTTGCGAGCAAGAAGACGACGACGGTCGGTGTCGTCATTCCCGACATCTCCAATTCCAACTTTGCCGAGGTTGCCCGCGGCATCGAAGACATCGCGAACATGTACCATTACAATATCATTCTTTGCAATGCGGACAAGCGCAAGGACAAGGAGATCCGCGTCATCAACACGCTTCTAGAGAAGCAGGTCGACGGCTTGCTGTTCATGGGCGGCGCCGTGACGGAGGAGCATCTCCAGGCGTTCAAGACGGCGAACGTGCCTGTCGTGCTCTGTGCGACGACGGACGAGCAGGGAATCATCGCGTCGGTGGACATCGACCATGAGGATGCAGCGCATGATGCGGTCAAGCATCTTCTGGACCAAGGGCATGCCGACATCGCCATGATCGGCGGCACTTTGCAGGATCCGTCGAACGGTTATGCGAGGTTCCACGGCTACAAACGCGCTTTGGAAGAGAACGGCATCGCCTACAGCGAGGACAGTGTCCGCATCGGGAATTACCGGTACGAGTCCGGAGTGGAGGCGATGAACCATTTCCTCGCCAAGGACAAGCTTCCGACAGCTGTATTCGCGGCAACGGACGAGATGGCTATCGGGGCTATCCATGCGATTCAGGACAAAGGACTCAAAGTGCCGCATGACATCTCCGTCATCAGCGTGGACAACAGCCGCATGGCTTCCATGGTGCGTCCGCAGCTGTCTGCGGTTGCCCAGCCGATGTATGACATCGGCGCCGTGTCGATGCGCCTGCTGACCAAGCTGATGAAAAAGGAGCCGGTCGAGCAGTCCAAGGTGATCCTCCCTCATGAGCTCGTCAAACGGCAGTCGGTAGGAGCTCCGAAGCAATGAGCATCTATCGCACGATCGGCATCATCGGAGCGATGGCAGAGGAGCTGGAGCTGCTTCACCGCCATGCGCAGATGGAATCGGAGACGGTCAAGGCCGGCCTCGTCTTTTATCGCGGGACGCTCCATGGCATGAACATCATCGCGGTCAAGTCCGGTGTCGGCAAGGTCAATGCCGCGGTATGCACGCAGGCGCTCATCGATCTGGGGGCGGAATGCATCCTCTTCACGGGCGTCGCAGGGGCTGTCGATTCCAGCCTGACGATCGGAGACATCGTCGTGTCCACCGCCTGCGTCCAGCATGATATGGACGTCACGGCGCTCGGCTTTGCTCCGGGGGCGATTCCTTACCAGGAAATCTCCGTCTTTCCGGCGGATGAGGAGCTGCGCAGTCTTGCTGTCCGGGCGAGCCGCGATGCGGTGAATGGCCGTGTGCTCGAAGGCGTCGTCCTGTCGGGCGACCAGTTCATCGCGAGCCGCGACAAGGTGCAAAGCCTTCGCGACGTCTTCCAGGGCGCCTGCGCCGAGATGGAAGGCGCTGCCGTCGCTCAAGTCGCGCATATGAACGGCATTCCCTATGTCGTGATCCGCTCCATGTCGGATCAGGCTGACGGCAGCGCGCATATGAATTTCGCCGAGTTCACCGTGCTGGCCGCCGGCCAGTCCTATGCCGTCATCGAAGGCATGGTGCGCAGTCTCCAGCAGGCTTGATCTTCGTTCGGCAGCCTCATTCTTCCCTTGGGAAGGATGGGGCTTTTTTTCAATTGCGCAGAAGGCTTTCCGAATGGCGGCAGCCTCCGTTCGAACGCGAGTGGTCTGTCCTGCCAGGAGGATGCGGCTGCTATAAGTCCTGAACGGCCAGTTCCCAGGCGGCGCGGTTCTGAAGGCGAATTTCTTCGCGCCTCGGCATAGGCTCCCAGATGTCGAGGGGATCGAGCCAATGTTCCGGCAGCGGCTCCGGACTAAGCGGCTGCCAGCGGCTCAGCCATTGCTCCGGGAGCGGAGCGGGGGAGGAAGGAGCGGCAGCGAGCCGGCTCGAGATCTCATGATCGGACATCGCCATCCAGACGAGCGACCAGGCTCTTGGAACGACCTTCCATAGATCGTATCCCCCGCCGCCGAGAGCGACCCAGCGTCCGCCGCAATGCTCGTGGGCGAGCTCATGGATGATGCGGGGCATCTCCAGATAAATCCTCATGCTGCAATGTATATGAGAGAGCGGATCGAAGGCATGCGCGTCGCAGCCGTGCTGGCTGACGATGAGATCCGGCTTGAACGCTCTGGCGACGCGAGTGATCGACTCCGAGAACGCCTCCAGCCACGATTCATCCTCCGTGTAAGGCTGCAGAGGGATGTTGCAGCAGGCTCCATATCCCTTGTCGATGCCCTTCTCGTGCGTGAAGCCGGTACCGGGGAACAAGTACTTGCCGGTCTCGTGGATGGAATACGTGAACACGTCGGGATCTTCATAGAAAGCGTACTGGACTCCGTCCCCATGATGGACGTCCGTATCGATATACAAAATCCGCGCCTTGTATTTGTCCTTCACGGCCGCGATAGCCACGGCAGCGTCGTTATAGACGCAGAAGCCGGAGCCATGGCCCGGAAACGCATGATGCAAGCCGCCTCCCATATGGTAGGCATGCAGCGCCCGCCCCGACATGACGGTCTCCGCCGCGAGGATGGAGCCGCCGCTGATGGCAGCGGCAGCCTCATGCATGCCTTCGAAGTAAGGCGTATCCTCCGTAGTCAGTCCGTAACGGGCAGCCAAGGCGAGGGAATCGGGATGCGGAGCCCGAACACTGAGCTTGCGGACCGCATCCATATAATCGGCGCGGTGAATCCTCTCGAGCTCGATGTCTTGCGCGGAATGCGCTTCCAAAACCATGTCGGGAGAAAGAGCGCCGGCCGTTTCAAGCAAGGAGCCTGCAAGCTCCAGACGAAGCGGGTTGAAGGGATGCTCATCATTGAATTTATACCGGCTCGCGCCGGATGAACGGATGAATAGGGCTGTATCCTTCATGATCTTCCTCCTGAGAGCGTCAGTACATGAACCGCTGCCTGAACCGGACCCGGTCGAACTGCTCCACGGAATCGAGCGGAACCTGCTTGCCGATGCGGACCATCAGGCAGTTGGCCGGATGCGAGCAGATTTCGGGATCGTCCGTCGCGTACCAGACCATGCCGACGGATTTCATCAGTTTCTCCATCATGGAGCGGTATTCCCAGATGCCGAGTCCCGTTCCTTCCAGATCCCAATGCCAATAATATTCGGTCGTATAAATAATGCTGTTCTCCAGCTGATCCTCTATGAACGCGAGCCGGATCATTTTCTTGCCCAGCCCGACCGAGCGGTATTCGGCTGCGACTTCTACCGCCCCGAGCTCGATCAGATCGTCCATGCCGCCTTCCGACCAACGCTCGAGCTCGTCCGGATAGTGGAAGGTGACATAGCCTACGACGACATCTCCGTCCCGCGCCACGATGATGCGCCCTTCCGGCAAGCCGGCGATCTCCACCAGGGCGGTCTGCTGCTCGGCCGGCCGGCGGAATGCGTTCAGTCCCGGATGCATCGTCCAGTCCGCCAGGCGGCCGGGCTCGACGGGACCCTCTATATCCAAGCTTCTGCCTTGAAAAGGTATCGTTTGGGAATGGTAACGCTTGATATGTTCCAACGTTATCGCTCCTTCAAGCTTCTAGTGGCCAATCGGCAAGCCGTCTTTGCCTCTTATCACTTATAGCAGAAAAAAGTAGGGATGAAAAGGACGGTCCTTCCCCATGAGGGGGATTTTTCAAGCGAAAGGGGTAAATTTCGATAGAAGTAGGCGCATACATTTCCATTATGCTATACTAGTTAGCGACATGAACCGCGTTTCACCCTGTGTTTGAAAGCGCATCCGATTTCCATTTGCCCTAAAAGACGACGACTATGGAAGGTGATTAGCATGTCGATTGACCATCAGGAAAAGCTGGCTGTAACCGCGAAATCTCCCAATATGGCCGATTACGAGCAATGTTACCGGGACTTTGACTGGAGCGGGGTGGAGAAGCATTTCACCTGGCACGAGACCGGCAAGGTCAACATGGCGCATGAGGCTATCGACCGCCATATCGGAGAAGGCAGAGGGCAGAAGACCGCTCTGCATTACAGCGACCCGGAGCGGGATGAGTCGTATACCTTCGAGGAGCTCAGCCTGCTGTCGAACCGCTTCTCCAACGTTCTCCGCAAGCACGGCCTGGCCAAGGGAGACCGGCTTTTCATTTTCATGCCGCGCACTCCGGAGCTGTACGTAGCCCTACTCGGCTCGCTCAAGACCGGTGTCGTCGTAGGGCCTCTTTTCGAGGCCTTCATGGAGACGGCGGTCAAGGACAGGCTCGCGGACAGCGGAGCGGTGGCGATCGTGACGACGCCCGCGCTTCTTCCGCGCATCAAGCGCGACGAGCTGCCCGAGCTCAAGCATATTATCGTCGTCAGCCCGTCGGAGAACCCGGAGGGCACCATTTCCTACCACGAGGAAATGAAGGCGGCTTCCGACGAAGCCGAGATCGAATGGGTGGACCGCGAGGACGGACTTCTTCTCCACTATACTTCCGGTTCTACCGGCAAGCCGAAGGGCGTCTACCACGTCCATAACGCCATGATCCAGCATTACCACACCGGCCGGGTCGTCCTTGACCTCAAGGAAGACGACGTCTACTGGTGCACGGCCGACCCGGGCTGGGTGACGGGAACGTCCTACGGCATTTTCGCGCCATGGCTCAACGGAGCCACGAACGTCATCCGCGGCGGCCGGTTCAGTCCTCAGGACTGGTACACGACGATCCAGCGTTATGGCGTCACGGTATGGTACAGCGCGCCGACCGCCTTCCGGATGCTGATGGGGGCAGGAGACGACGTGTCGACCCAGTTCGACCTGTCCTCCCTGCGCCATGTGCTCAGCGTCGGCGAGCCGCTGAATCCGGAAGTGGTCCGCTGGGGCCTCAAGGTCTATGGCCAGCGCATCCATGATACGTGGTGGATGACCGAAACCGGCGGACAGCTGATCTGCAACTATCCGGCGATGGAGATCAAGCCGGGCTCCATGGGTCGTCCGCTGCCGGGCGTCCAAGCGGCGATCATCGACGATTCCGGCAGCGAGCTGCCGCCGTTCCAGATGGGCAATCTGGCGATCCGCACGCCATGGCCGTCCATGATGCGCGCGGTCTGGAACAATCCTTCCAAATACGAGGAATACTTCCACATTCCGGGCTGGTATATTTCCGGAGATTCGGCTTATCGGGACGATGAAGGCTACTTCTGGTTCCAGGGACGGATCGACGACGTCATCAACACCTCCGGCGAGCGGGTCGGCCCGTTCGAGGTGGAGAGCAAGCTCGTGGAGCATCCGGCTGTCGCCGAAGCCGGCGTCATCGGCAAGCCCGACCCGATGCGCGGCGAGATCATCAAGGCGTTCATCTCGCTGCGCGAAGGCTTCGAGCCTTCCGACGAGCTGAAGGCGGACATCGCCCGCTTCGTCAAAATCGGCCTGTCGGCGCATGCGTCCCCGCGCGAGATCGAATTCAAGGATAAGCTTCCGAAGACGCGCAGCGGCAAAATCATGAGGCGCGTACTGAAGGCTTGGGAACTGAATCTGCCTACAGGCGATCTTTCCACCATTGAAGACTAAACAAGATCAACAGCCTCCCGGCGGATTTGCCGGGAGGCTGTTTTTTCGCAGAATGAGGAGGATGGCAACAAAAAAACGCCCCGTCGGGGCGTTTTTTTTGTCGGGCCAGACAGGCTGCGAAACCTGCCTGATCGATCAGGAGCCGTAAACGACGGCTGAAGAGTAAGGAGAAGCTCCCGCGGCGTTGACCGCATTGATCCGGTACGTGCCGGCCGTGCTGGCCATCGTAGCCGAGAAGCTGTTGGTCGTAGCGGAGCCGATGCTTTGATAGTTCCCGTCATTGTTGGGGCTGTAGTACACCTCATAACGGGTAACTCCTTCGGTATCGGCATTCAACGTCCAGCTCAGGTTGACCGTCTTGCCGTCGACGGATACATTCAGACCGGCAGGAGCGGACGGAGGGGCTGCTCCTGGAGCTGGCGTACCGGGGTCCGGAGGCGTGACGCCTCCGGGGTTGTCGGTGCCGGCACCGACATTGTCGCCGCCTTGGCCGGTATCGCCGGGAACTCCAGGAAGGGCCGCGCCAAACGGGCTTACGGTCGCGCTTGGCGCCGACTCATGGCCGCCTACGTCCACTGCGGTCACGTAGTAGGACGACAGCAGGGAGCCGGAATGATCCGAGAAGGACAGCGTGCTGCCCGTCAGGATGGATTCTCCATGCTTGCTGAAGCCGAGTCCTTGCGAGCGGTACAGCCGGTAGCCGACGACATCCTTTTCGGGGCTTGCCGCGAAGGAAATCCGGTAAGCGCCGTTCACCGCTTCCAGCGATACGTTCGATGGGGCGGAAGGAGCGGCGCCGTCGTCTCGACGCGGGTCGACCATCGTCGGCGCGTCGTCGGTCGCATCCTTGGGGATGAAGGCCGACAGCGGCCTGCGGTATTCGGCCGGCATAGCTTGCTGGGCTTTGTTGATTTCGTCCATCAGCTCGCCAAGCGGCTTTTCCCTCTTGATGACGGTTTTCGTGAAGACGAAGTCCGATGGAGTCGTGTCCTGGGCGATGTAATTGACGCCGTTGTACGTAATGAAGGACATGCTGCCAAGAACGTTGTCCACTTTGGTCGGCACGTATTTCTTGTTGAACCAGTCGGTGACGAGCAGGCCGCGGGAGCGGATCAGATCGCTCGGCAGCATCCCGCTGACGGTCGAAACGGTCGCTTTGACGAGCCCGTCCGGTTTGGGGAACGCCTCGGTCTTGAACAGCTCGGGCCTGTCGGCGACCGTCTGGTTCATGATTTCGGTCCAGAGCGAGCGCGCCCTGGAATGGGAGTCCTTGAGGAGCACGTTCTTCTGCTCCTTGTAGCCGGCCCATACGCCCAGCGTGATGTCCGGCGTGAAGCCCATGAACCAGACGTCGCCATAGCTCTGGGTGGAGCCGGTCTTGCCTGCGATCGGAATCTTTCCGTAGGATTTGAAGCCGCTCGTCAGGCTGTGAGCCGTGCCGCTTGCATCCGAGATGACCGTGCGCAGCATGTCTGTCATCAGGAAAGCGGTCTGCTCGGAATAAACGCGCTTCGGCTTGAGCTCGTGCTGATAGACGATATGGCCTTCCGAATCCACGATCTTGCTGATCATGAACGGCTCATTGTAGACGCCGCCGTTCGGAATGGTCGCATAGGCATCCGTCAGCTCTTCGACGGTCACGCCCTTGCTCAGGCCGCCGATGACACCCGTTTGAGCGTTGTCGTCGCTAGGCT
Organism: Paenibacillus humicus NBRC 102415; assembly: GCF_004000905.1. GTDB lineage: Bacteria > Bacillota > Bacilli > Paenibacillales > Paenibacillaceae > Paenibacillus_O > Paenibacillus_O humicus. The sequence goes on from NZ_BIMD01000006.1 coordinate 107,931, forward strand.
GCAGGGTCGAAATGCCGAGAGAGCGGGCAAAATCCCATGCCTTCGGAATGGTCACCTTGTCCAGGAACAGCTTGAGGGCCGGCGTGTTCAACGAGCGGTTGAGAGCTTCGCGTGCCGTCACGAGACCGTTGAACTTCTTGTTCGCGTTCATCGGAATATGGAAGCCCTTCTGGCCGTCCTTGAGAATGATCGGCGAGTCGTCGATGACGCTGGCCGGCTGGACGAGCCCGGCCTCGAGTGCCGGCAGATAGGCGCCGATCGGCTTCATCGCGGAGCCTGGCTGGCGCGTCATCTGCGTCGCGTAGTTCATCTGCTCGATGTTGAAGTCGCGCCCTTCCATCATGCCGAGAATGGCGCCGCTGCGGTGGTCGATCATGATCGCGGCGGCCTGTTCGGGGCCCTTTGTCTTGCTGGCCGGTCCGAAGTTGTCCGGGTTGCTCGCGACTTCGCGCATGTTGTTGTAGATGACCTTGTCGATCGTCGTGAACACCCGGTAGCCGGAGCGGAGCAGCTGCTCGCGCGCGCTGGCCAGAATTTCGGAATTTTCCGTCTTGGCCAGATCGCTCTTCTTGAGATTGGGGTTCTGCTTCATGGCGAGAATCGTTGCCGCTTCCCGCTCCGTCTCGAGCATCAGGTAAGGGAAGGTGTTGTAAGCCTTCTCCTTATGCGGGGCGAGCGTGCTCTTGAGATCGAAGGCGATCGCCTCGTCGTATTGGGCCTGGGTGATGCGGCCGGTGACGAGCATGCGGGACAGGACGATCTTTTGCCTTGCCGTGGCTCTCCGGAATCCGTCCGGGTTGAATACGCCCTTCCCGTTGAAGGCCGAATAGGACGACGGCAGCTGCGGAAGGCCTGCCAGATAGGCGGATTGAGCCAGATTGAGCTTGCTGAGATCGGAGATGTTGAAGATTCCAATCGCCGCGGACTTGATTCCATACAGATTGTAGCCGGATGAACCGTTGCCGAACGGCATTTTGTTCAGATAAGCCGCGAGGATCTGGTCCTTGGTCAAATATCTCTCCATCCGGATGGAGAGCAGGATTTCCTTGACCTTGCGCGCATCGGTGCGGTCGAGGCTGAGGAATACCCTTCTTGCCACCTGCTGGGTGAGCGTGCTGCCGCCGGTCTGGCTGCTTTCATTGAGCAGCTTCTGCTTGACGGCGCGCCCGAAGCCCATGTAGTCGATTCCGATATGGGAATAAAAATTGCTGTCTTCCGTCGACAACAGGGCGTCGATGACGGATTGCGGGATGTTCTGCAGGTCGACGAGACGCCTGTCCTCGTCGGTCCTGAGCTGTCCTACGGGGGTTGTCCCGTCGTTGAAATAAACGAAGCCGGTCAGGGCATTCTCGTTGACCATGGCTTCCAGCTCGCTGCCGGGCCGGACAGGATCGTCCTTGACCAGGGCGGCCACATATCCGGTCGCGATGCCGCCGGCAAACAATGCGCCGGTAATGCCGAAGATAATCAGCCATTTCGCCGTGATCCACACGACGAGACCGAACGTCCTCCAGCCGCTGCGCCCGGGAGCTTGTTCATGCTCTTGAGCCATATGTACCTTTCCTCCTCCAAGTAAGCACAGCTATTATAGCACATGTCGCCGGAACCCGGCACCAGATGTCATTTCCATCGTTGAAATCTCCCCTTTTCCGGCTGTTGCTGCCGAAGCTTGGAAGTTGACACTCCTCGCGGGGCATGATATAACTTGCAAAACGATTCCGCACGGCTCGGAGGAGCCGGCGGACCATACGGCCAACGGCGTGGATGGGCATCCAGTAGCCGGACGGCAGGCGTTCACAGAGACCCGGTGGCAGGTGCGAACCGGGACGCCCCGTCCGCGCGAATTACAGCCCTGAGCCGGCCGGGGGAACCGCGGGCTGCCAGCCCGGCGCGTAGCCCGGTCCCGGAAGCAGCCTTCCGTTATGTTCAACGAAGTGGGAATCCATTTGGCTTTGCCTGTCATAGCATGCGCAGGCGGAGCGGATTCCAACAAGGGTGGTACCGCGAGCTAATCCTTCTCGTCCCTTCGGACGAGAAGGATTTTTTGCGTTTTCAGCGCCGCAGGCGCCCATCAGAGAAAGGGGAGCACAGAAAATGAACCAGCAGGAGAACATGGAGCGGAGCGGGCAGCGTCCCGGACCGAAGCTGACTTCGGAGCAGCGGCAGGAGGTTGCGCGGCAGCTGGCGATTCTCGCAAGGGGAACGGCCGAGATCATCCCGGAGAGCGGCCTTCGGGAGAAGCTGGAGGAATCGGTGGCGGCCGGCATTCCGCTCAAGGTGAAGCTGGGACTGGATCCTTCGGCTCCGGATATTCATATCGGCCATACTGTCGTGCTCCAGAAGCTGCGGCAGTTCCAGGAATGCGGACATGAGGTCCAGCTGCTCATCGGGGACTTCACCGGCCGGATCGGCGATCCGTCGGGCAAGTCGGAAACCCGCAAGGCGTTGTCCGAGGAGGATGTCCGGCGCAACGCCCAGACATACAAGGATCAGATTTTCAATGTGCTCGATCCGGAGCGGACGACGGTCTGCTTCAACTCCGAATGGCTGTCGCCGCTAACCTTCAATGAAGTCATCGGCCTCGCGGCCAAATCGACGGTTGCCCGCATGCTGGAACGGGACGACTTCACGAAGCGGTACAAGTCCAACCTGCCGATCAGCATCCACGAATTTTTCTACCCTCTTATGCAGGGATACGATTCGGTCGCCCTAGAGACGGACATCGAGCTGGGCGGAACCGATCAGAAATTCAATCTGCTCATGGGCAGAAGCCTGCAGAAGGAATACGGCAAGCGGCAGCAGATAGCCATCACGATGCCGATCCTCGAAGGGCTCGACGGCGTTCAGAAAATGAGCAAGAGCCTCGGCAATTACATCGGCATCCAGGAGGAGCCGGACCAAATTTTCGGCAAAGCGATGAGCATACCGGACGGCCTCATGCCCAAATATTTCGAGCTGGCCACGGATCTGGACTCGGATCGCTTGGCCGCCGTGGCATCCGGATTGGCAGACGGCACCTTGCATCCAAGGGATGCCAAGCTGATGCTGGCTCACGCCCTCGTCCGCCTGTTCCATGGACTGGAAGCGGCTGACTTCGCCGAATCGCGTTTCCGCGCGATATTCTCGGAAGGCGCCTTGCCGGATGATATCGAGGAAGCCGTCCTGCAGGCGGCAGAGCTTGAAGAGGGCAAGATCCGGCTCGTAAAGCTTCTTACCGTCCTGGATTTGCTGCCGTCTGGCAGCGAAGCCCGCCGAAGCGTCCAGCAAGGAGCCGTCAAGCTCAACGGGGTTAAGCTGGAGGATGTCTCGGCGGTCGTGGAGCCGCAAGAAGGGGATGTCCTGCAAGCCGGCAAACGGCGCATGGCGCGGATTCGGATTCAATTGTAGCGGCTGTCCGAAATTTTCAACAAGAAAATGTCTAAGTTGTGAAACAAATGGCCGATTGCAACGTATAGAGTACCGGGCAGTTAACATTAGATGCCAAATATGGGGAGGTGCGGGATGGAAACGGTTTACCTGTCATGCCTTGCCTTCGGCGTCCTGTTCGCCATCGTAAGCGTAGTGCTGGGGGATATTCTGGGCTCTTTCCTGGACGGGGCGCTCGATTTCCTGTCCGTGGACGGTCATCATATTTTCCAGCCGGCTGCCGCTGCCGGCGCCGTTACGGCATTCGGCGGAGCGGGGCTTATGATGGAGAAGTATTCGAGCCTCCCGGCCTCCGGCATTGCGCTTCTGTCCGTCCTCGCTGCGGCGGGTTGCTCCTTGCTCGTGTTCTTCCTGTATGTCAGGCCGATGCAGAACTCCGAATCCACTTCGGGGTACTCCATGCAGGAGCTGGGAGGATCGATCGGCGAGGTGCTGACGGCCATTCCGGCCCGCGGCTGCGGCGAAGTGCTGGTCCGGATCGGAGCGGGAGTGACGAACCATACGGCCGAAAGCTTCGACGGCACCGATATTCCAACCGGAAGCAAAGTCGTCGTCGTCGAAGTGAAGCCGGATGCCTTGGCGGTATCCATTTTGAAATGAGAGAGGGGAAATGGGTTTGATTCCAGATTATTTGGTTATTCCTGCTATCGTTGTCGGTGTCATTGTCGTACTGGGTCTTGCGTTCTGGGCAAGGTACAAGACGGTCAGCCCGGATGAGGCGATGATCGTCACGGGTACGTTCCTCGGATCGAGCAACGTCGCATCCGACGATTCGGGCCGCAAAATCAAGATCGTCCGCGGCGGAGGCGCCTTCATCCTGCCGGTATTCCAGCGGGCGGAGTTCTTGTCGCTTCTGTCCATGAAGCTGGACGTATCCACCCCCGAGGTGTATACGGAGCAGGGCGTGCCGGTCATGGCGGACGGAGTCGCCATCATCAAGATCGGCGGCTCGGTCGAGGATGTGGCGACGGCAGCCGAGCAGTTCATGGGCAAGCCGGTTGAAGCTCTGAAGTCGGAAGCCCAGGAAGTTCTCGAGGGCCATCTGCGGGCGATTCTCGGCTCCATGACGGTAGAGGAAGTGTACCGCAACCGGGACCGTTTCGCCCAGGAGGTTCAATCCGTAGCGGCCAAGGACCTGAAGAAGATGGGCCTGCAGATCGTCTCCTTCACGATCAAGGATCTGCGCGACAAGCATGGCTACCTCGATGCGCTCGGCAAGCCGCGGATCGCCGCGGTCAAGCGGGATGCCGAAATCGCCGAGGCGCAGGCGGTTCGCGATGCCCGAATTCAGAAAGCCCAAGCCGAAGAGGAAGGGCAGAAGGCGGAGCTGCTGCGCGATACGAATATCGCAGAGGCTTCCAAGGAGAACCAGCTCAAGGTCGCTTCATTTAAAAAGGACCAGGATACGGCCAAGGCCGATGCCGATCAGGCGTATACGATCCAGGAAGCCCGGATCAAGCAGCAGGTCGTGGAGGAGCAGATGAAGGTCGAGCTCGTCCGCAAGGAACGCGAGATCGATCTCGAGACGAAGGAAATCCTTCGCCGCGAGAAGCAGTACGATTCCGAAGTGAAGAAAAAAGCCGACGCCGATCGTTATGCGGTGGAGCAGGCCGCCGAGGCGGAAAAGGCCAAGCAGATCAACGCGGCGGACGCCACGAAGTATCGGATCGAAGCCGAGGCCCGCGCCAACGCGGAGCAGAAACGGCTGGCAGGCCAGGCGGAAGCCGACGCCCAGCGGGCCAAAGGCACAGCCGAAGCCGAAGTCATCCGGCTGCGCGGTCTGGCCGAAGCGGAAGCCAAGGAAAAGCTGGCACAGGCGTTCGAGAAGTTCGGCGAAGCGGCCGTGCTCGACATTATCGTCAAGATGCTGCCGGAGCTGGCCGGCAAGGTTGCCGAGCCAATCAAGTCGATCGACAAGCTGACGGTTGTCGATACGGGCAATGGAGCCGGAGCGGCCCGTCTCAGCAACTATGTGACGGATCTGATGGCGACAGCGCCGGAAATGCTGAAGAGCGTCGCCGGAATCGACGTCAATGCCCTGATGAAAAGCCTAACTTCCCGCGTTCCGGCGGCAGGCGTGAAGCCGGCGGCTGCTGATATCCCAGCGCTGCCGTCCGATGCGGCAGCTGCGATGGCTGCGGCAGCCTCGGAGGCATCCGTCAAGGAATAAGAAGAACCGGATGCAGCGGTCATATGAAGGAGAAAAACCCCCTTGCGGCAATCGCAAGGGGGTTTTTCGGGTCTCTTCCGAAGAAGAGAAGCCGGTATTAGCGGCTGTAGAACTCGACGATTTGCTTCTCGTCGATGTCGGAGCTCAGCTCGCCGCGCTCTGGCAGGCGAACGTACTTGCCTTCCATAGCCGTTTCGTTGAACTCGATGTAGCTAGGAAGGTGATGACGGCCTTCCATGGCTTCTTTGATCGATTTCATGCTGCGGCTGCGTTCGCGCAGGCCGATCACGTCGCCAGGCAGTACTTGGTAGGAAGCGATGTCGACTTTTTTGCCGTTGACCGTGACGTGGCCGTGGGCAACGAGCTGGCGAGCGCCCGGGCGGGAGTTCGCGAAGGCAAGGCGGTAAACCAGGTTGTCCAGGCGGGACTCAAGCAGGAACATGAAGTTCTCGCCGGAGATGCCTTTCAGCTTGGAAGCCTTGTCGAACAGGTTGCGGAATTGCTTCTCGTTGACTCCGTACATGTGGCGGAGTTTTTGCTTCTCAGCCAGCTGCAGGCCGTAGCCGCTCACTTTTTTGCGCTGGTTCGGACCGTGTTGACCCGGTGCGAAGTTGCGCTTGAGTTCTTTGCCGGTGCCGCTCAGGGAAATGCCGAGACGACGGCTGAGTTTAAACTTGGGACCTGTATAACGTGACATATTGGGTGTAACTCCTTCTTCAAATGGAATGTTTGAAAAGGGTCCAATGATTTCGCCGGATGCTGCACGGACATGGACAAGCCATGACCCCGAAGGACTAGTTCAGCCGCTGGCCCTCCAGCTGCAGCACCCCATGAGGGTGTCACAAAAACGTTGGCCTATATTCAACAACTAATTTTATAGGAATCAGGCATCCAGTGTCAAGCCGAATCCCGTTGCGGAAAGCTTGCTTCGCATATTAGTTGTTGCGGGTTGGAAATGCTAGTGGAAACGAGCGGAGGTTGGAATGACATGGAATGGAAGCGGGCAGGAACGGTTGCCGCCGGAACGGGCGCGATTCTGGCTATAACCTTGGGCGGCTGCGCGGCTATGCAGGCGGACCGTACGCCGGAGGAGCTGTTCAGCCTTGCCGTGTCGGGGCTGGCGGCTCAGGACAGCTACAGCTTCAGCGGCTTCTCCACATCGGCCGGCAGCTCCGCGGCCAAGACGCAGTTCAAGGGAGAGGTGCAGCGGCATGAAGGAGTTCGGCTGCTGGAGAGCAGAGAGGGAGAAGCGGACATGCTGGAAACCGAAGGCGGAATTCCGGCCGGATACAATCCGGCATGGCTGCTGGGCCGGCTGCTGGACAGCAAGGCGGCCGTCGCTCTGGACGCTGCCAATTCGGAGGCAGGCCGCGCTGTTCTCATCATCCGTCCGAACCCGGCAGAAGCCGGGAGGATATGGCGCAGCCGGCTTCAGGACCAATGGAGCCGCATCGAGAGCAGCTCCCCGGAGGACAGCGAGGTGTGGGGGCGGCTGGACGGCTCCCGGCAGGCGGAGCTGAAGCGGGAATGGAACCGGGAGCTTATGCGCAGCGCCGGACAGTGGCAGGAAATGATGGATTCCTTATCCGCGGACTCCTCGTATACTCTCGTCGTCGACCGCAGCCAGCTCGTGCCATTGAAATTGGCCGAAAACGCGGATCTTCATTATAGATTGGACGGGAACAAGGCCGATGAGCAGAGAAAGACGGAGTTTCTGTTCCAATTGAATCATTAGTGCAATAACGCATGACCGTGCAACAGAAGAGGCGTTCATGATAGGATGGTTCGCGTAAAAAGTTTTTTAGATCGAAGGGAGATTCAACCGTTCATGCGTGATCCTAGACTTCAAACACTCGCCGCGAATCTGGTGAGCCATTCCGTCCAAGTGCAGCCTGGCGAAAACATCCTGATCGACTTGATCGGAAGCGAGCTTGAGCTCGGCAAGTGCCTCATCGAGGAAGTGGTCAAGCGCGGCGGCCGTCCATTCGTGGAAACAAGCGACCGTTCCATCCTGCGCTCCCTGCTGCAAAATGCCTCCAAGGAGCAGATCGAGCTGTGGTCCAAGCTCGACCAGGAAAGAATGAGCCAGATGCAAGGCTACATAGGCGTCCGGTCGGGAGAGAACGTCAACGAGCTGGCCGATGTGCCGGAAGAAAGCATGAGGATGTACCAGCAGCTCTACTCTCACCCGGTCCACTCCGAAATCCGGGTGAAGCGTACCAAATGGGTCGTGCTCCGCTATCCGAGCGCATCGATGGCGCAGCTGGCCAAGATGAGCACCGAGGCGTTCGAGGACTTCTACTTCAATGTGTGCAATCTGGATTACAGCAAGATGGAAGCAGCGATGACGCCGCTCAAGCAGCTCATGGACCGCACCGACCGCGTGCGCATCACCGGACCGGGCACGGATCTCAGCTTCTCCATCAAGGGAATCGGATCCGTGAAATGCGCGGGCGAGCGCAACATTCCCGACGGCGAGCTGTACACAGCTCCGATCCGCGATTCCGTGCAAGGTACGATTACGTACAATACGCCCAGCGTGAATTCCGGCGTGACCTTCGACAACATCTCCTTCACGTTCGAGAACGGACGCATCGTCAAGGCGACCTCCAACAACACCGGCCGCATCAACGAAATTCTCGATACGGACGAAGGAGCCCGTTATATCGGCGAGTTCAGCCTCGGCTTCAATCCGTACATTCTGCATCCGATGAACGATACCCTGTTCGACGAGAAGATCGCGGGCTCGCTGCACTTCACGCCGGGTCAAGCGTACGAGGAGGCCGACAACGGCAACCGTTCCGCCGTCCACTGGGATCTCGTTCTCATCCAGCGTCCGGAATACGGCGGCGGCGAAGTGTATTTCGACGACGTGCTGATCCGCAAGGACGGCCTCTTCGTCCTGCCGGAACTGGAAGGCCTGAATCCGGACAGCTTGAAATAATCCGATTCGATTCCGACTGCGTTTGCGGGGCTCTAATTGAGGTTAAATTTTACATGTTCCATCTTGAATGGGCATCCTGATTCAGTTATGATGAAGGAAACGTTTTCTTTATCGACTTCTTACAAGGAGGAATCCCTATGTCCAACAATGCGGCTATCGTAGAAATTTCCCAAATTGCAAGCCGGTTCCGCTCATCGATCGTCCTTCAGGCCGACAACAAGTACATCGATGTGAAGAGCATCCTGGGCTTGTTCACGACGTTGGTCGGAGGCCATTCCTATGAGCTTCACGTTCACGGGCCTGATGCCGACGAAGCGAAAGCAGCCCTTTCCGAGGCTTTCTCGAAGCATAACCTCGACGTGAAAGTCATCGGCGAGTAGCTTCATTCAGCAGCTATCGATAAGCCCGGCCGCGCATTCGGCCGGGCTTATTTTCATGGGCTTGTTCCTGCAATGACCTTGTGTATTGGACAGAGATCGTCTAATATTAAAGATACTATCGTAACATGAAGACGGCGAGACATCCGCACAGGGGGGGAAACTATGTCTTCACCGGAAGTCCTGGTCCATCTGCATCAGAAGGCGGTTCAACTGCTGCAGGATGACGCGAACAAAATCGAGAAGCTGATTGAGGTTCAGATGGAGAATCTTGCTACCCGCAAGTGCCCTCTGTACGAAGAAGTCCTCGATACCCAGATGTACGGCTTCTCGCGGGAAGTTGACTTTGCCGTAAGGGCGGGGCTTATCGATGAGGCCGCTGGCAAAGCGATCATCAGCCGGCTCGAGCGCAACCTTGCCCAACTGTATGAAGCGCTGGACCAAAAGTCTCAGCTCCTATAGCAGCCAGCAACGGTGGCTTCCCGGCCATCCGCAGCAAAAAGGCGCATCCCCCGCTGTCGGCGGGAGATGCGCCTTTTTGCTGCGTGCTTCCTAGACGAGGAAGAAGGCGAAGCCTAGAATGATATAAACCATAATCAGCAGAAAGCCTTCATACCAGTTGGTCCTTCCGTCGCTGGAGACCGCCTTGGCGATAAATACCGCGACCGCAATGGAAGCCAGCTCGATCGGGGTGAAGACGATGTCCATCGTCGGCCCGAACAGGCCGCTGATCAGCACGAGCACCGGGGCGACGAACAGCGCGATCTGCAGGCTGCTGCCGACGGCGATTTCCACCGCTGCGCCCATCTTGTTTTTGAGCGCGAGCATGATGGCCGCGCTGTGCTCGGCGGCATTGCCGACAATTGCGACGACGAAGGCGCCGATGAACAGCTCGGAGAGGCCGAAGCGGGCCGACACCTCATGCAGCGTTCCGACAAGCCATTCGCTGACGAAGGCGACCATGACGGTGGCCACGACCAGATACAGGATGGAGCGGCCTTTGCTCCATACGGGTTCTTCGTGGTGGCCCTCCGCCGACGCATCGGCCTTATCCTCCATATCGGAGAGCATGTTTTTGTGCGTGACCATGGAGAAGACCAGCCAGAGCAAATAGCTGACGATCAGAATGATCGCGACCGTAATGCTGAGCACCTTGTCGGCTTGTACGGAGAAATGCTCCGCCGCGACGAAGATGGCCGGCACGATGAGGGCGATGACGGCCATCACCATGAGCGTCGAGTTGTGGGTGGCCAGCTGGACGTTGTAGCGCTGCTCCTTGTACTTCAGTCCGCCCAGAAAAATGCTGAGGCCGAGCACCAGCAGCAGGTTGCCGATGATCGAACCGGTCAAGCTCGCTTTGACGGTCTCGAAGGAGCCTGCCCGAACGAGGAAAATCGCGATGATCAGCTCGGCTGCGTTGCCGAAGGTGGCGTTGAGGAAGCCGCCGAGACGCTGTCCCGCATAATGCGCCACGGACTCGGTGGCCTGCCCGAGAAACCCGGCCACGAAGATGACGGAGATGGCGGAGACGACGAATTGGAACATTTCGTTCCAATGGGCGTAATGGGCGATTCCGCTCAATGCGAAGCTGATGATCAGCCCGGCGAAAAACAGTTGACGACGACTCAAGAAGCGGCACCTCGATCATTTTGGAATATGTAATACGGCAAAATCTGTATCTTAATATACCCATCCCGCATGGAAAAGTAAACGCCCGGAATGGATTGTGCTTGTCTTGCTTTTGGAAGAGATCATCCCTTACAATGGAAGAAAGAGTGGATTCATTGAAGGAGTTGAACGTGATGGCGGAAGACCTTCAAACAGGCTTGATTCGGATTTCGGATGACGTTGTCGCTACGATCGCCGGACTGGCGGCGCTTGAGACTCCCGGGATCGCCGCGATGTCCGGCGGCATATCCGAAGGTCTCGCCAAGAGGCTCAGCGGAAAGAACGCCCAGAAGGGCGTGTCCGTCGAAGTCGGCCAGCTGGAAGCGGCCGTCGATCTCAGGGTAATCGTCCAATACGGCATTCCGATCCAGGAAGTCTGCAGGCAGCTGCAGCTGAACGTCAGGGAAGCCGTAGAGAATATGACGGGTCTCAACGTGGTCGAGATCAACGTCAAAGTGGATGGAGTCCTGTTCCGGGACGAACCGGTAGAGGAAGCCGGAACCGGTCCGGCAAGGCTGAAATGAAAAAGGAGCCGCTCATGAGAGCGGCTCCTTTTCATTTTGCGGATGCAGGGACGGCAGCTACGAATTGGCCTGCCGGCCGACTGCGCGAAGCGGGTTGTCCGTCGCCCGCTTCGCCGATGCGGGCTGACGATTGGCTTCGCGGCTGATGCTGAGCAGCACGCCGACGGACATCAGGCTGGCCAGCAGGGAAGAGCCTCCATAACTGATGAACGGAAGCGTGACGCCGGTCAACGGAATCGCATTGGTGACGCCGCCGATGTTGATGAATGCCTGTACCGCGAACAGAGAGACGATGCCGGCTCCCACAACCGTGCCGTATATATCGGGACAGCGAAGGGCGACAATCAATCCGCGCCACAGGAAGAGCAGGAATACGATCAGGAACAACGTGCTTCCGATGAAGCCGAGCTCTTCCCCGATGATGGCGAAGATAAAGTCATTGTAGGCGAACGGCAAGTACTGGACCTTCTGGATGCCGTGTCCGAGGCCGGCTCCGCTGAATCCGCCATGGCCGAGCGCCATCAGCGAGCGGGCGACCTGATAACCGTCCCCCAGGGAGTCGGCCAGCGGATCCTGATAGCTCGTAAACCGGCTGATGCGGTATTCCCACTTGGTTGGCGAGATGAGGAAGGCTACGGCTCCGACAGCGGTCAGGACGATGCCTCCGAAAAAGGCGGATGCCGCCAGCTGGCGCAGGTTGGCTCCTCCTGCAACGATCATCAGGAACGCGCAGGCCGCTATGACGAGGCAGGAGCCGAGATCCGGCTGCAGCATGATCATTCCGCATACGATGCCGACGATGACGATGACCGGCACGAGCCCTTTTTTGAAGCTGCGGAACCGTTCCCCTTTTTTGGCGATCAGAGTGCCGAGATAGAGGATAAGCGCCAGCTTCGCGAATTCCGTCGGCTGTACCGCGAATCCCATCACATTGAACCAGCTTCTTGCCCCGTTGATCTCTCTTGCCACGAACGGAACGATCATGAGCATGAAAAAGACGGGAAGAAAGAACAGCATGAACCCCCGCTTGAACACCTGATAGCGGAAATTCATCACAACCAGCATGATGACCGTCCCGAGAGCGGCGAACAGGAATTGCTTCTTCAAGTAATAAAGAGGATCATTTCCTGCAGTGCGGCTGACGGCGGCCGTGCTGGAGCTGGAGCTGAACACCATGACGAGACCGAAGCCGACAAGAGCCAGCGTCAGAATCAGGAGCAGGAAGTCCGGCCTGCCGCGGCGGCCCTCCGGATTGACCTTCATGGTTGGCTGTCACCTACTCGGAAAGCTTATTTTTGAGGTCGGCGAGCTTCTGCTTGGCAGCGCTCAGAATAGGCTGGGGCACGGCGGACTCATATTCGAGGCCGTGCGGGAAAGTGGCTCGTCCGATATAGACGGATTCAACGGTGAGCACGGCTGCCGGATTTTCCAGCTTGCCTTCGACGGCCCGCGTGCTGATCCGCAGGAAATATTCGTAGTTCGTGCCGCGGTCCACGAATTTCAGATCGTATGTAGCGCGGTAGTATTCCCATTGCCAGCGGACGAATCCGAGGCTCTCGGCGCTTTCGTCAAGGTGGGCCAGATCGCTTTTCAACCCGTTCAAGCCTGAATTTTCAATTAACATGGGGGAAATCCTCCTCAGCAGCATGGCAAAGACTGTATTCCCTTTCATATTAGTATGTTTCCAAAGCCAGTGCAACCCTGCGCGGCCTGTCGTCCCGAGCGCCGCGGCAGTATCGTCTACCCCGGCGGGGCCTGCATCTGGTACACTACAAGAACAGCAGGAAGATTATAAACGGCCGCTCCGGGAGCCGCCTCTGGCGTCCCGGCACAAGGCAAGGAGGGCAACAGCTTGAATCAAGACCAGACCGCCGCGACGGACAAGCTTTTGGAATTGTATCCGCGCATGGTAAGCGACCGCCGCCATCTGCATCGGCATCCTGAAATCAGCTTCCGGGAAGAGCGTACATCCGCCTGGATTGGAGATCGTCTGGCAGAAATCGGCTGCGCCTCTGTCCGCAAGGGGGTCGGAGGCTACGGACTTGTCGTCGATCTGAAAGGGGATCATCCGGGTCCCGTAATCGCGCTGAGAGCGGACATGGACGCTCTGCCGCTCCAGGACTTGAAGGAAGTGGAATACCGCTCCCAGACACCGGGCGTCATGCATGCATGCGGGCACGACGCCCATACGTCCTCGCTGCTGGCGATCGCAGAGTACTATCATTCGCTCGACGGCGGCTTCGGCGGCACCCGCAGGCTGCTCTTCCAGCCCGCGGAGGAGCTTACTCCCGGCGGCGCGCTGCCGATGATCCGCGACGGAGCGCTTGAAGGCGTCGACGTCATCTACGGCGTGCATCTATGGACGCCGGTCCAGGCCGGTACGGTCAGCATCCGCGGAGGCGCGTTCATGGCCGGCGTGGACGAGTTCACCATCGAGATTACCGGCAAAGGGGGGCATGGAGGGATGCCGGAGCATACCCGCGACACGATCGTCGCGGGGTCTGCGCTCGTCCAGGCTCTGCAGTCGGTCGTAAGCCGCAATGTCAGCCCTCTCGACACGGCGGTTCTTTCCATCGGCTCTTTCCAGGCCGGAGAGGCGAGCAATGTCATTGCCGGCAACTGCCGGCTGAAGGGAACGGTGCGCACCTTCGACAAGGGCGTGCGGGACCTGATGCGCCAGCGCATCTCCGAGCTCGTCCGGCTCGTATGCGCCGGATTCGGCACCGAAGGGGAGCTGGATTACCGGGAGGGCTACCCGCCGGTCGTCAATGACGAGCTGGAGGCGGCCCGCTGCATGGCTGCGGCAGCCGAGCTGTTCGGAGACGGGAATGTCCGCGAGTCGGAGCTGATTACGGCAGGCGAGGACTTCGCCTATTATCTCGAGCAGGTGCCGGGCTGCTTCATGTTCGTCGGCGCAGGCAATTCCGAGGCGGGCGCCGTGCATCCGCATCATCATCCGAGATTCGACCTCGACGAAAGCTCGATGCTTCAATCCGCCCGGCTTATGATTGGCTGCGCGGAAAAATATGCCGCCACATTCTCCCGTGAATGACCTCATGGAGGCATGCGCACGATAAGGAAACAACCGGACTTCCTGTGCTGGAAAGCAGGACGGAACGAACCGGCCAATTTCTTGGGAGGTCAAGCGCATGCCAGTTGCGGTATCACAGATCATGAGCAAGCCTTGCATCACTGCTACGCTGAAGGACAATGTGTATGAACTGGCCGTGCTGATGAAGGACCACGGCATCGGCTTCGTTCCGATCGTCGAGGGCGAGAGGCTGATCGGAGTCGTGACGGACCGGGATCTTGTCGTGCGGGGATATGCCGGCAAGCATTCCGGCTCCACCGCCGTAATCGAAGTCATGACGCCGAACCCGGTCACGCTGAGCCCGGCTGACACGGCCGAGGAAGCGGGCCGCCTGTTCGCGGAAAAGGAGATCCGCAGGCTGCCCGTCGTGGAAGACGGCCGCTTGATCGGCGTTGTCGCGATCGGGGATCTCGCCGTACGCGACAGATTTGCGGATGAAGCGGGACATGCGCTGAGCGCCATATCCGAGGCGGCTCCGTCCCCGTTCGTCCATTGACAGGCATAGGAAAGAAAAAGGCCGGCATCCCTTCGGGAACTGCCGGCCTTTTTGCTTCAGCCCCTCCTATGCGCGGCCAGGCGGCATAAAAAGGCTGGGTTTTGCCCCATACTGTCAGCATTGGCAAGTGATAAAAGGAGGCTGGGTCTAACATGCTGAAGCGGAAGAGCGGCCCGCTTGTCGTGCTGGAGGACGGCACGGTGCTGCTGGACGATGCCCATCCCGGAGCCGAAAAGGCCAGGGAAGCGCTCGCGGGCTTTGCCGAGCTCGTCAAGCGTCCCGGCACGATGCATACCTACCGAATGACCCCGCTGAGCGTATGGAATGCTGCTTCCCAAGGCAAGCCGGCGGAAGAAATCCTGGACTGCCTAGAAGCCAATGCGCGGTACGGGGTGCCGGGCGCGGCCGCCGGCAGAGTGAAGCAGTGGCTCAGCAGGTACGGGGAGCTGGAGCTGACATCGATTGAAGACGGCATGCTGCTGCTGTCCGGACCCGCCGCAAGGCTGCGGGAAATTACGGACGAGTGCATCGCTTCATGGGGGGCTGCCCGCGCAGCCGATGGAATCGCCGTTCCGGGCGATCGCCGGGGAGATCTGAAGAGAGAGCTGCTGCGGATGGGCATGCCGGTCGTCGACCATGCCGGCTACCGGGAAGGCGAAGCGCTCCGCATCGGTCTGCGCGGCGAGCTGCCCTCGGGCAAGCCGTTCCGGCTGAGGGATTACCAGCTGCAAGCGGTGGAACGGTTTTGCCGGGACGGCGTCCAGGGAGAGGGCGGCAGCGGCGTCATCGTGCTGCCGTGCGGAGCGGGCAAGACCGTCGTTGGCGCCGCCGCTCTCGCCAGGCTCGGCTGCGCGACGCTGATCCTGACATCGGGCACGACCTCCGTACGGCAGTGGCGACGAGAGCTGGTGGAAAAAACGACGATCGCGGAGGATGACATCGGCGAATATACGGGGGAGAACAAGCAAGTACGGCCGGTCACCATCGCCTCGTATCAGATTATGGGACGCCGGGGCAGCGGAGGCCATATGGATTTGTTCAGCCGCAGGGACTGGGGCCTCATCATCTACGACGAGGTGCATCTGCTTCCGGCTCCGGTATTCCGGTTGACCGCCGAGCTGCAGGCGACGCGGAGGCTGGGCCTGACAGCGACGCTCGTGCGCGAGGACGGGCGAGCCGAGGATGTCTTTTCCCTGATCGGCCCCAAGCTGTTCGAGCTGCCGTGGAAGGCGCTTGAGCGCGAGGGCTGGATCGCCGCGGTCAGCTGCCGGGAGGTGAGGGTGCCGCTGCCGGAGGAAGACGGGGAAACATACGATGGGGCGGGAGCCCGCGCCCAGCTGCGGCTCGCCGGAGAAAATCCCCGCAAGGCGGAGGCGGTGCGCCGGCTTCTGGAAAGGCATCCGGGGAAACCTGCGCTCGTCATCGGCCAGTACTTGCGGCAGCTGTCCAGCCTCGGGAGGGAGCTCGAAGCTCCCGTGCTGTCGGGCAGCACGCCGCCCGAGGAGCGGGAGGAGCTGTACAGCCGCTTCAATTCCGGCAGCCTGCCTGTGCTGGTCGTATCCAAGGTCGCGAATTTCGCGATCGATATGCCCGATGCGGCCGTCGCCATTCAAGTATCGGGCAGCTACGGCTCCCGACAGGAGGAAGCGCAGCGGATTGGCAGGCTGCTGCGGCCGAAGGAAGATAACCGGGCTTATTTCTATACGGTCGTGACGGAAGGGACAAAGGAAACGGAATTCGCGTTGAAGCGGCAGCTGTTCATGATCGAACAGGGCTATACGTACGAGATCGCGGAAAAGGGGTCTTTATGATGGGCTCTGACAAGCCTTGGGAGCGCAGCAAAGCTGTCCGTCCTACCCGGAGACGCAGCGATCCGGTGATTACGCCGGAGCTGCCGGGCTCTGCCGGACCTTTCTCCGGAGAGGATTCGGAAGCGGAGATCTGGAGCCGCTTGAGCCCGGTCTCGAAGGATGTGCTCCGCTGTCTGCTGACGAGATTCGGCGTCCATCCTGCCGAGGAGGGGCGGCTGCTGGAGGAAGCCGCCGCAGGCTGCTGGTCGGGACTGGAGCTGCGTGCCGGCCTGTCCGGCCTGCAGGCAGCCGGAGCCGTGCAAGCGAGGCTGCGCTTCTGGGGGGAGCGCGCCGTCGCCGTGACGGCCGGCTCGTACTTGAAATGGGCGGCCGTTGCCAGCCCATGGATTGCTGCGGACGAGGAGGCGGCGCACCGCAGCGCCGCGTCGGCCGTAAGCGGAGGCGGCGCTCTGTACAGCCGCGCTCTGCTGGGGGCACTAGCGGAGCTTGCCCGAAGCGGACCGGTACTCACCGTGAAGGGAAGGCTTCATGGGAGCACCGTTAAAGCTCTGGAGCAGGCAGCGGGCTTGAGCCCCGAATCCTTTATCCAGCTGGACCCTTCCTTGAGGCTGGACTATCCCGGCTCGGTCGCGCT
The DNA here is from genome assembly GCF_004000905.1 of Paenibacillus humicus NBRC 102415. Taxonomy (GTDB): domain Bacteria; phylum Bacillota; class Bacilli; order Paenibacillales; family Paenibacillaceae; genus Paenibacillus_O; species Paenibacillus_O humicus. The sequence goes on from NZ_BIMD01000006.1 coordinate 125,072, forward strand.
CGTGCTCGACTGGTCTTTCAGCAGCGGCATTTTGCGTCCTGGACGAGCCTGGAGCTGGGATGCGCAGAAGCTGCGGACATGGCTTGACGAGCCTCTGATGCAGCGGGAAAGGGGGCTGTTCAGGTGGATATTGGATCGGGCTGTCCGCCGTTCGGCGGAAGCGGCTGCCGCTGCGTCGGTCATCTCCAGTCTGAGGGAGGATGTCTGGTACAGCGTGCCCAAGCTGGAGCAGCTATGCCGGTCGCGCTCCGTGTGGCCTGCAGGCTGCCCGGGCCGGGACAGCGCGGCATGGACCGGGCTGCTGGAATGGCTGGCGGGCTGCGGCTGGGCCGAATGGGGCGAAACGGAGCAAGGAGAGTCCTGCTTCCGGCTGCTCCTCTCTGCTGAAGGCTGCGGGGAGGATGGGGATTCAGAGGGGGACGAGCCGCTTCTGCTGCAGCCTGACGGAGATATATGGGCGGGAGCCTGGACTTCGTATCGTCAGCTCTGGCCGCTCGAGCTCGTTGCCGAACGTGGAGAAGTGAGGGAGCTCACTGCCTACCGGCTTACAGAAAAATCTCTGAAAAGGTCGGCGGCGCTCGGCATTGGGGCTGGCCAGCTGCGGGAATGGCTGGCCGGCGCCTCGGGAGCGGCGCTGCCTCCGCAGGTGGAAGCGCTTCTGGCGCAATGCTTGCCCGGGACGGAGAGCCGCAGCACCCTCTTCGCCGTCGAGGAGAGCGGGGAGGACGCTGCAGGAAGCAGCGGCAGGCCTTGCTGGCAGCCGTCGGATCCTTCCTTGACCTTTGCCTCGCTCGAACCGGCGCCGGCGGCCGAGGTTCAGCCTTGGCTTGTCCTGCAAGCGGAGAAGCTGCCCGCTGCCTGGACAGCCGCCCCGCGCAGCTATCGCCCGTCCGCTTGCCGCCAGCTGCTGGAGAGCGCGGTCCGGCTGCATATTCCCGTGGAGCTTCATGACGGGGAAAGCGCCGGCATATTCGTTCCGCTCCAAGTACAGGGGGACGGCGACGGCTGGGCTGCGGAAGGCTTCTACCGGAAGGACAATGAAGCCAGAGTGCCGGCGATGCTGATTCCCGGCCAAGTCGGCCGAATCCGGCTGCACATTCCCGGAAACGCACCCGCCCGCTGAAGGCGTCTACCGAAGCTCAATCGGGTATGCTATGATAGGAGCAAGCCGGAAGGAGACCTTCCCCGGCAGGAAGGAGTGGACCGATCTTGCAGCAGCTTGAGATTGCGGAGCAGACGCCGCTGGATATGGCGCCAGTCGTGCTCTGCGCCTATGAACTGGGCGATTACATCAACCAATCGGCCGAAGTGGCGGATTATTTATATTGGAAGAACGAAGTCGAACACAACCCGGAGGTCGCCTCGCTGAGGGCGAGATTCAACCGGGCGAAGGAATTCTTCTCCGAATGCGAGCGCTTCGGAAGGTTCCATCCCGACTATCATGCGGCCAAGGATAAAGTGAAGGCTGTCGAAGCCGAGATGGCGCAGGTGGAATGCATCCGCCGCTACAAGGAAGCCGAGGAGGTCGTGGATACGCTGCTCTATGACGTATCCCTGATGATCGCCGAATCGGTATCCGGCTCGATCAAGGTGCCGGGCAACAATCCGCTGCCGTCGGGCGGCTGCGGCGGAGGCGGCTCCTGCAGCTGCGGAAGCGGGGGGTGCGGCTGATGGAGCATTCCGAGTCGATGCCGGCCGTCGAAGCGGCTTCGTTCCCCGAACAGCGTAAGGGCTACATCGTCTGGGTGAGCGACGCCAAATCGGCCCGCAGCCTGGAGAAATACGGCAACGTGCATTACATTTCGCGGCGGCTGCATTATGCCGTTATCTACATCGATTCGGGGCGCGAGGAAGAGACGCTGCGCAACATTCACCGCCTGCCGTACGTCAAGAAGACGGAACGCTCCCTCCGGAACGAGATCAAGACGGAATACACCAAGGAAAATCCGGACAAAACGCGTTTCTACAGCATGTAGATGCAGCGTCCGGCTTCGGTGGCCCAAGACCTTCGACCTCTGGCGGGCGAGGGTCTTTTTTCTTGTACAAAAACCCAAAATGTGACAATAATGGAGAGTCCTATTTTTTAATTTGAAATTGGAAATAGACATGGTAGAATAAACCTAATCATAAACTAGATATAAAGGCCTGCTTCCCAGGGAGGAGTGGACAAGATGAAGGATAGAACGACGGAACGCTGGAACACGTACGAGACGTTTCATGTTGAACTGGGCGAGAAGCGAGTGGCGGATGTCATCATCACTCATCATGCGAAGCTCCGCTGGGCAGACCGGGTGGAGAGCGTCAAGACCGGTTTCGACGACATCGCGGAATATATCTGGCAATGTCTCAAGCAAGGACGGATCGAATCCTATTACCGGAACGAAGAGGATGTCTACCTCATTGACGACGATCTGGTTTTCGTGGCGGAATTTAGCGATTCGGAGAAGGAATTCGATCTTGCCGGCACGCCGCTCCAGAAAATGATTGTCGTCACATTTTTGGGAAGAATGTCGGAAACGATCGAGCTGAGGGACTTAAAGTCCTATTACTCCTGGCTGCGGCATTCCCGGCGCATGACCTTAATCAAAAACAGCCGTAAAAGGAAATGACATATTATAACAATTATTATGATGTAGATGGAAATAGTGGAAACGGGTTTCCTGCTCCTAAGCGGCGAGGCCTGTTTTTTTCTATTTATTCCGATAGTTATGTTTTAGGCGCGGGTACGTTATAATGGACAAGAAAATGAGCGGGCATGTCCGGCCGGCAGCCGAAGCCGGATCAGGCCGATGCCGCCCGAAAGGATGACAATAAGGTGGCCATCAACTTCCATCAGCTGCATATTTTTTATACGGTCGCTGAAAAAGGCAGCTTTTCCGCGGCAGCGCAGGCGCTCCATATGACTCAGCCGGCCGTAACGATGCAGGTCCAGTCTCTGGAGGACCAGCTCGGTACGAAGCTGCTGCTCCGGTCCACGAAGAGAATCGAGCTGACGGACGCGGGGAGCGTCCTTCTGCCCTATGCCAAGCGGAGCATGGACCTGATCCGGGATGCCGATGCGGCCATGGCGCGTTACGCGAAGGGCCTCAAGGGACGTCTTCAGCTCGGCTCGAGCCTGACGATCGGCGAGTACATCCTGCCGCGGCTGCTTGGACCGTTCAACAAGGAGCATCCGGATATTTCCATCCGCATGAAGATCATGAACACGACCCAGATTCTCGAGCACATCCTGAACCATCAGCTCGACTTCGGCTTGCTCGAAGCCCCGGTCAGCCATCCGGACGTGCATACCGAGCCGGTGCTGAGCGACGAGCTGCAGCTGATCGTCGGTCCCGGCCATCCGCTGTCGGGACGGGGCGAAGTCACCCTTGCAGAAGCCATCAAGTACCCGCTCGTCCTGCGCGAGCAAGGTTCGGGCACGAGGCAGGTCATGGAGGACCAGCTGGCGATGAAATCCATCGATGCCGAGGACCTGAACATCGTCATGGAGCTGGGCAGCACCGGCGCGGTCAAGTCGGCCGTGGAGGCAGGAGTCGGCATGAGCTTCATCTCCGCTTCCTCCATCAAGCACGAGCTGGCGCTCGGCCTGCTGGAGACAGTGGCCATTACGGACGCCGATTTCAACCGGGAGTTCTATTCGATCTATTTGAAGTCGGCGCTGCTGCCGAAACCGGCCGTATCGTTCCTCAGCTTCCTGAGAGGCAGGGATCTTGCCCAATGGCTGTAATACGCGGAGATCTGCATACGCATACGACGGCGTCGGACGGGATGGATTCGCCGGCCGAGCTCGTTGCCAGGGCGGCGGCGCGTGGATTGGACGCGATAGCCGTGACGGATCATGACACGATGGACGGGATACAGGAGGCGAAGCTTCAAGGAGAGCGCTCCGGCGTCATCGTCATTCCGGGCGTGGAGCTGAGCACGGCTCGGAACGGCAAGGACATCCATGTGCTCGGATACGGCCCGGATCCCAGCGATCCGCTCTGGATCGAGCGCCTCTCCTCGCAAGGGAAGGTCCGCGAACGGCGCAACGAGCTGCTGCTGCAGCGTCTTGGACAGCTGGGCATCGAATTGACGCTGCGCCAAGTGCTGGATGCCGCGGCGCAGGGAGACCGCGGCGTTCCGGCAAGCCTGGGACGTCCGCATTTCGCCGCCGCTCTGGTGAAGGCCGGCGTCGTATCCACCGTACGCGAAGCATTCGAGCTTTATCTTGCGGAAGGAGCTCCTGCTTATGTGGAGATTCCGCGCCTGACGCCCGAGGAGGGCATTCGCTGGATCGCCGAGGCCGGAGGAGTTGCGGTGCTGGCCCATCCCGGCCTGTACCGCGACGACGCTGAAGTAGAGAGGCTTGCCGCAGCCGGGGGCCTGGCCGGAATCGAAGCCTTTCACTCCGACCATACGCCGGAGGAGGAACGCAAGTACTTGCGTCTTGCCGAGAGGCACGGCCTTCTTGCAACCGGCGGCTCCGACTACCACGGCAGCCGCGGCGGGGAGATGCGCCATGGCGACGTGGGAAGCCGTACCGTGGATGCAAGGACGCTCCTGGAGCGCTTGAAGCGCTGAATCGGATGCGGCCGGCCAGTTCCGCGAGAGGCCGGCAGAGAGCAGACGGAATGTGGATGTGGATAAAGGAAGGCACCTTTGCCTAGAAAAAAGCCGGCGCTGCAAGTCAGCGCCGGCCTTTTTCGTTTTTTATTGATTCGGCGAGCTTAGCCTCGTGCCTGCCGCCTTCCGCAACATGCTTTCAGCCTCGGCCGACGGAGCGGAACTTCCTCGATCTCCATCTTTCCTCCAGATAGCGTTCATACCATCCGATGCTTGCCGTCAGCCAGGCTGCACTGATCAGATAGCCTCCCAGTACGTCGCTCGGATAGTGAACGCCCAGATAGATCCGGCTGATTCCGATCATGAGGATCATGACGATTCCCGCCGACACGGCGGCGGCCTTCATCCAAGAGCGAGCAAGATGCTTCCAAAGGAAATAGATCGTCACGCCGTAAAGCGTGAAGGCAGCCATGGAATGGCCGCTCGGAAAGCTGTAGCCCGCCGCGTCGATGATTCGATGCACATCCGGCCTGGCGCGGTGGAAAATAAGCTTGAGCAGCACGTTCAGCAGGCTGGAACCGACGATGACGCCGGCAAAAAAGATCAGCTCACTGCGATAGCCGACGAGGAGCAAGGCAGCGACGATCACAAGCACAATCCCTGTAACCCAGGGACCGGAGCCTGCTGTCGTAAATCCCTTCATGACGACGGTCACGGCATCGGAGGCGACTCCCTGCACGGCATCGGACACCCGCTCGTCAAAGACGGCGGTATGCCGCCTTCCGATCAGCATAGCCCATGCTGCGAACAAGCAGAGGAGAAGCAGCGAGCTCACAAGGGGACGGATCAACACTGCTGTCAAAAAGCGCATAGGTTTTCTTTCCCCTTTGAAAGATGGCTGGAGCCAGTTTCTTATCCAGGATCCCGGCATAAGATTCGAAGGCAGGCAGGATCCATTTTTCAGGATGGACGATTTCAGAGCGGCTTTAGCGGCAATTGCCCGGACGCATCAAGCTTTGACTGCGGATGGAAGCTCCTGCAGGCGGGCTTCATCCGGGGTGATGAAGAGCGTTTTCTGCCGGTCGTAGATGACGAATCCCGGCTTGGAGCCGCTCGGCTTGTGCACATGGCGGATCAGCGTGTAGTCGACCGGAACCATGCTGGAGCTGCGGGCCTGGCTGTAATGGGCGGCCAGCATCGCGGCCTCCTCGAGCGTAGCATTCCCAAACTCGGCAGAGCGGATGACGACATGCGAGCCGGGAATATCCTTCGTATGCAGCCAAGTGTCGCCTTGAGAGGCGAGCCGGTTGGTCAAATATTCGTTCTGCGTATTGTTTTTCCCTACATAGATGGCGATGCCTTCGGATGACGTGTAGCAGAGCAGGGCGGGCCTTGCGGCCTTCTTGCGCTTGGCTCCCCGCTTCCCGCGCGCGCGCAGGTAGCCTTCCGCTACGAGTTCCTCGCGAATTTCCTCGATGTCCTCCAGAGAAGCGGTGTCCAGCTGCTGCAGCAGGGAGTCGAGATAGGCGATTTCGGTGCCGGCGAGCGCCATCTGCTCCTTCACCGCTTCGGTGCTGTTGCGGAACTTTGTATAACGCCGGAAGTACCGCTGGGCATTGTCCGAAGGGGATAGCTGCGGATCCAGCTCGATCGTGACGCTAGCCGCATTCTCGTCATAGTAGTTTTCCAGCTCCACGGAACGGTCGCCTTTGGAGAAGGCATGCATATACGTCGTCAGCAGCTCTCCGAGAATGCGGTATTTGTCGGCGCCCTTCGCTTCTTCCAGCGTCTCGTTCAGCTTGTCCACTTTCTTGACGTTTTTGGCTTTCTCGTTCTGGAGGAAGCGGATCATGTCCGACACCCGCTGCTTGACGGTGTCGCGGCTGGCCTTTTCCCCATAGAAGGCTTCCAGGCATTGGCTTATGGTCTCGAAGCCGCGGCGCTCTCCTTCCAGATGCGTCAGCTCGATAATGGAGAAATAGCTTTTGCCGGCCGGCGTCTCCACAATGTTGGGAGCGTAGCGGCCGCTGCGCACCGACTCCATGAAGGAGGAAAAGACGGTCCACAGCCGATGCAGCTCCGAGCCGTCGCCGGCGTCGACGGAGCCGGCGCGGTAGGCCAGCTCTCGCGCCAGCAAGGGACTGAAGCCGCTAAGCGCCGCCACGAGCAGCTTGTCGAGCGGCTTGCCGGGCTGCTCCAGATCGGCTTCGCTGCCAGCCGCCTCGCCCAGAATGCGGGCGAAATCATTTTCCTCCGTCAAATGGAGCGGGTCCGTCTTGTGCTGGTCGGGCGGAGCCGTATACGCCGTGCCCGGCATGACAATGCGGTAGCTGCTGATCGCCGGCGTCACGTGATGGATTCCGTCGTGGATCGTTCTCGTCGCGGTGTCGACCAGAATGATGTTGCTGTGGCGGCCCATGAGCTCGATGATGATCGTCTTCAGCGTCAGGTCGCCAAGCTCGTCGCGCTGGCGGATGTCCAGCTCGATGACGCGCTCCATGCCGATCTGGCGGACCGCTTCGATCTGGCCGCCTTCGCAGTATTTGCGAAGCAGCATGCAGAACATCGGCGGCTCCATCGGATTCTGGTAGCTGCGTTCCGTGAAGTGGATTCTCGGATAAGTCGGGTTGGCCGAAATCAGAAGCTTGCGCCCCCCGCCTGCTCCGCGTGTCTGAACAACGAGATCGTGCGCGGTCGGTTGATGGATTTTATGAATGCGTCCGCCGACGAGCTGCTGGAGCTCGCTTACGGCGGCGCGGGTTACGATGCCGTCCAATGCCATGAGGGTCGATCCTTTCGTGCGCGCCTTGTCGTCCATGCGGCGCAGGTTGTATTGCCGTCTTATTCTACCATAACTACAAGGACAAGGGATATTTCGGGGATTGTCCTCATATAGTGTCCTAGAGCCTTGCGGGTGCTGCCCGCAGCATTATCGTGCCATCTGCGGGAGGGAGAAGAGTCGAATGGAGAATAGGAAGTGGCACCAGCTGGCGGAGGAACAGCTGCTCAGCCAGCTCGGCAGCTCTCCGGACAACGGTTTATCGGCGGAGGAGGCTGCCAAGCGGCTGGCCGAGCATGGCCGCAACGAGCTGTCCGAAGGAGAGAAGCTGTCGCCGGTGAAGCTGTTTTTGAACCAGTTCAAGGATTTTATGGTGCTCGTCCTGATCGGGGCGACGCTGATTTCGGGTCTGCTGGGGGAATATCTCGACGCGATTACGATCATCGCCATCATTGTCATCAACTCGATTCTCGGATTCGTGCAGGAGTTCAGAGCGGAGCGGTCGCTGCGCGCCCTCAAGGAGCTGTCCGCTCCGATCGCCCATGTTCTGCGCGGAGGCAAATCGGATGCGGTCCCGGCCAGCGAGCTCGTGCCGGGCGATATCGTGCTGCTGAAAAGCGGCGACCGCGTTCCGGCCGACCTGCGCTTCCTGACCGCCAACAGCTGCCAGGCCGAGGAATCGGCGCTCACCGGGGAATCCGTGCCGGTAAGCAAGCATTGCCACGCGATCGCCGAGGAAGAGCTGCCGCTCGGGGACATGCGGAATATGGGCTTCATGGGCACGATGCTGACCGGAGGCACCGGCACCGGCATCGTCGTGAGAACAGGAATGAATACGGAGATGGGCAAGATCGCGGATCTCATCCAGCAGACGGACGAGATGGAGACGCCTTTGCAGCGAAGGCTGGAGCAGCTGGGCAAAATCCTCATCGTCGTCGCGCTTTTCCTGACGGTCATGGTCGTCGTGGCCGGCATCCTGCACGGCCAGCCTGCCTACGGAATGTTCCTCGCGGGCGTCAGCCTGGCGGTGGCGGCCATTCCGGAAGGGCTGCCGGCAATCGTTACGGTGGCGCTCGCACTGGGCGTCCAGCGGATGATCAAGCGCAAGGCGATTGTGCGCAAGCTGCCGTCGGTCGAAACGCTGGGCTGCGCCTCCGTCATCTGCTCGGATAAGACCGGCACGCTGACGCAGAACAAAATGACGGTCACCCGCATCTGGAGCGGAAGCCGCCAGTTCGAGGTCACCGGCGAAGGATATGAGCCCGCCGGAGGCTGCTACGCGGACGGCCAGCAGATAGAGGCCAAGGACGACGCTTCGCTGCGGCGCATGCTGCAGGTCGCGGCGCTGTGCAACAATGCGGAGCTGATCCGGGCCGAGGAAGGTGCGGAGCGCAAAAGCAAAGGGGGCCAGACGGAGCCGAAGGAAGAATGGTCGCTCAAAGGCGACCCGACGGAAGGCGCGCTCGTCGTGCTGGCGGCCAAGATGGGACTCAGCCAAAGCTCGCTCGGCGGCCTGTACAAGCGGGAGCGGGAATTCCCGTTCGACTCGGAGCGCAAGCGCATGTCCGTGATCGTGTCGCATCAAGGCGGACGGATCGCCTGCGTGAAGGGAGCGCCGGACATGCTCCTGGAGCGCTGCTCGTATATTCTGTGGGAAGGCAAGGTTGTGCCGTTCACCGGCACGCTCCGGCAGAAGGTGCAGCAGGCGCAGGAGGGCATGGCCCAGTCCGCGCTGCGGGTGCTCGGACTCGCTTACCGGGATCTTCGTCCGCATGACAAATGCGAGAGCGCCGAAGACACGGAGAGCCAGCTCGTTTTCGCCGGCCTTACCGGCATGATCGATCCGCCGCGCCGTGAAGTCCAGGGCGCCATCGCGACATGCCGCCGCGCCGGCATCAAGACCGTCATGATTACGGGCGACCACCAGCTGACCGCCGAGGCGATCGCCGCCCAGCTCGGCATCATGCCGCGCGGCGGCCTGTCGATCAGCGGACGGGAGCTTGCCGGCATGTCCGACGACGAGCTGGATAAGGTTGTCGACAACATCTACGTCTATGCCCGTGTTTCGCCCGAGCATAAGCTGCGCATCGTCAAGTCGCTTCAGCGCAAGGGGCATGTCGTCGCCATGACGGGAGACGGCGTCAACGACGCGCCGGCCATCAAGGCGGCGGATATCGGCATCGCCATGGGCATTACCGGCACGGATGTGTCCAAGGAAGCTTCCTCGCTCGTGCTCGGAGACGACAACTTCTCGAGCATCGTGGCCGCGATCGAGGAAGGCAGGGGCATTTACGAGAATATCCGCAAGTTCATCCGCTATTTGCTGGCGTCCAATGTCGGGGAGATCCTGACGATGTTCCTGGCGATGATGGCCGGATTGCCGCTGCCGCTGCTGCCGATCCAGATTCTGTGGGTCAACCTTGTGACCGACGGGCTGCCGGCGATGGCGCTCGGCGTCGATCAGGCCGAGAGCGACCTCATGACGCAGAAGCCCAGGTCAGCCAAGGAAAATATTTTTGCCCGCCGCCTCGGATGGAAGATCGTCAGCCGCGGCGTGCTGATCGGCGTCTGCACGCTGGGGGCGTTCTGGATCACCTTGAAGACGGCTCCGCAAAACGCGGACGGCCTCGTGCTCGCCCAGACCGTCGCCTTTGTCACGCTCGTCATGGCGCAGCTGATCCATGTGTTCGATTGCCGCAGCTCCCGGTCGATCTTCCACCGCAACATGCTGCAGAACAAATATCTGGTCCTGTCGGTCCTTTCTTCGCTGGGCCTCATGCTGGCCGTCGTGTACGTTCCCGCCCTGCAGCCGATCTTCAAGACGGTTCCGATCGGATTCCGCGAATGGTGCCTCGTCTTCGTGGCCGGCGGCATCCCGACGTTCCTGATGGGAGTGGGCAGCGTGCTTGGATCGTCCAAGCGGCGCAAGCCGAAAGCCCGCATCTCCTATACGGGCGGACAGACAAGCGCCCGCTGAGCGGATTCCGGAGCGCCGCGTCAGACGTTGTTGCCTGCGAAGCAAAGCCCCCCGGCTGGACGCCGGGGGGCTTTGCCGCGTTTTACCCCTCAAGTCAGAGAATTATAGTAGAGAAAGCAAGGAAGCATTCCAGGAGGCCTTACAGATGGAGAATAAGAACGGAGATGCCGCCGGACATCGGCGCCATTCATGAAATCAATGCCCTTGCGTTCGGCAGAGAGGACGAAGCCGGCCGGCGGGAGCTGCCGGTCTCCGGCTGCTTTCGCCGCGGCCGACGGGGAGGCGCGGGGAAAAAGTACAAATCTTAGACGCAATCGGGAATAGCCTTGCCCGGCTTGATGCGCTATCCTAATAACGACGGCCGCCCGCAGCGGCGGCGACCAACAGGCCATCAATGCTTCGGCATATCAAAAGGAGAGCATCTATCGTGGAATTCACCAAAATGCACGGTCTAGGCAATGATTTTATCGTCGTATTCGGAGAAAAAGACCTTCCGGCCGGGGTGGACGAGCTTGCGGTCTCCCTGTGCAACCGTTTCTTCGGCATCGGAGCCGACGGGCTCGTCTATATCCTGCCTTCCGATAGGGCGGACTTCCGCATGCGCATCATCAATTCCGACGGGTCCGAGGCGGAGCAGTGCGGCAACGCGATCCGCTGCGTAGCCAAGTATGTCTTCGACAACGGCCATACGGACAAGGAACGGCTGACGATCGAAACGCTCGGAGCCGGCGTGCAGCAGGTCGAGATCACCGCGCAAGACGGCAAGGCGGCTTACATCCGCGTCGACATGGGCGAGCCGATCCTGCAGGGGCTGCAGGTTCCGACGACGGTCGATGCCGACCGGGTCATCGGGCATCCGGTCGAAGTGGACGGACGGGAGTTCCGGTTCACGGCCGTCTCGATGGGCAACCCCCACGCGGTCATCTATGTCGACGACGCGGCCGGATTCGATCTTGCCGCCTGGGGCCCCAAGCTGGAGACGCATCCGCTCTTCCCGCGCAAGACGAACGTCGAGTTCGTGACCGTCAACTCCCGCAGCCAGGCGGACATGCGCGTATGGGAGCGCGGCGCGGGTCCGACTCTGGCATGCGGCACGGGAGCATGCGCGACCGTCGTCTCCTCCGTGCTCAACGGGCTGACCGACCGCAAGGCGACGGTATCGCTCAAGGGCGGGGATTTGCTGATCGAATGGAACGAGGAAGACAATCATGTGTACATGACCGGACCGGCGGCGGAAGCATTCCGCGGAACCGTGTAGGGAGCTGTCCGGGCTCTTGAGGAGATCCGCCCGCGTGGGCGGATTTTTGCTTTATCCGGATGAAGGCGCCCGTGCAGCGGAGTTGATGCGCCGGCCATCCTGCGACATCTCTTCGCCGCGAACAGGCGGCTTCGGGCCGCTTAGCCGGCGGACGGGAAAAGGGCAGGCTTCATCGAAGCGCGGGCTCCCGGGGGAAGATCGCCGGCAAGCCAGGAAGGGCGTTTCAAGCGCAAATTACGCCCCGGATTCTATTTTTCTCCCGAAATCGCTTTGAACCTTGTTCGTTTGGCGAATATCGATTAGAATAGGTACACGACTGTCCGCCTGGGCTTATGCCCGGGTGCGAAACGGGATGACGCTTGGGACGGCCGCCGGAACGGCGGACGGAACGTTTGCGCCGTGTTTTTTGTGTCAACACTAGTTGCAATGGTTCTGCCCATTGCCAGATGGCGGACCTTCTTGGAAGACCGCCGATCTGTTCCAATCTGTCCGGAGGGAGAACCTGACATGGCTATCAAGCTCATCAATATCGGCTTCGGCAACATCGTATCGGCTAACCGGATCATTTCGATCGTAAGTCCGGAATCGGCGCCGATCAAGAGAATCATTCAGGAAGCGCGGGATCGCCACATGCTTATCGACGCCACGTACGGCAGGCGCACGCGGGCGGTTATCATTACGGACAGCGACCATGTCATTTTGTCGGCCGTGCAGCCGGAGACGGTCGCGCACCGGTTGTCCGCGAAGGATGACGATCACGACGAATAATAGCGGGGAGTATTATGAATAAGGGATTATTAATCGTATTGTCCGGACCTTCCGGCGTCGGCAAGGGCACGGTATGCTCCGTGCTCCGCCACAAGATGCCGGAGCTGGTCTACTCGGTGTCGGCGACGACCCGCAGCCCGAGACAGGGAGAGACGGACGGCATCAATTACTTCTTCAAGACGAGGGAGCAGTTCCAGGACATGATGGCTCGCGGAGCCATGCTGGAGCATGCGGAATACGTCGGCAATTATTACGGCACTCCCCGCGATTTCGTGGAGAGCACCATCAACAGCGGCAAGGATATCATTCTAGAGATCGAAGTCCAGGGAGCGCTCAAGGTCAAGGAAACGTTTCCCGAGGGCGTCTTTATTTTTCTGATGCCGCCTTCGCTTGAGATTCTGAAGCAGCGCATCACCGGACGCGGCACGGAAACCCAGGAAGTCATCGACTCCCGGATGTCCGTCGCCGCCGAGGAGATCAACCTGCTCCGCTATTACGACTATGCCGTCGTCAACGACGAGATCGACGCGGCCTGCCACCGGATCCAGAGCATCGTCACCGCCGAGCATTGCCGCAAGGAACGTTATTTGGCGGGGCTCGCCCACGATATGCAGACTGCATCCGAAAAAGCCTGAAACGGAGTGATTAGCCATGTTGTATCCATCCATTGACGAAATGATGAAGAAGGTCGACAGCAAGTATTCCCTGGTCGTCGCGGCATCGAGACGCGCGCGTGCCCTGAGGGACGGAGAGAAGACCGAGCTGCGCGGACAGAAATCCCATAAGCAGGTAGGCGTCGCCCTCGAGGAGATCTACCACGATCTCGTGCAAGTGGAGCAGCGGAACGAAGACTAGGACATGCCGGCCGCAGCCCGGCTGCGGAAGGCGCATGAAAGATAGCAGCATAGCGGTACGCTTAACAACCCTCTGCGGTTGTTATTTTTTTAGCGGAAGCAAAACCCGGCGGAGCGGCCGGTGCCGGCGGGTATTGCCGATGAGGGAGGAGAACACCCCATGCTTCAGGGAAAAAGAATCGTTCTTGGCATAACGGGAGGCATTGCGGCCTACAAAGGCGCCGCTTTATGCAGCAAGCTGGTCCAGGCGGGTGCCGAGGTGCATGTCATCATGACGGAATCGGCGGCCAAGTTCGTTGCGCCGCTGACGCTGCAGACGCTGTCCCGCCACCCTGTATATCTGGACACCTTCGACGAGCGCGATCCCTCTGTCGTGTCCCATATCGAGCTGGCGGACAAGGCCGACCTTATCCTGCTCGCGCCGGCTACGGCCAACACGCTGGCGAAGCTGGCGGCCGGACTGGCCGACGACATGCTCGGCGCGACGCTGCTCGCCGCGACGTCTCCGGTCATCGCGGCTCCGGCGATGAATGTCCATATGTACGAGCATCCGGCAACGGTGGCGAATATGGAGCTGCTCGGCAGTCGGGGAGTCCGCTTCATCGATCCCGGAACCGGCCAGCTCGCTTGCGGCTACGTGGCCAAGGGCCGCTTGGCCGAGCCGGAGGAGATCGTGCTGGCGGTCGAGCGGTATTTCGCTGCGGGCAAGCTGCTGGAAGGAAGGAAGGTTGTCGTGACGGCGGGAGGCACGGTCGAGCGCTTTGATCCCGTGCGTTACCTGACGAATGATTCCTCGGGCAAAATGGGCTTTGCCATCGCGGAAGCCGCCCGCGACATGGGCGCTCAGGTGACGCTGATCGCCGGCCGCGTGTCGCAGCCGCTCCCCGGGGGCATGAAGATCATGCGCGTAGAATCCGCGCAGGAGATGCTGGAGGCGGCGAACAGCGTATTCGACGACGCCGACATCGTGGTCAAGGCAGCGGCGGTCGCCGACTACCGGCCCGTCGTGCGGCATGCCTCCAAGCTGAAGAAGACGGGCGGCACGCTCGTCCTTGAGCTGGAGAAGACGGCCGATATTCTGGCCGCTCTGGGAGAGCGCAAAAAAGGCCAGTTCCTCGTCGGCTTCGCCGCCGAGACGGAGCGTCTGGACGAGCATGCGATGGACAAGCTGCGACGCAAGAACTGCGATCTCATCGTAGGCAACGACGTCTCGATGGAAGGGGCGGGCTTCAACGGCGACACCAATGCGGTCCGGATCTTCGACCGGGACGGCCTGGTCGAATCGCTGCCCGTGATGAGCAAGCGCGATGCCGGCGAACGGCTGCTGCGCCTAGTCGCGGAGCGTATCGGCTCGAAGGGGCCGAAGGGACCGATATCATGATCGCCGGCGTCATCGTCGATGTGCCGAGCCGTCAGACGGACCGGCCCTTCAGCTATGAGGTGCCGCCCGCCATGGAGGAGTGGATCGAGCCGGGCAGCCGTGTCGGCGTTCCCTTCGGCGGACGGACCGTGCAAGGCTTCGTCGTCAGCCTTTCGGCCGAAGCTCCGGCCGACAGCGCCGGGAAGCTCAAGCCGATCGCCGAGCTGCTGGATCCGCTGCCGCCGCTCCTTCCCGATCTGGTCGAGCTCGCCCAATGGATGAGCGGGAAGTACTGCTGCACCTGGACGGCCGCGCTGCAGGCGATGATTCCGGCCGCGATCAAAGGCAAGGCCGAACGGTACATCCGCATTGCGGAAGACGGAGCCGGGATAGCCGATCTCCTGCGCGCGGAGCCGTCCGGGAACGTCGGATCGGCTGCCGGACGGGAGGAGAGTCATTCCTTCGCCGCGGGAATCGTTTCGGCCGGCCGGGGCGAGGACGATGGCAAGGGCATGAGCCCGGCAGCGGTCGCCCAGCAGCAGCTGCCTCTGGAGCAGCTGCCTCCGGCTCTGGTTCAAGAGCTGCAGCGCTCCGGCGGCATGCGTCTGGAGCTCGTCGCGCAGCGTTACCCGGAAGCCGGAGCGGCGATCAAGCGGGCGCTCGCTTCGGGATGGCTGGCCGAAGAGACCTCGATTCGGGATCGGCTCGCCGTCCGCAAGCAGCTGACGGTGTATCCGCCCGAGGATCGGGCCGCCGCGGAGGCGGCGCTGTCCGCGATGTCGAAGCAGGCTGCCCGGCAGCGGGAGCTGCTGGAATATGTTCTTGAACTGAGCGAGCCGGTCACGCTGCAGGCGATGCTGTCGGAGACGGGCGCCAGCGCCTCCTCCGCCAAGGCGCTCGAGGCCAAGGGCCTGATTGCGATCCGCGAAGCGGAGCAGCAGCGGGATCCTTACGCCGGCCGCGAGTTCCGGCGCAGCGAGCCGCTGCCGCTGACGGATGCGCAGCGGGAAGTGTTCGTGCGGCTGAAGGCGGCGGTTGAAGCTCCCGAGCCGGCGACGTTCCTGCTGCATGGAGTGACGGGAAGCGGCAAGACCGAAATCTACATGCAGTCCATCCAGCGGGCTCTCGAGCTCGGCATGGAGGCGATCGTCCTCGTGCCGGAGATTTCCTTGACGCCTCAGATGGTGGAGCGGTTCAAGGGACGCTTCGGAGACGAAGTCGCCGTCCTGCACAGCCGCCTCTCGAACGGAGAGCGCTACGACGAATGGCGGCGGATCCGCCGCGGCGGCGCCAAGGTGGCCATCGGAGCGCGCTCCGCCGTATTCGCGCCGTTCGGCAATCTCGGCCTGATCATTATCGACGAGGAGCATGAGTCCAGCTACAAGCAGGAAGAAACGCCGAAGTATCATGCCCGCGAGGTCGCCGTGCGCCGCGCGCGGCAGCAAGGCGCCGTCGTCGTGCTCGGCTCGGCGACGCCGTCGCTCGAGAGTTACGCGGCAGCCGTCCGCGGAGGCGCGGGCGGCAACGGGGCTTTGCTGGAGCTCAACGAACGGGTAGGGGCGCGGCCGCTTCCGCCCGTCAAGATTGTCGATATGCGGGACGAGCTGAAGAGCGGCAACCGCTCCATGTTCAGCCGCGATCTTCACGAAGGGCTGCAAGCCCGGCTCGAACGGGGAGAGCAATCCGTCCTTCTGCTCAACCGGCGGGGTTATTCCACCTTCGTCATCTGCCGCTCCTGCGGGTACACGGCCGTGTGCCCGCACTGCGACATCTCGCTCACCTACCATCAGAAGACACGAGCGATGCGCTGCCATTACTGCGGCCATGCGGAGCTTGCGCCCCGGACATGCCCGTCCTGCTCCAGCGAGCAGATCCGCTATTTCGGAGCGGGCACGCAGAAGGTGGAGGAGGAGCTGGCGAAGCTGTTTCCCGGCATCCGGGTCATCCGGATGGACGTCGACACGACGACGGAGAAGAACGCCCATGAGAAATGGCTGACGCTCTTCGGCGAACGCAAGGCGGATGTGCTGCTCGGCACCCAGATGGTCGCCAAAGGGCTTGATTTCCCTTACGTGACCCTTGTCGGCGTCATCGCGGCGGATACGTCGCTCAACCTGCCCGATTTTCGGGCGGGGGAGCGGACGTTCCAGCTGCTGACGCAGGTCGCGGGCCGCGCCGGACGCCATCATCTGCCGGGGGAGGTCGTCATCCAGACGTACAACCCCGGCCATTACGCCGTCACGACCGCTCAGCACCATGATTACGGCGGCTTCGTGGAGGAGGAGATGAAGCATCGCCGCATGATGGGCTACCCGCCTTTCTGCAGGCTGATTCTCGTCACGATGTCCCATGAGCAGCTCGCCACCCTCTCCTCGGTAAGCGACCGCTTTGCAAGCAAGCTGCGGGCTCTTGCCGCCGAGAGAGGCGTGCTGGCGCCGCTGCAGAGCGGCGGGGAGCGGGCGTTCGACCTGCTCGGCCCTGTCGCGTCCCCGATATCGCGGATGAAGGACAAATACCGATTCCAGTGCATGATCAAATACAGGGGAGCGGTCGACGCTTCCATGCTCGTCAAGGAAGCGATAACCCGCACCGAAGCGGAGGCGGCGCGCTCCGGCGTGCTGTTCAGCGTCGACGTCGATCCCCAAATGATTTTATAGAAATTGGCCTCATCGCCTGTTGTCCCGACATATCCTTCTATATCCGGCCTCAGGCGTCTACTACTACGAAGCAATCAAGGAAGGTGCATCCATCATGGCCATTCGGCTTATCGTTCAAAATCCCGACTCCGTCCTGCGCGAAGTCGCCAAGGAAGTCACGAAGTTCAACTCCAATCTCCACAAGCTGCTGAAGGATATGGCGGAAACGATGTACGACGCGGAAGGCGTCGGCTTGGCCGCTCCCCAGGTCGGCATTTCCAAGCGCGTCATCGTCGTCGACGTCGGCGACGAGAACGGCCTGATCGAGATGGTCAATCCGGAAATTCTGGAGCGCTCGGGAGAGCAGTTCGGACCGGAAGGCTGCCTCAGCATCGCCAACCTCAACGGGGATGTGCGCCGCGCCGAAAAGGTGAAGGTGCGCGGCCAGAACCGCGACGGCGAATACTTCGAGGTGGAGGCGGAAGGCTTCCTGGCGCGCGCGTTCCAGCATGAGGTCGACCATCTGAACGGCATTCTGTTCATCGACCTGGCGGAAGAGCTGTACGACGGGTCCGCCCGCGACCGCCGCGAAGACGGGGAGTGAGGAAGCCGATGCGCATTGTTTTCATGGGTACGCCCGACTTCGCGGTTCCGTCGCTGCTGTGGCTGCTCGGGCCTGAAGCCCGCAGCCTCGGCTGCGAGGTGGTCGGCGTCGTGACTCAGCCGGACCGCCCGAAGGGCCGCAAGCGGGAGCTCACCCCTCCCCCGGTCAAAGCCGCCGCTTTGGAGCATGGCCTGCCCGTGCTTCAACCGGAGCGGATGCGCCGGCCGGAAGCGGTGGAGGAGCTGAAGCTGCTCGCTCCCGAGCTGATCGTGACGGCGGCCTTCGGGCAGATTCTGCCGGTTGCGGTGCTGGAAATGCCCCGTCTCGGCTGCATCAACGTCCACGGCTCGCTGCTGCCGAAGTATCGGGGCGGCGCTCCGATCCAGCGCTCCATCATGAACGGCGAGACGGAGACCGGAGTGACGATCATGCATATGGCGGAAGGCCTCGACACCGGCGACATGATCAGCCGCGTCGTCGTGCCGATCACGGATGCGGACGATTCCGGGACGATGTTCGCCAAGCTCAGCGGCGCCGGAGCGCGGCTGCTGGCGGATACATTGCCGCAGCTTCTGGACGGCACGGCACCCCGCACGCCTCAGGATGACAGCGAGGCGACGTACGCGCCCAATCTGAGCCGCGACGACGAGCGTCTGGACTGGAGCCGCGGCGCGCGCGAGCTGTTCAACCAGGTGCGCGGCCTCTCGCCGATGGCGGGCGGCTTCACGCTGCTCGGCGGCGAGCCGTTCAAGGTCCGCGCCTGCCGGGTCGAGCGTGAAGACGGCAGCGGAGTCCCCGGAGAAGTCGTTGATGCCGGCGAAGAAGGCATCGTCGTGCAATGCGGCCGCGGCCGGCTGCTGCTGACGGAGATTCAGCCCGCAGGCAAGCGCGCGATGGCCGCCGCCGAGTGGCTGAAAGGCTCCCGGCTGCAGCGCGGCGCCGTCTTCGGCGTCGAAGCCGGCGGAGGCGGCCTGTGAGCGCCCTTACGCCGGGGCCGGGCGGACAAGCCGGCAGCTCCGGTTCCCGCGGCCCTCGCGCCGCAGGCGGCGGCAATGCCAAAGGTGTAGGCAATGCCAGAGGCGCCAAAGGCGTCGGCAGCAGCGCCAAAAATGGCAGCGGCGCCAATGGCGGCGGCCGGGCATCGCTGAAGCCGGCAAAGGGGAAGGAGCAGGCCCCGGGTGGCCAGCGCAGGCATCAGGGTCCTGATTCCGCACGGAATGCGGCGGGACAAGCCGGCCCCGGCGCCAAGCCTGCCGCCGGCAAAGGCAAAGAGCGCCAGGCTGCCGGTCAAGGACAGCAAAGCCGCGGCAGCGCAGCCTCCAGGCAGCCGCGCAGCGCGCGCGAGCTCGCGCTCGACGCTCTCATCCGCGTCGAGCGGGATGGAGCCTACAGCAATTTGCAGCTCAACCGCGCGCTGCTGGATTCCGGTTTGTCGCGCGCCGATTCCGGCCTTGCGACCGAGCTTGTATACGGCACGCTGCAGCGCAGGCTTACGCTTGACCACTGGCTGGCGGGCTTCATTCCCAAGGGGCTCAACAAGCTGGAGCCGTGGGTGCTGTCCCTGCTGCGGATGAGCCTGTACCAGCTCGTCTATCTGGACCGGGTACCCGCTCATGCGGCTGTGAACGAGGCCGTCAACATCGGCCGCCGCCGGGGCCACTCCGGCATCTCCGGAATGGTGAACGGCGTGCTTCGCAGCGCCGTGCGGCAGCTGCCACGGCTGAAGGCCGAAACCTTCGCTGCCGTAGCCGACGCGCCGAGCCGCTTGTCGCTGCGGCATTCGTATCCGCAGTGGCTGGCCGAGCGCTGGATATCCGCTCTCGGCGAGGAGGCTGCTGAAGCGGTCATGGCTTCGGGCAACGAGGCGCCGCACGGCAGCCTGCGTCTCAATCCGCTGAGGACGACCCGGGACGAGGCGCTGCGCCTGCTGGAGGAAGCGGGACTCAGCGCCCGTCCGGCATCGGCTCTTCCGGATTCCGGAATTGTCGTGGATCGCGGCGGCAATCTGGCGATGACCGACGGCTATGCCAAAGGATTATGGAGCATACAGGACGAGAGCTCGATGCTTGTCGCCGCTGCGGCGAATCCCCGGCCCGGCAGCCGCGTCCTGGACTGCTGCGCCGCGCCGGGCGGCAAGTCGACGCATCTGGCGGAGCTGATGGGCGATCGCGGCGAGGTCGTCTCGAACGACCTGCATGCCCATAAGCTGGCGCTGATCGAGGACAACGCCAAGCGGCTCGGCCTCCGGGCCGTGCATCCCGTTACCGGGGACGCCGCGGAGCTCGGCCGGCTGTATCCGGCGGAGTCGTTCGATCTTGTCCTGCTGGATGCGCCTTGTTCCGGTCTCGGCGTCATCCGCCGCAAGCCGGAAATCAAATGGACGAAGTCCGAGGGCGACATCAAGGATATCGCCGCGCTTCAGACCCGCCTGCTCGAAGCGGCGGCCGGCCTGGTCAAGCCGGGAGGAGTGCTGCTGTACAGCACCTGCACGATCGAGCATTCGGAGAACGGCGGACAGGTCGCCTCCTTCCTGGGACGCCATCCCGAATATGCGCTGGATCCCGGCGGCTGGCCGGAGAAGGTGCTGGAGCCGCTGCGGGCTGCCGGCGTCGCCGGGGCGGAGGAAGGTCGCTTTGACGGCTCCCTGCAGCTGCTGCCCCAGCATTTCGGCAGCGACGGCTTCTATATCGCCAGGCTGACTAAAAAAAGCGGAATAACCGAGAAAACCTGAAGAACTTCAAGCACTCCAAGAACCAAAAAACCCGTATCCCATCGCTGGGATACGGGTTTTTCGCTTGGAAGATCGGGTAGTCCTTGATTGCCGAACGACTAAAAAGCACACCCGCAAGACAGACAGCTCTATTGCTTTCCACCTAGCAGCCGTCTTCTTTAGAATGGCGGCGTTTTGAAGCCTGGCGGCTGCAACAGAGCCGGACCTCCGGAAGTCCCGAAATTCGGACCTCCGCTAAGCCTTCCGGCCTCCCTTTCCCGAAATCCATGGTGCCGAGGTTGGCATCTCTTTTCTAGTATATTAAAATATAGTAAAGGGAACATGGGAGAATACCGGACAGGGAGTAGATGGACTTGCGAAGTTGGATCAAGCCTACGCGAAAAATCGTTTTGACCATGCTGGCGCTTTATCTCGTCGCCATGCTGCTGAACGCGGGCATGCAGACGGCGTCGATGGGGATGGATTACGGTGCGGTGAGACAGTGGATTGCCGGCCAGTACCCGCTGTTTTTCATGGGGAGCTTCATTTTCTTCTTCCTCCTCCTGGCTGCGGCATCCATCGTCCGCAATGTGTACGGAGGCACGGCGCTTGTGGCCGCGGTTACCGCCCTTACGGGCACAGCCGTCTATCAGAAAATGAAAGCGACGGGAGAGCCGCTGTTCCCCTGGGATCTGCTGCAGCTGAAAAACGCCGGCGAAATGGCGTCCATGACCCGGGGAATGTTCTCGCCGCTTGTCATCGTGCTCACGCTCGTCGTCGTGGGCAGCTTCGGCTTCCTCGTGTTCAAGCTTCCGAAGCTGCGTTTTCCGCTCGTGCTGCGCGTCGTATTCGCCGTGTGCTCCATCACGGGCATTTTCTTCTTCGTCCATATCATGGAGAGCAAGGACAGCACGCTTCTGAACAAGATCAGCTACGAGGATATTTTTTGGGACCAGAAGCAGAACTACCAGTACAACGGCTTTGTCATCGCATTCGCTTCCAACCTGACGGGGAGCATGATGGCCGAGCCCGACGGCTACAGCAAGGAAGCCGTCGAGGCGATCGCCGCCAAATACGCGTCCATTCCCGATGCGGAGCCGGCCGCCTCGCCGGCCGAGGCGCCCAACATCGTGTTCGTGATGAACGAGGCTTTCTTCGATCTGACCCGGGTGACGGACTACAAGCTGAGCGAGGATCCGCTGCCGTTCCTGCATGAAGCGAGCAAGACGAAGCCGTCCGGCTACGTGCTTTCGCCCGAATTCGGAGGCAGCACGGCGAATGTCGAATTCGAGGCGCTGACCGGCCTCACCAACTATTTTCTGAATGACGGCTCCGTGCCGTTCCAGCAAAATCTGACCAAGCAGACGGACCTGCCCTCGATCGTAAGCATTTTGAAGCAGCGCGGATATGCGGCGCTGGCGCTCCATCCTTTTGATAAAACCTTCTACAGCCGAAACACCGTCTATCCGATGCTCGGCTTCGAGAAATTCACCAGCTCCAAGGAAATGCCGAACCGGGAGTACCTGTCCTCCCGCAGCTATGTCTCCGACATGGCCGCGATGAAGGAAGCGGTGAGAGAGCTGAAGGAGCAAGAGAAGACCGGCAAGCCGGCATTCCTTCATCTCGTCACGATGCAGAACCACTTCCCGTATACGAACAAGACCATCCACGGCATGAACACGGTCCGCGCGGCTGGCGTCGCTTCTGAATATACGGATCAGGTGGAGACGTACGCCGAAGGAATCAAGCATACGGACGGAGCCCTTTCGTACTTGTCCTCGGCCATCCAGCAGCTTGGCCGGCCTACGGTCGTCATCCTGTGGGGAGATCATCTGCCCGGCCTTCCCGCCAAAGTGTATGACGACGCAGGCTGGACGGACGAAAGGCTGCGCCACGAAACGCCGCTGCTCGTGCTTTCCAACTACGAGGTGGGCAGCAAGCCGCTCGGCACATTGAGCCCTTCTTTCATCGGACCCGAAATCTTCTCCTTCGCAGGCCAGAAGCTGCCAGCCTACTACAAGCTTCTTCATGAGGTCAAGACGGCCATGCCGGGTTTGAACAAGAAGGTTCTGCTGGGACCGGAAGGCAAGGTCGGGGAGCCGACGGCGGAGCAGCAGGCGCTGCTCGACGACTACAAGATGATCCAGTACGACCTGCTGGAGGGCAAGGGATACGCCAAGGAAAGCATGTTCGACTAATTTAAGGCCGGCTTTTCGAAGCCGGAAGCCTCCGAGCCGGCGCTCTATGCGCCGGCTTTCTATTTAGCTGGGGCGGAATCTGTGACTCCGCACGCATCGCAATTTCCCGAACGGGAGGAGCAAGCGTGGCTTCCGTCCTCGCCAGAGGACCAATAGGAAACCATTGCCGCCTCATGCTCGTCTATCCCTGTGCGAGAAAGAGATGACGATGGGGGCGACTGAAGGGTGAAGATGCGGAAAAAACGGCTGCGGCAGGCGGTGCCGATTGCGGCGGCCGCATTGCTCCTGGCGCTGCTGGCGGACATAAACGGCTACTATGGACATCGGGTACCCGGCGGTGCCGGAGAATTGTTCCGGGCGCGGCTGCTGGAGACGCTCGGACAAGGAGGGCAGGTCAGGCTGTCGGAACTCACGGATTTCGACTGGGATCGGATGGCCGTCGTTCCCCCTTATACGACCTGGGAACAGATGGAGGAGGTCGTCGGGGCTGAATGGACGAACGCCAGTACTTATCCGGGCTACATGCTCCTGCGGATGCTTCCCGATACGTGCACGATGTGCCATGAAGGGATGCACAGGCTCGTATTCGCCATAGGAAGCCGTGTCCTGGCAGACGTATCCTTATCCCGGACGGATTTTGACTTTACCGGCTTGAGCGGCATCACCCGCATGGAGGAGCCGATCGTCGGGACCGAATCGGCGGGAAGTCCGCTAGTCGTTGTCATCCAGCCTTGACGAGCGCGTGCCGGCAGGCTGTGGTCTTGCGAGGGACGTTTGTGGTAAACTAGAGCGACGAGCGTCCTGCGGCAACGGATTCCGGCAGCCGGATGACGGATTGAATGATAATGAAATGAGTGAAGCAACGAAATGAAAGCATTTGATCAGCCTTACATTGTGGAAACACCTTTTATATATGATTATTCTCTTGATCAGCTCCAGGGATGGATGAAGGAGCAGGGCCAGCCCGCCTTCCGCGCGGGCCAGCTGTTCGACTGGCTGTACGTGAAGCGCGTCACCTCGTTCGAGGAGATGACCAACCTGCCCAAGGAGCTCCGGGACAAGCTGGCGGAATCGTTCCAGTTCGTCACGCTCACCGAGATCACCCGCTTCGAATCGAAGGACGGAACGGTCAAATTCCTGTTCGGGCTCCATGACAATCATGCCATCGAGACCGTCATCATGCGCCACAACTACGGCAACAGCGTCTGCGTGACGACCCAGGTCGGCTGCCGCATCGGCTGCACGTTCTGCGCCTCCACACTGGGCGGACTCAAGCGCAATCTGACCGCCGGCGAGATCATCGCGCAGGTCGTCAAGGCCCAGCAGATGCTTGACCCGACCGGAGAGCGCGTCTCCAGCATCGTCATCATGGGCTCCGGCGAGCCGTTCGAGAACTATGAGGCGACGATGGGCTTCCTGCGCACGATGATTCACGAGAAGGGGCTCAACATCGGGCAGCGCCACATTACGGTATCCACGAGCGGCATCGTGCCGAGCATGTACAAGTTCACGGACGAGAACACGCAGATCAATCTGGCGATCTCGATCCATGCGCCGAACGATGAGCTGCGCTCCAAGCTGATGCCGGTCAACCGCCGCTATCCATTCCAGGAGGTCATCGACGCCTGCCGGAACTATATCGCCAAGACGGGCCGCAGGATTACTTTCGAGTATGCCCTGATCGGCGGCACCAACGACCGGCCGGAGCATGCGCAGGAGCTTGCCGAGGTGCTCAAGGGCATGCTCTGCCACGTCAACCTGATTCCGGTCAACCATGTGCCGGAGCGCAAGTATGTGCGCACGCCGCGGGAGGATATTTTCGAATTCCAGAGAATTCTGGAGAAGAACGGCATCAACGCGACGATCCGCCGCGAGCAGGGCCACGACATCGCGGCAGCCTGCGGCCAGCTTCGCGCCAAGCATATGGAACTTACGCAGTGAGGTGACGGGATTGATAACAGTGAACCGCAGTGACATCGGCCGGATCCGGATGGCCAACGAAGACCGCTCCTGGGCGGGCTTGACGGACGGAGGCTTGACCGTCGCCATCGTGGCCGACGGCATGGGCGGCCATCAGGCCGGAGACGTGGCTAGCCAGCTTGCCGTCGACGCCTTCCGCGAAGAAGTGGAATCCGCGGCCGCCGGCATGACCGAGGAGGAAGCCCGCGAGCTTCTGCGCCGGGCGATCCGCAAAGCCAACGAGGTCGTATTCGATATGGCTTCGCGCAACGAGCAGTACCACAACATGGGCACGACAGTCGTCGCGGCCCTGTTTGTCGAGGAGCAGCGGCTGATCGTCGGCCATATCGGCGACAGCAGGGCTTATCGCATCTCGGAAGGCGGCATCACGCTGCTGACCGAGGATCATACGCTCGTCAACGAGCTTGTCCGCTCCGGGCAGATCAGCTACGAGGAGGCGGCTCATCATCCCCGCCGCAACGTGCTGACCCGCGCGCTGGGCACGGATTCCGAGACGGAGCTGGAGCTTCAGGCGCTGCCTTGGGCGGCAGGAGATATTCTGCTGCTGTGCAGCGACGGCCTGAGCGGAATGGTTAGCGACGAGGACATCCGCTCGACCGTATCCGCCGAAGGATCCTCCCTGGAGGAAAAGGCCGAGTCTCTGATCCAGCAGGCGCTGGCAGCGGGCGGGGACGACAATATTACGGTAGTGCTGCTGCAATCCGGCTCCGGCACGGACGGAGAGGAGTGAGCGTAAGCGCATGATCGGCAGAGAATTAGGTGGACGCTATGAAATCCTGTCCCGCATAGGCGGGGGAGGCATGGCGCTTGTATACAAAGCCCACGACGTGCTGCTCAGCCGCAACGTCGCGGTGAAAGTGCTCCGTTCCCAATATGTCCATGACGAGGAATTCATCCGGCGCTTCCGCCGCGAGGCGCAATCCGCCGCCGCCCTGTCCCATCCCAACGTCGTCAGCATCTATGACGTGGGGCAGGAAGAGGACGTCCATTACATCGTCATGGAATATGTCGAAGGCCATAATCTTAATGAAATCATTCAGGAGCGGGCGCCGCTTCAGGCGGACGAGGCTGTACGGATCGCTTCCCAGATCGCGGACGCTCTGGACCACGCGCATCAGAACCATATCATCCATCGGGATATCAAGCCGCACAATATTCTGATCGGCCGCAACGGGCGCGTCAAGGTGACGGATTTCGGCATCGCCCGCGCGGTGACGTCCTCGACGATCACCCAGACGGGCTCGGTGCTCGGGTCCGTGCATTATTTCTCGCCGGAGCATGCCAAGGGCGTCAGCACGGGAGAAAAATCGGATATCTACTCGCTCGGCATCGTGCTCTATCAAATGGTGACGGGCAGGCTTCCGTTCCTCGGCGAAAGCCCGATCAGCGTAGCGCTCAAGCATCTGCAGGAACCGCTTGAGGATCCAAAGTCGGTGAATCCGCTCATTCCGCAAAGCGTGGAGAACATCATCATCAAAGCGACACGCAAAAATCCATCCGAACGATACCGGACGGCAGGCGAGATGCTGGAGGATCTGGAGACGTCCTTGAGGCCGGACAGGATCGGGGAGCCCAAGATTACGTTTGCGGCCGGCGACATGGACGAAACCAGGGTCATGCCGGCGATACGTCCCGGCATGCTCGGGAACGAAGGCAAGCCTTCCTTCCAATATCCGGCTAGCGGGCAGGGTGCGGCGGCGAAGGATACCGCGCGCAAGGCTCCCGCCGAGGAGGAGGAAGAAGAGGAGGAGCCTGCCCGCCGCAGAGGCTGGGTCAAGCCTCTCGTCATCATCCTGATCACGCTCGCCGTCATCGGAGCCGTATACGGCGTATTCCGCGTCGTATCGGGATCCCTTGACGTAGCGGAGGTCGAGGTGCCTTATGTGGTCGGACAGACCGAGCAGCAGGCCCGCACGATGCTGGAGGACGCGGGGCTTATGATCGCCGAGCCTTCCATCCGCGCCTACAAGGCGGATATTCCGAAGGACCAGGTCTTTGCCCAGTCCAAGTCCAATATGCGGGTGAAGAAAGGCTCCCGCGTCCAGCTGTCGGTCAGCGACGGGCCGGAGCTGAAGAAGCTGGACAGCTATGTCGGCCAGAAGGTCCAGGACGTCGTCGCGGCCCTCCAGGATCTAGGTCTGGAATCCGGACAGATCAAGCAGACCGAAGTGTTCGACGCATCGGCTGAACCGGGAACGGTCATCAGCCAGAATCCGCCGCCCGATACGGAGCTCGACCCCGCAACGGCGACGGTGACGCTCACCGTCAGCAAGGGCCAGGAAACGGTGCCGATGCCGGATCTGCTCGGCAAGTCGATCGATGACGCCAAGAAAATGCTGCATAATGCCGGGCTTGAAGTCCGCGACGAAAATATTCTGAAGCAGGACAGCTACGAGAAGGAAGGAACCGTCCTTTCGCAGGATCCTTACAGTCCGGGCTCTCAAGTATCCAAAGGCACCCAGCTTACGCTGACGGTCAGCGGAGGTTTCCCTAAGGATGCTTTGGAGTATACGTTCAACCTGCTCATCTCTCCTTCGCGGGCGGGCAAGTCTAGCGAAATCCGGATCGTCTACAGCGATGCGACGGGCAACGACATCGAAGCGAGAAAAACGAGCATCAAGGAAACCAAAAGCTTCGACGTCAAAGTCGTGCTGGCTCCCAATACGGAAGCGCTCGTGAAGATCTACCGCGACGGCCAGCTGGCCGATACGTTCTCGCGTTCCTACGAGGACGAGAAGGCGGGCAGGGACTCGGGGCCGATGGCCGTGCCGGGAACGGAGCCGACCCCGACGCCGACGCCTGAAGCAACCCCGACGCCGGATCTTGGAGCAGTCGCTCCTCCGGATGGAGAGAACACTTCGTTGGACCTGGACGGCAAGCCGGGCAAAGGCAAGGACAGAGACAAGGAAAAAGACAAGGAAAAAGACAAGGACGGCAACCATGACGGAAATGACTGACTACTCCGGCACAACGGGCGAAGGCCTGATCGTCAAGGCGCTTAGCGGTTTCTATTACGTCATTCCGGACGGCGCCAGCGGCAAGCCGCTGCAATGCAGAGCGCGCGGAATCTTCAAGAAGCGGGGAGAGTCCCCGCTTGTCGGCGACCGAGTCGTCTACAGCGCGAGCGTGACGGGGGAAGGCACCGTGGAGGAGATTCTTCCGCGCAGCACGGAGCTCGTCCGGCCGCCTGTAGCCAATGCCGATCTGGCGGTGCTCGTGTTTTCCGTATCCGAGCCGTCGCTCAGCCTGACCCTGCTGGACAAATTCCTGGTCCATATCGAGCATTCGGGCCTCGAAGCGGTGTTATGCCTGAGCAAGCAGGACTTGTCCGAGGATGGCCCGGACGCCAAGGAAGCAAGAGAAGCGATCGATACGGTGGAGCGGGTATACCGGGCGATCGGCTACCGGGTCATCGGCACGAGCTCCAGGCAGGGCAGCGGGCTGGAAGAAATCCGTGCCGTGCTCAAGGGCCGTCTGGCCTTGTTCGCGGGGCAGTCGGGCGTCGGCAAATCATCCCTGCTCAACGCGCTCGTTCCGGAGCTGAAGCTGGAGACGAACGAGATCAGCTCCAAGCTGGGCCGCGGCAAGCATACGACGCGCCATGTGGAGCTGGTCGAGGCAGGCTCGGAGCCTGGAGACGGTTATGTCGCCGATACGCCCGGATTCAGCCAGCTCGACTTCCAGGAGCTCGGCATCGAGGATCTGTCCTACGGCTTCAAGGAAATGCGGGAGCTGTCTCCGGATTGCAAATTCCGCGGCTGCACGCATACCCATGAGCCGGGCTGCGCCGTTACGGCAGCGCTCGCGGAAGGAACGGTCGCACAGAGCCGGTACGACAGCTATGTGCAGTTTCTGGGAGAAATGAAAGAGAAGAAGCGGAGGTACTGAACATGACCATCATTGCGCCATCCATCTTATCCGCTGATTTTGCCAAGCTGGGGGAAGAAATCGCCGCCGTCGAGAAGGCGGGAGCGGATTGGATCCATGTGGACATCATGGACGGCCACTTCGTCCCCAATCTGACCTTCGGTCCCCCGATCATGGGGGCGGTCCGCCATGTGACTAAGCTCCCGTTCGACGTTCATCTCATGATCGAGCAGCCGCAGCAGTACATCGAAGACTATGCCGGAGCCGGAGCGGACCGCATTACGGTGCACCTGGAAGCCTGCACCCATCTGCACCGGGTCATCCACCAGATCAAGGATCTGGGGCTGCCCGCGGGCGTGGCGATCAATCCCGGCACTCCGGTGCAGCTGCTGGAGCCGGTTCTTGACGATGTCGACCTCGTGCTCATCATGACGGTGAATCCGGGCTTCGGCGGCCAGTCCTTCATCCCTTACTCGCTCGACAAGCTGCGTAAGCTCCGCGGCATGCTCCACGACCGCGGCCGCAGCGGCGTCCATGTGCAGGTGGACGGAGGCATCAATGCCGCGACAGCGCCGCTCGTGCGCGAAGCGGGCGCGGATGTGTTCGTTGCCGGCAGCTACGTATACGGGGCGGAGGATCTGGCGGCGGCGATAGCGTCGCTGCGGTAGGCGCCATGGAGACGGAGAGCAGATGGAGAGGATTTGCCGCCGCGATGCTCTACGGCATCGCCTGCGGCCTGCTGATGACTTTGTTCGTCATGGTGCCCGGCGTCATCCGGTTCGTTTTTTCCCTTGTGGCTTTATGGCTGGGGCTGCGTTTTTTCCGGGCCCACGAGACGGTATGGAGGCGAGTCGGCTTCGTCTTCGTATCCATTCTCTTCTTTATCCTGTCCGTCATCGCGTACACGATGTACGTCTTCGTCAAGCACGGCACCGCTCCGTAAAGGCAGGCTGCCGCCCAAGCTGATGCCGAGGCGGAATAGGACAATGTCTTCCCGCATAGGATGGTTACATGAACTTCAGGTTCTTGTAGCCTTTTTTTGTTGTGCATGAACAGATAAGGGGCGAATGTTCCGCGGCTGGAGGCGGCCCGGCAGCCTCATTCGGGCGGAAGCGCGGCCCGGCAGTGAATACACGACCAGCGATTCCGAGGAGGGATGAAGCATGAAATTCTACACGATCAAGCTGCCTAAGTTTCTGGGCGGATTCGTCAAGGCCATCTTGAACACCTTCCAAAAAAGCTGACTTCCGTGAGCAGCTGCCGGCCCTTCCGAACTGAAAAGCCCGCAAAAAAGCACCTGGGCTTAAAGCCCAGGTGCTTTTTGTCGTCGGAAAAGAAGGTACAGGCATGTCCCTTCTTGGACGCAAAGGCGTGTTCACTACACGCGGGTTACCTTGCCGGATTTCAGCGCGCGGGTGCTGACCCATACGCGTTTAGGCTTGCCGTCGACGAGAATGCGCACTTTTTGGACGTTGACGCCCCAAGTACGGCGGTTGCGGTTATTCGCGTGGGAAACGTGGTTTCCGGTGCCCGGAGCTTTGCCGGTTACGAAACATTTGCGAGACATGCGATACACCTCCTTTACAGCTTGCAGGTCGCCCTATGCGAACAACAAAGTCCGCATGAAAACATACTTGGATATCTTAACATACAATAGGCTCTTGATCAACCATCGTTTGGCAGGCGGGACGCGGCGCCGCAAGGGGCAAGAGCAGGCGCATTTGCGAGAAAAACGAAGGGAAGAGCGTTTCAGGCTTCATAAACGGGCTGAAATATAGTACAATGGATGTCAGTCCTTGTTCCCAGGGAATAGTAGGGCGTGCAGCTTGCCAAGTTCTGCCCGATACGAAGGAGTGTGTAACCTGCCATGCCCATGCAGCTATCGACCGAATTAGGTAAAATTTTTGTAACTGACGATGTCATCGCCGTCATTGCGGGATCTGCGGCGCTCGAATGCTACGGGCTTGTCGGCATGGCCTCGCGCAAGCAGCTCAAGGACGGCATCGCCGAGCTGCTCAAGAGGGACAACCTTTCCCGCGGAGTGGAAGTGCGGCGCGAAAACGAAGAATTTCATATCGATTTGCATATCATTGTAAGCTACGGCACCCGGATTTCCGAGGTCGCCCATAATATCCAGACCAAAGTCAAATACGTGCTGAACGAAGTGATCGGCCTGAGGGTAGACCATGTCCATATTTTTGTCCAGGGCGTGCGGGTCATCAGTTAGTGGAAGGGGAAATTTTGCTTGGGAAAGCGCTTTATTAACGGTTCGGACTTCGCCGGTATGGTTTTGCTCGGTGCGGAGAATTTGCAGCGGGGCGCGGAACGCGTCAACGCTTTGAATGTATTCCCCGTTCCCGACGGCGATACGGGTACGAATATGAACTTGACGATGGCTTCCGGAGTGCGGGAGCTGCAGAATAAGAAATCGGACTCGGTGGGCCGTACGGCCGAGGCTTTGTCCAAAGGCCTGCTGATGGGCGCCCGAGGCAATTCCGGGGTCATTCTGTCCCAGCTTTTCCGCGGAACCGCAAAAGCGCTGGCCGGCCTGGACGAGGCAGGGCCGGTGCAATTCGCCGCCGCCCTGCAGCAAGGAGTGGACATGGCCTACAAGGCTGTCGTGAAGCCGGTCGAAGGCACGATCCTGACCGTCGCCAGGGAGACGGCCCGCCATGCCCAGACGGCAGCCCGCCGCACGGACGACATGGAATCCCTGATGAGGGAGGTGCTGTCTCAGGCCGAAGAGACGCTGCGGCGCACGCAGGAGATGCTTCCGGTGCTGAAGCAGGTCGGCGTCGTCGATTCCGGCGGCCAAGGGCTGGTGCTCATCTACGAGGGCTTTTTGGCCTACTTTGTCGAGAACCGGCTGCCTGTTCTTTCGGAAGCCGCCCCGATCGAGGCCTTCCGCGAGCATGGCCGCTCCTCCGATCCCCTGCCGGTCTATTCTGCAAGTCAGCAGCCGGCAAGCCGCCCTGGAGCCAAAGCCCAGGCACGGCTTTCGACAAGCGAGATCGAATTTTTCTACGACATGGAATTCTTCATCAAGCCCAAGCTTGCGCTGCCGGGAGCTCCGGCCTTCGATGAAGAAGGCTATCGGCAGCAGCTGGCGAAGGACGGCGACTCCATTCTGGTCATCGCCGAAGACGACCTTATCAAGGTCCACGTCCACTCCCGCCGCCCAGGAGATGTGCTGAATCTGTCCCTTCCATACGGCGAGCTGACGGATTTCCATATCCTCAACATGAGGGAGCAGCACCGGGAGCTGCTCGGCGAGGATGCTTTCAACGAAGCGGTGCGCGGTCTGGACATGGCTTCGGACGAGGCGCTTGCCGTGGCGGAAGTGCTGGCGGGATCGGCTTCCGCTCTGCAGACGCCTCCGGAATCCGTTCATGAATGGGCTCCTTACGGCATTATCGCCGTCGCGATCGGAGACGGCATCTCCGGCATCTTTCTCGACAACAACGTCGATGTCGTGCTGTCCGGGGGACAGACGATGAATCCGAGCACCGAGGATTTCGTCAACGCGATCGAAGCGCTGCCGGCCGAGCATATTTACCTGCTCCCGAACAACAGCAACATCATTCTCGCCGCGGAGCAGGCAGCCGAGCTGTCCGGCCGCAGCGTCAGCGTCATTCCGACCCGTACGGTGCCGCAAGGCCTCGCGGCGGTGCTCGCTTTCAAGGAGAACGAAACGCCGGAGCGCAACAACGCCCTGATGGCCGGCGCGGCCAAGGCCGTACGGTCGGGGAGCGTCACGCAAGCTGTCCGCAACACCGAGATCGACGGCGTGGAAGTCCGCGAGGGCGATTACATCGGCATCTTCGAGAAGGCGATCGTCGTCTCGGAGCCGTCGCTCCTGGAGTCCTGCAAGGGGCTTGTCGGACGCCTGCTGGCGGATGGCGGCGACCTGCTGACCATCCTGACGGGAGAAGGCTCCACGGAAGAAGGCACGGAGGAGCTGGCGGCCTGGATCGCCGATGCCCATCCGGATGTCGAGCTTGAAGTGCATGAAGGCGGACAACCGCTTTACCCTTATTTGTTTGCCCTGGAATAACGGGGATACCGGCTGGAGGAAGGTTGCAACGGAATCGTCCTCCAGCCGAACAGCAGCAGTCCGTGGAGGTTGACGTAAATGACGACGAAGGTTCGGATAGTAACCGACAGTACAGCGGATATTCCGCGCGAAGTCCGGGAGCGGCTGAACATCGAGATGGTGCCGCTGCAGGTGCTCTTTGGAACGGAATCCTACCTGGATTCCGTAACGCTCCAGGCCGATGAATTCTACGAGAAGCTGGAGAAATTCAGCGGGCTGCCGACGACATCGCAGCCTTCCCCGTCCGAATTCATGGCCGTATACGAGAGGATTCTGGATGAATCTCCGGATGCGCCGATCATCTCCATCCATCTGTCCTCCCAGTTCAGCGGCACCTTCCAATCCGCTCTGCTTGCTCAATCGCTGATCGAGAGAGAGGCCGACATTACGGCCGTCGACTCCAAGTCGGCTTCCTACGGCAACGGCATGCTGGTCGTGAAGGCTGCCGAGATGGCCGAGGCCGGCGCGTCCAAGGAGGAGATTCTGGACGAAGTGTACCGGATGCGCAAGGAGACAGGGCTTTATTTCCTCGTGGATACGCTGGAATACCTTCAAAAAGGCGGACGGATCGGCAAAGCCTCGGCATTTTTCGGATCCATTCTCAATATCAAGCCGATTCTGTCCATCGATGACGAAGGCTCCATCACGCCTGTGGACAAGGTTCGAGGCACCAAAAAAGCCGTTCAGCGCGTCGTTGACCTGCTGAAGGAACAATTCGGCGACGATCCTGTGGCGGTCCACTTCGCCTGGGGATACCAAAGAGGCTCCGCACTCGATCTGTATGAAGCGATCAACGCTTCGTTCCAGATCCGCCATACGACCACCACAACGCTCGGTCCTGTCATCGGCGCCCATGTAGGCCCAGGTACCGCAGCGGTGTTCATGCAGAGAGCATGACCCATAATTCTCTTGCCCGGCTGGAAGAAATTCCGCTGAGGCAGATCAAAGGCGTGAGCGCTCCGAAGGAGCAGGAGCTTCACGCCTTTGGCATCTATACGGCAGCCGATCTGTTGAACTATTTTCCTTTCCGCTACGAGGATTATCGTCTCCGTTCCCTGGGAGAGGCGAAGGACGGCGAGAAGATCACCGTTCAGGGCGTCATCCGGGGGCTGCCGATGGTCGCCCGCTTCGGCAAGGGAAAAGCCCGCATCACCTGCAAGGCCGAGGTGGACGGGCAGCTGGTGACGGCCGTCTGGTTCAACCGGATGTTCCTCAAGGACCAGCTGACGCTGAGCCGTGAAATTACGCTCACGGGCAAATGGGATGCCCGCCGGATGCAGCTGACGGTGACCGATTCGGAATTTCCCGACAAGGGAGTCGCCAAAACAGGCACTCTGCAGCCGGTCTATTCGGTCGGAGGCGGGATAACGCAGGCATGGATGCGCAAGACGATCGGACAAGCGCTGGCTCAATACGGCAGCCTTCTGGAGGAGAACCTCCCGGAGAGGCTCGTGGCGAAGTACAAGCTCATGCCGAGAGCCGAAGCGGTGCTGCATATCCATCATCCCGAGCATCCGAAGGATGGGCAGGGAGCGCGCAGAAGGCTCGTCTACGAGGAGCTGTTCTTCTTCCAGCTCAAGCTGCAGGCATACCGGATGCTGAACCGCCGCCGCGCGGACGGCATCGTCCACCGGGTCGATCCGGAGGTCATCCGTCAGTTCGCGGCATCGCTGCCGTTCGAGCTGACGGATGCCCAGAAGAAGGTCGTCAATGAGATTCTTGCCGACATGCGCCAGCCCCATGCGATGAACCGGCTGCTGCAGGGCGACGTCGGCGCGGGCAAGACGGTCGTCGCCGCCATCGCTTTGCTTGCGGCCGTCAAGGCCGGGCATCAGGGAGCGCTCATGGTGCCGACGGAAATATTGGCGGAGCAGCATATGAGGTCTCTGACGAGGCTGTACGAATCGGCAGGCGTCCAGACCGGGCTGCTTACCGGCAGCGTAGGGGAGCGCAAGCGCCGCGATCTGCTCGCCGGGCTGCAGATGGGGCTCATCGACGTGCTGATCGGGACGCATGCGCTGATCCAGGACGACGTCGTCTTCCGCTCGCTTGGGCTCGTCGTCACGGATGAGCAGCATCGGTTCGGAGTCAATCAGCGCAGCGTGCTCAGGCGCAAGGGGCCGAGTCCGGATGTGCTGACGATGACGGCGACGCCGATTCCGCGCACGCTCGCCATAACGGCGTTCGGCGACATGGACGTGTCCACGATCAAGGAACGCCCGAAGGGCCGCATTCCGATCAAGACCTATTGGGTCAAACATGCCATGATGGACCGGGTGTTCGGCTTCATCCGCAGGGAGACGGCGGAGGGACGGCAGGCTTATGTCATCTGTCCGCTCATCGAGGAATCGGAGAAGCTGGACGTGCAGAATGCGATCGATCAGTTCGTGCAGCTGCAGCAGGCTTTCCCGGATTTAAAGGTCGGCCTGCTGCATGGCAGGATGACTACGGCCGAGAAGGATGAGGTCATGCGGGCGTTCGGCGAGAACGAGCTGCAGGTGCTCGTCGCGACGACGGTCGTGGAGGTCGGTGTCGACGTTCCCAACGCGACGCTGATGATCATCATGGATGCGGAGCGCTTCGGCCTCTCGCAGCTGCATCAGCTGCGCGGCCGGGTAGGGCGCGGAGCCCATGCCTCTTTCTGCGTGCTCGTCGCGGATCCGAAGACCGAGACCGGCCGCGAGCGGATGGCCGTCATGCAGGAGACCGACGACGGCTTCGAGGTGGCGCGGCGGGATCTGGAGCTGAGAGGTCCCGGCGATTTCTTCGGCACGAAGCAGAGCGGCCTGCCGGACTTCAAGCTGGCCGATATGGCCGCTGACTTCGCCGTGCTGGAGGCCGCGCGGGACGATGCGGCCGACATCGCCGCCGAGCCTGATTTCTGGACTGCGCCGGCCTATGCCGACATGCGTGCGATGCTTGCCAAGGATCCGATTTTCCAGGGAGCCCAGCTCGATTGAGTCTTGGCGTTTTCGTCCTTGGAGCAGCAGCTGCCAAGGATCCGATGTTTCATGATGCAGCTCTAGGGCGGAACATCGACATCGGTGCCATGCCATTCTTGTCCCATCCGGGTCCTGCCCCGCAGCTGCTTGCCGGCTGCGGGGCGTTTTTGCCTCCCGTGCGCATATTTCGGCTATGTCAGGAAACTCTCGGATGGGCCCGGCATAGGATAACATCGGTGGTTTTGGGATGTTGCCCGACCAAATCGATGGAGGTGCCTGGCTGCATGAGCTACGTAAAGTACGGGATACGGCCCGAATTCGTGGAACGAGTCAAGCTGAAGCTGAAAAATCCGGCAGTGAAGGATCGCATCAAGCTGCTTGTGAACGGAATTACGAAGTACGATCTGGCCGACCGCGCCAAAGTGAAAAAGCTGGTCCGCAACGGTGCCAGCATCCTGCAGGAAAAGCTGACGGATACTCAGGAGGAGCAGCTGGTGCAGTTCGTGCTGAGCCTCAAGATCGATCCGAACAATACGTTCCACCTCATCAAGCTATGGGGAATGTTTCGCTGATCGGGACGAAGCGCCCGTACCTTCCGGCAATCCGCTCCGTCATTGCATGGATGCCGCTTGGGCGTTGGGAATATAGACACGAGCGCATTTTGGCCGGCAGCGGCAAGGGAAAAGCGTTGAATTTCGGGCGGAACACCCGGCATTCAGCGTTTTTTTGTGCTTGAAGAGCTCGCATAAGCATTCCTGATGACTGGCATAGAGGATCTGAATTTCACATCTCTCCCCGACTGTCCTATAGTGAAGTCAACAACAGGACGGAAGGTGAACGGTTTGACACAGGTTCAGGTACAGATACAGGCGGCATTCAAGCAGCTGCCCGGAAACAAGGGGTTCGCCTTCGGGCTTTTCCTGACGGCTACGCTGGCGGCTGCGGCGAAAATGATCGCCGAGCTGCCGGGATTCCAGGTATTCGGTCCGCTGGTGCTGGCTATCGTGCTTGGCATGGCCTACCGGCATTTTGCGGGAGGAGTGCCGGCGGCGGCAGGGGCGGGCATCTCGTTCGCCTCGAAGACGCTGCTGCGGGCGGGCATCGTCCTGCTCGGCATGAGGCTGAATCTCGGCGACATCGTGTCGGCCGGCCCCCGGGTGCTCGCGATCGACATCATCCATATCGCGGTGACGATTCCATTCGTAGCCTGGATCGCTTCACGTCTGGGCACGAGCCGGAATCTGGGACTGCTCACCGCCTGCGGAACCGCTATCTGCGGCGCGGCGGCAGTCGCGGCCATATCGCCGCAGCTCAAGGCCAAGGAGGAGGAGACGGCTGCGGCTGCAGCCGTCGTCGCAATTCTCGGCACCATCTTTACGCTGCTCTACACGCTGCTCTATCCGGTGCTTGGAATGAGCGCTTCAGGATACGGAATCTTCTCCGGCTCGACGCTGCACGAGGTCGCCCATGTGCTGGCCGCTGCAGCTCCGGGCGGACGCGAGGCGGTCGACATGGCTGTCGTCGTCAAGCTTGCCCGCGTGGCGATGCTGGTTCCGGTCGCGCTGCTGCTCGGCATGTGGTCGGCCAGGAAAAGCCGCAAGAGCGGCATAGACGGAACGGCGACAAAAACGCCCGTTGCGATACCATGGTTTATTTTCGGATTTCTGGCCGTCAGCGCCATCCATACGACAGGATTGGTTCCGGAGGAAGCCGCTTCCGCTCTTGTCACGGCGGCTTACCTGCTGATCGCCATGGCGATGGCGGGGCTCGGACTGGGCGTAGACGTCAAGATGTTCAGGCGGCTTGGACCAAAGGCCTTCGCGGCGGGGCTTGCCGGCTCGGTGCTGCTGACGGCGATCGGTTTCGGCCTGGTCCATCTGCTCGGGCTCGCGCAGGGCTGAGCCGGCGCTCCTCTAGGGCTGGACGCTGCATTGGCACAAGGATGGATAGAAGGGCGGCTTCGGTTCCGGGGGCCGCCTTTTGATTTGATTTTCATCTTGATGGTCAACCTATGAATGCGTCTCCATATTGCGCGTCAAGGTGTATAATGGGCGGTGGAGGTGTACATACATGACATATATTGAAGATGGAGCCGTCGTTTTGTTTCAGGGCGACAGCATTACCGACGCCGGACGCGACCGCAGCCAGGGAGACAGCCTCGGTTCCGGTTATGCTCTGATGGCAGCAGCGCAGTTCGGAAGAAAGCACCCGACCAAGGACGTGAAGTTCCTCAACAGAGGCGTCGGGGGAGATCGCGTCGTCGACCTCGCCGGCCGGTGGGAGGAGGACTGCCTGGAGCTGCGCCCGTCCTGGCTGTCGGTCTATATCGGCATCAACGATACTTGGAGACGCTTCGACAGCGGCGTGCCGCTGAGCGCGGAAGAATACCGGGACACGTATCGTTCCATCCTGGAACGAGCGCTGGAGAAGAACGCTCCGAAGCTCATTCTGGTGGAGCCGTTCGTGCTGCCGGTAAATGAGGGACAGAAGGCGTGGCGCGAGGATCTGGATCCTAAGATCCAGGCCGTGCGCGAGCTTGCAGGAGAATACAAGGCCCTTTATGTACCGCTCGACGGCCTGTTCGCCCAAGCGGCGGCCGCGACAGGACCGGAATACTGGGCCCCGGACGGCGTCCATCCTTCCCCGGCGGGCAACGCGCTGATCGCCGAGGCCTGGCTGAATGCGGTGAAGGCGTAACTTTCTTTTCATGTGCGGAAAAGAAAAGAAAGATATTGGAGCGCAACTGCCGCAAGCACAGGCAGCGGCAGGCCATTCGGCTTGAGAGCGGAGCCGGACTCTGAATGCGGAACGCTCAACAACGAACAGAAGCCCGCCGGAAGAGGCGGGCTTCTGCCTTTTCTTTTGCCTTGTCTGCCTGCAGGGAAGGCGGTCAAGGCCGCTTCTGCCGCAAGCCTGCATCAGGCAAGCGGACGCAGCTTCTTCTTGAAGCCGGCTTCGCGGCGGAATCCGACCGATTCATAGAAGGCATGCGCTTCGCTGCGGTGGGCGCCGGATACGAGAATCATGTACGTGCATTGATGCGCGTTGGCGAAGCTTTCCAGATCCGCCATCAGCTTTCTTCCGACGCCGCCTCCCCGGCAATGGGCCGATACAACGACGTTCTCGATCAGCAAATAGGGGCGGAGGCCGCAGACGAGATCGGGGCAGAGGATGCCCATCGCCGTGCCGACGAGCCGCTCTCCGTCGGAGGCAACGGCTACCCGGATGCTGTCGTTGCCGGCCATGCGGTCCAGCCGCTCCGCCAGAGCCGCCGGATCGGTATCCGTCCCGGTCAGCTCCAGCAGCAATTCCGCCAGGGACGAGGCATCCGCAGGCACGGCGCTGCGCAGTTCGATCGAATTCAGCATCGTTGTCGAGGCCGCCTTTCTCAGTTGAAGCATCTTTCTACAGCATACCAAAATCGGCTTTATCCGTCTTGTCCCGAAGGAAGAAGCCGCTCTAAGCCGAATAGAAGAGACGGAGAACGAGTAGCGGACATCGACTATGGTCCTATGAGCGCTTGTTTGGAGAGGAGAAGATGCCGTGAGCGGATCTCTGCATGAATGGATGGATCCACTGGGACTGCCGGATGTCGATGAGCCCGCCCGGCTCCTGGCCCAGTGCATGTACGCAGGAGGCGACGCGGAGAGGCCGCATCGTGTCCTGCAGCAGTACCGCGAGGATCGGGAGCTTCACTTGGCCGGCCTCGGCGAGGGCGGCAGGCTGATCGGCATTGCCGGTTATCGGGCGCCTTCCCATCGCGACGCCGTGCTGCTGCATCTTGCGGTGAGTCCGGAGCTGAGGGGAGGCGGGGCGGGCAGGCGGCTGGTATCCCGCTGTCTGCAGGCGGCGAGGAATGGCGTTTTGCGGGCCGAGACCGACGCCGATGCGGTTGAATTTTACCGGAAGCTCGGCTTCGATATCCGCAGCCTGGGAGAGAAATATCCTGGTGTGGAACGCTTCGACTGCACGCTCCGCCGTTATGTCCCGAGGAAGGCGGACAGCGGGGACTTCTCCGTTGTTTCCGCATGGCCGGCGAGCCGCAGCGAGGCGTTTTATATGTTCCCTAAGGGCGGATATCCATTGCGTGCCGACGAGCTGGAGGCGGCTGCGGCTGAAGACATCCATCCGACGCTGCTGACCGAAGCCGCGGACGGGACGCCTGCCGCATATGCGAATCTGTACGAGTCGGAAGGCAAGCTCTGGCTCGGCAATGTCATCGTCAGTCCGGATTACCGCGGCAAGGGAGCCGCCGCAGCTCTCCTGGAAGCGATGGAAGCGGCAGCCGCGGAGCGGGTGCGGGAGCTTCATCTGACCTGCCACGGTCCGAATGGCAAGGCTCTGTTGTTCTTTGCCGGCGCAGGCTGGATGCCTTGGGACATCCGCAGGATGGAGGGACCGGATGGAACGCCGATCGCGGCCGTTCGTATGAGGAAGCTGCTGACACATCATTGACGATCGAAAGGATGATGAAAATGGGACGCTGGGAATATAAAACGCTCAAGCATCAATTCGGAGGCTGGACAGGCACGAAAATCAACATCGAAGATCTCGACGGACGGCTGAACCTGCTTGGAGCCGAAGGGTGGGAGCTGGCCTCATCCTTCGATACGAGCCGTTACGAGGGCGCTTCGACGGGAATTGTGATGATTTTCAAGCGATGGGTGGAGGCATGACCGGCAGCAGGGAGGAAGCCCGATTCGGCGGCAGGCTGAGGATGGACTTCGACGAAAGCCTGCAAGATTCCGGCGAAGCCTTCTCAGGCTGGGACTTCGGATATTTGACCGCAACCGGCCGCATGATCGAATATCCTCTTCCATGGAGTTACCGCAATCTGCTGGAGCCTTATAAAAGAGCCGCTTCCTCCATGCTCGACATGGGCACGGGCGGAGGGGAGTTCCTGCAGCGGCTGAAGCCGCTGCCTCCCGATACCCGGGCGACGGAAGGCCATCTGCCCAATGTGGAGGTCGCGCGCCGGCGGCTGGAAGAGGAAGGCGTGCAAGTGGCCTGCATCGAGAGCGACGAGGACCTCCCCTATGGAGATGAATCGTTCGACTTGATCAT
Source organism: Paenibacillus humicus NBRC 102415 (assembly GCF_004000905.1). Lineage (GTDB taxonomy): Bacteria > Bacillota > Bacilli > Paenibacillales > Paenibacillaceae > Paenibacillus_O > Paenibacillus_O humicus. The sequence goes on from NZ_BIMD01000006.1 coordinate 165,707, forward strand.
CAACCGGCATGAGTCGTACTGCGCTGCCGAGCTCCATCGCTTGTTGAAGCCCGGAGGCATATTCATCACCCAACAGGTAGGCGGCAGCAACGACCGCGAGTTCAACGAGCGCCTCGGGCAGGCGCCGCCGGCCCACGCGGACTGGACGCTGGACCGGACACGCGGCGAGCTGGAAGCGGCGGGCTTGCAGCTGATCTGGCAGGACGAGGTTCTCACGCACACCCGATTTTACGATATCGGGGCTGTCGTCTGCTATTTGACTATAATCGAATGGCAGGTCGTTGGCTTCTCTCCATCCACGCACCGCGATGCGCTGAAAGAGATCCATGATGAAATCGAAAGGCGGGGCTGGCTGGATGTCACCTGCCATCGATTCGTGCTCGCGGCAGCCAAGCCGGCATGACGCTGCGGCGGGCAGCAACGGAAGGTGAAGGGCGGCTGACGGAGCCGGCAGCCGGGGAGTATCCTTGAGAGCTGTCATGGAAGCTCTCGAAAAGCGAAAAGCCTTTCGGATGTCCGAAAGGCTTTTCGAGTTCAATCCACCAGCGGCTCGATGCAGTCGCGCGTGTCGTTTTTGACGCTGCCGACGCCCGCGCCGACCGGATAGGCGGCCATCTCTTCCTCCGGATAGGGGACGAGCAGCGGCGACAGGCGGGCCGCATCCTGGACGCCGCGGTCAAGCCACAGAGGCTCGTCCTCCCGCCGGAGGATGACCGGCATCCGGTCGTGAATGGAGGCCATCAGCCCGTTCGGAGACGTCGTAAGCACCGTACAGGTGGACAATCGTTCGCCGGCCGGCGACACCCACGTCTCATAGAGGCCGGCCATGGCAAAGGGCTCCCGGCTGCGGAGCGTAATTCGCATCGGCTGCTTGCCCGATTCCGTGCGCTGCCACTCGTAGAAGCCGTCGGCAGGAATGAGGCAGCGCTTGCGGCGAAGCGCATCCCGGAACGCCGGTTTGGCGGCGGCCGTTTCGGCTCTGGCGTTGAGCATGCGGCTGCCGATCTTCGGATCGTCGGCCCAAGGCGGGACCAGTCCCCACTTCAGCTCGCCCAGCCGGTTGCGCTTGCCGTCGCTGACGACGGCCATGACCATCTGGCCTGGGGCGACGTTGTAGCGGGGCTCCAGCTGCGGGATCGTCGTTTCCCCGATCAAAAATCGGAGCATGAGCTCTTCGAGCGTGACGGTCAGCGTATAACGTCCGCACATGGTTGTCCCTCCTCGAAAATGGAATGGCTTCGAAAGCAGGCTGTTCGCAGCGCTGCAGCTTCCTTTAGCATAGTATGTCTGCCGGCTTTCGGCAAATCGCATCAGCGGGAGCGTTGGGCCCGGCATCAAGCTTCCGCCGCCCGTCTCCGGCCTGTCGCCGATGAACGGTTGTTCGAGGATTAAGCAGATAGCTTTCCGACTATACTGGGAACAGAGAGATTCGGTGCGGGAGGAAGACGGGCATATGAAGGAAAGCAAGGCCGGAAACGAGAACGGACAACGGCATCGGCCCGGAAAGCAGGACGATGTCGCCGATATCCGGGAAACGGGGGACGGAGGGGGGGCGGATGGCGGCATGGAAGCCGCGTCTGAAGTCAAAAGCGCTCCAGCCCCCCGCAGGCATCCGCTGCTCAGGCTGCTCCTGCTGCCGGCGGCGCTGCCTCTGGCGGCGGCAGCCTATGCGGCCGCCAAACGGCGCAGCCGCCGGGCTTCCCGCGAGCTGGCGGAGCGGGCCGCTCCGCTGACGCTGACCGCTCCGTCGGTCGCGGAGCTCCGTGCCGCATGGCAGAAGCTGGAGCGGACTGCCGCCAAGAAAGCCTCCTTTCCCGCCCCGGGCTGGCTGGCGCACCCACATGCCGTCTCCGGCAAGCAAGCCGCCCTGCCGTCGCCCGATCCGGCATGGGCGATCGAAGCTGCGGCCGCGCCGGGAACGCCGCCCCAAGCAGCCGGTCCTGCCGGCGATGCCGCGCTTCTGCAGCGCATCCGTGCCGAGACCGCGCGGATGAACCGCAACAACTTGACGCGGACGGAAGCCTACCGCCAGTTCTATCTGCGGCGCCCGGAGGTTCACTGGGCGCTGCTGGCCCATATGGTGAGCCGCAACGGCGGCTGGAACATGACCGATCTGCAGGCCGAATGGCTGCCCAGGCTGCTCGACACCGCCAAGCGAAGGGCATGCTTCGGAATGCTGGAGAGAGCCAATGCGCTTATTTTCCATGACGCTTATGCCCAGCTGCTTCTCTACGAGGAGAGCAGGCGAAGCGGGCGCAGCCTGCTGCATCTGCTGCCGGCGCTCGGAGTGTCGGCCTTCATGCGGCCTGTCTGGCAGCAGTTCCTCCGCACGGGCGATGCGGTGCCGCTGACGATCGGTCTGATCGTGAACGAGCAGAACTTCATCGAGAGCCGGGTCGTCCAGAACGCCTACTATCGGCGCAAGGTGCTGGGCACATTCTACTTCGGCATGCAGTCGGTGCTGCAGCTGAACCAGGTCGTGTTTCCTTACGGCCGGGACGAGAGCGGAGAACCGCTGCTCGCAGGGCTTATTCTCGAGGACTTCTCCGATCTCAAGGAGCGGATCGAGTTCGGCAAGCGGCTGTACGCGCTGCTGTTCGGAGTTCCCGGGGTGGCGGAGGGCGTCCTTGAGTTCGCCAAGAAAACCCGCCATACCGGGTCGCGGAGCGACTACGCCCCTGCGATGTACGCATCTGTACGACGCTCCCCGCCAACCGCCGCCTACCGGGAACGCCTCTCCGGCGGACGGCTGCGCGACGGCGCGGAGCCCCTCTACAGCCCGCCGCTCCAAGCGGCCTGGTCGGACCGTCCCGTCGATGATCCGGAGCCGGGGGACTGGTTTGCGGGCACCGCTTCCGTCCTGCCGTATTTCCGCGGCTTGCCGCTGCCGCATCCATTCGAGATGACGGCCGACTACCGCATCGCGCTCGGCAAGGTGGAGCTTGCCGTGCTTGCCGCGCAAGCAGCCGGAGCCGCGGCCAAGCCGGTTCTATGGACGACACCGTCCGCAGAGGAAGAGAGCATGGACTAGGTCGTCCAGCCGGCTCCGGATTGCATCCGGACCGGCTTTTTTTGTCTTGCCGGCATGCCGCGGGCATCCGACGAACGGCCGCTCGGGCAGCCGCAGCCGAAGCAATCACCTGTTCGCTTGGCGTCCGGAGGGCGATGTCGTATGATAAAAGCACAACCGAGATCAAGCTCTGCCATCCAATTCCAGCTTCGGGCGGTGAGACGATGGGAAGCAGACGGTTTTTCAGCCTCAGATCCAAAGTTCTGCTGTTCGCCGTGGCGGTGGCCGTCATTCCGCTTGTAATTGTAAGCGGTTTCTCGACCTTCGAATCGACGAAGCTCATTCAGAACCAGGTCGCCCAGCTGAAGCTGGAAAGCGCGCGTGCCGTCTCCAGCCATCTCGACATGATGATGAACGACGTCAATACCATTTCCCTGAATCTCATCCAGAATCGGGATGTGTCCGCTTATCTGTCCTCGAAGGATCCTGCCGCCAGGCAAAAACAGCTCTCGCGCATCCTGTCCATCTGCAACGAGCAAGCCTTCAACAAACCTTATCTGTTTTCGATTTATTTGCAGGATCTCGCCGAAAAGGGCATTGACACCAGGGGCGCGCTCAACGCCATCCCTCCCGACCGCCTGCTTCGCGCCAAGGAACGGAAAGGAGGCGACAGCTGGTATCCCGACAGCGTCTACGTCCAGAACAAGGAAATCAAGGTCATCACGATGATCCGAGACATCCGGGATATCAACGATGTCGGCCGCTCGCTGGGCGTGCTTAAGATCAATATTCCGCAAAGCAGCATCCTGGAGCTGTACCGCAGCAGCATGCCGGGAGAGAGTCCGTTTTATTTGCTGGACGGAAGCCGGATCGTGCTCACCTCGGAGGAGTTTCATCCGGATGGAGGCAGCAGTCCTCCGCCGCTGCCGCCAGGAGGGCTCGGCTCCGCAAGCGAAGGGCAGTACGTCGCAGAGCTGGACGGAGAGAGCTATTTGGCGGTATACGACCGGATGAGCCGTCCGGACTGGCATATCGTGGAATTGACGCCGCTGCGGCAAATAGCGGAGCCTGCAGCGGTGATCCGGCGCTTCGCTTACGCCTCCATGCTGGCCAGCCTGGCCGTATGCCTGGCCTTCATCCTCATCTTCGGATCCAAGGTGTTGAAGCCGCTGAAGAAAATCCGGGAGCTTATGCGCCATGTGGAGCGAGAAAACTTCGGCGGGCAGATGGAGGTGAAGGGCAGCGACGAGATCGCGCTGCTGTCGCATGGATTCAACCGGATGTCGCGCAAGCTGGATGAGTTGATCAACGAGGTCCATGTGTCGCGGATGAAGCAGAAGGATGCCGAGCTGAAGGCGCTCGAGGAGCAGATCAATCCCCATTTCCTCTACAATACGCTGGACATGATCTATTGGATGTGCCGGATGGAGCGCGCCTTCGAGACGTCGCTCATGATCAATTCCCTGTCCCAGCTGTTCCGGATCGGCCTGAACAGCGGCAGCCGCTTCACGACCGTCGAGAAGGAAGTCGAGCATATCCGCCATTACATGGCGATCCAGCAGAAGCGGCATGACGGCGGAATCCGGTTTCTGGAAGAGATCGATCCGTCCGTCCTTTCCTGCAAGGTGACGAAAATCGTGCTGCAGCCTCTCGTGGAAAATGCGGTCCGCCACGGCATCGAGCCGGGAGGCGGGGAGGGCAGGATCCGGCTGCGGATCTACCGCCAGGGAGCCGATCTTCTCTATGAGGTCGCCGATGACGGGGCCGGAGCGGATGAGCAGGAGATTCTCTCTCGGCTGGAAGCATGCGAGTCCGGCAAGGGAAACGGGAAGGAGGGAGGGCTTGGCTTGACGAATATCCGCGATCGGATCCGGCTGAACTACGGCACCGGCTATGGAATCGATTTCCGGAGCATTCCGGGGAAAGGCACAGTCGTTACCGTGCGCCAGCCATGCACAGAGGGGGAGGCTGTCCATGTTCAAGGTCATGCTGGTTGACGATGAGAAGATGGTGCGCAAAGGAATACGGATGTCCATCGATTGGCAGCGTTACGGCGTCGTAATCGCCTCCGAGGCGCGCGACGGCGCGGAAGCTCTGGAGAAGCTGCGGGAGGAGCCGGTCGACCTCATCCTCTCGGATATCCGGATGCCGGTCATGTCGGGCATCGAGCTGGCGCGCACCGTCAAGCAGCAGTATCCGGACGTGGAAATGGTGCTGCTGAGCGGTTATGAAGACTTTGCCTGCGCCAAGGAGGCGATGGCGCTCGGCATCCGGCATTACCTGCTCAAGCCGGTGCTGGCCGACAATCTGGTGGAGACCGTATCGGGACTGCGCGACGAGGAGAAGGAGCGCAGGCTCCGGCGGCAGGGAGAGCAGCTCAGGGGACAGCTGCTCCGGGCGAGCGCTCCTCTGCTTAAGTCGAGGCTGGTCGCGGGGATGCTGGAAGGCAGGATCGGCCGGCAGGAGCTTCTCGAGCAGGCGCGGCTGCTGGGCATGGAGCTGGGAGGGCCTCCCTATACCGTATTCGCGGCCGAAGTGGACGGCTACCGGCAGCTGCAGGAACGTCTCACTCCCTCGGAGCTGGACGCTTACGGATATGCCTTGCTGAACATCGCCGAGGAAACGCTCGCCGCAGCCCCGGGAAGCCCGGTCTGCATAACGGCGATCCGCCCTGGCAGGCTCGCAGGAATCCTCCCTATGCCGAGCGGGAAGCTTTCTTTGGATGCATTGGAACGGGTCGCGGCAAATGTCCATGCTTGTCTGGGCGTTTCCATTGCGGTTGGCGCCTCTCTGCCGGTCTGCGGTCTTGAGGACGCGGGACGAGGTTTCGTTGAAGCGCTGGCTGCCCTTCGCCAGAAGGCTGCTGCCGCCGGGGGAGGAGTCGCGGTGTATAAGAGCTCCCATCCGGAAGCTCGGCAGCCGGAAGATGCGCAGGCTGCACTTGCAAGCGAGGGGGATCAGCAAACTTGCGCGGAGGAGACTGTCCGCAAGCCTTGCGCCGCGAGCCGCCTCGTCAAGGAAGTCATCCGCTTCGCCGCCGAGAACGGCGACAAGCCGATCGGATTGGCGGAAGCGGCCGACCATGCGGGAGTGACGGCAGCTCATCTAAGCAAGGTGTTCAAGGAAGAGACGGGAACGACCTTCATCAAGTGGCTGACGAGGCATCGGATGGAGGAAGCGCAGCGGATGCTGCGGGACAGCCGACTGAGGACGGCGGACATCGCCTGCAAGGTCGGCTACCAGGATTATAAGTACTTCTCGCTGATGTTCAAGAAGCATGCGGGGATGTCCCCTCGGGATTACCGCAATCGATAGCCGCCAGAAGGCAGGGGGAGAGTCGTTCATGCTCAAGCGGATTGCGGCGGCGCTGCTGCTTGCGGTTCTCATACCGGCCGCCGCCGGCTGCAGGAGCGGTCCGTTGCCGCTGCCGTCTGCAGCCCCTGCTGCCGGGACGGGCGAGCCGCTGCGGATCGCGCTCACGGATTCCTGGCTGCCCACCTCTACGGCAGCCGTCGATGTCGTCCATCGCGAGCTGGTGGACCAGTTCCGCCGGGAGCATCCCGGCCTAGAGCTGAAGGAGGATGTGCTGGACAACAACGCCTTGAAGCTGAAAATCAAGACGCTCGCAGCCGGCAACGCGCTGCCCGACGTCTTCATGGTTCTCGGCTCGGATGCCCGGATGCTGCTCGGCAACGGCTTGATCCAGCCGGTGGACGACTTTCTGGCGGCCGATCCTTCCTGGGGCGGAGGATTCAGGCCCGAGGCCTTCGACGACTTCACCTTCGGCGGCAGGCGGGCAGCTGTCCCGATGCAGATTACGGCGACCTCGCTCGTATTCTACAACAGCCGCATGTTTCGGGAAGCGGGCTACGAGCATTTCCCGGGAAGCTGGGAGGAGCTCCTCCAGGCGCTGGAAACGATCAAGAAGCGCGGCTATACACCGATTTCGTTCGGCAACAGGGATGCCTGGGTAGGAGGCTCGTGCCTGTTCAGCACGCTGGCGGAGCGCTATGTCGGGGAAGCCTGGATCAATGATGCCGTAGCCGGAACCGCCGCATACACGGACGCCCCGTTCGTGGAGGCGCTTCGCGCCGTTCGCAGCTTGGCCGATCAAGGGCTGCTTAACGCCGACCGGGGAACGCTCGACAACGTGCAGCAGCGGGAGCTGTACTATCAGGGCAAAGCGGCGGTCGTGCTGGAGGGAGGCTGGGCCGTATCCTCGTTCGCCGCAGATGCGCCTCCGGCCATAGCAGCTGAGACCAAGCTGGCGCTGCTGCCCGCCGTACGGGCCGGGCAGGAAGGAGCCGGCCTTGCGGTATCCGGCGGTTCCGGCTGGGGACTTGCCTTCAAGGCCGGCCTGAGCGGGGACCGTCTTGAAGCCGCATTGGAGCTTGTGAAGCTGCTCACCGGCTCGGAACAGGCCAATCGGGCCGCCGAGAGCGGCGACTTGTCCGGCTCGTATCCGAACGAATACGACGAGAGCGCTTCGACGCCGCTGTTCCGGGAATATCTGTCCTTGATGCGGCAGGTCCGCCTGACGCCGGTATTCGATGTGCGGCTGCCCGCGGGCGTTACCGAGGCGATGTACGCCGGCATTCAGGAGCTGCTGCGGCCGGATTCGGAGCTGACGCCGGAGGCGCTGGCCGCCAGAATTCAATCAGCCGCAGACGCAGGAGGATAGATGCGCGCTTGAAGAAGGGGGGTTGCGGGACGATGAGGGGAAGAAGTGCGGATAGGATCGGCGATTATGAGCGGATGACGATTCAAGCGGAGATCTTGTTCAAGACGGATGAACGGGGAACGATGACCGCGGTCAATGAGCCGTCCGGTTCGGCGGCGCCGCTTATTTTCCTCGGCAGAACGGCGGAGGGAGACGTCGTCCGCTTCGGCGAGGATTTCCCGGATGATCAGCGGGAGGCTTTTGACCGTGATTTCGGGAAAGGCCGGCCAGGGCTGGGGCTTGGAGAACTGATTCGGAGATGGAATGGGATCCGGGAGTTGACGTCGATCTGGATGGGGCCGGCTTATCTGTTCAGGAATCCTGTTCAGGCAGCGGGCGGAGCCATCCGCATTACGAGCGAGAACAGGAGCCTGCTTGATTCCGGATTTCCGGGCTTGGCCGAAGGACTGGAGGAACGCCAACCGGTTTTTGCCGTTGTCGAAGACGGGCTGGCCGTGTCGGTCTGCTTCAGCGCAAGAAAAGGCCTCCTTGGAGCGGAGGCCGGACTGGAGACGCTGCCGGGCCATCGAGGCCGGGGGCTCGCGATCCGGTGCGCGGAAGCCTGGGCCCAGGCGCTGCAGGCAGACGGCATGCTGCCATTTTACAGCACCTCATGGGACAACTTCGCTTCGCAGTCGGTCGCACGCAAGCTGGGCCTGCATGCATACGGCGTGGATATCCACGTTCGTTAGAGCCTTCAAGTCTCGGCGTAGAAAGGAATCAAAAAAGAGGACCCGCGGGGGTCCTCTTTTGCCTTAGAAAATGACATTCCGTACTAGTACTAGCAAAGGAACGCGCGCGTAATGATGACGAGCAGAATGAAGAGGACCAGGATTGCTGCCGTGCTCATTCCAAATCCGCCGTAACCGCAGCCTACGCCTTCTCCGCCGACGACTCCATAAGACATTTGTCATTTCTCCCTTCGGTAGACTGCGATATCCTATGCCTGCCGTTCCGGTTATGGCTGGACTCCGAGAGAAATGGGCGTGAAAATGGGCCCTTCCGCTTGAGGAGATCACGCCGACCCTAGCATAAGCACAAATATACCTCCCGTCCAAACATCGCTGCCGGTAG
>NZ_BIMD01000007.1 GCF_004000905.1 Paenibacillus humicus NBRC 102415
ACGCCTGGATCCCCAGTAACCCCCGTCGCGCCAGTGACACCCGGATCTCCGGTGACTCCTGTCAGACCGTCAGCTCCAGTCACTCCTGTAACGCCTGCCGGTCCCATCGGCCCCGCTGGTCCCATCGGCCCCGCCGGTCCCATCGGCCCCATCGGCCCCGCCGGTCCCATCGGCCCCGCCGGTCCTGTCGGTCCCGGCAAACCTTTGATCAGATGCGCGGAATGAAGGTGCAGGAGGGATTCATCCGGGGAATTTAATGCTTCCAACAAAATATCGAGCTTGTATTGCAAGTGCATATCCCTGAAAGCCAGCTTCTGCAAGTCTGCTTTCAAATGGTCATTGGCGGCTAGAATGTCTTGAAGAGACGAGGAGGGATTTTTCAATACCTGATCGAGTTGTTTTCCTTGACGGTCCAAATATCGGCTCGATCGAAGCTCCTCGATTGATACCTCCGACAGCAATCGGGCGAGTTCATCGATCCATTTGTCCTTTTCATCGGAATCCCGCAACCAGACGCCTCCTCTCCAGTTATGCAGACAGGCTTGTTCGTGGATCAGCCTTGTTCTACTCTATGCACAGCAGCCCAAAAAGGTTATCGGATGACAGGCATGGTGATGATTTTTCCTGGATGCGAATAGATTTACTGGAGGAAGCTTGGGGAAATTCCATTCCAGGGAGAGGGAAGGGGATGGCATGATCACAATCAGCCTGTGCATGATCGTTCGGGACGAAGAGGAGACTCTCGGGAGAGTTCTGGACGGCGTCAAGGACATCGTGGACGAAATCATCATCGCGGATACGGGTTCCGTCGACAGAACGAAAGAGATTGCGGCCGCGTACGAACAATGCCGAATCGTTGATTTCGAGTGGATCGACGATTTCGCGGCCGCGCGCAATTTCTCGTTTTCACAAGCCGGCATGGATTATATTCTATGGCTGGATGCGGATGACTGGCTCCGGGAAGAAGACAGGCAGGGGCTGCTGCGCTTGAAAAAAACGCTGGACCCATCCTATGAACGGGTGACCATGCCCTATAATCTGGCTTACGATTCCGCAGGCAACGCCGTATCGAGCCTTCGGCGCAACCGTCTGGTGCGCAGGGACCGGGGGTTCAAATGGATCGGGCCTGTCCACGAATATTTGGAAGCATGGGGAAAAGCGTTGGACAGCGATGTCTGTGTCTCGCATGGGAAGGAAAAGGAATACTCGGACCGCAATTTGCGCATTTATCGCAACCGGCAGCAGGCTGGCGAAGATTTTTCCATCAGGGATCTCTATTACTTTGCCAATGAATTGAAGGATCACGCGTTCTACGACGAGGCGGCGCTCTACTATGAGCAGATGCTTCGAACGGGACAGGGGTGGATCGAGGACAACATTCAGGCATGCCTGAAGCTGGCGGACTGTTATGGACAGATGGGGCACAAGGATCTGCAGCTGCAAGCTGCGCTGAGATCGCTCTGTTACGACAAGCCTCGGCCGGAATCCAGCTGTGCGATCGGCAACGGCTTGTTTGAGAGGGAACAGTACGAGGCTGCCCTTTATTGGTACGGGCTTGCTGTCGCCTTGGAGCCCCCCGTTACGATGGGAATAATCAATCGCACCGCGTCAACCTGGTATCCCCATCTGCAAATGTGCCTTTGCCTTGACCGGCTGGGAAGGTTCAGGGAGGCATTCGAGCATAATGAACATGCGCTCGCCTTTCATCCGGATCATCCGAGCATGCTGCATAATCGGGAGTATTTCCGTTCGTCGCATGGAATGGTTCCCGATGCCGGCGTAACGGCTGCGGTAAAAGGCTGATTCATGCGAGCAGAAGCATCCGGGGAAACGGATGCTTTTTTTAGTGCCCTCGCTGCCTTTTGCAGGGCTCTATTTACTGCCCCTTAACGAGTCCTTCGTTGATTCGGGAAGGGCTGATTTTGATGAGATAATTCTCATTTATTTCTAAGAAAGGCCTTGAAAGGCATGTCCTTCCTGGATTTCCGCTCTTCGTGGAAAATCTTAGGCCGTTTATAATCTGCTACAGTTGGTTGAGACCAACAACCCTAGGAGGTTTTCACCAACATGAGCAATAATTGGTTCAACCGCAAGCTGATTGGAACGAGTCTATGCGCCGCCGTCGCCTTCACCGCTATTGGAGCCGTTTACGTCCCGCCGACCCCGGCAGCTGCGGCATCATCTTCTTATGAAACCACCATTACATATGGCGTCAATATGCGCACTCAGCCAAGCGTCTCCGCCGCCAAAATCCGCATGCTGAAAAAAGGCGAAGCGGTCCATGTTGTCGGACAAGCCAACAGCTACTGGCTGCATGTCTTGACCGCTAAAGGAGAGAGCGGTTATATTTCCTCCGGAAGCCAGTACACCACATACTCCGGACCTGCAGCAGGAGGGGGCGGCGGAAGCGTACAGCCCGGAGCAAGCGCGAAAGCCGATCAGGTCGTTTCGCTGGCGCAAAGCTACATCGGCAAAGTGTCGTACAGCTACGGCGTCCGAAATGAGAGCAAGCTGATCTTCGACTGCTCCTCCTTCACCCAGTTCATCTACGGCAAAGCCGGAGTCAGCCTGAAATGGGGGACAAGCTCCCAGAAATCCCAAGGAACCGCCGTCAGCAGGGCAAATCTGAAGAAGGGCGATCTTATCTTCTTCGACACTGTCGGTACGAACAATGGCGTCATCAACCATGTCGGCATCTACATGGGCGACGGCAACTTCATCCACAACACTCCATCCGCCAACGGGGTGACGGTCAACAGCCTGACATCCGGCTGGTGGAAAGACCGCTTTGTATCCGCCCGCAGCGTGCTGTAGAAGCTCGTTGCGGATGAATCCGCAAAGTGCCGCTGAACCTCGCCTCGCATGGTTGCACAGCGCGCAGCGAATCGCCACGCATGACCGCACCGCTTGCGGCGGAACCTCGCCCTGCGCGACCGCACAGCGACTTGCCTCTCATGACCGCGCAGCGTACGGCGGAAGCTAGCTACGGCCTCTGCGCGAGGCCTTGGACTTTCGCCTGCCTGTCTGCTCGGCATCCGGCAAGGATTCCGCTTTCGGCTAGCGGCGATTATCGCTATAGATGACAAGCCGCTCCTCCGGGAGCGGCTTTTTTGCGTTTTCCTGGTAGTTTTTACGTCTTTTTTACGCCGCAGCCGTCGATCTTTACCCCGTTTTTACGGCTGCCCGCAGTACCATTTCCCTATGCGGTAGAGGAAATGAGAACCAAGAGGGAGAGTTGAGAATGTTCAATCAGGATTGGACCCTGCTGCTGCTCATGGCGCTCGGGTTTCTGGCGTTCAGAGGTCTGATTTCCTTCGCGGAGAGGTCATAAGGAGGGAATAAGCATGCTTGTGCTCGCTATCATCGCTTTTATTTGCATGGTCTACCTTGGTTTTGTTCTGGTTTATCCGGAAAAATTTTAATGAATGCCGCAAGGGGGAGCTAAGACGTGGGAATGGGATTGGTTCAGGTCGCGGTTACGCTTGCGATCATCATGCTGCTGGTCAAGCCGGTCGGAACGTATCTGGTCGCCGTGTTCGACTACGGCAGCGGCAGGACGAAGCTCGACAGATGGTTCGGCTGGGCGGAGAAGCCGCTGTACCGGCTGGCCGGCATCAAGGAAGAAGAGAACATGGGGTGGAAGGGCTATCTGAAGGCGATGCTCCTCACCAACTTTATTATGCTCGTCATCATGTACGCCATCCTCAGACTGCAGAAATACTTGCCCTTAAATCCCGACGGGATCGGCAACATGCCGCCGGCGCAAGCGTTCAATACGGCTGTATCGTTCATGACGAATACGAACTGGCAATCGTACAGCGGCGAGAATGCGCTGTCCTACTTCTCGCAGATGGCGGCGATCACCTTCCCGATGTTCACATCGGCGGCGACGGGATTTGCCGTCGCGATCGCGTTCATCCGCGGGATCTCGGGCAAGAGCGACGCGCTGGGCAACTTCTACGTGGATCTGGTCCGCGCCGTTACGCGGGTGTTTCTTCCGCTGAGCTTCGCGGCAGCGCTGTTCCTGGTCTTCCAGGGCGTTCCGCAGACAATCTACGGGGCGATAACGGCTACGACGCTTGAAGGCGGCCGGCAGACGATCACTCGAGGACTCGTCGCATCGCTTGAATCCATCAAGCATCTGGGCACGAATGGAGGCGGCTGGTTCGGCACGAACGCGGCGCATCCGTTCGAGAACCCTACGCCTTTGACCAACCTGGTCCATATCGTCAGCATGATGCTTCTGCCGACCGCGCTCGTGTACGCCTTCGGCTTGATGATCCGCAACAAGCGCCAGGGCTGGGCCGTGTTCGGCGCCATGAGCTTCATCTTCGTGGCGATGCTTGCCCTCGTGATGGCGTCGGAATATCGCGGCGTGCCTGCTCTGGATGCCGCCGGCATCCACGGCAATATGGAGGGCAAGGAAGTCCGGTTCGGCATCGCGGAGTCCTCGCTGTTCACGGCCGTGACGACAGCGGCGACGACGGGAAGCGTCAACAACATGCATGAATCGCTGACGCCGCTCGGCGGACTCGTGCCGCTGGCGGAAATGATGCTGAACAACGTGTTCGGCGGCAAAGGCGTCGGCCTCCTGAACGGCCTGCTGTACGCCATTCTTGCGGTGTTCATCTGCGGCCTTCTCGTCGGCAGGACGCCCGAATTCCTCGGCAAGAAGATCGAGGGCAAGGAGATCAAGCTGGCTTCCATCGCCTTGCTGGTTCATCCGTTCATCATCCTGGCCCCGACCGCGCTTGCGCTGCTGACGCCGCAGGCGGTCGCCTCCATCAGCAACGCCGGCATGCACGGCTTGTCCGAAGTGCTGTACGCCTTTACTTCCGGAGCCGCGAACAACGGGTCGGCCTTTGGCGGCCTCAATGCCAATACAGACTTCTATAACGTCGGCATCGGCCTCGTCATGCTTGTCGGCCGCTATGTGTCCATCATCGCGATGCTCGGCATCGCAGGATCGCTGGCGGTCAAGAAAACCGTGCCTCAAGGGATGGGGACGCTGCGCACCGACACCGGCTTGTTCACAGGCATTCTAATCATGATCATCATCGTCATCGGCGCGCTGACATTCCTGCCGGCTCTGGCCCTCGGGCCGATCGCCGAGCATCTGGCGATGCCATGACGTCCGCGAATACGGGAAGGGAGCTTCAAGCAATGGAAGAAAGCCGCAAGAAAACATGGTCCAAACAAATGGTGGGAAGGGCGATGCTGGACGCTCTCATCAAGCTGAACCCAATCGTCATGGCGAAAAATCCGGTCATGCTCATCGTGGAGGCCGGCACCGTGATCGCCCTGCTGCTGGCCATCGACCCCGGGCTGTTCGGAACCGGAGAAGCGGGCAGAGGCTACAATATCGCCGTCTTCTTCGTCCTGTTCTTTACGGTATGGTTCGGCAACTTCGCCGAAGCGCTCGCAGAGGGCCGGGGCAAAGCCCAGGCGGATACGCTGCGCAGGACGAAAAGCGAGACGATGGCGGCGCTGATCCAGAAAGACGGCTCCCTGAAGCAGGTCCCTTCCACCGCCCTGAGGAAAGGAGATTTCGTGCGGGTAGAAGCGGGAGAAATCATTCCGTCGGACGGCGAGATCGTGGAGGGCCTCGCATCGATCGACGAATCGGCCATCAACGGGGAATCGGCTCCGGTCATCAAGGAAGCCGGCGGCGACTTCTCCTCGGTAACGGGCGGAACGAGGGTAGCTTCCGACTGGATCGTCATCCGGATCATGGCGGATCCCGGGGAGTCCTTCCTCGACCGCATGATTGCGCTGGTGGAAGGGGCCAAGCGGCAGAAGACGCCGAACGAGCTCGCTTTGACGACGCTGCTGGCCGTTCTCTCCTTGATCTTCCTGATCGTCATCGTCACCATGGTGCCGATGGCCGATTATCTCGGCATCCAGCTCGATCCCGCCACTCTGATCGCCCTGCTCGTCTGCCTCATCCCGACCACGATCGGGGGCTTGCTCTCGGCCATCGGCATCGCCGGCATGGACCGGGTGACGCAGTTCAACGTGCTGGCCATGTCGGGCAAGGCGGTCGAGGCCGCAGGCGACATCGACACGCTCATCCTGGACAAAACGGGCACGATCACGTACGGCAACCGGATGGCCTCGGAATTCATTCCGGTGCAGGGCGTCAGTGCGGGCGAGATTACACATGCCTCGCTGCAGGCTTCCGTCCGGGACGAGACGCCGGAAGGCCGATCCATCGCGGAGCTCGCCCAGAAGCTCGGGGAGAGCTGGGACGATCGGGATTACGCCGATGCGGAAGTAATGGACTTTACGGCCGAAACGAGGATGTCGGGCATTACGCTGCCAGGCGGGCTGGCCATCCGCAAAGGCGCCGTCGATTCCGTGCGGAGAGCGGTCGCGGAGGCGGGCGGACTCATTCCCGACGATCTGGAGGAGAAGGCGGCCGTCATCGCGAAGTCCGGCGGCACGCCGCTTGCCGTATCCTCCGGCAGCCGCATTCTCGGCTTGATCCACCTGAAGGATACGGTGAAGCCGGGGCTGAAGGAAAGATTCGCGGAGCTGAGGTCGATGGGCATCCGCACCGTCATGTGCACGGGCGACAATCCTCTGACGGCGGCCACCATTGCGCTCGAAGCCGGCATCGACGACTATATCGCCGAAGCGAAGCCGGAGGACAAGATTGCCGCAATCCGCCGCGAGCAGCAGCAAGGACGGCTGGTCGCGATGACGGGCGACGGCACGAACGACGCTCCGGCGCTTGCCCAGGCCGACGTCGGCCTGGCGATGAACTCCGGCACGATGGCGGCGAAGGAAGCGGCCAATATGATCGACCTCGATTCCGATCCGACCAAGCTGCTTTCGGTCGTATCGATAGGCAAGCAGCTGCTCATCACCCGCGGCGCGCTGACGACGTTCTCGATTTCCAACGACCTGGCCAAATATTTCGCGATCCTGCCGGCGATGTTCATCACCGTGCTGCCGCAGCTGTCCTCGCTCAACCTGATGGGGCTCGGCTCGCCGTCCTCGGCCATCCTGTCGGCGCTCATCTTCAATGCCGTCATCATCCCGCTGCTTATTCCGGTCGCGATGAAAGGCGTCAAGTATCGGGCGCTCAGCGCAGACCGGATGCTGGCCCGCAACATCCTTATCTACGGCGTCGGGGGCGTCATCGTGCCGTTCATCGGCATCAAGCTGATCGACATGCTGCTGTCCAGCTTTATTTGATCGGACCGCCGGGTTATCATTCATTTTCAGCAGGAGAAGGAGCTGTATCCTATGAAAGCATTTATGACTGCATTTCGAATATCGGCGCTGCTGCTCGTTCTATGCGGAATTCTATATCCGCTCGCGACGACCGGAGCCGCCCAGCTTCTCTTCCCGAAGCAGGCTGAAGGCAGCCTGATCCATGTCGGTTCCGTTCCGGCAGGATCGGAGCTGCTCGCGCAGGAGACGGCATCGCCGGGGCGGTTCCAGCCCCGGGCTTCCATGGCCAAGTATGATCCGACCGCGTCATCTGGCTCCAACCGGGCTGTCGGCACGAAGGACTATGTGGAAGAGACGCTGGCCAAGGCATCCGATTGGCGCAAGCAGAATCCCGGTCTTGCCGAGATGCCCGCCGATCTCGTGACCGCCTCCGGATCGGGCTTCGACCCCGATCTGTCTCCGGAGGCGGCGAAAGCCCAGATTCCCCGGATCAGCAAGGCGAGCGGCATTCCGGCGGACGAGCTGACGAAGCTGGTGGACCGGCTGACGAAAGGGCGCCAGCTCGGCCTGTTCGGCGAGCCGAGGGTCAACGTGAACGCCCTCAATCTGGAGCTGTCCAAGCGGACTCCGTAAGCCGGCCATGGATTCTTACCGCAGGAAATCGCCGGAGGAATTGCTGGAGTCGATCGACAGGCTGAAGCGCGGCCTGCTGACGGTCTATATCGGGCCGGTCAGCGGGGCGGGCAAGACGTACCATATGCTGCGCGAAGGCTGCGCCCGCGCAGCCAAAGGAGTCGACGTCGTCATCGGAGCGCTCGCCGCCCCGGTGTGGCCGGAGACGCTAGAGCAGATCGGATCGCTGGAGGAAATATCGCCGCTCGTCTGGACGGAGAACGGCACGGGCATGCAGGATCTGGACGTCGACCGCATTGTGGAGCGGATGCCGGACCTGGTGCTGGCGGACGGACTCGCCCACCGCAACCGGCCCGGGGCTCCGCGGCCGACGAGGCTTGAGGATATCCGCCTGCTGATATCCAGCGGCATCAGCGTCATGACGACAGTCAACGTGTACGAGCTGGACGGATACAAGGAGCTGGCGCAGCGGCTGACCGGCGTCGAGGTCCGCTGCACCGTTCCCGACGATACGCTGGAGCTTGCGGATGAGGTCCGGCTGATCGATGTGACGCCCGAGGCTCTGCTGAGCCGGATGGAGGAGGCCAAGCGGAGAAGCGGCAAGGATGCTCCCTTGCTGCGCCAGGGGAATCTCGGCGTGCTGAGGGAGCTTGCCCTACGCTTCGTGGCGGAGGAGGTGAACGAATCGCTGCGGCGCTATCGCCGGGGAATGGGGCTGTCCGGCCCTTCCGGAGCCGGCGAGCATATTCTTGTCAGCACCCAGTATCATTGGAACGGCTCGCTGTATATCCGCCGCGGCGGACAGATCGCCAAGCGCCTCGGAGGGGCGCTTTCGGTCGTTACCTTCCAGGATCCCCGCAAGCCGCTGTCCAAGGAGGGGGCCGATTTTCGCCGCAGCATGCTGAAGCTCTCCTCCAAGCTGGGCAGCTCCTTCGAGGAGCTGCCCAGTCCGGGGAGGCGACGAATTGCGGATGAGCTTGTCCGCTACGCCTACGCTCATGGCGTGACCCGCATCATCATGGGCCATTCACGGCAGAGCCGCTGGGAAGAGTGGAGCAAGGGCTCGGTGCTCGGCACGCTGCTCAAGAAAATGAGGAACGTCGATCTTTATCTCATCGCCGACCGGGAGTCCGGCGACGGCAGCCGCATCGTGACCGGCGCGTCCAGGGAAGGCAAGCGGCAGGAGCCGCATCGAAGGCTGACGGAAGATGAAGTCAAGGAAGAGATCGGCAAAATCGCCAGGGGGCGTCTCAAAATGTTCATCGGGGCGGCTCCTGGCGTAGGCAAGACGTATGCGATGCTTCGAGAGGGCAACGATCTGCTCGATAAAGGCATCGATGTCCGGGTCGGCCTGCTGGAGACGCATGGCCGGCCGGATACGCAGGCGCAGCTCGGCCGCCTCCCCGTCATTGCCCGAGCGGCTTCGGAGATGAAAGGAGCTTTGCTGCAGGAAATGGACGTGGAGGCGATCATCGCCGCGAGGCCGGAGGTCGTGCTCGTGGATGAGCTGGCCCATACCAATGTTCCCGGCAGCCGCAGCCGCAAGCGCTACGAGGATGTGCAGAGGATACTGGAAGAGGGCATTTCCGTGCTGACGACGGTCAATATCCAGCATCTGGAGAGCCTCAACGATGCGGTGGAGCAGATTACCGGCATCCGGGTGAGGGAAACGGTGCCGGACCGCCTGCTGCGGCTTGCGGATGAAATCCAGCTGATCGACGTCTCTCCCCGGTCGCTGCAGCAGCGGATGCGGGAAGGGAAGATTTACGCCATGAACAAGGTGGATCAGGCGCTGAACCATTTTTTCCGTACGGGCAACCTCATCGCCTTGCGGGAGCTCGCTTTGCGCGAGCTCGCCGACGATGTCGACGAACGTCTGGAATCGCGGAGCGACAGCGGTTCGCTGCGCGGCCCATGGAGGCGCAAGGAAGTCATCTTCGTCTGCGTCAGCGCTTCCCCGGGAGCGGAACGGCTTATTCGCCGCGGCTTCCGGACGGCTTTCCGGCTCAAGGCGGATTGGCATGTCCACTACGTGCGGGACGGCATGGACTCTCGAGGGGACGCCTCTCGGCGGGTCGAGGAGCTGGAGAGGCTCACGATGCTGCTCGGAGGAGATTTCGTCGTTCACGAAGGCAGGTCGCCTCGCGAGACTGCCGCTATCCTTGTGGCCGAAGCCGGGAAGGCGGAAGCGACCCAGCTCGTCATCGGGCAGCCGAGCCCGTCGTTCTCCAAGGAATGGAGGAACGGCTCGCTCGTCCGGAGCCTTCTCCGCGCGGCCAGACATCTGGATGTGCTCATCGTAGCTGATTATGAGCCGGGACATGCGATATAATAGGCAGAGCTGCAGTGCAGATGGCGGGATGCAAATAGGCAGAGCTGCAGATGGCGGGATGCCAACAGGCAGAGCTGCAGGGGTGCGCGGTGCAAATAGAAGCTGCAGGAGTGCGCGGCGTTAAGGAGAGATGCGGATTGTCAGTCAGCGGCAGGCCGGCGGAGGGCGAGAACGTTCCCGAGGCCGTCGGAGCGGAAGCGGGAAGAGACGGCGCGGGCCGGAGGCGGAACGCTGCCGTGACCTATGGAATCGTGGCCGTGTCGATCGGCGTGCTGTCGGTATGCCTTCATTTGCCCGGCTTGGCTTACGATACGGTGAACGCTGCCTTGCTCTTTCTGTTCCCGGTGCTGTTCGCCGCTGCATACGGTGGGAGAGGGCCGGCCGTTTTTGCGGCCGTCGCGGGCATACTGGCGTTCGACTTCTTCTTCATTCCCCCGGTATGGAGCTTTACGGTGGCGGATTTGCGCTATTTGATTTCTTTTGCCGTCTATCTTGCCGTCGCCCTCATGACGGCCGGACTGGCGGCTCGGCTCAAGCGGCAGGTCGAGGCGGCCCGGCGGCAGGAGCGCAGCACGGCAGCGCTCTATGTCATGAGCCGGCTGATGTCCGACGTCAGCGATGTCCCTGCCGTGCTCAATGCGTTCAGCGGACATATCCGCGACGCTTGCGGATTGGCCGCCGATTTTTATGTGCCGGACAAGGAGGGGGAGCTGCGGCCGTTCGGGCTGAATCCGCCGCTCGGCTCCATGAAGGGGACGGAGCGGGGGCAGGAGACGCTTGGACAGAATCCCGAGCTGATCGCCCGCTGGGTGTATCGGCACGGAGAGCCTGCCGGACAGGGGACCGGCAAGCTTGGCGGCTCCTCCGGGTGGTTCATGCCGCTGAAGGCCGAGGATCAAACGTACGGCGTAGCGGAGATTCATGCCCTCGGGCAGGACCTATCTCCGGCCGTCGTCCTGCAGGTCGAGGCTTTGAGCGGTCTCGCCGGAAGCGCGCTGGCCCGCATCAAGCGCGGAGAGGATGCCAAGCTGGCCCAGCTGACCGCCGAATCGGAACGGATGCGCACGGCGCTGCTGGATTCCGTCTCGCATGAGCTGAGAACCCCGCTGGCGGCCATCATCGGCTCCTCGACCGGCCTGCTTGAATCCGGCGAGCTGTTCTCCGAGGAAGACCGCGCCGAGCTTCTCGGCACGATCCGGGACGGCGCGCTGCGCATGAACCGGCTTGTGACGAACCTGCTCGGGATGGTGCAGCTGGAGAGCGGCATGATCAAGATGCGGCGGGAATGGCTGGATGTCGGCGAGCTGGCCGGAATCGTGATCCGCCAGCTGAAGGAAGCATTGGGGCAGCGCAAAGTGCGGCTTCGAATCAGCGAAGATCTGCCGCCGCTTCCCGGGGATATCGTCTTGCTGGAGCAGATGCTGGCCAATATCGTGAGCAATGCCATCAAATATTCTCCCGACGGCAGCGACATCCGGCTGGAAGCCTTTGTCCGCGACCGGAGCCTGGCGCTGCGCATCGAGGACGAAGGCGCCGGATTGAGCGAGGAGGAGGGGCGGCGCATCTTCGACAAGTTCTACCGCTCGGAAGCGACCCGCCATATTCCCGGCACGGGGCTCGGACTCTCAATCGCCAAGGGCATCGCGGAGATGCACGGGGGTTCCATCAGCGCGGGTCCGGGCAGCGTCAAGGGTGCGGCCGTGACCGTGCTGCTGCCGCTGTCCATGCCTTCCGGCGTGCCGCCGTCCGAATCATCAGATCCAGCAACAGAGAGCAGGGACTAGAGATGACAACCGAACGAACAGGAGCGCGGGTTCTGATCATTGACGACGAGCCGCAAATCCGCAAGCTGCTGAAGGTGACGCTGCAGGCGCATCAATACGAAATCTATGAAAGCGCCACGGCAGAGTCGGGGATGCTGGAGGCTTCCATGCACCATCCGGATCTCGTCATCCTGGATCTGGGCTTGCCCGACATGGCGGGAATCGAGGTGCTTAGACGGCTGAGGGAATGGTCGTCGGTGCCGGTCATCGTGCTGACGGCCAAAGACCGCGAGGAAGACAAGATCGAAGCTCTGGATGCCGGAGCCGACGATTATGTCACGAAACCGTTCGGCATGGGCGAGCTGGTCGCGCGCATGCGTGTCGCCCTGCGCCATGCCGCCAACAAATCCGGCGGCGAGCCGGTGCTGCGCTTCGGAGAGCTCGTCATCGACCTGGCCCTCCGCAGCGTAGAGCTGTCGGGCAGCCGTCTGAAGCTGACTCCGACGGAGTACGACCTGCTGAAGGCTCTCGCTTCCAATGCCGGCAAGGTGATGACGCAGAAGCAGCTGCTGCAGCAGGTGTGGGGCTCCAGCAATCTAGCCTCGGAAGGCCATTATTTGCGCATATACGTCGGGCATCTCCGCAAAAAGCTGGAGGAGGATCCCGCAGATCCGCGGTATATTGCCACGGAGCCGGGAATCGGATACCGGTTTTTGACCGGGGAATGAGGGTTCGTTTCGACAGCTGCAGAGTCGCCGGCGACGGAGCCTGAAGAGCAAGGGATGCATGGATCCGTAGTCAGGGCAACGGACTTATGCACGCGGAGAACGTCCTGTTTAAGAGCTGTTATCGAAAAGCTGACATTGGCGTTATCGCCGATGTCAGCTTTTTTAATAAATACAAGCAAATAAGGCATTTAAATGGAAAATCATTCTAGCAATTCTCTAATTAGTGTTATATTATATGACACAAAAGGGGGATGAAAGATGGGAAAACGATCATGGATCCTAGGAGCCGCTGTGCTTGTCCTGGCATTGACGGCATGCGGAGATAAGGGGGACGAGGCTTCGGGAGATGGAAGCAGCGGGTCCGGCGGGGAAACGAAGGTGGTCAAAATCGCCACCGATGCGAGCTACGCCCCGATGGAGAGCATGGACAAGGATAAGATTGTCGGGCTGGATGTGGACTTCCTGGATGCCGTCATGAAGGAGGCCGGACTTTCCTACGAGCTGCAGAATACGGGCTGGGATCCGTTGTTCGCCGATTTGGGCAAGGGAGAGAAGAGCTCTTTTGATGCAGCCATATCCTCCATCTCGATTACGGAAGACCGCCAAAAGACATTCGACTTTTCCATTCCTTATTTTGAATCGGTCAATATGATCCTGACGAAGGAAAATGCCAAAGTTGCGGATGCGCTGGAATTGAAGGACAAGAAAGTCGCGGTACAAGGAGCGACGACGGCGGAAGACCTGATGAAGGGGATCATGGGAGACAGCAGCACCAGCCTGAAGCGGTTCGACAGCAATACGCTGGCGCTGATGGAGCTGGATCAGGGCGGCGTGGACGCGGTCGTCGCGGACTTCGCGGTCGTTCAAGCCTTCGTCCAGAACAACCCGGACAAGCATTATGCGGCTGCCTATGACAAGACGAATTTTGCGCCGGAGTATTATGGAATCATGCTGCCCAAGGGAAGCGGCCTGAAGCCGAAAATCGATGCCGCTGTAGAGAAGGTGCGCGCGAGCGATGAATACAAGGCGATGTATAAGAAATGGATCGGCGTCGAGCCGGATACGACGGATCTGCTGAAGACGAAGTAAGCGCGGCAAAGACCGGGGCATGCGCATGCGGAAGCGTTGCTCCTGCTTTTTTGCGGACAAGCATTCTTTCCCGCGCTGGAGAGTCCCGAGGGGATCGGATTGCGGCGGTTCCAGCGGAATTGCCTTCGGAACGATCTTCTTGCCATCCGTTATGGCCAAGGATGCGACAACGTAGAGATAGGGGCGCTGCCTGTGAAGTTCGACTTCGGCATCGTATGGGATTATCTTCCTTTATTGATCAGGGGAACCGGCATGACCATCGGAATTTCCCTGCTGGCGATTCTATTGGGGGCGGTTCTGGGCTTGTTGATCGGCTTTGGGAAAATGTCGGATCGGTGGTATTTCAGCTGGCCGGCCAGCGGGTATATCCATGCCTTCCGCGGAACCCCGCTCATCCTGCAGATTCTGATCACGCATTTCATCGTGGTCCCTATGTTTCTCGGAACGACTCAGGCAGCCGTCGCAGCTGTTGCGGCATTGTCCCTGAACTCCGCCGCATACACAGGGGAAATATATCGAGCCGGCATTCAATCCATTGATCCGGGGCAGAGAGAGGCGGCGCTCTCCCTCGGAATGAACCGCTACCAGACGATGCGCTTCATCATCCTGCCGCAAGCGGTCAAGAGGATGATACCGGCATTCGGCAACGAATTCATCGTGCTTGTCAAGGACTCGTCGCTGGTAGCCTATATCGCCGTTCCTGAGCTTATGTACTGGAGCAATGCGATGAAAGGACAGTATCTGAAGGTGTGGGAGCCTTACCTGACTGCTGCCGTCATCTACCTCATCCTCACGTACCTGCTGAGCAAGCTTCTTCATTTCGCCGAACGGAAAGCGGCATAAGCTTCTTTTTGCGTCGAATGTGACGCGGCAAAGCAGCGAATGCCATCGAGCCGGACAGGCGGATGTCCGCTCGATGGAAGGGAAGCGAAGAAACCCGGCGCCTCGGACAGCGCCGGGTTTCTTCGTCTGCCGCGGAAGCCTCTTAAGCGACCGGATACTCCGATTCCAGGCGGGGATTGGCGTAGAAGGGCGGTCGGATGGCGATGAGCGGCAGCGCGAATTTATACGGGGCGTAGACCACTTCGACTGTTTCCTTGGAATAGGGAATGAGCAGCAGCTTGATGCTCTCGTCATAATAGTAGTTCACATTGATCTCCTCCTGTAGGGCCATGTTGCTGCCTGATACTATATTCCATTCGGAGCCATCCGGGCACTTCGGATACGATTGAGCCGGGTGGGCAGGCACGGCAGGCGCCCATAGCCCATAGGCTATGGATACAAGAAGGTTCAGGAGGTAGGACGCGGCATGAGTGAAGAAAAAGACGACGGCCTGAGCGAAATCCGGGACTTGCAGGAATGGTTCGAGAACTGCAAGCAAAGCGGTTATCCGCTGTATCCGGCCTACGGCAAGATTACCCGCTACGAGGATGTGCAGATCAGCTTTCCGGAGCAGCGCCAGCTGTTCCAGCCGGGTCTGGAGAAGCTTATGGTGCCGCGCCCGATCATCGAGAATCCCCATTACAAAGGCAGCGGCAAGCTCGAAGGCAAGGTCGCGCTGATTACGGGCGGAGACAGCGGCATGGGAGCTGCCGTCGCCATCGCCTTCGCCAAGGAAGGGGCGGATGTCGCGATCTCCTATCTCGACGAGCATGAGGACGCCGGCCGCACCAAGGCTCGCGTGGAGCATTTTGGAGGCCGCTGCCTGCTGCTGCCCGGCGATCTTCGAGACAAGGGCCACTGCAAGGATATCGTCGCCAAGACAGTCGAGGCGTTCGGCTGCCTGAACATTCTCGTGAACCATGTGGGCATCCAGTTCCAGCAAAACGAGCTGACGGATATTACGGATGAGCAGTTCGACGAGACGTTCAAGGTCAACATCTACTCCCACTTCTATACAACGAGGGCTGCGCTTCCGCATCTGAAGGCGGGAGATTCCATCATCAACACCGCCTCGGTCGTCCCCTACGTCGGGGAGAAGCTGCTCATGGACTACACGGCATCCAAGGCCGCGATCGTCGGTTTCACGCGGGCGCTGGCCAAAAACCTGGCGAAAAAAGGCATCCGCGTCAACGCCGTCGCCCCCGGGCCGATCTGGACGCCGCTCATTCCATCGAGCTTCTCCGCCGATCAGGTGGCCGTATTCGGAACGGACACTCCGATGGGCCGGCCGGGCCAGCCGTTCGAGCTCGCTCCGACCTGGGTATACCTCGCTTCCGACGATTCCCGCTATGTGACGGCGCAGGTGCTGCATGTAGACGGCGGCCTGTCGACGAATTCCTGAGCCGCTGCGGCTGCTGTCAGAGCGGCTCTGGCGTCCTAAATAAACAGCCGATCCCAGTTATTAGGGGTCGGCTGTTGCGTCTGGGACCGGGGCGGGGGGTCAGCCTCGCTCCATGGCGGACATCATGCCCAGCAGCTTGCCGGCGACTTCGTGGACGAAGGCGGCGGTTTCTTGAGGCGAGAGGAAACGGAACTCGTAATCGCCGCCCCAATCCTGCTGGAAAGCATGGCCTGTGTAATAGGCGGCGATCCGGTCGATCTGCTTCTGGATCTGTCCAGGGGGGAAGATGTCCAGGTAGTCGGGGAAATCGCGGACGCTGCTGAAGCAGCGGGTGAAGATGTTGGCGGGCTCCTTCTCCAGATACAGGAAGTCGGCTCCATACCAGTCGCTTTTCAGCCGGGAGGTGCGGTCCGGCGTTCCTTCAAGAGCTTGCGTGGCAGGCTCCCTTCTTTTGCGCTTCTGGAGCTCGATCCATTCGACGTCGGTCAGCAGATGGCAATAACAGCCGATCAGGAACGCGGTTCGGGGATTCATGGCATCCGCTTGATCTACTCCTTCCGGCAGGAACGCTTTCAGGAACCGATCCGGGTGAATCATTTTGTCGGCGTCCAAGAAATGGGTCACGGACTTGGGGGGCCGGAACTGCCCCGTGCCGAGATCGGGCAGGCCGCAGTCCGGGCCGATGTGGCCGACGACGAACTCCGGCACGCTGGCCTTGAATCCGCTCTTCAGCATTTGATCCGCGATGCGAAAATGGGTCATCCACGTTGCCATGCCAGCCTCCAATAATCCCGTTGCACGGGAGGATGATTTCCTGACGAGGCTTGTCCGGAAAAAGTTCCGGATGCTACCATTTCTGCCTGCATCTACTTCGGGGCGGAATGGCCGAAATGCTCCCTGGCGTACCGGATCCACTCCCGTGCGGCAAAGCTCAGGTATTGCCCCCGCCGCCAGATCATGACGATATTCCATCCGATCGACGGATTCACGAGCGGGACCGCCGCGACTCGGGAAGGGTCCAGCCTGCGGCAGATCGATTCCGGCAAGAGGGCGATGCCAAGGCCCTCGGCGGCCATCTCGTAGATGAGATCCCACTGCGAGCTTTCCATCAGGACGCGGGGACGAAAGCCGAGGGCGTCGCATTGCTCGTAGATTTTGGCGTGAAGGGCGAAGTCCTCCCGGTACATGACGAAGGCTTCCTCGCGAAGCTCCTGCAAGGACAGCTCTGGCCGTCCGGCGAGAACGTGGCCGCGCTCCATGACGACGCATAGATTCTCCTGAAGAATCGGGAACGAGTCGAACAGATCCTCGCGTACCGGCGCCAGCACGAGGCCTGCATCCAGCAATCCTTCCGCCACCTCCGATTCCACCCGGATCGCGCCATGCTCCTCCAGTCCGATGGACAGGCCTGGATGCTCCTGCAGAAACATGCGTACGACCTTGGGAAAGACGGTGGCTCCAACCATCGGGGGCAGGCCGATGCGGATCCAGCCGCTCTTGAAGCCGGAGAGTTCGGCGAGCTCCGATTTCAGGCTTCCCGCCAGCCGGACGATGTCCTGCGATTGGGACAAGATGGCCTGGCCGGCATCCGTCAGCTTGATTTTCCGGCCATTGCGGACAAAGAGCGGCGTTCCCAGCTCCTGTTCGAGCTGGGCGATCGTCTTGCTGATCGTCGGCTGTGTGACATGAAGAGCCTCGGCGGCTCTAGTGAAGCTTTCCTGCTTGGCGATTTCGAGCATGTATTCCAGATGGCGCAGCTCCATGGCTCCTCCTTATGTCATAGACAGATGGAATGCGAGCGATTCCTATTATTCATTTTACGTATAATCGCATGGGGAATAAACTGGGAGCAGGAGGGATTTTGACATGAATTTCGCCAACTTGCTGCGCGGAGCTGCGCAGATGCTCTTTTTCGTCGCCATTTACGAGGCTATGACGCTGCTGTCCTCCGCCCTGTCTCTGCATATGCCGGGAAGCGTCCTGGGGCTGGCCCTCGTGTTCATTCTGCTGCGGACCGGGGTGATCAAGTTAGGCTGGATCGAGCTCGGAGCCGGATGGCTGCTCGCCGAGATGCTGCTCTTCTTCATCCCGCCTGCCGCCGGGCTCATCCAATTCGGCTCGCTGCTTGCCGGCAGCGGCCTCCAGATCCTGCTCGTCATCCTCGTCAGCAGCGTAATCGTTATGATCAGCGCGGGAGGACTTGCCCAGCTGGCAGGCCGCCGCCGGGAGAGAGCGGAAGAGCGATGAGCATTCTCGCAGCTGCCGCCTTCATCGTCATGACCGTGCTGGTGTACGGAGGGAGCAAGCTGGCGCATCGGCGCTGGCGCAATCTGATCCTGTCTCCTTTGATATTAACGCCGGTTGCGATCATGGCCATTCTAGCCCTATGCCGGATTCCCTATGAAACCTATAACGAGGGAGGCCGCTGGCTGAGCGCTATGGTCGGTCCGGCGACGGTCGCGCTTGCCGTGCCGCTGCACAAAAATGCGGCTCTGCTGAAAAAGCATGCGCTTGAAATCTCGGCCGGGGTAGCTGCCGGCTGGATGACGGGAACGGCTGCCGCGCTCGGAATCTGCCGGCTCTTCCATCTCGACCGCGCGCTCGCGGACTCGCTCCTGCTCCGGGCGACCACGACGCCGATCGCGCTTGCCGTCAGCGGCATGATCGGCGGAATCTCGACCTTGACCGCCGTATTCGTTCTGATCACCGGCATTTTGGGCACGGTGCTCGGCCCGCTCGTGATCCGCTGGACGCGGATACGCAGCGAAGTGGCCCAGGGGGTGCTGATGGGCAGCAGCGCCCATACGGCCGGGGCCCACAAAGCATTCGAGCTCGGAGCCGTGCCGGGCTCCATCGCCAGCGTGTCCATGCTTTTGAGCGCGTTCCTTTCCTTGTTCCTGATTCCCCTGGTTGCCGGCTTCGCGGCTTGACGGAAGGGGAGAGACGGCTCCGCGGATACAGGCCGGCACGCTCTGGTTTCATATCCGGCCGGCCGCCAGGATGCAATTCCACGAGAAGACAGGAGGATGCATGGGGGAGATGACAACGACGATTTATTTTTCAACGAACAAGCTGGGGGACGTAACATCGGAGCAGCTGCAGAAGGCGCTCGACCGGTTCTCGCTCGGCCGGCTTCGAGGCTGCCGCCGCACGGCGAGCGGGGCCGGAGGCCAGACGCTGTTCCTGGAGTCCGACGTAGGGGAGTTCGTGCTTAAGGGCAATCCTTTGTATAAGGGACAGCTGAGCGAGGAACGGTACTTCGTAACGGAGCTGCTGCAGCGCGGACTTCCCGTCCCGGCTCCATACCGGATGGATGAACGATCGGATATTTTCGGCTGGCCGTATGCCGTCATGCCGCGGCTGCCGGGCATCCATCCCCGGGACCTCTCGCTCGAAGACGAGGGAAGCCTGCGCAAGCTCAGCGGCATGCTGGCGCAGACGCTCCTCCGAATGCACGAATGGAAATCGGAAAGCTGCGGGGAATGGATTCCCGCCTCGGGAGAAGTCGAGCCGTTTCCTGTCTCCTACCGGGATTGGCTGTACGGGCGGATCCGCCACTGGCTTCGGGATGCGCAGAATTACGCGCCGGTGGCGGCGGAGGATTGGGCGTGGACGGAAGAAATCCTCGATGCCGCAACGGATTCCTTCGACGGCTTCGACCGGCCCGTCTATGTCATGGGAGATTTCAAGTTCGACAATCTGCTGGTCCGCCGCAACGGCGATCAGTGGGAGCTGAGCGGCCTGTTCGATTTCACAAACGGCTACTTCGGAGATGGGGCAGCCGATCTGCCCAAGATCGCGACCCAGTTCATCGACCGCGGCAGATCCGATCTCGCCGAGCGGTTCGTTCTGGCGTATCGGGACGGGCTTGCCGATAAGGAAGGGTTCGATCAGAGAATCAAGGTCCATACGCTTCATCAAAAGATTCTGGATTGGGGCTGCTTCCATGCGATCGGAGCGGTCAGCTGGAATCCGGAGTGGACGTTCCGGGAATGGGCGTTCCGCTACATAATGCACTAAGCGCTTTCTGTCCCGGCGCCGCTTTGACCCCTCAAAAAACCCGCTCACCTGAGAGAGGGTTTTTTCCCTTCGATTCGTGGCTTGACGAAACTACCTAACGCCGTTATGATTGGCGCGAAATCAAGTGCGTGTTATCCTAACAAACCTAACAAATTAGTTTTGGAAGCGTTTAAAGCGAATAGGGAGGATTGGCATCATGACATCGATCGTCATCGGAAGCTGGACGTTCAGAGCGGCTGGCCGGGAGGAAGCATGGATGGAAGCGAAAGTTCCAGGCTGTGTCCATACCGATCTGCTGCGCAACGGAAACATCGAGGATCCCTTCTATGGAACGAATGAACACCGGCTCCAGTGGATCGACAAGCAGGACTGGGAATACGCGGCTGAGTTCGACGCGGCAGCGGAGCAGCTCGACGATGACTTCGTCCAGCTCGTGTTCGAAGGACTGGATACGTACGCGGACGTTACGCTGAACGGATCCCGCCTGTTGTCGGCGGACAATATGTTCCGCATCTGGAAGGCCGAAGTGAAAGGCCTCCTCAAGGAGAGCGGCAACAAGCTCCATATCCGCTTCCGCTCGCCCGTCAACGAGGATCTGCCGAAGCTGGAGCGGCTCGGCTATGCGCTTCCGGCGACGAACGACCAGTCCGAGCTTGGCGGCCTTGGCGACAAGCGGATCAGCGTTTTCGCCCGCAAAGCCCCCTATCATTACGGCTGGGACTGGGGACCGCGCTTCGTGACGAGCGGCATTTGGCGTCCGGTCCGTCTGGAGAGCTGGTCGGGCGTCCGCATCTCCGAACTGTTCATTCGGCAGGACGCCGTCTCGGCCGAAGCGGCGGAGGTGACGGCGGTCGTCACGGTGGAAGCCGCTGCCTCGGGTCCCTCGACGATGGTTGTAACCGTAGAAGGCCGGGAGCACAGACTTGAAGCGGAGCTGGAGACGGGAGTCCAAACGCTGGAGCTCCCGATCCGGATCGAGCAGCCGCGGCTCTGGTGGAGCCGCGGGCTCGGCGAAGCGTCCCTCACGGAATTCCAGGCCAGGGTTGACAAGCAGGACGGAGCAGCCGACTCCAGGACGGTCCGGACCGGACTGCGTTCCGTCCGTCTGGTGCGCGACCGCGACGAAGCTGGCACCTCGTTTTACTTCGAGCTGAACGGCGTCGCCGTATTCGCCAAGGGAGCGAACCATATTCCGAACGACAGCTTCGTCTCGGAAGTGACGGAGGACCGTTACCGCCATGAAATCTTGTCCGCGGCCGAAGCGAACATGAACATGCTGCGCATATGGGGCGGCGGTATTTACGAGCAGGATATTTTCTACGACCTGTGCGACGAGCACGGCATCATGGTCTGGCAGGACTTCATGTTCGCCTGCAGCATGTATCCCGGCGACGAAGCCTTCCTGGACAACGTTCGCGCGGAGGCTGAGGACAATGTCAGGCGCCTGCGCAATCATCCGTCCATCGTGCTCTGGTGCGGCAACAACGAGATCGATTCCGCCTGGGCCCACTACGACGAGAACGGCGGCTGGGGCTGGAAAAAGGACTACACGCCGGAGCAGCGGGAGAGCATCTGGGCCGACTATGAAGCCATCTTCCACAAGCTGCTTCCGGATGCGGTAGAGCGGCTGTCGCCGGGCATCGGGTATTGGCCTTCCTCGCCGCTCATCAGCCTTACCGAGGATGCGGGCCAGCATGCCTTCCCGGAATCTGCGGCCGGGGACGTCCATTATTGGGGCGTTTGGCACGCCGTAGAGCCGTTCGAGAACTACAAGCTCAAGATCGGCCGCTTCATCAGCGAGTACGGCTTCCAGTCCTTCCCGGAATACAGATCGGTGCGCTCCTTCGCCGAGGAAGCCGATATGGAGCTGCTGTCCACCGTCATGCTCGCCCATCAGAAGAACGGAGCCGGCAACAGGCTCATCAAGGAATATATGGACATGTATTTGCCGGAGCCGAAGGACTTCCCGGCCTTCCTCTACGAGAGCCAGATTCTGCAGGCTGAAGCGATGAAGATGGCGATTGAAGCGCATCGGCGCCGCCGCCCTTACTGCATGGGCACCCTTTACTGGCAGATGAACGATTGCTGGCCGGTCGCCTCCTGGGCGGGCATGGATTATTTCGGCCGCTGGAAAGCGATGCACTATTACGCCAAGCGCAGCTTCCGGGACGTTCTGCTCTCCGCAGACAGGACCGGCACGGGAATCGATCTCCATCTGGTGAACGATTTGCAGGCATCGCTGCAAGGCACCCTCAAGGTCAGCCTGCTGGATTTCTCCGGGCTCACGCTTGCCGAGCGCGAAGTGCCGGCTGCGGCGGCAGGAGGCCAATCGCGGCTCCTGCTCTCGCTTGCAGGCGAAGAGCTTCTGCCGGAAAGCGCTGCCTCCGATTCCGTTCTGGTGACGGCGGAGCTGGTCGCCGAAGACGGGTCGCTGCTTGCCGCAGCCTCCGCCTTCCTCGAAGGCGACCGCCAGCTTGCGCTTGCCCCGGCATCGATCCATGTGGAAGAGATCGAGGGCAGCGGCGGCAGCCGCTTCCGCGTCAGCGCCAGCCGTCTGGCTAGAGCGGTATGGCTGCAGAGCGACCGCGAAGGCATATTCAGCGACAACTTCTTCGACCTGGTGCCGGGGCGCCCGGTGACGGTGGCGTTCAAGGCGCTGAAGCCTGGCGCAGTGCGTTATGAGGCTGCCGACGCCGGGCGGGTGACGGCCTCGTCCATGGGGGATGCGGTGAAAGCCCTCGCCGCGAAAGGCTGAGCAAGGCAGTCAGGCCGTGCTGTTCGGCTGTCGCTCTGACAGCGGAACAGCCCTTTTCCCTCCATTTGTGCCCGGATACAGAACTTTCTTCCCGAAAAGCGCCAAGGCGAATAAGCTGCCGCGGCGTTTTTGGCGTCCTGTCGAACATTGACGTTCTCTGACGAGTGGCGGTAAAATCCAGTAAGATCGGCTTGTTCATTTTTAAGGCATGACAGACTTCTCCCGGGCGCTTGCGCTGGGATGGATTCAAGGATTCCGGGTAAAAAGGACGGACGGCCGGAGCGGAGATGCGCACTCCTTCATACGGTCCGCAGGGACTAGCCCGCTAGTGGACCTATGACGCCAGCGGCGGCAATCTCCTTCATTCGTCAGGTTTCCCTTTCGAGATGCAGGTAGTACAATGTTTGCACATACGAGAAAGTTGAAAAGGAGAACCTTATGAGCGAAGAGAGCCTCTTTTCCCCGATAGAACCTGACGGCAAGCGGACAAGACTCCAAGCGGAGGAGCCGGGACTGCCGCAGTACAAATCCGTCGTGCTTCATAATCCCCATCCGCTCGTCATGATGGATTCTTCCTGGAGAATCTCCATCGTGAATCCGGCGTTCACCGAGCAGCTCGGCTGGTCCCAGAATGAGGTGGCGGGCATGGATGCGATTGAATTCAGAACTCTGCTGATGCCCCAGTCGGACATCGACCTGGAACGGTTCGGCGCAGGCGGATCGGAGCCGGTCTCCTATGAAACTCAATGCCGAAGCCGGAGCGGCAAGACAATCAGCCTGGAAGTCGTCTTTTTCCCATTGAAAGCGGAAAACGGAACCATTTGCGGATACCTGTTCTCCCTGATGGACATATCCGCCCGCAAGGAAGCCGAGCTTAAGCTGCAGGAGACGATCGAGAGATATACCTCGCTCAAGAAATACAACCATGATGCCGTCATATCCCTGGATCTGAAGGGCTGCTTCATTCATTGCAACGCCGTCGCCGAAAGGCTGCTCGGCATGCATGCCGAAGAGCTTGTCGGCAAGGACTTTTCTCCCTTTGTCAAAGTGCCGGATATCCGCTCCGTATTGGCGGATTCGCACGAAGGCGACTCGGTTGAGCGGCGGATCAGCGAAATCGTGAATCGCAACGGAAAGGCGGCTGAGATTCTGACCTCCGTCGCCCCGATCATCATCAACCAACGGATCATGGGCTACTATCTGATCGCCAAGGATATCACCGAGCAGAAGAAGCTGCTCATCGAGAAGGAGGCTGCGGAGTCGACGACCCGCGCCAAAAGCGACTTCCTGGCGATGATGAGCCATGAAATCCGCACGCCGATGAACGGGGTGATCGGCATGACGCAGCTGCTGCTGGATTCGCCCGATCTGAGCGACGAGCAGCGCAGCTTTGTCGAGATCATCCGGCAGAGCGGGCAATCGCTGCTGACGATCATCAACGACATTCTGGACTTTACGAGAATCGAGGCCGGCAAGACGGCTATGGCCAAGGCTCCGTTCAGCATCCGGGAGCTCGCAGCCGAGAGCGTATCCGTCCTGATGCCGGAAATTCTCGAGAAGAGGCTGTCCATCGATTCCAAGGTCGACGGCGATGTCCCGGACATGCTGTTCGGCGACGGGGGCAAGCTGAGGCAAGTGCTGCTGAACATGCTCGGCAATGCCGTCAAATTCACGGATTCCGGCGGTGTCAGCCTTCACATCTCGCGGAAGGAATCGACTGGTGCCGGCGTCCTGCTCCTCATCAAGATCCGGGATACGGGAATCGGAATTCCCGCCGATGCGCTGCCGCTCCTGTTCAATCCTTTCAGCCGACTGGACAACTTCATGACCCGCAAGGTGGAGGGCAGCGGCCTTGGCCTTGCCATATCCAAGAAGTTCGTCGAGCTGATGGGCGGAACGATCGGAGTGGAAAAGGTGGACGGGCCTGGAGCTTGCTTCGCCTTCACGGTCAAGCTGGAACGGAGCTCTGAGCAGGCGGCTCGGGCCGAACAGGCCGAAGCCGGAGCGGAAGAATCCCGTTCCTTCAAGATCCTGATCGGCGAGGATAACGAAGTGAACCAGATGGTTCTGCAGAAGATGCTGGTCAAGCTCGGCCACGAGGTGGAGGTCGTCGGCAACGGTACGGAAGTGGTGGAAGCTTTCCGCAAGGACGACGGCGGATACGACATGATTTTCATGGATGTGCTCATGCCGGACATGGACGGGATGGAAGCGACCCGACATCTGCGCAGCCTATCGGAAAACGAGGACACGCCTTATATCGTCGCGGTTACAGCCAATGCGCTCAAAGGGGACAGGGAAGCCTGCCTAGCTGGCGGCATGAACGACTACATCAGCAAGCCGATCCGCAAGGAATCGCTCTTGCAGGCGCTGGAGCGTTACCGGCTGCAGAGGGCGAGAGGAGACAAGCATGGTCAAGACAGCAATCGGTACCGGCAAGTTTAAGCTGGAGAAGCCGAGACTTGCAGAAGCCGGTCTCGAGCAGCCCGTTCATCCCTTGTTTGCGGATTCAGGCAGCTTTCATGAAAATCTGCTTGTACGCGAGGCGGCCGTGGAGGAACGGAATACGGAGCGCTCGGTCGCGGAACGGATTCTGTGGCAGCATGTCACGTTCACGGATTGCCGTCTAGACAGGCTGGAGCTGACGGATTGCCGGTTCGAGAATTGCGATCTGTCCAACATCCGTCTTGACGAGGCGGTGCTTCATCGGGTAGAGTTCCACAGCTGCAAGCTTGTAGGCGCGGATCTGTCGGGGGCGGTGCTGCGCAATGTTCTTTTTGAAGACTGCCAGGCGGATTATGCCTCCTTCCGGTTCGGCAGCTTCAAGCAGGTCAAGTTCAGCGGCAGCAGCTTGAACCATGCGGACTTGTACCGGTCGGAGCTGTCCAAGACGGTATTCGAGGACGTACAGCTGGACAAGGCCCAGCTGTCCGGAACCCGCCTGTCCGGAATCGATCTCAGCTCCTGCGAGTTCCATCATCTCGGCGTCGAGATGGAGGATCTGAAGGGCTGCATCATCGCGCCTGCCCAGGCGATCCTGTTCACGAGAATTTTCGGACTGGTCGTCAAGGAGTAGCCTCCTGCCCAGAGCATGAAGAAGGACCGGACGCGATCAGACATGCTCGCGTCCGGTCCTTTTTTTGGCGGGACGAGATCGGTTTCCTTTAGAACGCCCAGTTGCCGCCGCGGAAGATCGGCTCCAGGCTGCCGTCCTCGAGGATGCCGTCGATATCCATTTCGGCGGAGCCGATCATGAAGTCGACATGGGTCATGCTCGTGTTCAGCCCTTTTTCCTTCAGCTCGTCCTGGGACATGCCCTTGCCGCCTTCAATGTTGAAGGCATAGGCGCTGCCGAGCGCAAGATGGTTGGAGGCGTTCTCGTCGAAGAGCGTATTGAAGTACAGAATGTTGGAGCGGGAAATCGGGGAATCGTAAGGCACGAGAGCGACTTCGCCGATCCGGCGCGCGCCTTCGTCCATCTCGAGCAGTCCTTCCAGAGCGGCAAGCCCTTTCTCCGCCTCGGCCTTCACTACGCTGCCGTTCTCGAACGTCAGCTTGAAGTTGTCGATGATGGTGCCCCCGTAGCTGAGCGGCTTGGTGCTGGATACATAGCCGCTTACGCCGTCGGCCTTGGCCGCTGTGAACACTTCCTCCGTAGGAAGGTTGGCTACGAATTGGTTGCCTTGGATATTGTGGCTGTCCGCCGCGACCCACAGATGGCCTTCCGGAAGCTCGATCGTCAGATCCGTTCCCGGGGCGGTGTAATGCAGCTTTTTGTATTTGCGCGAGTTGAGATGCTCCGACTTGGCGTTCAGGCTGGCGATATGCTCCTTCCAGGCGGCGACCGGATCGTCGAGATCGGCGCGCACGGCTTTGAGGATGGACGTCCACAGGCTGCTGTACTGCTCTTCTTCCGTCGATCCCGGGAACACCTTCTTCGCCCATGCTTTGGACGGCGCCGCGACGACGCACCAGCTGAATTTGTCGGACTGCATCATCTGGCGGTATGTAGAGAGGGCTTTGCCGTAGGTTTTCTGGTGGTTGATGATACGCTCCTGGGCGACTCCCTTAAGCAGATCCGGATCGGAAGAAACGACGCTGATGACAGCCGCGCCTTCCTGGACAAGCTCCAGCATTTCCCCGGCATACCATTTGGGCTCGTCGAGGAACGCTTCGTCCGGCGCCAGCTCATAGCGCAGGCGGGCAAGCGTGTCGTCGTTCCAGTTGACCTTGACGGAACGGGCTCCTGCTCCGTACGCTTTTTTGGCGATCAGGCGAACGAGGTCCGCGGCATCGAGAGACGCGTTGATGACCAGTCTCTGGCCGGGCTGGATTTGGACGCCGACCTGAACGATCAAATCCGCATACCGCTCGATTTGCTCTTTCAGTTTGGTCATGTTGATTCCTCCATTCATTGTGCGGGTTCCTGATTATTGTACACGATCTGTTCCGAAAAATGAAAATGCCATGCTAAGATGGGAAGACCAAACCGCCTTGCCGGCGCCTGAAAGGAGAGGAACGTCTTGTTCTCCTGCCAATTGAACCCCGACCTGGAGCTGAGGCTTCTCGAGACGCGGTACGCGCGTCCCTTGTTCCGGACCGTCCAGCGGAACCGGAATTATCTGAACGAATGGCTTCCCTGGGTCAAGCATATCGAGAATGTCGACGACATGAAGGATTACATTGAATTCGAGCAGAAAAGAAGGGAGCTTCAGCAAGGCTTCTCCGCAGTCATCCTCGAGGGAGGAAATCCCGTCGGCGTCGTCAGCTACCAGGAGCTCGACTGGCGCAACCGCAAGGCTTCGCTCGGATATTGGCTGAGCGCCGATTGCCAGGGAAGAGGAATCATGACGATTGCCTGCAAGGAAATGGTCCAGTATGCCATCGTGACGCTCGAAATGAACCGGGTCGAAATCAGGACCCGGTCGGACAATGCCCGCAGCCGGAGTGTCGCTGAGAGGCTGGGCTTCTCGCTTGAAGGCCTGCTCAGGCAGGAGGAGCGGAGCGGAGCTTCCTATTACGACCATGCTGTCTACGGCATGGTCGCCTCGGAGTGGGACCGGCACAAAAGAGAACGCCGGAAAGCGGCCGGTGACGGCTATGTCGAAGCGGCCGCAGCGGAGGAGGCATGACTCCGGCCGGGGCAAGCAGCTTCTACGATGCCGTGCTGACGAGCGAACATCTCGAGCCGGAGGTGACCGCCTATTATTTCAAGCGCTGGAACGGGTATGAGATGGACTTCCACCGTCATGATTCCATGGAGATCATGTATGTCATTGAAGGATCCTGCCAGGTGCAGACGAGAGAGATGAGGCATCGGGAAGACGGCATGCTGAGGCGGGGAGAGCTGGTGCTGCTCGATGCGGGCACGGAGCATCGGCTGATCGTCGACGCCGCCAAGGGCTGCCGCATGCTGAACGTGGAGTTCCGCTTCCGGCCGGCCGAGGGTCCGAATTTCTCGGTCCGAGCGCTGGCGGAGGCGGAGGCGTCTGTGCGCAGCCTGCTTTCCCGCGCGCAGCCGCGCATCGTCATGAAGGATACCGATGAATGCTTCCATATTCTCCGCTGCCTCGTTCTGGAGCTGGATCAGCAAGGCATGGAAGGAAACCGGCTCACTGGCCTCCTGTTCGGCCAGCTGATCATCCGCATTGCCCGGCTGGCGGAGAAGAGCCTGGAAGACGGAGCGCAACGGCTGGTTTCCTACATCGGCCGATGCAAGGACTTCATCCACGAGCATATGGATCGGGAGCTGCAGCTGAGGGACATCGCCGCCGAGGTCAACCTTCACCCGAACTATTTGCAGCGGATCTTCAGGAAGGCGGAGGGAATGTCTGTCGGAGCCTATCTGTCGGCGGTCCGCTATGAGAAGGCGAAGCAGCTGCTTGCCCGGACCGCGATTCCGGTATCCGATCTATGGGATTATGTCGGGCTCGGCAGCCGGTCCTACTTCCATGCCTGGTTCCGCAAGCTTGCCGGGATGACGCCGAGCGAATACCGGCAGAGCAGTCTCGCCGACAGCAGGGATCCTTCCGCCTATAGCAGAAATCCATCCGCCGTCGGCAAGGATTCATCCGACGAAGGCAGGGATCCATCCGCCGTCGGCAAGGATTCATCCGACGACAACAGGGCTTCATCCCCGGAAGGCAGGGACGGATTCCCGTGAGGGACAGGACAGGTTTCGATTTCTGACATCTGCGCCACCAGACGGTTCCGTTATCGATAACGCTTAATCCCCCGCGCCTGCTACACTCTATCCATAGGCATCATCCAAGATGGAGGGATCGGGCAATGGCCAAAAAAGTTGCGTTTATCGGGGCGGGCAGCATCGGGTTCACGAGAGGACTGCTGCGGGATCTGCTCTCCGTGCCGGAGATGCGGGATGTTAGGATCGCCTTCACCGACATCCATGCGGACAATCTGGAAATGGTGACCAAGCTCTGCCAGCGAGACATCTCGGAGAACGGCCTGGACATCGTCATCGAGGCATCCACGGATCGAAGGAGAGCGCTTGCAGATGCCGATTATGTCATCTGCACGATACGAGTCGGCGGCCTCGAAGCATTCCGGACCGATGTGGAGATTCCGCTGAAGTACGGGGTCGATCAATGCGTCGGCGACACGCTGAGCGCAGGCGGGATCATGTATGCCCAGCGGGGCATTCCCGAGATGCTCGCCATCTGCAAGGATATCCGCGAGGTCGCCAGCGGGGACGTGCTTCTCCTCAATTACTCCAACCCGATGGCG
Organism: Paenibacillus humicus NBRC 102415; assembly: GCF_004000905.1. Taxonomy (GTDB): domain Bacteria; phylum Bacillota; class Bacilli; order Paenibacillales; family Paenibacillaceae; genus Paenibacillus_O; species Paenibacillus_O humicus. The sequence continues at coordinate 29,528 of NZ_BIMD01000007.1, forward strand.
ATGCTGACCTGGGCGTGCAATCGATACGGCGGCGTCCGCACGGTCGGGCTGTGCCACGGGGTGCAGCACGGCCATTGGCAGATCGCGGAGGCGCTGGGGCTCGCTACAGAGGAAGTCGACATCGTCTGCGCCGGCATCAATCACCAGACCTGGTACGTACAGGTCAAGACCGGAGGCGTGGACCGGACCGGCGATCTTCTGGAAGCCTTCGAGCGCCATCCCGACTTTGCCCGGACCGAGAAGGTGCGGATCGACATGCTTCGCCGCTTCGGCTATTACAGCACGGAGTCCAACGGCCATTTGAGCGAATATGTGCCTTGGTACCGCAAGCGTCCGGAGGAGATCGCGGACTGGATCGACATGGGCAGCTGGATCAACGGGGAGACGGGCGGGTACCTGCGCGTCTGCGTCGAGGGCAGGCTTTGGTTCGAGACGGAATTTCCGGCCTGGATGCAGGAGCCGCCGCTGAAGTACTCGATGGATGAGCGCAGCCAGGAGCATGGCTCCTACATCATCGAAGCTTTGGAGACGGGAAGGACCTATCGCGGACATTTCAACGTCGTCAACGGCGGCATCATCTCCAATCTGCCGCAGGACGCGGTCATCGAAGCGCCGGGTTATGTGGATCGCAGCGGCATCGCCATGGGAGCCGTCGGCGAGCTGCCGCTCGGGCCGGCAGCCGTCTGCAATGCCAGCATAAGCGTGCAGCGGCTCGCGGTCGAAGCCGCTGTGCGCGGCGACGACAAGCTGCTGCGCCAGGCGTTCATGATGGATCCGCTCGTCGGTGCCGTCTGCAACCCGCCGGAGATCTGGCAGATGGTCGACGAGATGCTGGCCGCCGGCGAAGCCTGGCTTCCTCAATACAAGGAGGCCGTTGCGCAAGCGCGCAAGCGTCTTGAAGAAGGTCCTCTTCTGCCGGTAAGAGCCTCGGAAGGGGCGGCGCGGCTGAAGACGAAGACGCTGGAGGAAATGCGGCTGAACCGCGAGGAAGCCGATCGCAATGCGGGGGAGGCGGACAAAGGCAAACATCGCGCCGCTCCGATGGACCGCTGATTCCCCCCGCCGGTCGGCCGCGGATGGGCCGCCGATCGGCCGCCGATGCTGGATATCCATTCGCCTGCCGCCTTTCCGGCGGTTTTTTTCATTCCAGGAATTCGAGTCCGGTATTGCGCAGGTCGATGTGGAACTTCATGCTGATTTTAGCCATTTTGAACATTTCCGGCCATTGCTCGTACTGAGCAGGCTTCAGCCGGCTGCGATACCGGTTCCCGAAGCCGAATATGTCCGCGCCGGCCCTTTGGGTTTTCGCGAACATGGACTTGGCCTGCACATTCAAATCCTCCAGCAGCTCCCTCAGAACCTCTTCCTCGCTCATTTCATTCATCTGCGAGCTGTCGACAAGCGTCACGATCAGCCAGGACTCGACGTCGATGATCGGCTGTCCGCTGCTGAGCGCGGTTTTCACTTGCGTGCGGTTATGAACGATTTTGACGTCCGAACGGCTCATCAGCTTCACCTCCGAATCATGGAAGCGATGCGTGATGATTTCATAGATCAGCGATTCATCCGGGTTCAGCACTCCCGCCATGCGGTCTTTGGCGTAGATGGCATTGCCCTCAAGCTCGAACGAGTTTTGGGTTCCTTCCGAAAGAATCGGAATCAGGTTCGCTTGGAGCGGATTGTACAGCTTGGAGTAGATTTCCCACAGCATGGTCTTGTTTTTGCGGGGGATGCCGCCTGCATAGGGTTCAAAAAAAAGCTTGGTGTAAATGCCGGAGAGCTCACCGGTCGGATTGGGGCTGGTAAAGATTCGGCTCATATCTCCCTTGACGATCGCCACGACGGCATCGAGAGGCACGGAACGCTCCCTTACCGCAAACTCCAAATAAGATTTCAAGCTGACCTTGGTCATCGAATCGTCGAGAAGAAGAGCTCTCGTGGAGGTGGCATCCAGCGATTTGGGCAGCTTGTAGCGGGCGCGGTTCATCGCATCGGCGACCGTAATGCCCGGCTGGCTCATGGCGAAGAAATCCTTCCCTTCGGTTTTTTGGGCGGTCTTGGGCAGCGGGAACCTCATCCACACCTGGATTTGCGATCCGGATCCTTTTTCCAGTCCCATTGCCCCGATCATCAGCCGGTTGTCCACATCCTTGGAATCCCAGCATCCGTTCAGCAGTCCGAGCAGACAACAGGCAGCCGCTGCCCGGACCAAGCGCATCTTTCTCATGACGCCACCTTCCTTTTTCGTTCCCGAACCGACAAAAGGGCCAGGCCGAGCAGAGGGAAGCCGAAAAGCGCATACAGCCTTAGGCCCAGCGTATAGAATATCGTTCCTTCAACGGCTCTCCAAGAGGGAAGAGCCGAAGCCGAAGCATAGACCAGCAGCACGACAATTCCATAAATCCAGATCGGATTGGCGCGGGGGAACAAGCTTTTAACGGATTCGCCGAGAGCATGGAGCTTCAAAGCCATGACCAGCAGCACGTACAGCATGGTGACCGATACGAACAAGGCGGTCAGGTTCTCGAAGACGACCCAATAATGGTAGACGGAATCCATTTTGGATATGTACGGCAAGGTCAGGTGGCGTGTGAGCTCGCGGCCGAAAGTCATGACGGGCAGATAAATAAATCCGGCAATCATCGGAAACGAAAGGAGCAGGGCATAGATATAGCTTTTGCGGTAGCGTCCCGAGATTCGAGGATTGTAGCTGCCGATCAGAGCGGTAAAGACAAACCCCATCCAGATAAAGGAGCCGGAGTAGAAATTCCTTATCATGAGAAAATCACCGTTTGTAAAAAGCCAGGGACCGCCCAGCGTCCACTTGACGTCGCTGAAGCCGATCAGCATCAGGCAGACGGATAGAAGGGTGCTGATTAAATAGAGGACACGCGCAGCTCTCGCTATGGGCATCATGCCGGCAAGAGCAAGCGCGCCCGGAGCAAGCAGCATGCCGTTGAGAAAGGTAATGGGAGTCGTCGGCAGCATCGTCATCGTAATCAGTTCCGAATAGGCCCTCAGCATGACGACAAGAGCTCCGAAAATGAAGATGAGCTGAGGCAGGCAGATGATCAAAGCGGCGGGAATGCCGGCCGATTGGCATAGCCTGTCGATCAGCTTGCCTTCCTGCAGGCGGCCGAGCAGCTTGCTGTAGAGCAGGCAGCTCAGCAGCGCAACAGCCGCCCAGACGACCAGCGGAACCCAGTACGCCCCTGTCGTGCTTCGGACGATCAGGCTCGGATAGATGAAGCCGGCTGAAGCTCCGAAAAAGAGGACTTGAATGGAGAACATGTCGTAGCCGGTCAGGGAAGGGGGATTCTTCTTCATGGCTGTATGGCTCCTTTCCTGCGCAGAGAGGTCAAGTAAGGGGCCCCGAACGATTCCAGGCAGCTCAGGTAGAACACAAGGCAGGCGAAGCAGAACATAATGCCCAGCAGTCCGGCTACGGTAGCCCCGATGGCGATGAAGTATTTGAGAATGCGCTGGACAAGCCCCATCTGATAGTCGATGACGATGAAGTTGGTGATCGCGGTCGCGGCGACGATAATCACGAGCAGGTTGCTGACGATGTTCGCCTGGATGATTGCCTGGCCCAGCACGACGCCCCCGACCATCGTCACCGTCGAGCTGATCGTCTTTGGCAGCCGGATGCCGGCTTCGGTGATGAAATCGATGATGAGCAGCATGAGAAAGGTTTCCACGAACACGGGATAGGGAACCCCTTCGCGGCTGGCGGAAGCGGCCAGACTGATCTCCAGCCGGTTGACGTCCACGTTGACGGAAGTAAGGGCGATATACAGAGCCGGCAGGAACAGGTTCATGAACATGGCGAGAAAGCGGAGGGAGAGCAGAAAATAGGCGACATAAGGATTGACATAGTTGTCTTCGGGAGAATGCCAGAAGTCGGTATAAACGGCGGGGACGGTCAAGGCGAAAGGGGATCCGTTGACCATAATGACCATTTTGCCCCGAAGCAGATCCGCCGTGGAGCGGTCGGGACGCTCGCTGGACATCGCCAGCGGGAACAAGCCCAGCTTTTTCCGGGAGACGAGCAGCCGGAGCAGTTGGCCGCTGTCCTGGATGCCGTCGGCCTGTATGTTCCCGATCCGTTCCTTCAGGCTCGCCAGCAGGTCCGGATCGGCGGCGCCCTGGCAATAAAAGACCGCGATTCGGGTCTGGCTCAACTCGCCGACCTTCGTTTCCCACATCTTCAGCTTGGGAGAGCGGATCTGCTGCCTGATGAGAGCGGTGTTGGCATCCAGATTCTCGTTGAACGCATACATCGGCCCTTGGAGCACGCTTTCGGTAATCGGAGAGCCGATGCCGCGCTGCTGGGTTTCCGACAGGTCGACGAGAAGGCCGTTTTCGGATAAGGACGTGCAAATGACAGCGGAGCCGTTGCAGATCGCTTTCTCGCAGGCCGGCTGGTCCGCCTCCCCTATCGAGGTGCCGTTATAGCGGCTCAGCTTGGCGGAGAGCTCGCCGATGCCTGTCGAGCCGAGCAGCAGATCCAGCTTCTGCGTGGAGCAGAGGGAAGCGAGAAAGCAGATGTAGACGGGCTCGGAGCCGGAGGCTCCCACAGCCTCGGTTCGGTAATCGGCCGAATCGCCGAAAGCATCCCGCAGCATCCCAAACAAGCTCCGGCTGCCGGAGCCGGCTCTCAAACGGTGGATGGCTTCAAGGATTTCAGGCATGTCTGCGCCTCCGATCTGGAAATGGTAGCATTGGCAGTCTTATCCTGTCCGGAAACGGGGATTCTCATGTATGCGTGCGGGAAACGGATGCCGCGCATGCCGAGCCTCTGGTATACTTGACCCAACATCATGATAGAGTCGGGGGAATCAACCGATGTCAGTTGAACGGAATTTCATCGCTCCAGTCCGAGTTGCGGACCGCCCGAAGCGCAGGCTCCGCTTCGCGGAGAGGGACAGCCTATTCTGGAGAAGGGCATGGGGGGGCTTATGGGCTGCGGGAGCGTTCCTGGCATCCGCGTCAGCGATGGGCACGCCTACGGGCTTCGGGGCATCGCAGGATGTCATGCTGATGGTGCTGGCCGCTACGGCGGCCATGGGCTTGTTTTCGATGCTGCTTGCCATTGTCTTCACGTGGCTTCGCCTCCCGCTGCCCCGATTGTTCGCCGGCGGGGCGGCAACGCTGCTGTCGGGCTCCATCGCGGCGCTGAAGGTTTCCGGAGCCGGTTGGACCGGGTCCGTCGTCATCGCAGCGGCGTACACGGCCTGCGGAATGGCGGCGGGCATGCTGCTGTCCGCTCTGCATGCCGTTTCGGCCAGGCGCTGCGATGACGGCGCCGGCACGCCAGCCGCATTCAAAGCCGCTGCAATCTCAGCGGCACTGCTGCTGCTGCTGCCTGCGGCTGTCCGAATGTCCGAAGACATCGGAGAAGCTATGGCGGGGGAGGCGGCAGACTACGCCCTTGCTCCGCCGCCAAGCGGGCAAGGCGGATATCAGGCATTTACTTACGGCAGCGGTTCGGATCGGAGGGAGGAGTTCGCCGAAGGCGCCATGCTTGTCTCCAGAACGGCGGATGCAAGATCGCTGCTGCCTTCGTGGAGCCCGCTCAAGAGCTTGTATTGGGGCTTCGAGCCTGCACGTCTGCCGCTCAACGGAACGGCATGGCTGCCTGACGGGGAGGAACCGGTCCCGCTCGTGCTGCTTGTGCACGGCAACCACCTCGCCGAGCAGGACTCCGACAAAGGCTACGCCTATCTAGGCGAGATGCTCGCTTCCCGCGGATATGCGGCCGTCTCGGTAGACGAGAACTTTCTGAATTATTCGGTATGGTCCGATATTCCGGAGGATGATATGCTGCTGCGGTCCTGGCTTCTCCTCCGCCATCTGGAGCAGCTGGCCGAATGGGCGGAACAGCCGGACAATCCGTTCTATGGCCGGATCGACCTGTCCCGGACCGCTCTGATCGGCCATTCCCGAGGAGGGCAGGCCGCGGCGATGGCCGCGGATGCTTCCCGCTGGTTCGGCAGCGGCGTGGACGGCGTCTGCATCCGGGCCGTCGCGGCTCTCGCGCCGACGGATACGATCACGGACGGAGAGCGGGCACAGCTTAGCGGAGTCAGCTATCTCGTCCTGCAAGGCGGCAGGGACGCGGACTTGACGGATTTCTACGGAGAACGGCAGTACAACCGGACCGCGATCGAACCGGACTCCGACGCCTTCAAAGCGGCCGTTTACATCCCGGAGGCGAATCACAGCCGGTTCAACAGCGACTGGGGCACGATGGACAATTCGCTCCCGGGCGGGCTGCTGCTCAGCCAGAAAGGGCTTCTGAGCGGAGAGGAGCAGCGGGCGGCCGCTTCCTATTTCATCTCCGCTTTCATGGATGCGGTATTCCGGAGCGATGCTGAAGCGAGAGACCGAATCCGCAATCCGGGCGACAGCCTCCCCGGCTTCCGTTCTCCCGGTTATTCCATCCAGTATGAAGACGGGTCCTACCGGATGCTGCAGGACTTCGAAAAGGCCGGCGATCCTCCAAGCTTGCCGGCAGCGGAAGCGGCGCCAGGCTTGAGTGCGGCCGTCGAGCCGGTGCCGAGCCGAAGCGGGGGAGGACAGGACAGCCTGGCCGGGGTCTTTTCCTGGGCCGCCGGCAGCGGCGAGGACTATTACCGTATTCGTCTGGAGGAGCCGCCGGTCATTCAGCCGGCCGGGGGCATCACTTTCTCCGCAGCTAACCGCTCCATGGACCTGTGCGATGCAGACGGCTCCGCTTGCCAGCCGCAGGAGATCACCGCAACCGTCCGCTTGACCGATGCGGATGGACAATTTTCTCAGGCTGCCGTCGGACCGATCTCCCCTCCCGAAGCTCCGCGCTACTTGCGCATGTCCTGGCTGGCGGAAGGGTGGAGCAAAGGGAAATACAAGGCCGCAGCCGCGTCGGTCCTGCATTCCTACCGGATGCCATTGAAGCTGTTCGCCATGCTGAACCCGAGTCTCGACACGGACGGGCTCGTATCCGTCGAGATCCGCTTCCGATCCGCCGGAAGCGGACCCGGAAAGCTGATGCTGGACAACATCGGATTATATGGCCCGGATTTCTCCAAATCGTCGATTTCTCCCCCCGGTTGAGAGGTTTAAGGCGCTTGACGCCTTTGTCCCATGCTGGCTATACTTTAGTAAGTGCTTTTGAACTCATTCATCCCAAATCATGAACGATCCGATTCAAGGGATCACAGAAAGGTTGGACGCCCTTTTGAGCAAAACCTCCGCCAACAAGAGCAGGAACAGGAACAAGAGCCAAGGCAGCAAAGCCTACGTCAATCCGAACAAGAAAAAAGGCGGCAACGGGGCGCTGATCTGGCTCTCCCTCGCCATAGTGGCGGTAGCTGTCTTCATCGTTCTGGGCATCAACAACCAGTCCAAGGCGTATGACTTCGATTATGCCGACCTGCCTCGACTGGGCAGCGCGGACGCTCCGGTCAAGATTGTGGAATTCGGCGATTACAAATGTCCGAGCTGCAAGACGTTCGCGGAGACGTACAAGCCTCAGCTTCAAAAGGATCTCATCGACACGGGCAAAGCAGCTCTTTATTTCGCCAACTACGCTTTCATCGGCAAGGATTCCAGTACGGCCGCCGAAGCCGCTGAAGCGGTCCGGACGCAGAAGCCGGACGCTTTCTGGACTTATTATGATGCTCTTTATGCCAATCAAGAAGACGAGAACACCGCATGGGCGACGCCTGAGAAGCTGGTGCAGATCGCCAAGGAGGCGAAGCTCGACATCGATTACGACAAGATGCTGGCGGAGATTCAAAGCGGCGTCTACGCAGACCGGGTCAAGGAGCATAATTCCCTGGCCGCCAAGTCCGGCGTGCAGGGCACTCCGACGCTGTTCCTGAACGGCAAGCTGGTCAGCTTCAAAGATTACAACGATCTCAAGGGCCAGATCGAGGCCGCGAGCAAATGATCCTAACCGCCCCCAAGGAGTGACGGAGACTGCATGATACGGAGTGAAGAAGAAGAGCAGCCGGTCGAAGGCTTCTGGCCTCGTTACCGCTTTTATTTCGCTTGGATGGTCGCCCTCGTCGCGACGCTCGGCAGCCTGTACTTCAGCGAGGTCAAAGGCTTCATTCCTTGCGACCTCTGCTGGTACCAGCGCATCGCCATGTATCCGCTGGCCGTCATTCTCGGCGTCGCGGTATACAAAGGGGACAGGGGCATCGCCAAATACGCTCTTCCTCTGGCTGCCGCGGGGTTCCTGATCGCCCTCTACCACAACCTTGAAATCTGGAATCCTTCCCTCGCTGGATTCGTGCCGTGCAAGTCTGGCGTGCCGTGCAACCGGGACTACCTCAATTGGCTCGGCTTCATTACGATTCCTCTCCTGTCGATGACTGCCTTCGCGGCCATCCTCGTTTGCCTGCTGACAGGCGGAAAGGGATCGCGCCGATCCTAGGCAGGAAGGAACCAGAACCTGCGTCAACTGCGACCATAGACATATCCAGACAAGAATCGACATGCTTTTCACCGTTTCAAATGCCCCAGCCTGCATCCGATGCAGGCTTTTTTTAATTGCATACAAGTTTTGGTTTGTAAGACTAAAGGCGTGGGTATATGATTAAGGCGAGTCCGTTTATAAAGCGTTTACATGACGATTTTTATCTCCTTATCCGGATGTTTTGATATACTTGAAGGACTAGGCATGCCGAACATGACGACCGCCCCGAACAGCCCATTCCTCCGGAGGTGCCCCATGCCAATCGTACAAGATTTGCCGGATAAAGCTTTCATGAAAGATCTCTATTTGTTCAATCGCGGAGAGGCCCATCACGCCTACCGCACCTTCGGCGCGCACAGCGCGCTCGAGAACCGAAGACGCGGTATCCGCTTCACGGTCTGGGCGCCCAACGCCCGCGAAGTCCGGGTCGCAGGCGACTTCAACGGATGGGACGGATCCTCCCATCCGATGGAGCCGGCAGGAAGTACCGGCTGCTGGTCCTTGTTCATTCCGGGCCTGAAGGCCGGGACGATGTACAAGTACGAGATCATCGCTGCCGACGGGCGCAGGCTGATGAAGGCGGATCCGTTCGCCTTCGCCTCGGAGCTGAGGCCTGGCACGGCATCCGTCGTAGCCGATCTCGGCAGCTACAAGTGGAAGGACGAGGAATGGCAGGCCCGCAAGCAAAACGCATCTCCTTACGAGGAGCCGATGCTCACCTACGAGATCCATATGGGAACCTGGAAGATCAAAGGCAAGGAAATCTTTTACTCCTACGACGAGATCGGCGGCGAGCTGCTGGATTACGTCGTCAAGATGGGCTACACCCACATCGAGCTGATGCCGCTTGCCGAGCATCCCTTCGACAAGTCCTGGGGGTACCAGATCACCGGCTATTTCGCTCCGACGAGCCGTTACGGCAGTCCCAAGAGCCTGATGAAGTTCATCGACCGCTGCCACCGCAAGGGAATCGGAGTCATCCTCGACTGGGTGCCCGCCCACTTTTGCAAGGATGAGCAGGGGCTCAGGCAGTTCGACGGCACCCCGATCTATGAGGGGGCCGATCCCAAGCTGGCGGAAAAGCCGCTGTGGGGAACCAACGCTTTCGACTACGGCCGGACCGAGGTCCAAAGCTTCCTCATCTCCAACGCCATCTACTGGATGGACATCTTCCACGTGGACGGCCTTCGCGTGGATGCCGTGGCCAGCATGACGGATCTGACGATGGATAAGCCGCCTGAGATGCACAGCCTCAACCGGTACGGGGGGACGCGCAATCTGGAGGCGGTGGAGTTCCTGCGGAATCTCAACAAAACCGTGTTCCGTTATTTCCCGAACGCCCTCATGATCGCCGAAGACAGCTCGTCCGAGCCCGGCGTGACGGCTCCCGTCCACGAAGGGGGGCTTGGCTTCAACTTCAAATGGAATATGGGCTGGATGAACGACATGCTCCGTTATATGCAGCTTGATCCTTCCGAGCGGCCGAAGCGGCATAATCTTCTTACCTTCGCCATTATGTATGCTTATACCGAAAATTTCGTGCTGCCCTTGTCCCATGACGAGGTCGTGCACGGCAAGCGCTCGCTGCTGAACAAGATGCCCGGCAGCTACGGGGAGAAGTTCGACGGCCTCCGCCTGTTTTACGGATTCTGGATGACCCATCCCGGCAAAAAGCTTCTGTTCATGGGAGGAGAATTCGGGCAATTCGACGAATGGAAGGATAGCGAATCGCTGGACTGGATGGTGCTGGAGTACGACTCCCACCGGCAGATGCAGAACTATTCACGCAAGCTGAACCATCTCTACCGCAAGCTGTCGTCTCTATGGCAAAAGGACTACGATCCCGAAGGCTTCGAGTGGATCGACGCGAACAACGCTTCCCAGAGCGTCGTCTCCTTCATCCGCAGGGGCGAGGGCGGCAGGTTCGTCGTGGCCGTCGCGAACTTCTCGCGCAGCAACTATGGGGAATTCCTAGTCGGCGTGCCGGAGAAGGGGCGCTACTCCCTTCTTCTGCACAGCGGCGATTCCATATATGGAGGCAGCCTTGACGGGCTGCCGACCCACTATCTCAGCAAGCCTGAACCCATGCACGGACGAGATTACAGCCTTACCGTGGAATTGCCCCCGCTCAGCTTCCAGCTCCTAGAATTCCGGCCGCGGGGAACACATTGACGAGGAGATGGGTACCATGGGCCACAAAGAGATGATCGCCATGCTGCTTGCCGGCGGAGAAGGCAAACGGCTGGGAGTCCTGACGAAGGATCTGGCCAAGCCGGCCGTCCACTTCGGCGGCAAATACCGGATTATCGATTTTACCTTGAGCAATTGCATGCATTCCGGCATCGACACGGTCGGTGTCCTGACTCAGTACCAGCCGCTTGAGCTGAACCGGTATTTAGGCATCGGAAGCCCATGGGGGCTCGACCGCAGCGACGGCGGAATGGCCGTGCTCCCCCCGTACGTCAAATCAAAAGGCGGCGATTGGTACAAAGGAACCGCCAATGCCATCTATCAGAATATGGGATTCATCGACCGCTATGAGCCGGAATACGTGCTGGTCATCTCCGGCGATCATATCTACAAGATGGACTACGAGAAGATGCTGGAGCATCACAAGGAGCTCGGAGCGGATGTGACGATCGCCGGTCTGGAGGTCGAGCTGAAGGAAGCCAGCCGGTTCGGCACGATGCATATCGGCGAGAACTGCCGCGTGACGGATTTCGAGGAGAAGCCCAAGCATCCCGTCAGCAACGTGGTCTCCATGGGAGTCTATATCTTCTCCTGGAAAGTGCTGCAGAAATACCTCATCCTCGACGAAGGAGACCGAAAGTCGAGCCACGACTTCGGCAAGGATATCATTCCGCGCATGCTGGAGGATGACATCAGGCTCCATATGTACCCGTTCAAGGGCTATTGGAAAGACGTCGGCACGATCGACAGCCTTTGGGAGGCGCATATGGACCTGCTCGGCGCCGAGCCTCAGCTCGATCTCGGCGGCGACGAGTGGAGAATCTATTCCGCCCGCCACAACCGCCCGGCCCATTATGTCTCTCCGGAGGCATCCATCTCCGACTCTCTCGTCACCGAGGGATGCGTCGTCGAAGGCGTCGTCGAGCGTTCGGTCCTGTTCCATGGCGTTGAAGTCGGCGCCGGCAGCTTCATCCGCGAATCGGTCATCATGCCGGGAGCAATCATCGGCGAGGGAGTGAAGCTCTACCGCGCCATCGTCGGCGAGGGAGCGGTCATCGAGCCTGGCGTCGTCATGGGATCCCCCGACAGTCCGGACATCGCCGTCGTCGGCAGCGACGAGAAGATCAGCAGAAGTCCAAAACTTCAGGAGGTGGAGCAGCCATGATCAACAAAGCGATGGGCGTCGTGAACCTTATCCACGAGACGGATGAGCTGGAAGGCCTCACGTCATACCGCTGCCCGGCTACCGTCCCGTTCGGGGCCAGATACAGGCTGATCGACTTCACGCTCTCCAGCATGGTCAACTCCGGCATCCACAAGGTAGCCGTGTTCGCCCATACGAAGTACCGCTCCCTCATGGACCATCTGGGATCCGGCCGTCCTTGGGATCTGCATACGAGGCAGAGCGGCCTCTTCATTCTTCCGCCGGCTTCGGACAGCATCCAGGAGCTCAGCCGGGGAGACCTGTTCCACTTCTACCAGCATCGCGACTATTTCCAGCGCTGCAAGCTGGAGTACGTCGTCGTGACCCGCAGCCAGATGGTGTGCAACATCGATCTCGACGCGGTGCTCGATTACCATGAGCAGATGAACGCCGACGTTACCGTCGTCTGCAAGCAGCAGGCCGACATGCTCGGCGGCAAGACGCGCAAGGTCGAGCTTGCCTCCGACGGCCGCGTCGTTCAGATGCAGGACCATTTCGGCAATATGGACAGCTCGCTTCATTCCATGGAGATCTATGTCATGAAGAAGGATCTTCTCATGGATCTCGTGCAGACCTCGCTGGCGCAGGGGCAGGACCATCTGGTCCGCCACGCGATCCTCTCGCGCCTGGACAGCCTGCGAATATACGGCTATCTCTATGAGGGCTTCCTCGGCGTCGTCAATACGGTGGAATCCTACTACCGCACGAGCATGGAGCTGCTTCGCCCCGAGGTGTGGAGGGAGCTGTTCTTCCAGCCGGGGTCGGTCTACACCAAGACCAAGGATGAGCCTCCTACCCGTTATCTCGAAGGAGCGATGACGGGCAATTCCCTGATCGCCAATGGCTGCAGGATCGAAGGGACCGTCATCAACAGCGTGCTGTTCCGCGGCGTCCACGTCGGCAAAGGCGCCGTCATCCGCAACAGCATCGTCATGCAGAACGGAACGATCGGAGCGGGCACCCGGCTTGACCGGGTCATATTGGATAAGGAAAGCAGCGTTGAAGCCGACCGCGACATCCGCGGCGCGGAAAGCATGCCTTTCGTATCCGGCAAGAGAAAGACCATTTAATGGTCTTTTCTCTTATCGGGACCTTTTTCTCTCTAGAGGGAGGTCGCCTCCTTCCAGCCGAGGTCCATCTTATCTAGCAATTGCAGCTTTTTTCTCTAAAAGCGAATAGAATGACTCTTCCAAACCGATACTAGATGATAGAAAGACAGGCGGGCGGCCGGCAGGCAGGAACAGCTGCCGCCGCTTGCGCTGTCCAGGAGGGAACCTGCCGTGAATGTATTGTTCGTGACATCGGAGGCTGTGCCCCTGGCTAAGACGGGCGGCCTTGCCGACGTGGCCGGCGCATTGCCCAAAGCTTTGCTGGAAAACGGGGTGGGAGCCAGCGTAATCCTGCCCAAATATGAAAGCATCCCTTGGAAGCATCTGCAGCATTTCGAGACGATCGACACGTTCTCGGTCCAGATGGGATGGCGGATGCAATACTGCGGACTTCTCCGGGGAGAGGTCGGCGGAGTCGTCTATTATCTCATCGACAACGAGCATTACTTCCGCCGGGGCGGACTGTACGGCTACGGCGACGATCCGGAGCGCTTCGTGTTCTTCAGCATCGCCGTGCTCGAAGCGGTCCGCAGGATGGACACCCGCTTCGATGTGCTGCACTGCCACGATTGGCAGGCGGGGCTCGTGCCTTTCCTGCTCAAGCGCCGTTACTTCCAGGATGAGGTTCTGGGCGGCATCCGTACCGTATTCACGATCCATAACCTGCGGTATCAGGGCATATTCGGCCAGCAGGAAATGATGGATATGATCGGGATGGGGCCGGAGATTTTCAGCGAAGGCGGCCTGGAATTCCACGGTGCGGCGAGCTGCATGAAGGGCGGACTTCTCTACGCGGACAAGCTTACGACCGTAAGCCCGAGTTATGCCGAGGAGATCAAGACCGCTTATTACGGGGAAGGGCTGGACGGCCTTCTGCGCTGGAGAGCGGCCGATCTGGCGGGCATCGTCAACGGCATCGACACGGCCGACTTCGATCCGGCTGCGGATGAGGCGCTCCACGCCAAGCTGGGCGGCTCCGCTCCGTACAAGCTGGCCAACAAGCTCGCCCTGCAGCGGGAGATGGGCCTGCCCGAGAGGGCGGACGTTCCGGTCATCGGCATCGTGTCCCGGCTGGTGGAGCAAAAGGGCTTCGACCTGATCGACGCCGTCTTCGGCGAGCTGCTCGAAGAAGACGTGCAGTTCGCGATCCTCGGTTCCGGGGAATGGAAATACGAGGAGATGTTCCGCCAGGCCTCGCATTCCCGGTATGACAAATGCAGCATCCGCACCGGCTTCGATGACGGGCTCGCGCGCCGCATCTACGCCGGCTCCGACCTGTATCTCATGCCGTCCCAGTTCGAGCCTTGCGGCCTCAGCCAGCTGCTGGCGCTGCGCTACGGAACGGTGCCGATCGTGAGAGAGACGGGAGGGCTGAAGGACACCGTCCAGCCTTTCAACGAATACACTGGGGAAGGCAACGGTTTCAGCTTCGCGCATTACAACGCCCATGACATGCTGTATACCATCCGCAGGGCGCTGCATTATTACCGCAACGAACAAGCTTGGAAGGTGATCGTCAGCAACGGCGAGAAGGACGATTACAGCTGGAGCCGTTCCGCCAAGTCCTACATCGGCCTCTACGAACAACTAGCACCTGAGCGGAAGGAGAAGGAATCATGGCCCGTCACCTTGTAATCGGCAACGGAAAAATGCTTCTCAACCTTGACCATAACAGCTACATCCGGGACATCTATTATCCGTACGTCGGACAGCTCAACCATGTCGGCGGCCAATACTGCCGCCTCGGCATCTGGACCGAGGGACAATTCAGCTGGCTGGAGGATTCGGCCTGGGAGTCCAAGCTGGACTATATCGAGGATTCTCTCGTCACCAACGTCAACGCCCGCCATGGCGGGCTCCAGACGGAGCTGCAGATGAACGACGGCATCCATCAGCGCGAATGCATCTACCTCAAGCGAGTCGTCATCCGCAACCTGTCGGACAGGGAGAGGGAATACCGGCTGTTCTTCCACCAGGATCTCATGATCGACGGATCCGAGGTTGGCGATACGGCCGCCTACTATCCCGACAACCATACGCTGTTCCACTACAAGCGCTCGTCGTATTTCATGTTCAACGGATTTTCCGACGAAGGCGGCATGACCCAGTATTCGACCGGAATCAAGCGGTTCCATTCGGCGGAAGGAACATGGAGGGACGCCGAGGACGGCACCCTCATGGGCAATGCGATCGCACAGGGCTCCGTCGACAGCACGATCAGCTTCCGCACCGTCGTTCCGGCGGGCGGCGAGAAGACGGTCTATTACTGGATGTCGATCGGCAAGAGCCTGGAAGAGGTCAAGGAGCTGAACCAGTACGTCCAGGAGAACCATCCCGAGAAGCTGCTCAGCCGCATCGTCATCTACTGGAACCACTGGCTGGGCAGGGCGGAGAGGGATCTGGGCGACCTGCCTCCGGAAGTGGCGCGGATGTTCCGCCTCAGCCTGCTCATGGTGAGGACGCAGACCGACGAGCGGGGCGCCATCATCGCGGCCAACGATACCGATATCCTTCAGTACAACCGGGACCATTACAGCTACATGTGGCCGCGGGATGGAGCGCTGGTCGCCGATGCGATGTCGCTGGCAGGCTATCAGAGCGTGATCGCGCCGTTTTTCCACTTCTGCTCGCAGGCGCTTACTCCGGAAGGATATCTGTACCATAAATTCAATCCGGACGGAACCGTAGGCTCCAGCTGGCATCCTTACATGGTTCAGGGAACCAAGCGGCTCCCGATCCAGGAAGACGAGACGGCGCTTGTCCTGTTCGCGCTCTGGAGAGACTACAAGCGCCATCAGGTCATCGAGCTGCCCCAGTCGCTGTACAGCAGCCTCATCCGCAAGTCGGCCGCCTTCCTGAGCAGCTACATGGAGCATTCGATGTCGCTGCCGAAGCCGAGCTACGACCTGTGGGAGGAACGCTACGGCATCTGGACGTATACGACCGCTTCCGTATATGGAGGCCTCATGGCGGCAAGCTTCTTCACGGAGCTGTTCGGCGATTACGAGCGCAGCGACCATTACCGCCGCACCGCCGAGGAGATCAAGCAGGGCATGCTGACCCATCTATGGGATGAGGACAGCGGCCGGTTCGCCCGCGGACTCGTGCAGAAGGACGGGCGCTGGGTGAAGGACATGACGCTGGAGAGCAGCTTGTTCGCCGTTCTGGAGTTCGGCGTGCTGCCGGCGACCGATCACCGTGTCATCGGCACGATGCAGGCGATCCGGGAAGGGCTGGCGGTGCGTACCGAAGTCGGCGGCATCGCCCGTTATACGAACGACTATTACTTCCAGCAATCCGGGGAGATCGACCGGGTTCCTGGGAACCCATGGATTATCTGCACGCTGTGGGTGGCCAACTTCGAGATCGAGTCGGCGACGAGCCTGGCCGAACTGGAAGCTCCCAGGCGCACGCTGGAGTGGGTCGTCCGCCAGTCGCTGGAGAGCGGCGTCCTGCCGGAGCAGCTCAATCCCTATGACGGCTCGCCGCTGTCCGTCGCTCCGCTCACCTGGTCGCATGCGACCTTCGTGCAGAGCGTGAGCAAGTACGCGGCCAAGTACAAGGAGCTTGCGGGAAGCGCGGGCCCTGTATAAACTGGATAGGATGGTTTCAGTCCCGGTTCCTTTTTGGAGCCGGGACTTGTTTTCGCCCTGAACAGAGGAAGGATGATGAACATGAAAAGCATGGAGACGGATCGATTGATTTTGCGGACGGCGGAGCCGGGGGATGCGGCTGCCGTAGCTTCGTATGCGCGCCGCAACCGCGAGTTTCTGGAGCCGTGGGAGCCGCTGCGCGACGAATCCTTCTACTCGTTGACCGCACAGCGGAAAATGCTGGAGGCGGACCGGGCCGAAATGGAAGCGGGCCGAATGTGCAAGCTGTGGATTTTTTTGAAGGAAGATCCCGACACCGTCATCGGCTCGGTCGCTCTCAGCAATATCATCCGCGGCGTGTTTCAGAGCAGCACATTGGGCTACCGGCTGGACAGCGGACTGCTTGGCAGAGGGTATATGCCGGAAGCCGTCAAGGCGATTGTCGACTACGGCTTCGGCGTCCTGAAGCTGCATCGGATCGAGGCCAATATCATTCCGCGCAACGAAGCCTCTCTCTCGGTCGTGCGCAAGCTGGGGTTCCAGGAGGAAGGGCTGGCCCGCAAATATTTGAAGATCAACGGAAAATGGGAGGACCATTATCATATGGTGCTGCTCAACGAAGCTCTCGAAGCGGAAGAGGAGCAGGCGGCCGGCCGCTCGGGCCGATAGGAAGCAGCCGCGGGGAAGAGCGGTTGCGGAATTGGACCGCGGTTGTTGCGGGCCTCTATGCGGCAACCCCCCGGTTCACGGGCGGCTTCCGATTCCGTCCGCCTCGTCCGGTGAGCGGATGAAGCGTCGGAGTCCGGCACCGATGCTCACCTCGGGGTAAGTATGTGAACGGAAAGTGCGTACTTATGCGACGGCGCAACGCCGGCTATACTCAAAAGCGTACAAAACAGAACGCTCGAGGAGGGCCGACCCTATGAAAACACTTGTCGTCGTCACGCATCCCGGCATCGATACATCCGTCGTCAATCGGCGCTGGCTGGAAGAGCTCCGCAAATACCCCGACCGCTACACGGTCCATGAACTGCATAAAGCCTATCCGGATGGAAATATCCAGGCAGAGAAGGAGCAGGAGCTGATTGAAGCGCATGGCCATCTTGTCCTGCAGTTCCCGATCTACTGGTTCAGTTCTCCTCCGCTCCTTAAAAAGTGGCTGGACGATGTGTTCACTTACGGATGGGCGTACGGGTCGAAGGGAGACAAGCTAAGAAATCGAAAAACAGCCTTGGCTGTAACCGCAGGAGGAACGAGGCTGGATTTCAGCGAAGAAGGAAAGCTCCGCTGCGGGCTTGACCGGATTCTGTCCCCATTCGAAACGACGTTCCGTTACTGCGGTTCCGATTATCAGGACTTCTATGCCTTCTACGGCACCGAATACGAGACGGTGGAGAATGCGGACTACCTGAAGCGGCTGGACCGGAGCGCGCAGGGCTATATTGAATTTCTCAGCCGGCTTTAACCGGCAGCAACCAAAAAAGCAGTCCTCCTGCCCATGGAGGGACTGCTTTTTTGGCCTGGATGCCGCTATGTCGGAAGATGGGCCGTCTCCGCCTGCTCGGCCGGCTTGACGTTCTTCTCTCCCCAGTCGCACATCATATCCATCACGGGAATGAGCGACTGCCCTTTCTCGGTCAAGGAATACTCCACCTTGGGAGGAATCTGCGGAAATTCCTCGCGACGGACGAGACCGTCCGTCTCCAGCTCCTTCAGCATGACGGATAAGGTTTTAAAGGATATGGTGCCGATTCCCCGCTGCAGCTCGTTGAAGCGCATGACCTTATATTGGGAGAGCCAGTACAACAGAGTCATTTTATATTTGCCGCAGATGACGGACAAGGTGTAGTCGAAGCCGGTGTCCTTCATCTGGATGCCGGACGGAGCGCAGCTTGTTTTATCCATGCACGATTACCTCCTTATGGAACATCGCTCAAGGCCGCCTCTCCGGTCAGGGCCTCGTTTTTCTTTGGACAGGCTGCTGCCGGGACGGATGGCGTCATGGACTCATCCTATCATTTCGAAACGGACAGCTCAATGCCTTGCCGGTTCCTTCCTCCGGGAGCGCATTCCTCCTGAACGTCCTGCGCCTCCACTTGCATGGAGATGCGCTCTTGACCTTGACGCCGCGTCAAGGCGCATGATGGTTTCGGAGGCGATGACATGACCAGAGATGCACAGTACTACAGCAGGGGAGAAGCAGCCAATTACGACGCGCTGATCGGCGCTCAGCGAAGCCTGCTTCCGGTTTTGCGGAAGCTGGCCGATCCGAGCGGCAAGCGGATCGCGGATTTAGGCGCAGGAACCGGCCGGCTGACGCTGCAGGTTCTGCCTGTGGCGGCTTCCGTCGCGGCGGTGGACACATCGGAGCAAATGCTGGACAGGCTCCGGGAAAAAGCGGGCTTGCAGCCTGAGGGCAAGCTGAAGCTGGCCGTGGCCGATCATGCCGGCACGGGGCTGGACAGCTGTGCTTACGATCTCATTCTGGGCGGCTGGTCGATCTGCTACGGCGTAGCCCCGTCACAGCAGGGGTGGGAGCAGAGGCTGGCGGCGATAGAGTCGGAGATGAACCGGATCGGGATTCCCGGAGGCGACGTCGTGCTGTTCGAAAATTATGGAACGGCTGCCGAAGAGCCTGCTCCGCCGGAGCATTTGCTGCCGTATTTCCGAAGCCTTGAAGAGCGGTATGGATTCAAGAGGACCGTCGTCAGAGTCGATTACCGCTTTGCGGACGTTCGGGAGGCAGCGGCGAGGACAGGCGCCTTTTTCGGGCCGGAGACGGCGGAGAAGGTCAGGCGGAACGGCTGGAGCATCGTGCCGGAATTCGCCGGCGTGTGGCATCGCAAGCTGGAGTGAAGATTGGATCCGCTTATGGTGAGCGCAGCATGTTCCAAGGAGAACGGTGCCGATGCCCGCCGGCGCCTTGCGCCGGGCTTGTCCGCAAGGCCATGAAGCTTGCTCCGAGCGTATTTCCACAGCCGTCCTGAAAACGCCCCGCCGCTCTGCAAAGGCACCCGGAAAAGCCACGCAGCGCCAAGCCGAACCCGCAAGCGTTCCGCCAAGCTTATCCATGTAACGAGGCTGTACGGAAAGCGCAGCAAGCAGCTCCCGGAACCTTCCGGGAGCTGCTTTTTCGGCTCCATTTCTATGCTAGATGAAGAAAGCTCGGGAGATGATGACGAGCAGGATGAATAGAACGAGAATGACCCCTATGCTCGATCCCCAATAAGGTCCGCAGCCGGCGGCTGCTCCTGCAACAGGATAACCCATCAAGCATACCTCCTGTAACATGGATTCATTTGAAGCTGACAGCCCTGCGCCTAGCGCAGCAGCTTAAGCTTCACAATGACAATGTATGCGGGAAGCGGGCTTATGGACATAGTCAATTGTCCCGGGTCGTCGTAACGGCCTCGCCGCTCGAAGAAGGACTTTCGCTGCCGGACGGGCCTGCGGAGGCTCCATCGTTTTCGTTGTGGGCCGTCTCGATCGCCTGCGACAGAGCCGGATTGGGAACGGAGGTGGAGCCGAGACTGTAGGCATACTGGCGGAAGTGCTTGAGCCTGGATTCCATCAGCGTATCCATGGCGTTGCCAGTAAGGACGACGGAAGCGCTGCTGCAGGTAATGATGTTGACCGTGCCTACCATGATGCTTGGATTCGGGTTGACGGTCCGCGTTCGGATGTCGGCAGCGTCGGCGCTTTCCTCTTGCGGAAGGCTGAATGGCGTGCTGAACAAGTCGTAGCTGGCGAAATCCACCTCTCCTCCGGCTCGGTTGTCCAGCTGGCGCTGGACGGCAAGGCCGGAAGATTTGGCGCTGATCGACGCCGAATCTCCGAACTGGATGACGGAGGAAAGCCCGGTATTGATCAGTTGAAACGACCCGACGTACGAAGTTCGAATCGATGCGTCGTTTTCGATCATGGGCTTATCGTGATGGAGCCGTTCGGGCTGACGAAGCTGGAGCCGTTCCCAAATGGAATCGTTGAACCCGAGGCGGATTCGGCCTGCCCCGAACCTCCGGTTCCTGTCAGAGGAACGACGGTCTGGCCTCCCTCGTTCTGGATGGCGCCGGCTTGCGTCGAGCCTTCGGCTGGAGCCGGAAGCGGGGCGAAGGGGCCGATGATGACGGATTCCGGAGGGGTGTCGAAGATGGAATAGAGCGTGATGCTGTCGGTATCGCCGATTTGAAGCAATGAAGCTGCGGCGACCCCGACAAGCTCCAAGCTTCCCACGCAAAGCATATGATTCGTAATGTTCACATTCATGGACATTGCCATCATCCTTTCGGGTGCTTAGCCAAGTTTTGCACGTAAGCGGTCAAGGCCAGCTCCGCATCCCTTATCGTCCGCTCGGAAGCCTTGCGGAGAAGCTGGCGGACTTCCAATCTTTCGGCTGGAGGGAGCGATTGCTGCTTGGATTGCTCGTCGGCCATGTAGTGGCGGATTCTTTCCGGGATTTGCCGGCGCACATCTTCGATGACCATTTTTTGGTGATAAGGATCCATTTGCAGCTTCAAGGCCTTGGCTTCCCGGCTCATCGCATCCTGCGCCAGCGTATTCAAGTAAGCATCCACCGATGCCCTCACATCGCCGAAGCCGGGCAGGCTGCCGGTTGCGGCTGAAGGGACCGCAACCGGAGAAGGCGCGGTTTGTCCCGGAGGGACAGGCGGAATCCCGTCGGCTGCAGGCGGGACTGCCGAGAAGCCGGGAACTTGGGAGCCGGGGAACGGATTGGCGCCGCCAAATGAACCGAAACCCGGCGGCATGGCGGCTGCAGGGCCATTGAAGCCCGGACCCGAAAAACCGGGAGGAAATGCCGCTCCCGAAGGCGCTCCAAGCATAGACGCACTTGGGAATCCCGGCGGAGAGACAGGAACCGGGCCATGTCCGGGAACGGCGCCGACCTCCGGAAGGACGGTGGAGCCTTGCATCGTAACCGTATTATTGCCATTGGCTCCAACAGAAGGCTGGACGACAGTGGCTGCGAAGGACTGCGAGGGCGTGGGGGCAGAGGGCGGGACGATCGCAGCAGCACCGGGACTTGGAGGTCCCGGCGCATTCGTACCTTTGAGGGATGACTCCGGAATGGGAAGCGGGTAGACGGAGGCGCCGCCATTGACGACCTTTTGCGGAACCGACAGCTGCCCGAACTCCTGCATTTGCGACTCTGAAGGCGTCGTCATGCCGATATTCAGCGTTCCGTCCAGCTGTTCGACCTTCAGCTGATCGAAGTTGTATTCCAGCTTCTCGATCGTGTAGGCCGGCTTGCTCTCCGCCTGCTGAAGTCGTTCATCCATGCTTTTCATATATAGGAACATTTGCGAAATCTGCTGCTGCTGGATTCTTGAGCGAAGCAGTATCGATGCCAGGCAGGCCTGCAGGCAGACTGGATTTTGCAGATCGCCTGCGCATGAGACGAAAGGGTCCGCAGCCATCCCTGCCGTCCATCCTTCTCCAGGACCGCCGGCTCCGGCTGCGGAGTCCGCTACGATGGGAAAGGGAGGCGACGTAAAAGGCCACCCCTCATAGTTTTGCCATTTGCTTACCCAGTTGGGATCAATCGATTGGAGGTACCCGACCAGGGAGGCTTCATTGAATCCGGGGGGCAATCCGGCGAGGGCCTCAGGCGATAAGGGACTATTCCCGCCCGGTCCTGCAGCAGCTGCGGCACCGGCTGCATTCGGAGAAGCTCCTCCTCCATCTGCTGCACCTGCTGCAGCCGGCATTCCGCCGGAAGCGGACATTGGCCATGGGGCCGCCTGAGGGCCGGGCCAGCCTCCGGATTGCGGCGGAGGCTGGAGCTGTCCGACCGGATACGGCGAGGTGAAGCCGCCGGACGGATATCCGGCAGGCGGAAAGCTGCCGGGAGCAGGCATGCCCGCCTGAAAGGCTCCCCCAGGCTGTCCTCCTAGCGGAAAGCTTGCACCGGAGGAGGCTTCATAAGGGAAATTTCCGCTCGACATCGCCTTCAGGGCAGGTACGGATCCGAGCGAAGGAATCGGCCCGCCGAGCCCGGGCATCAGGCCGGTCATGCCCGGTATGCCTCCTGCAAGGCCCGGCAGCGATCCGCCCATGCCTTGGGCGGCGAGGCCGGCGAAGCCCGGCATGGCGCCCGGAAGCTTGAGTCCGGGCCAGCTGCCGCCAGCGCCTGGCCATCCTAATCCTTTGCCGATCTGAGGGAGCAAGCCCATGCCGCCGTAGGAGGAGCCGAATGGAAAGGGCCGGTTCTCCGGATGCTGCTGCAGGCTGGCTGGCGATTGGGAAGAACGATCGCCGTTTTCCATCGTCTGAATCCTCCTCTCGCGTCAGCTAGGTTTGGGCAGAGGAACGAAATTCAGCGCGTCAGCCCCTTCGTTGGATGTCAATTGCTCGGCAGGCTGGCTGAATCCTCCTGAATTGTACAGCTGGGATATAGGACGAATGGAGCCGGCGCTGCCGATCTGAAGAACGGAGCTGTTGGCGACGCTGTCTACGCGAAGCTGATGGATCGTAATGGACTGATGGACGGTCAGATTCATATAATGTTCGTTCCGGATCCGATTTCGTTATTGGAGTTATCCTGAAGATCGGGGTCCAGGGTATTGGTAGCGCTGAGTCCGTTGTTGGCGTTCGTCAAGCCCCCGGTCAGGAACGATCCTGAACCTGCATAGGTTTTGGAGGAGCTGGACGGCGATATTTGGACGGTATCTCCGAACTGGACAACGGCGCTGGAACCGACGCTGACGATGTTGACGAAACCGACGGCAGCAGGCATTCTCAATCACCTCATTCTCGCTTGAATCGCGGCAGGGCCGGGAGAACCGGGCTGCCGTCCATACCCCACTATATGCGGCATTCGCCCAAATGTTCCGGGATGCGCGGGCCTCGGCTCGAAAGCTGTCACTTGATCGAGCCGGCCTGCATAGGCTGGAGCATAGCGGAGGGAGGTTCTGCCCGTGGGCAGCAAATGGGATCAGATGCAGGAATGGCTCGCTCGCCAGCAGCTGCCCAAAGGCTTCGAAGCGATGAAGGAGCCGGAGTGGGTGGCGCGCATCGTCAAGCAGATGATGGAAGGCGCGCTCAGCGGCAATCCGACAGCCGGCTTGTCGGGCATGCAGGATACCGCGGACAAAGCCAAGAAGGGCGAGAATTTCAAAGCGGGCATTTCTTCGCTCGGGGCGGAGTGGTCGGAAAACAAGGATTACTTGCTGCTCAAGCTTCCTCTGCAGGGGGATGCCGACGCCGAGACGCTCCGGGTCAGAGTGAAGGAGGAGCGGCTGCGCATCGAGGGCTTGCCGGGACGACGTCCGCAAAGCCTGCAGCTGCCTGCTCCCGTCCAGCCCCGTTCCACGCGGGCAATCGTCAAGGGAGGCGTTCTCCGGGTTCGTCTGAAGAAGAAGTCTCCGTCGAAATACATCGATGTCTTCATCGAGGAAGGTCCGGATTAAGGATCCGGACCTTGGGCTTGTTGCGTTTGGCAAACGCTTCCCTTATGATTCTAGTGGACGGATTTTACATAAGGGAGTGTCGCCGGTGACCGCCGTTGATGTCAGCAATGTTTCTCCAGGCTTGTTCGTGCTCGGAGCCGTATTCATCCTGCTTATCTTTTCGCTTCTCAGCCTTGGCGTATTGAGGATGTTCCAGCAGCGCTTCCGTGCCGGCTGGTTCTATTTCGCAGGAGGCGCTGTCAGCGCAGTCGTCATGTACATCCTGTTGGATCTATGGTATATCTAGCTGGAAGCAGTCGGGCCTTGAAGGCCCTTTTTTTTGTTTCCGTCCGGCTTCAGTTCCTTAGCGGCCCGAGGCCTGTCCCGGCAGGCGGCAGCGCCCGACAGCCGGCTGGTTGACAGGGAATGGAAGGCGCAGGTATAGTGGAATGAGTGAGAAGAAACCGGAGGTACCTTATACCGATGAAGTAAGCCCGCGTGATCCCATGAAGCCAACAGAGCGAATGCTGCCAGTTGACGGGATACGTGCGCCGGTTTAAGGGTCTTTCTTTCAGGATATGCCGTCTTCCGATCATCGGGATTCGAGGCATGGTCCTGTATCCTTATCCCCATATGCACCACTATCCGGACCGCTGCGCAGCTGCGGTTTTTTTATTATTTCCGGGGATGGGGATGAGAGCATGACCTTATGGATCCAAGCAAAAGGAATAAGCAAGGAATGGAACGGCAAGACGTTATTCCAGGGCGTCGATCTGGAGCTGCGCGCGGGGGAGCGCGCCGCCTTGTTCGGCAGGAACGGCTCCGGCAAGACAACTTTGCTGACGGGCCTGCGCGGCGGGATCGAATTCGATTCCGGATCGGTATACCGAGGCTGTCCGGTCGCCGACTGGGGCTTGATGGAGCAGCATGATGAGCAGGATGTCGGCGAGCTTTCCTTGATCGACTTCGTCCGGATGGGCGACCCTTCCCGGTATGAGATCTGGAGGAGAATGACGGAGGGAGCGGCCGTCATGGCGGCTACGGACGGAGCGGCAGGCCTGGATGATTACGCCGAGTCTGCCGAGGCTTATGCAGCTATGGACGGTTACGGCTGGGAGCTCGAGGTGGATCAGGCGTTGAGCCGGCTCGGGCTAGGCGGTCTGGAGGGCGGGCAAACATACGGCAGCCTGAGCGGCGGGCAGAAAACCCGGGCCAAGCTGGCGAGGCTGATGGCGGGCCGCCCGCAGCTGCTCATGCTTGACGAGCCGACGAATCATCTGGACGAGGAATCGCTCGTCTTTCTGGAGCAGTGGCTGGCTGCGTTTCCCGGCGCGGTATTGTTCGTCTCTCACGACCGTGCTTTCATCGATCATGTGGCGACGCAGGTGCTGGAGCTGCGCGAGGACGGTCTGGGCGTATACCCGGGCGGTTATACCGCTTATCGGGAAGCCAAGGAAACGGAGCGCAGGACGATGGAGGCCAAAGTCCGCAAAGAGAAGCAGGAGCGGCAAAAGCTGATGGAATCCATCCGCAGGTATCAGCAGTGGTTCGATGCCGC
Source organism: Paenibacillus humicus NBRC 102415 (assembly GCF_004000905.1). Lineage (GTDB taxonomy): Bacteria > Bacillota > Bacilli > Paenibacillales > Paenibacillaceae > Paenibacillus_O > Paenibacillus_O humicus. The sequence continues at coordinate 55,055 of NZ_BIMD01000007.1, forward strand.
CCATAAGGCTGCGGGGCAAAATGATTTTTTGAGATCCAAATCCAAGAAAAACATCTCCCGGCTCCATGCCAAGGAATCTGCGCTCGAGCGGCTGGAGCAAGGAGCTGCGCATGCTCCCGTCGACAAGCCGCGCCTCAAGATGATGCTCGAGGACGATGGATTCGAGGCGGCACGGTTCATGAGGCTGGAGGAGGTCGGCTTCGCCTATGGATCCGCCAAGCCTCTATTGAGCCGGTTCAGCCTCACGATCAGCCGCGGCGACCGCATCGCGATTCTGGGACCGAGCGGCAGCGGGAAGTCGACGCTGCTGAAGCTGCTATCGGGAGAGCTGAAGCCATGCGAAGGCCGAAGATCATCCCATCCGAAGATGAAAATCGGTTATTTCTCCCAGGAGCTCGACCGTCTTCCGAACGAGGCTGCTTTGCTGGACATGATGCTCGGCTTGCCGGACATGACCCAGTCGGAAGCCAGGACGCTGCTTGGCGCGTTTCTATTTTCCCGCGAGGACGTGCACAAGAGGATCGGGGACCTCAGCATGGGAGAGCGATGCCGCGCCGCCTTTCTCCGGCTGATGCTGGGCGGATCGAATCTGCTGCTGCTGGATGAGCCGACGAATTACCTCGACATCGAGTCCAGGGAAGTCGTGGAGGCTACGCTGCGCAGCTACGACGGGGCGATGGTGCTGGCGACGCATGACCGGGCGCTGCTGAAGTCTTCCGTGAACCGGCTCCTGGTTTTCGAGGAAGGGGGAAAGGGCAACCCTCTTCAGTATCCGGGAAGCTACGAGGACTATCTGGAGAGCAAGGCGGAGCGGCAGCGGGACAACGGCGGCAGGAGCGACGGGCAAAGGCTTGCCGGCCTAGAGCTGGCCGTCCTGATGAGCGCGCCGGAGCCTGAGGAAGAGGAGGAGCGCCAGGCTTTCCGCAGGCGGCTGATGGAGCTGCGCCGGCGAGCCGGGCTGTGACGGCTGTGACCGGGCAATTGCAAGCGGATGTTCTCATGGGCATGGATCGTCGTCCAGCCGGGCGATGAGGAATATCCATCGACGACATGAATGAGCGAGACGCATGCGGGAAACCGGAAGCAGCCTGGCAAGTCTTGCTAACGGCGGCCGGTTGAGGTAAAGTCGAAGCTAGTTTGTTCCAAGTGGATGGAGCCGAAAAGGGGTAATGGTCGTGTGGCAGAAAATATGGTTTGTCTCCAACATGGGGTTCGTGGCGATGCTGGTCTGGTATATGTTTCTTCAGAGGGCTTACGCGGATGCCTTGCATCGCGGGGCTGATACGGCGCAGGCGGCCAAATACCGGCGCCGCAGGCTGATGGCGGGAATAGCGGCGCTTGTGCTGTTCGTCGTCATGGCCGGAGCCTTCATTACGAACATGAGAGTCAACGGAACGCGCTGAGGCATGTGTCCAATTCATGGCAATTCCGGCCTTGAGCGCAACTTTCTCCCGAAATGGCCGTCAAATGTCTACTGTACAGGGGCTTTGCCCCGTGAGCGGAAGCAGTTGGACAGACAGCAGTTGGACAGTTAAAGGAGACTAGCAATGAAATCGCTCAAATGGCTTTTGGTTTTGACCCTCTTCACCATGCCTCTGCTGGGAGGAATGGGGCGCGCGACGGCTCAAGGAGCATCGCAGACGCTCGTGATGACAAAAAACAGCAAAACAATGTTTTTGAACGGAACCGCCTTTACTGCGGCTCAGCCGTTCGTCATGAAAAACGGAGTATCCTACGCGCCGTTCAGCTCGCTGGCGGCGCGTTACGGCTTCCAGGTATCCTATGATGCCGCGGCCAAGCAATCGATCGCCCGCAGCGCCGCGGGAGAGATCCGCTTCAAGATGAATACCAAGGAAGTAACCGCCTACGGAACCAAAATGACAGGCCAGGCGAATACGTACTCCGAGAACGGGTCGCTCATGATTCCGATCCGCACCTGGGGTCTGGCGACGGGAAGCCGCGTGAGCGCTTCCGGAGCTCAGGTCACCCTGCAATGGGACACGAAGCCGAGCGCGGCGTTCGCCGTATCTCCGGCCAAGATCTATGCGGGCGACTATGTCACCTATTTGGACCGCTACAGCTCTCCTTCCGGCCAGCCGATCATCAACGAGGAATGGACGGGACGCGAGGAAGTGTTCGCCGAGCCAGGCACGTACACCATTTCCCGCATCGTTCAGGATGCCGCCGGGCAATGGAGCGATCCCTACACGGTGACGATCAAGGTGCTTGCCCCGAACCAGCCTCCCGTCGCGGACTTCACCACGGACAAGACGGTATACCGGATCGGCGAGAACGTCCGTTATAACGATCTCAGCTCGGACGACAACAACGCGATCGCCAAACGCAACTGGATCGGCCAAGCGGATGTCTTCTTCGAGGCGGGAGACAAGACGATCACCTTGGAAGTCATCGATGACCAGGGCTTGTCCTCCACGATCAGCAAGACGATCACGGTATCGACGGAGGTCCTGTATACGAAGGACCAGTACGACAAGCTGTTCAAGCCGGTAGGCGGCGTATTCGGGGTCGATGCCAAGTCGGTGCTCGATATTCCGACCGTATCGTATGACTTCCACTCGGAGCCTTCCCGCTTGATCCGCAGCAACAGCCCGGAGCGCTGGACGAGCGAAGGCATCGCTTACGACGATCAGTTCTCCGGCGACATCCGCCTGCTGTTCCACAACGTGAACAATATCGGATATCCCGTCAAGATGTATCTGATCGCGACGAATGAAGGCAACTACACCGCGAAGTTCGGCGTGAAGAATTTCGGAGCCGGCGGGCCGGACCAGTACGAGGTCAATACCGGCAAAATGTCTACGGTCCGGTATTTGAACTCCGTCATCTCGCCGAGCCCGATTACGTATACGAGCATCAAGCCGGGACAGTCCGTGCAGGTGCTGAAGGAAATCTCGGCTTCCGCCATCAAGTCGAATCTGATCTACTCGGCCTACGCCGACGTGACCTCCGATCAGACGCTGCGGTTCCGTGTCGTCGTTGTCGCGGAGAAGACGGACCCGCTCAAGGTGCTCGAGAGACTGCCGCTCATGGATGCGGACGGCAAGCATACCCGGGGCTCCTTCAACAACGCGACGCGCGCGATCGACGTTCCCGGCGTGCTCGGCTACACTCCGCAGCGCATCGTGCTGGGAGACAACAAGCTGGATCCGTATCTGGACGGGTACGACAATACGACCGGCTCCCTCCAGCTCAACATCGGCAACTTCGGCGTTCTGTACAAGATGAACATCAAGCTGTCGCCGCGGACGCTGGTCGCCTTGAACCCTCGCGGAGGCTTGTACACGGGAGCGTTCGTCGTCAACGGGCAGCTGATTCCCGTGCCGGCATCCGGAGTGCTCAAGGATCAAGGCGAAGCGATGGTGCTGTACCGTTCCGGAGACAGCACGGAGACGATCAGTCTCGTCTATCTGATCGCATCCGGCAGCAACCTGCCGATCACGATGATCTTCCAGCCGCTGCCGGCGATCAAGAATTAGGCAAGAAACCGGAAATGGACTCTTTGCCGCATCTCGACTCGAGATGCGGTTTTTTTGCGGAAATTTCCAGCGGGCGGATGTACAATGGAGCCATGGAACAGGAGGAGGGACAGGAATGGAAACGACGGAAAAGGGGTACGTGTTCAGCGACAGCAAGGATCGGCTTGATCCGGCGTGCATTGAACGCTTTTTAGGCGAGAGCTATTGGGCCAACGGGAGAGACAGGGCCGCGATCGCGAAGTCGATTGAGAATTCCCTCTGTTACGGCATTTACCGGGAAGGCGCTCAAGTCGGATTTGCCCGCGTAGTGACGGATGACGCGACGATGTACTGGCTGTGCGACGTTTATATCGATTCCGGACATCGCGGCCATGGACTCGGCCGAAGGCTGGTCGAGCTGATCACGTCCTCCGACAGGCTCCGCAAGCTGAACGGAAGCCTGGCGACGAAAGACGCGCACTCCCTGTACGAGGAATACGGATTCGAACGGTCCGGGCCGATGTTCATGAGAAGGCCTGGGACGAAAGGATAAGGAAGGAGAATGACGATGACGAAGCCGATGGAAGTGTTGTTCATCCGCCATGGCCAGGGAATCCACAATACGGGTATTCCGGATCGGCTCGGGGAAGCGGGCATTCACATCATGAAGTGGACGGAGTGAATCAACTTGAAGCTTGACGGCATGAACCACATCTGCTTTTCCGTGTCCGATCTGGACAGATCGATCGCGTTCTACGCCGAGGCATTCGGGGCGAAGCTTCTGGTGAAGGGGCGGAGCCTCGCTTATTTCGATCTGGGCGGGCTGTGGATCGCTCTCAATGAAGAGAAGGAGATTCCCCGGGACGAAATCCGGCTGTCCTATACGCATCTTGCCTTTTCGATGCAGGCTGTCGAGCTGGACCATGCGGTCCGGCGCCTGGAGGCGATCGGTGCCGAAGTGCTGCCCGGCAGGGAAAGGGATGAACGGGACCGCAGGTCGGTCTACTTCCGCGACCCGGACGGCCATCTGTTCGAGTTCCACAGCGGGACGCTGCAGGACAGACTGGATTATTACCGGGAGACGAAGCCCCATATGGTCTTCGGCGAGCTGGACTATCCGGCGGAGTGAAAGGCCTATTTTTCATTGTAGCCGATCGGTTCTGTTTCATCGGCTCCACCTCGTCGAGCTCCGCAGATAGGCGCTCAGCCTCAAAAGCCCCGCAGCCGCGCTTTAGCGGCTGCGGGGCCCGTTTCGAGCCTTGCGCTCCCTTGGCGATGCCGCAAAGGCACCAGGGGCTGTTCCAAAAGCCATAGGCTTTTGGAACAGCCCCTCTTTGGCCTCAGTCGGATTCCGGATGAAGCTCATCCCTGCGGCGGCGCCGACGGCGATCCCATAGAGAGAGCAGGATGATGGACCCCGACAGAATCACATTGATCCACAGCGCCATCATGACGACGGCGTACGAGGCGGAGCCGGGCTGCACGGCCGTCAAGCTGAGCAGGCAGAGCAGCAGCAGGACAAAGGACATGGACAGGACGATGCGGCCGAGCAGGCGCAGATCGTCCATCAGCTGTCTCTGGAGGCGCGGATCGCCGCCATCCTCTCCTGCCAGCCGGCCAGCGTCTGCTCGGCCAGATGGCAGGCCGCCTCGCTGGCGCCGACGGGGCGCAGCTGCGGCTCCTCCTGCGAGCAGAGATCGATGGCATGCGGGCAGCGGGGATGGAAGCGGCAGCCGGCAGGCGGCCGGGCCGCATTCGGCATTTCGAGGCTCCGCAGAGGCAGCTCCAGCATCGCCTTGGCGATGTCGGGATCCGGCGTCGGCACCGCGGACAGCAGCGCCTGCAGGTAGGGATGCCTCGGCTGGCTCAGCACATCGTCCACGCCGCCGAGCTCCATGACGCGGCCGAGGTACATGACCGCCATGCGCCCTCGTTCGGCGATGTAGCGGGCCGTCGCGAGGTCATGGGTGATGTAGACGATGGCGATGTCCAGCTTGCGGTTCAGCTCCGCCATCAGGTTGAGGATCGAGATGCGCAGGCTGACGTCGATCATGGAGACGGGCTCGTCGGCGACGATGACCTTCGGATTCAGCGAGATGGCTCTGGCCATGAGGATCCGCTGGCGCTGTCCGCCCGACAGCTGATGCGGATACTTGTCGAGAAAGCGGTCCGGCGGCGTCAGTCCGACCGTCTCCAGCAGCTCGATGACGCGGGCTCTGGCAGCCTTGCGCCCTTTGACGATTTTGCGCTGCAGAATCGGAGCGGAGAGCGACTGATAGATCGTCCGCATCGGATTGAGCGCCGCATAGGAATCCTGCTGCACCATCTGCACGCCGCCGCGGAAATCCTGGTAACGCTCGCCCTTGAGCCCGGCAATGTCCGCCCCCTGGAACAGCACCCGTCCCGAGGTCGGCTTCGCCAGCCCCGTCAGGACGCTGCCGAGCGAAGTCTTGCCGCAGCCGCTCTCGCCGACGAGGGCGATGATCTCGCCCGGATAAATGTCGAGATCGACGTCGACGACGGCGCCGACCTGCTCGGCCGGAGCCATCATACCGCGGCGCCTCTCGTAATACAGGCTCACGCCCTCCAGGCTCATCAGCGCCTGCTGCCCGTCGGCGCGGGCCAGCTCCCGGCTGCGCCGAAGCGGCTCTCGCTCCAGCTCCAGTTCTCTGACGCTCATGATGTACGCACCTCCGCGATCGATACAGTCTGGGAATCCGGATGCAGATGGCAGGAGGCCTCATGGCCTCCTGGCCAGACGACGCGGGATGGCGAAGCTTTCCTGCACGCGTCGAAGGCATGCTCGCAGCGGGGAGCGAACGGGCAGCCCGGGGGCATGCGCAGCAGATCCGGCGGCGAGCCCGGAATCGCCTTGCGCTCCGACAGGTCGTCGTACAGGCTGGGAACCGCTTTCATCAGCTTGGCCGTATAAGGATGCTTGGGGCGCTTGAACATGTCGTAGACGCTGCCCGCCTCCACGATATTGCCGGCATACATGACCCCGACCCGGTCGGCGGCTTTGGCGACGACGCCGATATCATGGGTGAGCAGCAGCATCGTGATGTCCATTTCCTTGTGGATCTTGACCAGTATGTCGAAGATATACGCCTGCGTAATGACGTCGAGCGCGGTCGTCGGCTCGTCGAGAATGACGAGCTGCGGATCGAGCAGCAGGCTGAAGGCGATCATGACCCGCTGCTTCATGCCTCCCGACAGCTCGTGGGGGAACGCCTGCAGCACGCGGTCCGGCTCCAGCCGCACATAATCCATCAAGTCGCGGGCCTTGTCGACAATTTGCTTCTCCGAAGCGCCGCTTCGATGAGCCCGGTACGTCTCGATGATCTGATCCTTGATCCGCACGACCGGGTTCAGCGCGTTCTGCGCGGCCTGGAACACCATGGATGCTCTCTCCCACTTGTACGCCTGGAGCTGCTTACGGCTCAGCGCCAGTATGTCCTCGCCGTCGAAGCGGATCGTTCCGGCGGCGATGCGGCCGGGGCTGGTTACCGCTCGCATGACGGCGGACGCGAGCGTCGACTTACCGCTGCCGCTCTCGCCGACGAGAGCCGTGATCTGGCCGCGCGGAATGGAAAAGTCGGCTTGGTTGACAGCCTTCAGAGTACCGGCGCGCATCGGAAACTCGATCGTCAATCCTTTTATTTCGACCAGATTGTCCATAGCTGCTCCTCCTTTCTCAGGGTGTTCAGTTCGATCTCAGCCGCGGATTCAGCGCTTCCTCCAGACCGTTGCTGAAGAAGATGCAGGACATCTGGAACAGTCCGAGGCAGAGAATCGGCGAGATCAGATAGATGTATCCTTTGGGGTTGAAGATGCCGCCCGTGTTCTGCACGGCGAGCTGGATCATCATGCCCCAGTTCGTCGGCGAGTAGGGGGCGAGGCCGAGCATCATGAGGCCGACGCTGGCTACGATCGCCCCCTGCGCCGCCATGATGAAGTTGATCGCGAGGTAGGGAGTCAGGTTCGGCAGGATTTCGCGGGACAGGATGTAAGGCATGCGCAGTCCCATGATCCGGCAGGCGACGATGAATTCCCGGTTTTTCAGCGACAGCAGCTGGGAGCGGACCGCCCGGGCGAGCGGAGCCCAGGACCAGACCGCGAGAATGAAGGAGAAGGAGACGGGATTTTTGATCTGCACGAGCGCGGCCACGATCATCAGGACGGGAAAGCTCGGAATGGTGAGGAACAGGTTCGTGACGAACATGAGCGCCGTGTCCGTACGGCCTCCGGCGAAGCCGGATACCGCTCCCACGACGAAGCCGATGACGAGCGTGAACAGAGCGGCGAACAGCCCGATCGTCAGCACGTCGCGCGACCCGTAGACGAGCTGCAGGAGGGTGTCCCTGCCGCCGTAGTCCGTGCCCAGCCAATGGGACCAGGAAGGGCTTGCGTACCGGTTGTCGAACTTGACCGTCATGTCCAGGCTGGCCAGCATCGGCCCGAAAATCGCCATGAAGATGAAGACGGCGAGGATGATGACGCCGCTGAACGACTTCTTGTTGCGATAGATCGTTCTCCAGAAATCCGCGAATCCTTGGCTCATGATTTATCCCTCCTCCAGCTTGACGCGCGGATCCAGCCTGGCATAGATCAGGTCCGAGGCGAGATTGGCGACGATGACCGCGACGCTCGTCACGAGCAGCAGTCCCTGCATGAGCGTATAATCCCGCTGCTGGGTCGCCTGGCCGATATAATAGCCCATGCCGGGATAGCTGAACACGTTCTCGATCAGCGGCGAGCCGCCCAGCATGAAGCCGAAGTTGACCGCCAGCGTCGTAATGAGCGGCAGCATCGCGTTGCGCTTCACGTACTGGCTCATGAGCGTGCGCTCGGATACGCCGCGGATGCCGGCGGCGACGATGTAGTCCTCGCCGAGCACGTTGACGGCGCTGCCCTTCATCGTCAGCGCCCATGTTCCGAGCGTCGTGATGACATAGGTCAGAATCGGGAGCGCCCCGTGATAGAGCACGTTCGACAGGAAAGGCAGATTGAAGCCGGGCTCCACGACGGGATCGTAAGCTCCGTTCACGGGGAACCAGCCGAACTGGAAGGAGAACACGACGAGCAGCAGAATCGCGACGATGAAGTTCGGGACGGACGAAGTGATGATGGCGTAGATGGAGACGATCGGATCCAGCAGGCTCTTCCTGCGGAACGCCATCATCGCGCCGAGATTGATGCCGATCAGAAAGCTGATGACGAGCGAGATGCTGAGCACGAACAGCGTCCAGGGCAGCGCGTTCGCTATGATCTCATTGACCGATACGTTCTGGTAGATCATCGACATGCCGAGGTTGCCGTGCAGCAGTCCGCCGAGATATCGGCCGAGCTGAGTCAGCAGCGGTTCGTTCGGATTGTAGTTGATCATGGCGGTGATCTGGCGGTACGCCTCTTCCAGGCTCATCCCGCGCTGGGTCGCGTAATCGCGCGCCCACGAGTCGATGGCGCTGCCTGGAGTCATGCGCAGCAGCACAAAGGTGAGCAGCATCGCGAGCAGGACGGTGACGGCCGACATTCCGATTCGTTTGGCAATTCCTCTGGGGCTCATGACTTGCACCTCCGTCGTTAGTCGTCAGCGGGGCCAGTATTCTCTTGGCATGAAGGTAGAGTTGAAGCCGTGGTTCAAATGGGTGACGGCCAGCCGGTCCGCGTCGGTTTCCGGCAGCGGCATATCCCGTCCGCTCTGGACGATCTGGTCCATCATCGGATAATTGCCGGCCATCGTGCGCGTGTTGATCCAGGCGCCGGTCACGTTCTGGAAGAAGTTGACCCCCCAGCAGTTCTCGTTGGCGATCCAGGCGAGGTTGTCGATGATCGCCTTGCGCTCGCTCTCCTCCTGGACGTAGGGGAAGCGCCGCATCTCCTTGTCGACGTCCACCGTCTTTCCGTCGATGCCCGCCACTTTGAGGTCGAGGCGTCCCGTATCGATTTCGGAGCCGTCCGCGCCTGTTTTCTTGACGTTCGGGAAGCCCACCTTCTTCTTGGTGCCGTCCCAGTAGACGACCTTGAGCGAGCTCCAAGGATTTTGGAAGCCCCAGGAGACGTCTACCCAGTCCATGGACATGTCGTAGAGGCCCTTATCTGCGTTGGCGAAATAAATCGTGCTGTCGACGGCCTTAAGCTTGGTCGGGATGCCGAACCTGGTGAGCTGCTCGGCGGCGATCTGCGCGGAGTTGACTCCCGGCACCCAGTTGTTCGGCGCGCCGATGATGAACGACGGGACATGGCCGCCCGGATCCCTCCAGAGGCCGTCCGGGCCTTTGCTCCAGCCGATTTCCTGCAGCAGGGAAGCCGCCTTCTCCGGATTGTGGGTGTAGTCGGTCATTTTGCCCAGCGCCTCGGCGCTGAGCTCGCTCTCCAGAGAGGAGGGCATGATGCCGGTCATCGAGATTTTCGGATATTCCTTGCCGTAGTAGTTGCCGATCTCCCTCAGCTTGCTCTTTTCAAACACATAGGTGAGCGCCTGCCTGAACTTCACCTGCTCGAACGGCTTGCGGCGGATGTTGTACATGAGGCCGACGCTGGCGGGATCGTACATGCGGTAATGGAGCAGGTCCGGATTCAGCTTGAGCAGCGACTCCAGAATGTCCTTGGGAGGCGTGCCGTCGTACCAGTCCAGCTTGCCGGATTTGACCAGGGCATATTGGGCGCTCAGCTCGGGAACGTTCTTGATCCAGATCTTGTCGTAGTTGACCGCGTCCGGCTGCCAGTAATCCGGATTGCGGCTCAGCAGCATGTCGGTGGTCGTCACCTTTTCGAACTTGAAAGGGCCGGTTCCGACCGGAACAGCCGGTCCCGAACGGGTGAATTCATTCCAGTTGAGCGCGATCTGCTTGTTGAGCTCGTCGGGAATATCCAGATGGAAGGGGCCGTCTTTGGAGCGGTCCGGCAGCGGCTTGGCCTGCTTCAGCAGCCCGTCGGCCTTGTCGACGTATTTTTGATACAGATGGTAAGGAATCTGTCCCTGCAGGTCTTGGGCGAGCAGCAGCTTCTTGAGCTCCGGATACGGAGCGGGATCAAGCCAGCGGAATACGACCGTATAGTCGTCCGGAGTTTCAATGGAGGACAGGTACTTCGTTACGTCCGCTCCGTTGTTGAGCCGGTAGTAGGCCCACACGTCCTTGCTCGTGAACGGAGCGCCGTCATGCCATTTCACCCCTTTATGGAGATGCACGGTCGTCGTGCCCGGTCCGTCCTCGGTCGATTCGGCGAGCACGTTGTAGACGTCGTTCGTCGATCGGATGAAGACGTACAGGCCTTCGAACATGTAGCGGTTGTTCGTGTCGCCGATTCCGCCCGACCCGAACGGATTGCCCTGGTACAGCGGAGGCTTCGGCCAGCCGCCCAGCACCCGGAATATTTTCTCCTTGTTGAATTTCAGCTGATCGTCCGGCACGGGCTTCTGCGCCCCCTGCAGCTCGCCGGCTTCGATGCGCGCGGCAAGCCCTGGCGAGGAGGCACCGCAGCCTGACATCGCCGCCACGAAAACGGCCAAAGCAAGCGTGGCCCATGTTTTGCCGCTTCTCAAAAGGTTCACCTGATTCTCCTCCCATCTGGATCCACTTTCCTCCGGCTGCCCGTTGGAAGTGCTTTCATTGTATTCTTGGCCGAGGCTGGCGTGTTGATAAAAACGCTTTCATTATTCTGCCGGAATAGGGCGGAAATTGCTTGAAAGGAACGGTCGGAAACGGTTGCGGCAAAAAGGGGAATAGAAGGTGAGTTGGCGGAAAGGGAGGATGAAAAGAGGGAGAGCGGGACAGAAATTGAGACGTTGAAGTTGGGAGAGTGGAGAAACAGGAAGACGGACAATCAAAGAGAGCGGGAGAACAAAAGGGAGAATTGGGGAAATGGGGGATGCAATGAAAAGGGAGTCTGGAGAACGGGATTCCAGCCATGGCTTGGCAGGATGGGAAGGGAAGCCGCCGGAGATGCAAGTGGAGCGGAACAGACGGCAAACAGGCCGCCCGGCCAAAAGGACCGGACAGCCTGCCTGGAATATCGAAACGATCAAAACGGAGTCTGGAAGCCAAATGCGGAAAAGATGCGGGATGAATTCAAGCCTTACTGGCCTTCCTTGCGCCATTCCAGAGGAGTCATGCCGACGTTCTTGACGAACAGGTCATGGAAGCGGCTGGAGCTGCTGAAGCCTACCTCCGAGGCGATGAACTCCACCGGCTTCGCGGACAGGCGGAGCAGCCGCTTGGCTTCCTGCAGCCGCAGCGAGATCATGTACTGCTTGGGCGAGAGGCCGGTCCGCTCCGAGAATTTCTTGCGGAATATGCTTTCGGACAGATAATGGCTCGCCGCCAGATCCGAAACCTTGAGCGACGTGTGGTATTGCTGATGGATCTGCTTGATCGCATCCTTGATGAGCTGCTCCTCGCCGGTATCGCCGGACGGCTCCGCCACGGCGCTGTCAACCGCGCAGACGTGGAAGGCCAACAGCAGCGTCTCCAGGGAATTGCGCAGCAGATCCGGCAAAAATTCCTCTGAACTCGGCTCGCGGCATTCCTGCGCGAGCTGCTTCATCGCGCCGGCTGCCCGCTCGAGGTGGACACCGGTCAGCCTGGCTTTGAGGATGGGGCCGGTGCGCTGGGAGAAGGCTTGCTGGAACAGGTACTGCGGGTAAGCCGGCATCTCCAGCTCATGCAGATGCAGCGAATAGCCTTCCCAATGCTTGATGCATACGTAGCTGTGCGGGGCTGCCGAGGGGATGAGGATCATATTCCCGGCGGACACCCTTGCATTCTGCTCGCCGGAGGCATAGTACCCTTCGCCCTTGATCAGAAGCGTGATTTCTGCCTCCGGATGCCTATGGGTCTTGAACTGGCCTATTCGATCCTCTTGATTCGGCGTACGGGAGCTGAAGGCTGTGACATGATCGATAAATCCGGTTCCCATAAGAAATCCCATGCCTTTTCTTTGAAAATGGAGGCGCTATCTTCCGCTGACTGCGCATCTGCAAGGATAGGGAGACGAATGGCTTCCTCGCCGCCGCAAGCGAAAGGGCGGGGGCAGCTTTGCGCCGTCTTCATCCGGTCTCAGCTCTGCTCTTGGAAGGAAACTCTCAGACAGGCTCCGCCTGCTGGTCCTCGGGAGCTCCCCCGGCATAGTCCGGAACTTCAACGCTCACTTCCGAACGCAGCTCGGCGGAACGGATGACGCCGTCGATGATCGCCTGCTGGATCAGAATCTGCTCGCCCGGAATCGGAGCGCCGCGGCCTTCGCGGATCGCATCGACAAAGTCCCGCACCTTCTCCCGGAACAGGTCGAGCTGATGGTCGACGAGCGGAATTCTCGTGCTCGTCTGGCCGCCCATGAAATCGTGGAACATCTCGATGTTGCCGACTCGTCCGTCCCAGACGCCGGACCAGTTGCCCGAGCCGAACGGGGTGATCTTGAGTCCGGCGTCGGTGCCGAGGAAGTTGGTCGTGCCGAGAGAGTCGAGATGCATCGCCCAGCTGATCTTGAAGTGGAGCGTCAGATCGCCTTCGAAGCGGATCATCGCCGCTCCGAAGTCCTCAACGTCGAATTTGTCGGCCTCGGCGTGATAGAGAGGATTGCGGCCGAAATGGTTGAAGGTGCTGGCGGAGACGGTGAGCGGCTTCGGATAGTCAAGCGCGTTGAGCGCCATATCCAGGGAATAGCAGCCGATGTCGGCCATGGCGCCTGCGCCTGCCAGCTCCTTGCGGATGAACGTGCCTCCCGGCATGCCGCGCCTGCGGCCGCCGCCGGTCTCGACGTAATAGACCTTGCCGAGCTTGCCGGAGCGCACGATCTCCTGGATCAGCTTCATATTGGGGTCGTAGCGCGGCTGGAAGCCGATCGTGAGCATGCGTCCGCTGCTGCGCGAAGCCTTCACCATGTCCAGTCCCTCTTCCAGCGTGACGGACATCGGCTTCTCCAGCAGCACATGCTTGCCCGCGTTCAGGGAGTCGACGGTCGGCTGGCGATGGGCGGAGTTAGGCGTGCAGACGCTGATGCCGTCGAGATCCATCGCGAGCATTTCCCGATAGTCGTCGAAAGGAGCGGTGCCGATGAGGTCATGCTTGCGGATGAACTCCAGTGCCTTGCCGGGGATGGCGTCGGCGACGGCTGCGATTTCCACTCCCGGGATGGTTTTGTAGGCGGCGGCATGGGAGCCGGCGATGCCGCCGCTGCCGATGATGCCGATTCGTATGGTCGATGTGGACAAAGGTTTCTCTCCTTCCGAGTGGCGCGCCGCTAAGCAGGGCAGCGCGGACAGCCGGCTTTATACGGGCTGGCTGCGCATTTGTTCCCGGTAGCGGCTCGGGGTAAGGCCGAATTTCTTGCGGAAAACGTAATGAAGGTAGCTGCCGCTCTGGAAGCCGGTTTCGGCCGCGATCTGCTCGATGGAGCCTTGATTGCGGGCGAGCGCTTCGCATACCTGTTCGAGGCGGCAGCGTTCCAGATAATCGCTGAACGAGACGCCGCCTTGCTCCTTCATGATCCGCTGCAGCTGGCGGCTGCTGACATGGATGCGGTCGGCCGCATCCTGGAGCGACAGGGGACTGGAATAGTTGTCCCGGATGAAGCGGGTGATGAGCTGGTAGCGGTAGAGCGACATGTCCCGCTCGGGATGGGCGACCTGCGGCAGCGGCTGCAAAGGGGCGCGGGCGGCACGGAGCAGAATTTGAATGACCGCCTGCTTCACCGTCGTACCCCAGCCGGGCTCGGCCTCCTGGACGGCTTTGTAAGCCGTCAGGAACCAGGGCATCGCCTGGCAGCGGTCCGGGATAGGATGCGGTCCGAGCGCATCCAGGGCTGCGATGCAGTTCTCCGCCTCCTGGCGTTCCCATTCGTCCTCCCCGGAGGCGGCCGGCTCATCCTCGATCGGAACGATGTCGATATGCAGGCTGAGCTCCTCCGTACCGTCCGGACGGCCCGCCAGCTGCTGGTGGAGCACGCCGGGGCCGGTCAGATAGAACATGCCTTCGCGGAATTCATGATCGCTGTCCTCGAGGGACAGAGTGCCGGAGCCGCGGGCGATGAAGTGGAATTCATATTCCGAATGCTTGTGGTAGCGAATGAGGCGATCCTCCGGGAAGGAGGCGAGATGAAAATGCAGCACCCGAAGCCGGTATGCTCCCCAGCGGAACCGGAGCTCCAGCCGGTCCATGGCATCCCGCTTCTCCATCATCGGGGCATAGGGAAACGGCTTGGAACCCGGCGTTCTCATTGCGCTGCGCCGGCCAGGTCGATCCGCTTGCCTTCGGCTGCGGAGCGGTTCGCCGCTTCCAACAGCCTCGTCAGATCGGAAGCGAGAGCGATGTTCTCCTCGCCCTCGGTGCCGTTCTCGATATGTCCAACCCATTGGCTGAACGCATTCGGCAGCTTGGTCCCGAGCGGAATCTCCTTCCATTGCTCCTCGAGCTTCGTGCTGCGCACGCTGATGACGTCGTCCGGATTGCCGTACAGCAGCGTACCTTCCGTGCCGAAAAGCTCGATCTGGAAAGGAGAATGCTTGCTGGCGAAGCCGGCCTCGACGACGCCGATCGCTCCATCCGCGTAAGAGAGGACGGCAACGGCATTGTCTTCGACTTCGCGTCCGGTCACATGTCCGTACGTTGCGGTCAGGCTTTCCGGCATGCCGCCAAGGAACAGGCGGGTCAAATACATCGGATGGCAGCCGAGATCGATGAGCGCTCCGCCTGCCGTCTGCTCCGCCGAGTAGAAATGCTCCGGCAGCCAATTGGCCAAGGCGCCGTCGTGCGCAAGGCGGACGTGGACAAGCGTGAGCTTGCCGAGCAGTCCCTGCTCCAGCACTTCGCGGATGGCCGTCGTATAGCCGTCATTGAGGCGGGGGAGAGATACCGTCAGCTTGACTCCGGCTTCTTGAACCGCTTTCAAAATCTCATCCAGCTCGGCTGCCGTAGGCGCGATGACCTTCTCCGTGAAGATATGCTTGCCGGCTTTGGCCGCCTTGACCATCACTTCGGCATGCATCGTCGTCGGCGCGTCCACGATGACGGCATCCACATCCTCGCGCGCGAGAACTTCGTCCAGGCTGCTTACGAACGGAACGCCGAGCTTGTCGGCGGCTTCCTGGCCGCGTGAAGGCACTTCATCCCATACAACCGTAATTTGCGTGCCGGGATGCTCGTTTGCGTAGCCCGTGTATTCCCAAGCATGGACATGCCAGAAGCTGAGTTTTGCGATTCGAATCATAGCGGAAAGGTCCCCTTTCATAATGGAAGCAGACTGTAAGAATGCGACATGGCTTTAAGGTAACATAGGACAATGACTACGAACAGTGTACAAATATGACATCCGATATGTAAAATGGCGACATTGGTTCCGGTTTGATTTCGGAGTTGTTAGGCCTCAAAATAGAAGGAAGGCGAAATTCTCGGCCTGGAAATGGGGTCCGGGACATGCTGGCATCTGGGGAAGGGGGCGGAAGCATGAGGATGAGAAGAGCCGTGCAGGCTCCCATCCATCTCTACCGCAAGTTCATATCGCCGCTGAAGCCGCCGACCTGCCGCTTCTATCCGACCTGCTCCGCCTATGCGCTGGAGGCGGTGGAGAAGCATGGCGCGGCCAAGGGCTCCTATCTGGCGGCAAGACGCATCCTGCGCTGCCATCCGTTCCACCCGGGAGGCTACGATCCCGTGCCATGAGCTTCCTTGACATGCACAGGGTCGTTTCGGTATGATTACGACAAATACAGCTTACCCGATGAAGGGAAGAGTAGTTTCCGCAGCTGCCGCATCAGAGAGCCGGGCAAGACGGTGCAAGCCGGCCGGGGGCGGGAAACGAAGATGGTCCCGGAGGATTCCGCTCCGAACGGCAGCAGCCTGGCGCTGAAGCCGCAAGGTACGGACGCGCGCAGCCGGCGTTAGCGGCTTGCCGTTCTTCCAGGAACGGCTTCACTAGAGCTTCCCGTCCGCCTCGAGCCAGAGGCAGGGAAGGAATTTGGGTGGTACCACGAAGCGCTCTCGCTCTCGTCCCATAGCGGACGGGAGCTTTTTTGCATGTCCATATCGATCCGGAGGGATTCCCATGCCAGAGAACAACAACAGCTATTACATTACGACACCGATCTATTACCCGAGCGGCAAGCTCCATATCGGGCATGCCTACTGCACGCTCGCTGCCGACGCGATGGCGCGCTACAAGAGGGCGCAGGGCTACGACGTCAAGTTCCTGACGGGAACCGACGAGCACGGCCAGAAGATCGAGCGCACGGCCAAGGAGCTCGGCATGACGCCGATCGAGTTCCTGGACGGAACGGTCGGCGAGATTCAGAAGCTGTGGAAGAAGCTCGAGATCAGCCACGACGACTTCATCCGCACGACCGAGGAGCGCCATAAGAAATCGGTTGAGAAGATCTTCAAGCAGCTGCTCGACCAAGGCGACATTTATAAAGGAACGTACGAGGGCTGGTATTGCACGCCTTGCGAGTCTTTCTTCACGGAGCGCCAGCTTGTGGACGGCAAATGCCCCGATTGCGGACGTCCCGTGGAGCTGGTCAAGGAGGAGAGCTATTTCCTCGGGATGAGCAAGTATGCCGACCGGCTGCTGCAATATTATGAGGACAATCCGGATTTCATCCAGCCGGAATCCCGCAAGAACGAGATGATCAACAACTTCATCAAGCCCGGCCTCGAGGACCTGGCCGTGTCGCGGACGACGTTCGACTGGGGCATCAAGGTTCCCGGAGATCCCGAGCATGTCATTTATGTATGGATCGACGCGCTCTCCAACTATATCACCGCGCTTGGCTACGACTCGGAAGACGATTCCCAGTACCGCCATTTCTGGCCGGCCGACGTTCATCTGGTCGGCAAGGAGATCGTCCGCTTCCATACGATCTACTGGCCGATCATGCTGATGGCTCTCGACCTGCCGCTGCCCAAGAAGGTGTTCGGCCATGGCTGGTGGCTCGTCAAGGAAGGCAAGATGTCCAAGTCCAAGGGCAACGTCATCGATCCCGTCGTCCTTCTGGAGCGTTATGGACTTGACGCTCTCCGGTATTTCCTGCTTCGCGAGGTGCCGTTCGGGTCGGACGGAACGTTCACTCCCGAGGCTTTCGTGGAAAGGCTGAACTTCGATCTCGCCAACGACCTCGGCAACCTGCTGAGCCGCACGGTGGCGATGATCGACAAATACTTCGGAGGGGAAGTTCCGGCCTATGCCGGCGCCGTGACCGAATTCGACGGCCCGCTGCAGGCGCTCGCGGCCGAAGTCGTCTCGTCGGTAGAGGCTTCCATGGATCGCATGGAGTTCTCGGTCGCGCTGTCTTCCCTCTGGCAGCTGATCAGCCGCACGAACAAGTACATCGACGAAACCCAGCCATGGGTGCTCGCCAAGGATGAAGCCCGCCGCGGCGAGCTCGCCTCCGTCATGTACCATCTGGCGGAATCGCTGCGCATCGTCTCCATCCTGCTGACGCCGTTCATGACCCGCGCTCCGCAGGAGATCCGCCGCCAGCTCGGCGCGGAGAACGACGCTCTTGCCGCATGGGAATCGGTCCGCTCGTTCGGCAGCCTGCCGGCCGGAACCCGCGTCTCGAAGGGCAGCGCCCTGTTCCCTCGTCTGGATGCGCCGGAGGAAATCGCTTATATCGCTTCCGCCATTCTCGGCGGAGGAGACAAGAAAGAGGAGCCGGCAGCCGAAGCCAAGCCGGAATCCGCTTCTTCCGCGCCTGCCGCTGCCGTGACGGCTCCGGAGCCGAAGGAAGAGATCGGCATCGACGATTTCGCCAAGGTCGAGCTGCGCGTCGGGCAGGTGATTGCAGCCGAGCCGGTGCCGAAGGCCGACAAGCTGCTCAAGCTGAAGCTGGATCTCGGCTATGAGCAGCGGCAGGTCGTCTCCGGCATTGCCAAGTTCTACAAGCCGGAGGAGCTGGTCGGCCGCAAAGTCATCTGCGTGACGAACCTGAAGCCGGTCAAGCTGCGCGGCGAGCTGTCCCAGGGAATGATCCTCGCCGCATCCGTCGGCGACGAGCTGACGCTGGCGACGGTGCCGGATTCCATGCCGAACGGCGCCATCGTCAAATGATCCGAACCAAAAAGCAGGATGCGGGCGACAGCCCCGCATCCTGCACCTATTAAGGGAGGCTGGTTCAAACCATGTCCAGCGTGAACATCGGCTTGGCATTCGCCGCAGGCATCGCGTCCTTCGTGTCGCCATGCTGCCTGCCGCTCTACCCTTCGTATTTATCGTACATAACGGGCATATCGGTCACCGAGCTCAAAAGCGACAATCCCGGCCGCGAGGTGAGGCGCCGGACCATGAGCCATACGCTGTTCTTCATTCTCGGGTTTTCGCTTGTCTACTACACGCTCGGTTACGGAACGAACCGCTTCGCCGAGGTGTTCGCCGATTACCAGGACCTGATCCGGCAGCTGTCCGCCATCCTCATCATGCTCATGGGACTGTTCCTGATCGGGCTGTTCCAGCCGAAGGCATTGATGAGGGACTTCAAAATGCCGGTGAAGCTGCGGTCGGGCTATCTCGGATCGTTCATCTTCGGAATCGGCTTCTCCGCCGGCTGGTCGCCTTGCGTCGGTCCGATCCTGGCGGCGATTCTGGCTCTTGCGGCATCCGATCCGGGAACATGGTTCGGGCTTACGACCGCTTATGCGCTCGGCTTCGCGATTCCGTTTTTCGTGCTCGCATTTTTTATCGGCTCGACGAGATGGATCGTCCGCTACTCGTCTGTCCTGATGAAGATCGGCGGCGCCTTGATGCTGGTGATGGGCGTGCTGCTGTTCACGAACAAGATGTCCGTCATCACGATCTATCTGAATGGAATCACGCCGGAATGGCTGCGGTTCTGATCCTTGATCAAGTGAAATAATCGATCGTCGCCTCAGGGAAATGCTCGAAGATGCGCTCGGATATAAACATCCGCAGCGCATTTGCCTGTTCATCGGGGTAGACGTATTTGCCTTGGCCCCAGCGGCCCCATTTGTACTTGCGCTTTTCGATATCCATCTCTAGCTTCGTTTTCGGATAGCGTTTCTCGATCGTCGCCTTGGCGGTCTTGGTGAAGCGATGCTGGATGAGCTCGAAAGTCAGATCGGGAATTCCGGCAGGCAGCGTCTTGGCCAGGTTTTCCAGCAGCTCGGCATACCCTTCCTGCCAGCCTTCGTGCCAGATGATCGGCGCGATGATGAACCCGACGGGATATCCGGCAGCCGCGACTTTGCCGGCCGCTTCAATCCGCTGCTCGAAGCGGGATGTCGCGGGCTCGAAGTTTTTGATGACATACCTGGCGTTGACGCTGAAGCGGATGCGGGTATGGCCGTTGTGGCGCGCATCGAGCAAGGAATCGACATGGTGGAATTTGGTGACGAACCGCAGTCTGCCGTACTCCTGGTCCGCCATGAACTCGATCAGCTCGCGCAGGGAGCCGGTTATCGGCTCGAGGCCGACGGGATCGCTCGTGCACGCGGCTTCAAAACGGGTGATTTGAGGCACGCGCTCATCGATGTATCCTTTCGCCGCCTCCATGATTTCGTCGGTGTTCACATAGACGCGGATATAAGGCTTCGCGCCGAGAGTCGTCTGCAGATAGCAGTAGTGGCAATGGGCCATGCAGCCCGTCGCGATCGGAATGGCGTATTCGGCGGAAGGCTTGGACTGGTCGAACTTGAGCGTTTTGCGGATGCCGACGACGAGCGTCCGCTTGGCGATTTTATATTGCTCCAGCTCGGAATCGCCGGGCAGATTGGTGATGCGGTTGTGGGATGTCGTCATGCGGATAGGCAGTCCCTGTTTGACCGCCCATTCATGGATCCGCTTCCCCTTGGGATAGTTCAGCGAGTCCGGCTCGAAATAGACCAGCTCGGGCACGAAAACGTCGGGCCGGCCGGTGCGTGGACGTTCCATGACAGTGCTCATAACGGCAAACCTCCTCGGGAAGGATGGATGATGGCTCGGGGTTAGTTTGGCATGGAAGCAAGCTTTTCAATAAGGGAAATCCCGGCTGCGCAAGTTGCAGGAGGCCGGAGCGCGTTGTATGATACTAAAGTAGCGTGGCGCCGAGAGAGTGGAGGCGCCCAGCAGGTTAGGAGGGTTTTCATGCCTACACCGAGCATGGAAGATTATTTGGAACGGATCTACAAGCTGATTGAGGAAAAAGGATATGCCCGCGTATCGGATATCGCGGAAGGGCTGGAGGTCCATCCATCCTCGGTGACCAAAATGATTCAGAAGCTGGACAAGGACCAGTATCTGATTTATGAGAAATATCGCGGCCTCATCTTGACGGCCAAGGGCAAGAAGATGGGCAAGCGGCTGATGGAGCGCCATCATCTGCTGGAGCAGTTCCTGGAAGTCATCGGAGTCCAGGAAGCCAACATCTATCAGGATGTCGAGGGAATCGAGCATCATCTCAGCTGGGATTCCATCACGTGCATCGAGACGCTCGTGGAGTACTTCCGCCGTGACGAGACGAGGCTGGAGACGCTCCGAAGCATCCGCAGCGAGCTGGAATCCGAATAGAGCCGCCGGAATCAAATAACGGCAGGCGGGAATGGAACCATTCCGCGCCTGCCGTTATTTTTTGTTCCTGCTCCTTGTTCAATGATACTTGGGCATGCCGTCCTCGTCCTTGCCGCCGTCGATGACCCGGAAAGGAGAGGGCTTGCGGCCGCGCGCCTTTGCGGAGGCGGATTTGAAGCGGGAAGGCTCTCCGCGGCCCTTACCGGCATGGCGGGGGCTTGGCTTGACGGCGCGTTTCCTGCGGGCGGGACTGAACCAATAGAAGGCGAAGATGCCGCCGAGAATGACGGCTGGAAGGAGGAGGCTGAACGGATTGCGGGCAAGGCTGCTCCCCAGTCCAATCACAACCAGCACGGCAACGACCGCCGTCCCTATGTTGACCTTGTTGCGACGCATGCAAATCCGCCCTTTCTATTGACGATGCTCCCCTTCGGGATGCTCTCGAGACGGTCAGACAGCCGGTTGTACGTTGACTTCCCGCTCGAGCTCGCGCATCCGGTTGAAGGAGGCGATGGATACTTCGACCTGGTCGTCCGTCGGCTCCTTCGTCGTCAGCAGCTGCAGCCACAGCCCGGGATAGCCGAGATAGCGCAGCACCGGAACGTCGCGCAGGGCGTTTGTCCAGCGCAGCACCTCATAGGATGCGCCGAGCACGACGGGAAGGAGAAGGATGCGAATGTAGATCCTCTCCCATAAGTTATCCCAACTGAAGAAGGAATAGACGATGACGCCGACGATAACGGAGAAAATGATGAAGCTGCTGCCGCAGCGGTAATGCAGGCGGGTATACTTCTGGACGTTGCGGACCGTCAGCTCCGCTCCGTCCTCGTAGGCGCTGATGACCTTGTGCTCGGCGCCATGGTACTGGAACAGGCGCTTGACGAGCGGAGTCAGGGAAATCAGGTACAGGTAAGCCAGAAGCAGAATGATCTTGATTCCGCCTTCGATCAGGTTGTGCAGGAACACGCCGGTGAACATGTGGCTGAACAGCCAGCTTTCCAAAACAGCAGGCACGAGGGTGAAGATAAGCTTGCCGGCGGTGAAGCTGATTACTCCCGCGACGGCGACGCCGACGATCATGGACAGGCTCCAGCCTTCCTTTTTCGGGACTTCGTCCTTCGCCGCTCCGGCTTCCTCCGGCTGGTCCTCGGCATAGGCTTCCAGGGCGTAGTTCAGATGCTGCGAGCCTTTGGCGCTGGACTCGAGAATGCCGATAACTCCGCGTACAAACGGAATTTTCTTGAGCGGCTGGTACCAGGGCTTCTTGCCTGCGCTCGGAACTTCGTAAAAAGTAATTTCTTCGTTCTTGCGGCGTACCGCCGTGACATTGACGTTGCGGCCGCCGAACATGACGCCTTCAATGACAGCTTGTCCGCCGTAAATGGATGTGCTCGCTTCTGGCAACGGACATTCACCTTCCCTTTGTTCATACTTCCTCTCGCTTCAGGCTCGGTCGCAGCCTGCGGGGGAACTGGAATCCTGTTTCCATTGTACTTGATGGCAATGGGGAATGCCAGACTGCCTCTCACGGCAACCGCGAACCTGCGCGGAGCTGGAAGACGGTTAGCCGGCATGGAATTTGGCGCATACTAAAGGCGGACATTTCAAGGAGGCGATCGAAATGAGCGCGACAGCGGCAGCATCGAACCGGGGAAATGGGATGGACAAAAGCGAGTATGGCAAACATACGACCCATACATGGACGTACTGCCTGCAGCTCGGGTTTTGGGCCGGGCTGATATGGGGCTTCGCCCATTGGCTTCTCTATACGTTCCGGTTCACCAAGGTTCTGCCCGGCATGCTGGCGGAGCCGTTTTTCAAGCACTCCTTCCTCGTCACGGGCTGGGGGCATGCCGTCGGCATCGGGCATTTCATCGTTTTTTCCATTCTTGCCGCCTATTTGTACAAGCTTCTGCTCGGACGCTTTCCGGGTCCATGGGCGGGCTTTGTGTACGGGCTGCTGTGGTGGACGCTGCTGTTCCTGGCCTTCGGTCCGCTTCTCGGAATGGTGAAGCCGGTCACGGTTCTCGGCTGGAACAGCATTTTCACGGAGCTCAGCCTGTATGCGGTGTGGGGGCTGTTCATCGGGTACACGATCGCGTTCGAATTCACGGACGAAGCCTCGCGCGAGCCGAAGCGCAAGCCGAAGGGAGGAAGCTGACGGACACGCACTTCCAAGGGCATGTCATTTATGGTAGAATGGCAAGTAGCCTTTTGGCTTTTGGAGGTGCGGTCATGCGCAAGATTCTCGTACTTAACGGTCCTAACCTCAACATGCTGGGAATCCGGGAACCGGGCGTATACGGAACGACGACGCTGGATGGAATCAAGGATATGATGGTCGAGGAGGCTTCCCGGCTCGGCGCGGAGCTGGATTTCTTCCAGTCCAACCATGAGGGTGGATTGATTGACCGGATCCATGAGGCTTACGGCAGCGTGGACGGCATTCTGATCAACCCTGGAGCCTTCACCCATTACAGCTATGCGATCCGCGACGCGCTGGGCTCGGTGCCGGTGCCGTCGATCGAGCTGCATTTGTCCAATATCCACAAGAGGGAAGCCTTCCGGCACCAGTCGGTGACGGCGGCATCCGCCGTCGGGCAGATCGCCGGCTTCGGCGCCTACAGCTACGTGCTTGGGCTGCATGCCTTGCTGAATCATTTGGACAAGCCGTCCGGCCAAGGCAGCTAAAGGCAGTTTGATTGGATTAGAGGAGGTAGCCGCGATGACGAAGCAACGAGTGGAGAAGCTGCGGGGCAAGCTGGAAGAACAGGGATTGGAAGCGCTGCTTGTCGGCAGCCCGTACAATCGGCGATACATAAGCGGGTTTACAGGATCTTCGGGCTGGGTGCTGCTCACGTCTTCGAAGAGCTGGTTTCTGACCGACTTCCGCTACACGGAGCAGGCGGCGGAGCAGGTGCAAGGGTTCGAGATCGTCGAGCATGCAGCCGATTATATGGAGTCCGTCCGCGAGCTGCTCGCTGCGGAGGGCATAACGCGTCTGGGCTTCGAGCAGGAGCATACGGTCTACTCCAACTATGTCCGCTGGGGACAGGTTCTCGGCTCTATCGAGCTCGTGCCCGCAGCCGGCATCATCGAAAGCCTGAGGGCCGTCAAGGACGCCTCGGAGCTGGCGATCATGCAGGAAGCGGCGGATCTGGCCGATGCGACCTTCGATTATATCAAAGGGCTGATCAAGCCCGGCATGAAGGAATCCGATGTCGCGCTTGAAATGGAAGTCTTCATGAGAAGCCGCGGCGCGACATCGTCCAGCTTCGACACGATCGTCGCCTCCGGCGAGCGCTCGGCGCTCCCGCACGGAGTCGCGAGCGGACGCGTCATCGGCAGCAACGAATTTGTGAAGCTCGACTTCGGCGCCTTGTACAACGGCTACTGCTCGGACCTGACCCGCACGGTCGCCGTAGGCGAGCCTTCGGCCAAGCACCGCGAAATTTACGAGATCGTGCTGGAAGCCCAGCTGCACGCCCTGGCGAACATCCGCCCGGGAATGACCGGCATCGAGGCCGACGCGCTGGCCCGCGACGTCATCGCCAAGCATGGCTACGGCGACCAGTTCGGCCACAGCCTTGGACATGGCCTCGGCATGGAAGTGCATGAGAAGCCGAACCTGTCCAAGCGCAGCGACAACGTTTTGACCCCCGGCATGGTGGTAACGGTGGAACCCGGCATCTACATTCCCGGGTTCGGAGGCGTCCGCATCGAGGACGACATCGTCATCACCGAGAACGGGATTCAAATATTGACAGCTTCGCCGAAGGAACTTATTATCCTTAGCTAGCCCGACAGCCGAAGCGGCATGCTTCGGCTTTTGGACACTAAGTCTCCTCATCGCAGCGTCCAAGCGGAAACGTCGTTTCCGCATCACCCATTTACAGGAGGAATCACCCGTGATTTCAGTGAACGATTTCAAGACAGGCCTTACCATCGAAGTGGATACCGACATTTTCAGCGTCATCGAGTTCCAGCATGTCAAGCCGGGCAAGGGCGCTGCGTTCGTCCGCTCCAAGCTGAAGAACCTCCGCAACGGCAACATCGTGGAGAAAACCTTCCGTGCAGGCGAGTCGCTTGGCCGCGCACATGTCGAGAACCGCGAAGTCCAATACCTGTACAACTCCGGCACGGAGTACACGTTCATGGACAACGAGTCGTTCGACCAGTTCAATCTCGACAAAAAGCAGCTGGAATGGGAAATCAACTTCCTGAAAGAAAACATGAACGTCAATATTTCCAGCTACAAAGGCGAAATCATCGGCATCTCGATCCCGAACAGCGTGGATCTGAAGGTAACCGAAACCGAGCCGGGCGTGAAAGGCAACACGGCTCAAGGCGCTACGAAGAACGCAACGCTCGAAACCGGCTTCACGGTTCAGGTGCCGCTCTTCATCAACGAAGGCGACCAGCTGCTGATCGATACCCGCGAGGGCCGCTACATTTCCCGCGCGTAGTTCCATTCCACTGTCAAGGCCGCCGGAGGGCGGCCTTTTTTTTGTTTATCTTCTATCTCTTTAAAGCGTGAATGTGATATAATCGGTACTTGTATAATCAGCTAATGGTTGGGAGTGAACAGCGGTGTCGTTGATCGTGATGAAGTTCGGCGGCAGTTCGGTCGGCACGACGGAAAGGATGCAGAGAGTCGCGCGGCGGATTGTGGAGAACAGGGATGCGGGGCATAAGGTCGTCGTCGTCGTATCCGCGATGGGGGATACGACGGATGATTTGATCGACAAATCCAGGGAGCTGAATCCGAACCCGCCAGCTCGCGAGATGGATATGCTGCTCACGACGGGGGAACAGATATCGGTCGCCCTGCTGTCGATGACGATACACGGGCTTGGCCGGCAGGCTGTCTCCATGACGGGATGGCAGGCGGGAATCCGCACGGAAAGCGTCCATGCCAAGGCGCGGATTACGGATATCCGGCCGGATAAGATCCACGAGGCGCTCCATGACGGGCAGATCGTCATCGTCGCCGGCTTCCAGGGCATGACGGAGGACGGGGAGATCACGACGCTCGGCCGCGGCGGCTCCGACACGACGGCTGTCGCGCTGGCGGCCGCGGTGCAGGCCGATGTATGCGAGATTTTCACGGATGTGGACGGCATCTACTCGACCGACCCTCGCGTCGTCAAGAACGCGCGCAAGCTGGACGAGATTTCCTACGACGAGATGCTTGAGCTTGCGAACCTCGGAGCTGCGGTGCTGCATCCGAGGGCAGTCGAGTATGCGAAGCAGTACAACGTGAAGCTGGTCGTCAGATCCAGCTTCAACCACAATGAAGGAACGACGGTCAAGGAGGAAGCGGTCATGGAACAAGGAATCGTAGTGAGCGGCATCGCATTCGACAAGGATGTCGTCCGCATCAGCATTCTTGGCGTCGAGGATGTACCGGGCGTGCTTGCAGGCGTGTTCGGAGCGCTTGCCGACGGCGGCATCAATGTCGATATCATCGTGCAGAGCGGAGTCATGGGCGGCAAAGCCGACTTCAGCTTCACGATCGGCAGGGGCGACCGCGACAAGGCTCTTGCCATCATCGAGGGCAACCGTTCCGCCGTTCCTTACCGCGAGACGACTTCCGAGGACGAGCTCGTGAAGGTTTCCATCGTAGGCGCGGGCATGGTCAGCAATCCGGGCGTTGCGGCCAAGATGTTCCGCGTGATGGCCGAGCTCGGCGTCAGCATCAAGATGGTCAGCACCTCCGAGATCAAAACGTCCTGCGTCATCGAGTCGGGTCCGCTGCAGGATGTTGTCCGAGCTCTTCATACGGCTTACGGCCTCGATACGGCCGATCAGGTTTTTGTCGGCGGCCCTTCCGAGCGCCGATAGCCATCGCCAACCCGAACTCCCTCAAGCGGCCGCTTGAGGGAGTTTTTTGCGTTCAACCTTTGGATTTATCGGGCATTCGAGGCGCAAGCCCCGATCCGTCTCCCGATCGGAGCGGCCTGCCGTCTCTGCGATTCTATCGGATGGCCGTTTCCTTGAACCGCCCTGTTGAAAACCCGATCGATAGAATAGGAAATTTCCTTGCTAAACGCTTAGAATTTTCCCTTCCCAAACGCTTTGAATGCCCCTTTTTCCCTTCCCAAACGATTCCGTTCTTTCCTTCCCTATCGCTTCGAGATCTTCCTCGCAGACCGCGCCTTTCTTTCCTATCGCGGAATCATGGATAGAATCCGTCCTCCGCTCTACGCCGCAATCGCCTCCAAGCAGCCCTTGCCGTATTCTCCCTGCGCATACAGCCTCTCCAATCGCTGGCTCCGAAACGGCTGCCGCCTTCTTTCTCCTCCGAGCGCTGCTATATGTTCAACAAAGCATAGGGCTTGCCATATTTGAAGACAAGCCGGCATAGGCTTGGTTATACGATGATGGAAAGAAGGGGTCGGAATGATGAATAAAGTTGTCGCGACGATGGCTTCGCTGCGCCTGCTGTCGGGTTCCATCGAGATTATGGCGGCTCTTCTTATGCTGCGCCTCAATCAGATCGATAAAGCGCTCGTCATCAATTCCTCGCTTGCATTCGTCGGGCCGGTCGTTCTGCTGACGACGACGGCGGTCGGATTGATCGGACTGTCGGACAGGCTATCGCCTGCCAAGCTGGCCTGGATCGCGGTCGGAATCGGCTGCCTGCTGATCGGGATCTTCAAGAAATAGTCTGCAAGTCTATGAACCTTCTTGATAGCAAGCGGCATAATGCGTCCTGACAAGCATACAAATAGGGTATAGGACATGCGGAGGAAGGAGTGAACGCCAATGTTGAAGCTGATTGCGCATCTATTGCCGCCGGAGCTGTATGAGCGGCTTCGCCGGCTGCCTGATTCCGTGCATGCGGGTCTGGAAGAGATTCGAATCCGTGAGGAACGGCCGCTGGAAATCGTCAGCCTCGACAAATCGGGATTTTTGACGGAGGACGGCGGATGGAGCAGCAACCCGCAGCAGGCGTTCAGGCCTTCCGGCGAGCTATGCCGCAAGCTGCTCGGCAGGCTGACCGGGCATTCGCTGTACGCGATGGAGGAAGAGCTCAGGAAGGGCTACATCACCGTGACCGGAGGCCACCGGGTAGGATTGGCCGGCCGGACCGTCCTGGAGCGGGGCGACGTCAAGGCGATCCGGGATATCGGCGGCTTCAACATTCGGATCGCCCGCGAAGCGGTCGGCGCGGCAGACAAGCTGGCGCAGCAGCTGGCGGATGCGGCGAGACGGAGCATCCATTCCACGCTGCTGATCGGTCCGCCGAGAATGGGCAAGACGACGATGCTGAGGGATCTCGCCCGCATCGTCAGCTCGGGCGCCTGGCCCGATACCGCCATGGCCGGATGGCCGGGGAGAAGGGTGGCCATCGTGGACGAGCGGTCGGAAATCGCCGCTTCCGTCAAAGGGGTGCCTTCCTTCGATGTCGGTCCGAGGACAGACGTGATGGATGCTTGTCCGAAAGCGGAAGGGATGATGATGATGCTCCGCTCCATGTCTCCCGAAGTCATCATGGCCGACGAGATCGGCAGGCCGGAGGATGCGGCAGCCGTCCGGGAGGCGGCCCATTCCGGAGTCGCGGTCGTGGCGACCGCCCATGCCTCCAGCCTCGAAGAAGCGAGGGGCAGGCCCATTCTGAGGGAGCTGCTGCATGACGGGGCGTTCAGCCGCTGCGTCATTCTCGGGAGGAGCAGGAGCGGCTTCGAAGCTCGGGTCGTCGCGCTCCAGCACGCTGCGCCGACGGCGAGAGAGCCGACAGCGGCGCGTGCTGCGGGGGAGGCGGGAACATGATCAAGGCAGCCGGTGCCGTGCTTATCCTGCTTGCCGGCACGATGATCGGATTTCTGCAGGCGGCCCGCTTCGCCAAGCGTCCGAGGCAGCTGCGCGAGCTCATCCACGGCCTGCAGCGCCTCGAGACCGAGATCGGCTACGGCTACACGCCGCTTCCGGAAGCGATGCGCCGCACAGGCGCCCATATGGCGGAACCGGCCGCTTCCATCTTCCGCCTGACTTCGGACAGGCTGGAAAGTCCGGATGCCCCCGCTTTCGAAGCCTGCTGGGAAGAAACGCTGGCCGGCTGCTGGCCGGGCACCGCGATGCGGAAGACGGAGCTGGCGACGCTGAGGCGGCTCGGCTCCACGCTGGGAATGAGCGACCGCGAAGATCAGCTGAAGCATCTCCGGCTCGCGCAGCAGCAGATGCAGGCGGAAGAAGACGGTGCCCGGGATGACCAGGCGCGTTACGAGAAGCTGTCCCGCTCGCTAGGCATTCTCATTGCCGCACTGGTCGTCATTTTGATGGTTTAGGGGTGCCGAGTACATGACCATGGATATCAGCGCCATCTTCCAGATCGCCGGCATCGGCATCATCGTGGCCATGATCCACACGGTGCTTAAGCAGATGGGGAAGGAAGACATGGCGCACTGGGTGACATTGATCGGATTCGTCGTCGTACTGTTTATGGTCGTCCGGATGCTCAACGAGCTGTTCCAGGAAATCAAGACGATCTTCCTGTTCCAGTAGCGGCGGCATTCCGCGGGTCAGGAGAATGGATTATGGAGATTGTGCAAATCGCGGGAATCGGGCTGCTCGCCGCGATTCTCATGCTGGTGCTCAAAGAGCAGAAGCCGCTGTTCGCTTTTTTGCTCGCCATGTTCACAGGGGTATTCATCTTCCTCATGATGCTGGGCAAGATCGATGCCGTCATCGGCACGATGCAGCAGCTGGCCGAACGCTCCGGCATCCCTTCGGTGTACTTGAAGACGATCCTCAAAATGATCGGAATCGCGTATATCGCCGAATTCGCCTCTCAGATCATCCGGGATGCCGGAGCCGAGAGCGTGGCCTCGAAGGTGGAGTTCGCCGGCAAGGTGCTGATTCTCGTCATGGCCGTCCCGATCATCAACGTCATTGTGGAGACCGTGGTCGGCCTGCTGCCGGCGGGGGGGTGAAGGGGCGATGCGGCTGCTGATGCGCTGGCTTCAGGCAATCGGAATCAGTCTCGTCATCTGGCTGGCCATGCCGGGAACGGGGGCTTGGGCGGCAAGCGGTCCGGCGGAGCCGTCCTTGCAGGCAGCCCGCCAGGACGACGGCTCGCAAGCGGCCGCGGACCTCAACGACAAGCTGGCCAAGGAGCAGGCGCAAGCTTACGGGACGGATACGGTTGAAGCGTACTGGAACAAGCTGGTCACGGAGTACGGCGGTTATTTTCCGGACGGATCGATGCCGAGCTTCGTCGAGATGATCACGCCCGGCGGCGAAGGCCTCAAGCTCGGCACCGTGCTGAGCGGCTTGATGAAGATGCTGCTGCATGAGGTGCTCTACAACGGCAAGCTGCTCGTCTCCATCGTGCTGCTGGCGATATTCAGCAGCATCCTGCAGACGCTTCAATCGGCGTTCGAGCGGAACATGGTCAGCCAGGTCGCCTACTCGGTCGCCTATATGGTGCTGATCGTGCTTGCGGTGAACAGCTTCCACGTCGCGATCGGATATGCCCGGGACGCGATCGAGTCCATGATCCAGTTCATGATGGCGATGATTCCGCTGCTGCTGACGCTGATCGCCAGTACGGGAAGCGTCGCGACCGTCACTCTTCTTCATCCGGTCATCATTTTCATGGTCAACACGGTCGGAACGCTGATCTACACGATCGTTTTCCCGCTCTTCTTCTTCTCGGCTGTCCTCCATATCGCCAGCTCTTTGAGCGACCGCTTCAAAGTGACGCAGCTCGCCAATCTGCTGCGGACGACGGGCGCGGGAATACTCGGGGTCATGCTGACCATCTTTCTGGGAGTCATCTCGGTCCAGGGGGCGGCAGGAAGCGTGACGGACGGAATGACGCTGCGGACGGCCAAATTCATCAGCGGCAGCTTCGTCCCGGTCGTAGGAAGGACGTTTTCGGATGCGGCCGATACCGTCATTTCGGCATCCATGATGGCCAAAAATGCGGTCGGTCTCGCGGGAGTCATCATCCTCCTCTTCCTCTGCGCTTTC
Organism: Paenibacillus humicus NBRC 102415; assembly: GCF_004000905.1. Lineage (GTDB taxonomy): Bacteria > Bacillota > Bacilli > Paenibacillales > Paenibacillaceae > Paenibacillus_O > Paenibacillus_O humicus. The sequence goes on from NZ_BIMD01000007.1 coordinate 86,002, forward strand.
CCGGCGATCAAGATTCTGGCGCTGGCCGCCATCTACAATGTCAGCGGCGCTGTCCTGCAGCCGCTCGGCTCCAGCCCGATCACGACCTGCCTGCTGACCATCGGCAAGACGATGCTGTTCGTGTTCGGAGCTCTTGCGGCGGTAAGCCTGATGTTCTTTCTGGCTGTCACCATCATTCTCACGGCAGGCAATGCGATGATCATGATGCGTTGAGGCAGGCAGCGCGGATGAAAGGAGTCGAAGCCGATGCTGGGCTGGTTCAGCTCCTGGCTCAAGGATGTCATTTCCGTCATTCTGCTCGCCGCCATCGTGGACCTGCTGCTTCCGAACAAGTCCATGCAGCGTTACGCGAGGCTTGTAACCGGCCTGATCGTCCTGCTCGTCATTCTGACGCCTCTGCTGAAGCTGGCTCAGGGAGACATCCAGGGGAAGCTCAGCGAGACCATCAAGGACTGGGACCGCGAAGTGCGGGACTCGAATGTCAAGATGCCTTCGCTGGACGATATTCTGCGGAAGGCCGAGGAGACTTCGGGCCGTTCCAGACAGCAGGCAGCCGAGCTGGCGCGGACGAAGCTCGAATCCGAGGTGAAGGCGGCTGTCGAGCGGCAGACCGGGTTCGGCGTAGCTTCGGTGGCTGCTTCGGTATCGTGGGATGGCAGCGGCAACGGAACGGTGTCCGGCGTTGTCGTCACGCTGGCAGCGGCGGGCGGGAATTCAGCCCCGTCTTCGGCGGATAGCGGCATGGCCGCTGGAGCGGGAGAAGTCTCTCCGGTGGACATCAGGATGGACCCCCTCCGCGTTCAGGCGGGGGATGCCGCCTCCGGCGGCGCCTCCTCGGAAGCGGCGATGGCTCCTGTAGAAGAGCCGGGCGCTGAAGATGGCAGTACGATGCATTCCGGGGAAGGAACAGAGGCTGGAAACGACAGCCCGTCCGCGGCTCCGGCTCAGGCCGCTGCCGAGGTCAGGAGACTGGTCGCGGCCGGTTGGGGGCTGCAAGACCGCCAGATCCAAGTATGGCTGGAGAAGGAATGAAGAGAGGAACCGTGCATGGCGGAGAGGAGGGGCAATGGTGGGCAAATGGCTGGAAAAGCTGGAGCAGCTCGCCGGCGGCGGTCCCGCAGGGCCGGGCCGCGTCAAGGCGCTGAGATGGCTTCTGCTTCTGGGATGCATAGGAGCGGCGCTTATGATTGCCGGCAGTCTGCTGGATTTCCGCCAAGTCGGCACGACCGGCACCCATCAGGGAGCCGATCCGCCCGCTCCCGGCTCCGGCGGCGATCAGAGCGCCTTCATCGGCAAGACGTCGCCTGACGGAACAGACTTCTCGAGCATCGAGCAGCCTCTGGAGAACAGGCTGAAGGAGATCTTGGAGCAGATTGTCGGCGTCGGAACCGTGAAAGTGCTCGTCACGATCGATTCGACGGAAGAGATGGTGTGGGGCGTAGATCCGAACAACTCCCAGTCGGTGACGGATGAGAGCGACAAGAACGGCGGCAAGCGCCACATGACTCAGGTGACGAGCAGCGGCAAGATCGTCATGTATGAAGTGTCCGGGGAGCAGAAGCCGGTCGTGACCAAAATCATCAAGCCGAAAATCCGCGGAGTGCTGGTCGTCGCCAACGGGGCGGAAAATGCTGCCGTGAGGCGGATCATGACCGAGGCGGTGGAGAAGGGGATGGATGTTCCCCTCTCGGCAATTTCAATCGTTCCGCGCAAGACGGGCTGATCCATCCTGGACGGCGGGCGCAAAAATCAAAGCAAGGAATAAGAGTAGAGCCGAAGCCGAAGCCAAAAGAAGCCGTAGCAAAAGAAGCCGTAGCAAAAGAATCCGAAACCGAAGCCGAATCCAGCCCCAATGGTCAACCATTTTAAGGAGGTCAAAGACAATGAATTCGAAACGTCAAACGGTATGGCTCGTATCCATGCTCAGCCTGATGGTCATTCTCTCCGCTTACTATCTGTTTACCGACAATTCGGGACAGAGCGCGCTCAAGGACACGGCGCAAACGCAAGGCGCGTCTTCCGGCGCGACGGAAGTATCCGGCGCCGCAGGCGTTGAAGTGCAGGATATGGTCGTCACTCCCGGAGATGAAGCTCAGGCCGCCGATCCTGCGGGTAAAACGGATGCAGGCGCGGCTGCGGACGGCGTCAAGGATTCCGGCAGCAAGGCAGGCACGGATGCGGCAGGTCAAAAAACGGATGGACAAACGAAAGCCTCCGATGCGAAGGACGGAGCGAAGGAAACCTCTGCGGCAACGGGCATCAGCCCCGAGGACCAGGCGGTGCTCCAGCAGTTCGAAGCGGGATCGGCTGCCGGCCAGTTCACCGAGCTGAGCGAAAAAAGCCAGGATAAAGTGAGCAAGCTGTATGACGGCATCATGAAAAAAGTAAACGATCCGAACCAGACGGCAGACGGCTCCGCCAAGGCGCTGGCCGAGCTCGACAAGTTCGAGAGCCGCCAGGACAAGATCGAGAGCCTTCGCAAGGATCTCGGAGCGAGCTTCAAAAACGTCGTCATCGACGAGAACGACGGAGCGGTGACGGTCGTAGTCCAAAGCGAAAAGCTGCAAAGAAGCGAGGCTGCTTCCATCATTGCGAAAGTTAGCACTTCGCTGAATGTCAGCGCGGGCAGCGTGCTTGTGAAGTATCTCCCATGACGGAGCGAAAGAAGGCTTTCCGGATCGTTCCGGGAAGCCTTCTTTTTGTTTGCGGCAGGGAAGCATCGATGCCTGGCGATTGACCTCTCGTGTTCGAATAGGGCTTGTGCTATAATACACTACGTCATGGCCGCATGGAGGGCTCAGCCCCGCAGTTCCGTCCGGCAAGCAATTAGAGCCAGGGGTTATTCCGATCCCCGTACCCGCCCTAAGGAGTGAATTACATGTTCAAGCTTAGCGAAATCAAAGAACTGATCAAACTGATCGACCAAACTTCCGTGCAGGAACTTGAAATCGAGAACGAAGGAACCCGCCTGCTGATCCGCAAGCCCGGCAAAGCGGAAACGGTCGTTTATCAAAGCGCGCCCCAAATTCCTACATATACCCAGCCGCAAATGACGCCGCAGCCTGCTGCCGCAGCCGTTCAGGCTGCGCCGGACGCATCCGCGGGCTCTGCGAATGAAGGAGAGAAGCTCCACAATATCGTGTCTCCGATGGTAGGCACTTTCTACACCTCCTCTTCCCCGGACAACCCTCCATATGTGACCGTCGGCAGCAAGGTCAGCGACAAGAGCGTCGTCTGCATTCTGGAGGCGATGAAGCTGATGAACGAGCTGGAAGCCGAAGTGCGCGGCGAAATCGTCGAGGTTCTCGTCGAGAACGGCCAGCTGGTGGAATACGGCCAGCCGCTGTTCCGCGTCCGTCCGGAGTAATGACAGGTTCCGAGGAAGGAGACAGATCGCTTTGAAATTCCAGAAGATCCTCATTGCCAACCGCGGCGAGATCGCCGTGCGGATCATCAGGGCGTGCCGGGAACTCGGCATCGCCACCGTGGCTGTATATTCCGAGGCGGACCGCGAATCGCTGCATGTCCGCCTGGCCGACGAAGCGTACTGCATCGGGCCGACGCTGTCCAAGGACAGCTACTTGAATCTGACCAACATCATGAGCGTGGCGACCCTGACCGAGTGCGACGCCATCCATCCGGGCTACGGCTTCCTTGCCGAGAACGCGGACTTCGCGGAGATCTGCGAATCCTGCAACATCACGTTCATCGGCCCTTCGCCTTCCGCCATTACGAGAATGGGCGACAAGGCGATGGCGAAGCAGACGATGAAGGATGCCCGCGTGCCGATCATTCCCGGTTCGGACGGCCTGATCGAGGATCTGGACGACGCCATCCGCGTCGCCAGAGGAATCGGATACCCCGTCATCATCAAGGCGACGGCAGGGGGCGGAGGCAAGGGCATCCGGATCGCCGAGGACGAGGACACGCTGATCCAGCAGATCACGACCGCCCAGCAGGAAGCCCAGAAGGCTTTCGGCAACGCAGGCGTCTACCTGGAGAAGTACCTCACCGGCATGAAGCATGTGGAAATCCAGATCATGGCCGACCGTCACGGCAATGCCGTCCATCTGTTCGAGCGGGACTGCTCCGTGCAGCGCCGCCGCCAGAAGCTCGTCGAGGAAGCGCCTTGTCCGGTTCTAAGCCCGGAGCTCCGGGAACGGATGGGACAGGCGGCCGTGCGCGCGGCTCTCGCCGTCGAGTATTGCGGCGCCGGCACGCTTGAATTCCTGCTCGGTCCCGACGGACAGTTCTACTTCATGGAGATGAACACGAGGATTCAGGTCGAGCATCCTGTAACCGAGATGATCACGGGCGTCGACCTGATCAAGGAAATGATCTCCGTGTCGGAAGGCAATCCGCTGTCGATCCGCCAAGAGGATCTCCGCATCGACGGCTGGGCGATCGAATGCCGGATCAACGCCGAGGATTCCGAGCGCGGCTTCATGCCTTCGCCCGGCAAGATCGGCTTTTACCTGCCGCCTGGCGGCATCGGCGTCCGCGTCGACAGCTCCGCCTATCCCGGCTACACGATCTCGCCGCATTACGATTCCATGATCGCCAAGCTGATTGTCTGGGCGCCGACCCGCCAGGAAGCGGTCAGCCGGATGAAGCGCGCGCTGTCCGAATTCGCGATCGAAGGCATCAAAACGACGATTCCGTTCCATCTGAAGCTTCTCGAGCATCCGATTTTCCTTGGCGGCAGCTTCGACATCAAGTTCCTCGAGGATTACGACGTGAACAAGCCCTACGGCGACGAAGCTGCGGATGCCTGAATCCGTTTGTCATAAAACCCGTGGAATGCTATAGTATAGGAATATGAATCGGATGAGCCTCCGGTTGCGGACCGGAGGACACCTATCATCAAGCGGGAGGTGCGTCAAGGCACATGAGCATCATGGCAGCGGATTACGAGAAAACGGACATCGGCACGATCCAGATCGCGCCGGAAGTCATTGAGGTCATCGCAGGCCTTGCGACGATCGAGGTCGAAGGCGTGGCCGGCATGAGCGGCGGACTTGCGGGCGGCATCGCCGAACTGCTCGGACGCAAGAACTTGTCCAAGGGCGTCAAGGTCGAGGTCGGGCACAAGGAAGCGGCTGTCGACGTGTCCATCATCGTGGAATACGGCAATCCGATTCCCGAGATCGCAGCCGAAATCCAGCGCAATGTCAAAAAGTCGATCGAGATGATGACGGGACTTATCGTCGTTGAAGTAAACGTACATATTCATGACGTCTACTTCAAATCCGGCGAAAGCCCTGTTGAAGAGGACTCTGCCCTAAGAGTCAAATAAATAAGGAACCGTCACCCCCTTGTGATTGGGCTGCCGCTCGGCGCAAGGGGGTTTATTCCGCTTTATGAGGAGGAGCATCTGGTTGAGCCGAATTGTTGATCGTCTTCTTCTGTTTTTATTTTCCCTGGCCGTCTTGATTTTGTGCGTGCTCGCGATCGCAATCGGCACTGGAGGAGTCGGCAAGGACTCCGCCTCGAGCTTTCTGGCCGATTGGATGAAGATCGGGACGTCCGTGAACATCGCTGTCATCATCGTATCCGTCGTCCTGCTGCTCATCGGCCTCCGGCTGTTCTTCGTCTCCATCCGCGTCAAGGGAAGCAGCTCTTCGTCCATCGATCAACGCAACGACTTCGGCGACATCCGGATCTCGATCGAGACCGTAGAGAATCTCGTGCTCAAGGCAGCCGGAAGGCAGCGCGGCGTCAAGGATCTCAAAGCCCGAATCACGACGGCGGAATCCGGCCTGGATATCGCGGTGCGCGCGGTCGTGGACGGCGAGACGTCGATACCTCATCTGACGGAGGAGATTCAGCGGGCGGTCAAGGATCATGTGGAGGAAATCACGGGCATTCCGGTTGCGGCCGTCTCCGTTTTCGTCGCCAATGTCATCTCGTCTCCTTCTTTCAAGAGCCGCGTAGAATAGGAGGCAGGCAACCATGTGGAGAGAATGGTGGGAACGATACGGAGGACGGGCTGTCGGCGTCGCCGCGTCGCTGTTCCTGGGCATTATCTTTTTGATATCCGGTTTTTGGGACATGCTGTTCGTCGCCCTGCTGCTGTGGGCCGGATATACAGCCGGCTACCGCAAGGATACCGGCGGGGAACCGCTGTTTCCGTGGAGACGCCTGGCCGAATGGCTGGGAGAACGTTTCCAGCGATATCGCTGATTACTGTGGTCTCCTCCGTACTCCGGACAGCAAGCCTCTTCCAAGCGGGGCTTTTCGGAGCAGGGAGGAGATCATAGGTATTTTTGGGGGATTCCATACAAAGTCATTTCTTGCTCAGGAGGCATTATGAAACGAAGGTTAGCGCGTCAAATAGCGGTACAAGGGTTGTACCAGATGGAAATGAACGAAGTGACGGCGGAGGAAGCCGTCGTCATGCTTCTTGAAGAGGCACGCCAGGAGAACGAAATCGGCGCGGACAAGATGGAGGAAGGCGAGACCGGCGGTTTTGCGAAGGAGCTCATCCAAGGCGTCATCGAGCGCAAGGCGGCCATCGACGGCATGCTTCAGCAGTATTTGACCGGCTGGCAGGTGGAGAGGCTTTCCCGCGTCGATCTTCAGGTGCTCAGGCTTGCCTGCTACGAGCTCGTTTTCCGGACGGACGTTCCGCCCAAGGCGGCGGTCAATGAAGCGATCGAGCTGTCCAAGCATTTCGGGACGGACGAGTCCGGCAAGTTCGTCAACGGCGTGCTGGGACGGCTGATTGCGGAGCTGGACAAGCTGAAGACCGAGTAAGGAAGTTTGCGAACGGTCGGGCCGCCTAGGCATGACGGCTTGACGAGCCAAACAACCGAGGGGAGAGATCGGCGCGTGAGTGCACAAGTCATTGACGGAAAGCGCATAGCGGGAGAAGTTCGTTCGGAAGTGAAGCTGGAGGCGGAGAAGCTGAGGGCTTCCGGCATCGTGCCGGGACTGGCGGTAATTCTCGTCGGAGACGATCCTGCTTCGGCCGTGTATGTGGGCAGCAAGGAAAAGACTTGCGCGGAAATGGGCTTCCACTCCGAGGTCCATCGCTTGCCTGGGCGGACGACCCAGGAAGAGCTTCTGGAGCTGGTCGGCCAGCTCAACCGGAACGAGTTGATCCATGGCATTCTGGTCCAACTGCCGCTTCCTCCGCATATAGCGGAGAAAGCGGTCATCGACGCGATCAGCGTCGAGAAGGATGTGGACGGCTTCAGCCCGCAAAGCACGGGCAATCTCGTCATCGGAGACGAAAGCCTGCTGCCCTGCACGCCTGCAGGCATCATCGAGCTGATCAAGCGCAGCGGCCATGAGATCGCAGGCAAGCATGCCGTCGTAATCGGACGCAGCAATATCGTCGGCAAGCCGGTCGCCATGCTGCTGCTCCGCGAGAATGCGACCGTGACCGTCTGCCATTCCCGAACGGAGAATCTGGAGGCGATCGCGTCCACCGCGGATATTCTCGTCGTGGCCATCGGCAAGCCCAAGGCGATCGGGCCCGGCTGCATTAAGCCTGGAGCCGTCGTCATCGACGTCGGCGTCAACCGGCTCGACAACGGCAAGCTTGCTGGCGATGTCGATTACGAGGCTTGCCTTCCGGCGGCCGGGGCGGTCACTCCCGTGCCTGGCGGCGTAGGACCGATGACGATCGCCATGCTGATGCACAACACGCTGAAGGCTGCTCGGCGAGCGGCGGGAGTGTGACCAGCCGATGGCCGATACACCGCGGATTTATTCCATCAAAGAACTGAACCGGTATATCCGGATGAAGCTGGAAGGCGACAGGCTGCTTGGCGATGTTTGGCTGCGCGGCGAAATTTCCAACTTCACCCACCACTCCAGCGGGCATATGTATTTTACGCTCAAGGACAAGGACAGCCGGCTCAAATGCATCATGTTCGCCAGCCATAACCAGCGGCTCCCCTTCATTCCCAAAGAGGGAGCCAAAGTCATCGCCCGCGGCAACATTTCCGTGTACGAACGAGACGGCAATTATCAATTCTATGCAACCTCCATGCAGCCGGACGGACTTGGAAGCCTGTACTTGGCCTTCGAGCAGCTGAAGGCAAGGCTGGAGGAGGAGGGCCTGTTCCGCGAAGAACGGAAGCGGGCGCTTCCCCGGTATCCGGCTGTCGTCGGAGTCGTTACTTCTCCTACAGGAGCGGCGATCCGGGACGTGATCATTACGCTGCGGCGCAGATATCCTGCCGCGGCGATTCTTGTCTATCCGGCGCTTGTGCAGGGGAAAGCCGCTGCCCCGTCCATCGTGAAGGGCATCGAGGCCTTCAATCGCCATGGACAGGCGGATGTCCTCATCGTCGGCCGCGGCGGCGGCTCGCTCGAGGAATTATGGGCGTTCAACGAGGAGTCCGTAGCCCGTGCGATTTCGGCCTCCGCCATCCCGGTCATTTCAGCGGTCGGACATGAGACCGATTTCACCATTGCGGATTTCGTAGCCGACAAGCGCGCGGCTACGCCGACGGCCGCCGCAGAGCTGGCTGCGCCCAATATGGCGGAGATTGGGGAGTATTTGGGAAGGCTGAACCAGCGCCTCGCCGCAGCGGCCCGAAGCGCGGTCGGCAGCCGCAAGGAGCGGCTGCTTCGGGCAAGGAGATCGCCCTACTTCGTCCATCCGCGCCGATATCTGCTCGACCAGGCGCAGCGGCTCGACCGGCTGAGGGAGCGTCTGGAGGAGAAGATCCGCCGCCAGCCCGACAAAGCCGGGGACAGGCTGCTCCGGCTGCGCAAAGTTCTGCAGGCGCATGATCCCAGCGGAAGGGCGGCCGCTGCCGCCAAGCAGCTGGGCCGGACGAAGGCGAGGCTGGAGAAGGCGGTGCGCATGGCCGTCAAGGACAAGCGCGGCCAGGCCGCAGCTGCCGTCAGGCAGCTCGACTCGCTCAGCCCGCTCAAGGTCATGGCCCGGGGTTACGGCCTTGTGTTCGACGAGAGCGAGAACCGCATCATCCGTTCCGTCAAGGAGCTGTCGCCGGGCGATATGGTCCGGGTGAAGCTTCAGGACGGAAAAGCACAGTGCCATGTATGGGCGATAGAGGAGGAGTGAGCCGCATGAAGGCTGAAAATCAGGAACCGGCCATGAGCTTCGAGGAAGCGATGGAGAAGCTGGAATCGATCGTCGATCGTCTAGAAGGCGGGGACGTTCCGCTGGAAACGGCGATCGACCTGTTCCAGGAAGGGATGAAGCTGTCCCAATTGTGCGGAGGGAAGCTGGAGCAAGTGGAGAAACGGATTGAAACGCTGCTGGAGTCGGGGTCCGAATTCCAGACCCAGCCTTTCTCGGCTGCCCAGAACGATCGGGAGGATGTCCTGTGATCGATACGACGACGTTCAAGGAGTATTTGTCGGCATCGGCCTTGCGGGTGGAAGAAGCGCTTGCGGCCAGCCTGCCTCCTTCATGGGATGTGCCGGGCACGCTTCGCGAATCCATGGCTTACTCCCTCTCTGCCGGAGGCAAGCGGATTCGTCCCGTGCTCGTGCTGGCTGCCTCGGAGGCGGCCCGCGGAGATGCGCGCGACCAGGAGGCTGCGCTGTCCGTAGCATGCGCGGTAGAGCTTATCCATACGTATTCGCTCATCCATGACGATCTTCCGGCCATGGACAACGACGACTTTCGGCGCGGCAAGCCGACCAACCATCGGGTCTACGGCGAAGCCATGGCGATTCTGGCCGGCGACGCCCTCCTCACGCATGCTTTCTATTTGACGGCAGAGGCCAGAAGCAAGGGAGCGGATCCGGGCGTACTGCTGGACATAACCGCCGATCTGGCGCGGCTCTCCGGCGCAGCAGGAATGGTTGGCGGGCAGGCGGCCGATATGAAGGGCGAGCAAGGGGTAACGACGCTTAAGGAGCTTGAATATATCCATGAGCACAAAACCAGCGATTTGATCGTATTTTCCATTCTCGCCGGAGCGCGCCTCGGGGGCGCCGGCGAAGAGGCTTTGAAGCATCTGGGCCTGTTCGGTCGAAACATCGGGCTCGCGTTCCAGATCCAGGACGATATTCTCGACCTGATCGGCGACGAGCAAAAAATGGGTAAGAAAACAAACAGCGACACGGCCGCAGGCAAGGTCACGTATCCTTTCCTGATCGGCATGGATGAAAGCCGCCGCTTGATGGAGCAGCTGACAAGCGACGCCAAGGAGGCTCTTGGCCGCGCCGGGCTGGCGAAGCCGGCAAGGCTGCTGGAAATGGCGGACTACCTGTTGAAGCGGGACCGCTGACCTTGCTGGGTTCGTGTCGTTTTGTATGATATAATGGTGAATAATGTGTATTGACGGAGCGGCGATCGATACCCGCTCAGGAAAGCGAGGAACCTTATCGTGCTGCTTGACAACCTCAACGGACCTCAAGATCTCAAGAAGCTGGCCTTGCCGGAGCTGGATCAGCTCGCGGCCGAAATCCGCGAATTCCTTATCCGCAAGCTGTCGGCGACCGGCGGGCATCTGGCCCCCAACCTTGGCGTCGTCGAATTGACTCTTGCGCTCCACTATTTGTTCAACAGTCCGGAAGACAAGTTCCTGTTCGACGTCGGACACCAGTCTTACGTCCACAAGATCCTGACCGGCCGCATGGACCGCTTCGACAGCCTGCGCCAGCAGGGCGGGTTGTGCGGCTTCATCAAGCGCAGCGAAAGCGAGCATGACGTATGGGAGGCAGGCCACAGCAGCACCTCCCTCTCGGCCGCAATGGGCATGGCGCTGGCGCGGGATCTGCAAGGCGGCAGCAACAAGGTCGTCGCGGTCATCGGCGACGGCGCCCTTACCGGCGGCATGGCGCTCGAAGCGATGAACCATATCGGCCACGAAAAGAAAAACCTGATCGTCATCCTGAATGACAACGAGATGTCGATCGCCCCGAATGTCGGAGCGATGCATCAGTATCTCGGCCGGATCCGCACGGACCGGCATTACCAGAAAGCGAAGGAAGAGCTGCAATCCCTTCTCCAGAAAGTCCCCGCGATCGGCGGCAAGCTGGCGAAGACGGCGGAGCGGTTCAAGGACAGCGTCAAATATTTGCTGATGAGCGGCATCCTGTTCGAGCAGTTCGGATTCCATTATCTCGGTCCGGTCGACGGCCACGACATGGGCCAGCTGCTGGATGTGCTGCAGCAGGCGGGCAACGTGCAGGGACCGGTTCTCGTGCATGTCGTTACCGTCAAGGGCAAAGGCTATACGCCGGCCGAGAACGATTCGTTCAAATGGCACGGGGCTTCTCCGTACAAGATCGAATCCGGCCAAATGCTCAAGGCGGTCGGACCGCCGATGTATACCGAGGTGTTCGGCGATGCGCTCATCGAGCTGGCCGAGCGCGACGAGCGCATCGTGGCGGTCACTCCGGCGATGCCGGCAGGATCCGGGCTGATGAAGTTCGCGGCGCGCTTCCCCGGCAGGATGATCGACGTCGGCATTGCGGAGCAGCATGCGGCGACGATGTCGGCGGCGATGGCCATGGAAGGGATGAAGCCGGTGTATGCCGTGTACTCCACCTTCCTGCAGCGCGCCTACGACCAAGTCGTCCATGATATTTGCAGGCAGAACGCGAATGTCATTTTCGCCATCGACAGGGCGGGCTTTGTCGGTCCGGACGGCGAGACGCATCACGGCGTGTACGATATCGCCTACCTGCGCCATATTCCGAACATGGTGCTGATGATGCCCAAGGATGAGAACGAGCTTCGCAACATGATGAAAACGGCCGTCGATTACAACGAAGGCCCGATCGCGATCCGCTATCCGAGGGTGAACGGAACGGGAGTCGAGATGGATCCCTTCATGACGCCGATTCCGATCGGCACCTGGGAGACGGTCCGCGCAGGCGAGTCGGCGGCGGTCATTGCGGTCGGACCGATGGTCCAGGCAGCGGAAAAAGCCGCCGAGCTTCTGAAGCGGGAAGGTCTTTCCCTTCGCGTGGTCAATGCCCGCTTCATCAAGCCTCTGGATCACGCCATGCTTGATTCCTTGGCGGATGAGGGCATTCCGCTTCTCGTCATGGAGGAAGGCTCGCTCCAGGGAGGGCTTGGAAGCGCCGTGCTGGAGCATTATGCCTTGAGCGGGCGCACGGGCGTCCAGGTCCGGCTGATCGGCATACCGGATGAATTCATTGAGCATGCTTCCATTGAGGAGCAGCGCGCGGAAGTAGGGTTGACGCCGGAGCGTCTGGCGGCCGAGGTCTTGGGACTGCAGCCGAAGCGCAAGCGGGCGACGAACCAGCTATGACGGCAATGGCCTGCGGCGTTCTCACGCTGCAGGCCATTTTTTTGGTCAGGGAAACGAATGCGAGCCCATAATCATAACAAGCAGAGGAGAAAGCGATGTCTTCCAAAGAACGAATCGATGTGCTGCTCGTGGAGCTGGGATTTTTCCCGAGCAGGGAAAAGGCGAAGGCGGCTCTGATGGCCGGCCTTGTGCTGGTGGACAACGAACCGGTGGACAAGAGCGGGATGAAGGTGGACCGCGAATCCGATATCAAAGTCAAGGGAAGCGTCCATCCTTACGTCAGCCGCGGAGGTCTGAAGCTGGAGAAGGCGATCCGTGAATTCGGGCTTGATCTCGCCGGCCGCACGATGCTCGATATCGGGGCTTCGACAGGAGGGTTCACGGACTGCGCGCTTCAGCATGGAGCCGGGCACGTCTATGCGATCGACGTCGGGTACAATCAGCTCGATTGGTCGCTTCGCCAGGACTCGAGAGTGACCGTGATGGAAAGGGTCAATTTCCGTTTCATGACTCCCGAGGACATCCAGGGAGCCCGGCCGGATTTCGCTTCCATCGATGTATCCTTCATTTCCCTCAAGCTCATCCTGCCTCCGCTGTCGCAGCTGCTGGCTGCCGGAGCCGATGTCGTGGCGCTGATCAAGCCTCAGTTCGAAGCCGGCCGCGAGAAGGTCGGCAAAGCGGGCATCGTCCGGGAGCCTTCCGTGCACAGGGAAGTGCTGCATTCGGTGCTGGAAGCTGCGGACGCATCCGGCTTCGCTCTCGTCGGCCTGACGTATTCGCCGATAACCGGCGGAGAGGGCAACATTGAGTTTCTGGCGCGCTGGAAGCGGGCCGGCGGCGGGGAAATGGACGTTGAAGGAGCGGCCGGATGGTCGAGCGAGCAGATCGCCCAAGTCGTCCAGGAAGCCGGGGAGAGATTCGGCACGGGCAAATAAATTTCTTCCAGCCCCACTTTACAGACAAACGCATGTTCTGGTATTCTGGAAACAACAAACAAATGTTCGGGGATAATTCTCACTCTCCATGAAGGAAATGCGGCAGAAAAATCGAATTCATCCCTCACCGCCGCTTGCGGGAGGAGGGAAGATCGTGGATCTGTTCGTCATGGTTGCGGCAGCTCTGCTAATCGTCTATTGGGGGTACCGCGCCTTCTACAATTGGCTCCATCAGCCGCGAGGAATGAAGCGGCTTGTGCTGGGAAGAGGAGAACTGCTTGAACCTGACGATGCCCATGTGCTCTTTCTGGAATCACGGGGATATGAAGTGTTGTCCGGCAAGCACAAGGTTCCTATCGCCGTGGAATTGGACGGTCAGGAATTGTACAGCCGCCTCTACATCGATTATGTGGCGGAATGTGATGGACTTATGTACGCGGTTAAGATCAGCCGCGAGCGCCAGCCTATGGATTGGACGGGCAGCGGCCTGCGCGATCGGCTGCTGGTTTTCAGCCTGCTGATGCCGGAGCTGGAAGGCATTCTGGTCGTGGATCCGGCGGAGCGCTCGATAAGAACGGTCAAGTTCGATTTAGAAGATACCAAGAGGCCAAGAACAAGGGAGGCATAAGGGATGAAAGGTCTTCGTCATGTCAAGATCAGGGAGATCATCGGCAGGAGCGTCATCGAAACCCAGGACGAGCTGGTGGAAGCCCTGCGAGCGACCGGGCTGCAGGTGACCCAGGCAACCGTGTCGAGGGATATCAAGGAGCTGCAGCTCATCAAGGTGCCTGCCGAGGACGGCAGGTACAAGTATTCATTGCCGCAGGAGCAGCGCTTCGTACCCGTCAACAAGCTCAAGCGTTCCATGCTGGACAACTTCCTCGGGGTGGATCAGGCTGACAATCTGGTCGTCATGAAGTGCTTGCCCGGAACAGCCAACGGAATCGCTTCCCTGCTGGACGGCATGGAATGGCCGGAGATCATGGGAACGATTTCCGGCGACGATACGATTTTGATCATATGCCGCAAGAAAGAAGGCGGCAGCAAGATCGTCGATCTGCTGCTCGGCATGATGAACTAATACCAACTTTTACGGAACGAGGAGTGTGTCTTTATGCTTCGCGAATTGTCCATCCGCAATTTAGCCGTTATTGAAGAAGTCACGGTCGGTTTCCATGATGGTTTCCATGTATTGACCGGCGAGACGGGGGCCGGGAAGTCCATTTTGATCGATGCGCTCATTCTTTTGATCGGCGGCAGAGGATCGTCGGATATGGTCCGTTACGGATGCGACAAGGCGGAGATGGAGGCGACATTCGATCTTCCGGCCGGCCATCCGGTATGGAGGGCGATCGAGCGGCTTGGGCTCCAGGGCAGCTCGGAGGACCTGCTCATCATCCGCAGAGAGCTCTCCGCTCAAGGAAAGAGCTCTTGCCGGATCAACGGCAGCATAGCGAATCTGACGATGCTGCGCGAGGTCGGAGAGTGCCTGGTCAACGTTCATGGCCAGCATGAGCATCAATCCCTTTTGAAGAGCGAGCATCATCTCGAATGGCTCGACCTGTTCGCAGGCGAGAAGGTGGCCGGCTTGAAGCGCGAGTACCAGGCCGCCTTCTCCCGCTACGGCGAAGTCCGGCAGGCGCTCAAGAACGCCCAGGATACAAGCCGCCACAACATGCAGATGCTCGACCTCTACAAGTTCCAGCTCCAGGAGATCCGTTCCGCCGGGCTCAAGAAGGATGAATGGGATCAGCTGCAGGAAGAGAAGGAGAAGCTTTCGCACTCGGAAAAGCTGATGTCCCATGCATCGGCTGCATACGGACTGCTGTTCGATGGCGGGTCGCTTGAGGGCATCAGCTCGGCAATCGCTAAGCTTGAAGACATCAAGGCTTACGATTCGGCTGTGCTGGAGCCGCTGCTGGAACAGCTGAAGGGAGCGTTCTACCAAGCCGAAGACGCTGCGCATCAGCTTCGAGGCTATCGCGATTCCGTCCAGAGCGATCCGGAGCGGCTTGACGTCATCGAGGACAGGCTTACGGTCATCGGCGGCCTACGGCGCAAGTACGGCGACACCGTTGCCGATATTCTGGCTTATTACAAGAAAATTAAACATGAAGCGGATCTGATCGAGAACAGGGATGAGCATATCCGGCAGCTGGAGGCGTCGCTCCAAAGCGCGCATGCGGAAGCGTCGGCGCTTGGAGAAAGCCTCTCGCAGCAGCGCTTGGCCGCCGCTGAGCTGCTGTCGGCATCGGTCGAGCTTCAATTGAAGGATCTCGGCATGAGCCGAACCGTTTTCCGCGCTTCCCTGCAAAGACAGCCGCAGGGCGACGGCTACCGTCTCGGCCTCAACGGCATCGACGAAGCTGATTTCCTGTTGGCTCCCAACCCGGGAGAGCCGCTCAAGCCGCTCAGCAAAATCGCTTCCGGAGGCGAGATGTCCAGAATCATGCTGGCGCTCAAAAGCATCTTCGCGGAGATCGATCAAGTGCCCGTACTTATCTTCGATGAGGTGGATACCGGCGTAAGCGGCAGGGCAGCGCAAGCAATAGCGGAAAAGATGTCGCAATTATCCGGCAAATGCCAGGTGTTCTCGATCACCCATCTGCCGCAAGTCGCCTGCATGGCGGATTACCATTATGAGATCAGCAAGGATGTCGTGCGCGACAGGACAGTCACATCCGTCAAGGAGCTGAGCGACCGCGAGCGAATCGAAGAGCTCGCCCGCATGCTCGGAGGCGTAGAGGTGACGGACAAAACCCGTCATCATGCACAGGAAATGCTGGTGCTGGCAGATCGTCAAAAAGGGGCCTGATCAAGGTATTCAGGGAATGTTTTATCGGACATAAATCAGGGGGGGCGGGGTACCTTATAGGTACGCAATTGGCGATTACCTTTCTCGTCAAGCGATGGAACTACAGGGAGCGTGAGATCATTGAGCGCCAACCAGCGGAAGCGGTGGTTCGGGTTAGTTCTTGTATTCTTCGTTTGCATGATCGGCATCTCCAGTCCGTTCCTGAATTATGCCTCATTCCCGAATGAGCTGCGATTATTCTCCGGGCAGATGAAACGACTGGATTACAACATGCCCGTTCGTGCGGACATGACCGTGGACTCCAACCTCATTCATGTGAACGGAAAATCCGAAGGAAGGCAATCGCTTGATTTGAATCGGCCTATATCCATTGCCGCTTCCAAAGAAACCGGCAAAGCCACGATGTCGTTGAAGCTGTTCGGCGCTATTCCCTTCAAGACGGTTCATGTCGATGTCGTTCCCGATCTGAAGGTCATTCCAGGAGGACAGACGATCGGAGTCAAAGTAAAATCCTCAGGCATTCTTGTTGTCGGCCATCATCTCGTTAAGGAAAGTCCGCAATCCAAAGTTTCTCCTGGAGAGCTTGCAGGCATTCGTTTGGGCGATTTGATCATGGAAATCAACGGCAAGCGCGTACGTGAAGTCAAGCAGGTCGCGGAATTTACCGAGACAGCCGGAGTCAGCAAGGAACCGATGAAACTGAAAGTCAAAAGGGCTGGAAAAATGATGGACATCGAGCTTAAGCCGGCTTACGACGCGGATGACCGCTCCTGGCGAATCGGGCTTTATATCCGCGATTCCGCTGCAGGCGTAGGGACGCTGACGTTCTACGCGCCGGATCAAGGCGTATATGGCGCTCTGGGACATGTCATTACCGATCTGGATACCGGCACGGCCATTGAAGTCGGGGACGGCCAGATCCTACAGTCCAATGTGACTTCCATCAACAAAAGCTTGAGCGGCGAACCGGGGGAGAAAAGAGCCCATTTCGTGAACGAAAGCCAGATTCTTGGCAACATTGAGCGCAATACGCCTTTCGGCATCTTCGGCAAGATGAAAGAAATGCCCGGCCATAGCTATCAATCCGAAGCGGTTCCAGTCGCTTTTTCGGAAGAAGTGGCCGAAGGGCCGGCCGAAATTCTGACCGTGCTGAGCGGACAGAAGGTCGAGCGGTTCAAGGTCGAGATTTCGCATGTGAGCAGGCAGAAAAGTCCGGCGACTAAGGGCATGGTCATCAAGGTTACAGACAAAAGGCTACTGGATTTGACGGGCGGCATCGTTCAAGGCATGTCGGGAAGTCCGATCATGCAGAACGGCAAGCTGATCGGAGCGGTGACGCATGTATTCGTAAATGATCCTTCTTCCGGATACGGATGTTTTATCGAGTGGATGCTTCAAGACGCAGGTGTTCTTCTTCAAACCTCGAACAGAGACCTTAAGGCAGCTTGATGCCTTGAGGTCTCTGTTTTTGTCGAATGATAAGGAACGGGGTCGCTAAATGTAGTAAAATAATTATTATACATTTATCGTTAGGAAAAATAAAGAAAAATAATATTCGACAGAAGGAATTCTATCGAAACTGTCGAAACGTTATAAGAGCAAAATGAGCAGCCGACCATCTCAGTTCAATTTGGAGGAGGACCAATCTTGGCTAAAATTGAAGTTTTGTTAGCGGATGACAATAGGGAATTTACGAACCTGCTTTCGGAGTACATATCGGAGCAGGATGATATGGAAGTGTCCGGCATCGCTTACAATGGCGAAGAAGTATTGCGTTTGCTCAGCGAAATGGAACGTATTCCGGATGTGCTTATTCTCGACATCATCATGCCTCATCTTGATGGTCTCGGCGTATTGGAACGTCTGCGCGAGGCCGGAATTCAACCGATGCCTAAAATTATCATGCTGACAGCTTTCGGCCAAGAGAACATCACGCAAAAGGCCGTACAGCTGGGAGCATCCTATTATATCCTCAAACCGTTTGACATGGAGATGCTGGCCAACCGCGTTCGTCAGCTTGTAGGCAATTCGGCGGTCATGGCATCATCCGGCTCTTCGTTCTCCGCATCTTCGGTCATCAAGTCCAACGTAGTGCCGATTGCAAAAGGGAAAAATCTGGACGCCAATATCACCAGCATCATTCATGAAATCGGCGTTCCTGCACATATTAAAGGATATCAGTATTTGCGCGAGGCCATCACGATGGTGTACAACAACATCGAAATTCTCGGCGCCATCACCAAAACGCTGTATCCTGCCATTGCGGAAAAGTTCAAAACGACTCCTTCCCGCGTCGAGCGCGCTATTCGCCATGCGATCGAAGTCGCCTGGACACGCGGCAACATCGACAGCATCAGCCACTTGTTCGGCTACACAATCAACATCAGCAAGTCGAAGCCGACGAACTCCGAGTTCATCGCGATGGTGGCGGACAAGCTGCGGATCGAGCATAAGGTCTCGTAATTGGCGTAGTGGCGCGGTCTAGAGCGCTCTGAGATCGGTCGTGAAGCGAGAATTTATCGGTCATTGGACGATGAGATTCCGATAAACTGTCGCGTAGAAGTCCCGCAAACTACGGTAAGATTCACCTCCGTAGGCTGCGTATTTATCGGCGTATTCTGCGCAAACTAAGTGTAGCATGTACGAGAACGTTCGTATACTTACGCTTAAACTCGTTTATAAGCGTCATCCCTTCGTTGGGGTGGCGCTTATTTTTTTGTTCGAAAGTGTGCGAAATCGGAGGAGGGCGGTGTCATCGTTAGTGAGGGCGAAAAAAGTTAGCGCCAGAGTGTACTACATTCGAACGGGCGGCGTCATTGACGGTAAGAGGCGCGATAACAACGGAAGGAGGCGGGGACAAGTGCCGGACGGACCGCAGGCACCGGACATATTCGTTAAATTCTACGTTGACGCGGTGCGCTCCGGCATGGTCCGAGATATGGGCGCGGAGAAGCTGCAGACGCTACTCGTTCTCGCCTCGTTTATGGACGCTGACGGCCGCTGCTATCCGAGCCAATACAAGATAGCGGAGTTGCTCGGCGTGGCGCGAGAGACGGCGAATAGGCGGGTCAACGCGCTTCTTAAATACCGCTGGCATGGCGAACCGATCGTAACGGCAGTTAAGACTCGCGATCCAACGATACAGACGTGGGCGAACACGGTGTATACGATACTGCCGGCGAGCGGCGTGCGGATGGGCAGCGGATGAAAACGAGGATCTATACAATGTATACACCCCTTCAAACGTCACATGGCTCGCGTCACACGGCTACCGTCACACTAAGAAGAACCAACGTAAGAAGAACCATAATAACGAGAACCATAAACATTTCGCGTCGTCACTAGCGTTCCTAGCGGACAATTTTTCATCGCGAAAAATAACTAATGGAAAGGAGAAGCGCGCCAAATGACTACGAATATAGAAGCGAAGTTGTCAACGGATCTTAACGTAATTACAGCCGAAATTAATGCGTATAAGCGCGTTGCAGGCGAAGCGATATTCGAAATAGGGAGGCGGTTAAAGGACGTTAGAGACGCGAAGGTTGACGCAGATAAAGAAGATGAGCGCGAGTTGGCACGACAGCGCGAGGCGTGCGGCGGATGGATACGGTGGCTGGAAAGTCATGTCGACTTTAAGCGGAGGCACGCGCATCGGTTAATAACTGTGGTTGAGCAATTTGGTGACGATGTGTCCACGTGGACACATTTGGGGTTGCGGGTTCTTGACGAAATTGCAACGCTCCCCCCCGAAGAGCGCGAACGTCCGCACAATATCCCGTCATCTGGCGCGACGAAAACGGTAGACGAAATGACAGTCCGCGAGCTACGAGAGGTTAAGGCGGAATTAAAGAAGGCGGAAGAGGCGCGTAAGAAAGCGGAAGATGATTACGAAGTCATACGAGACACTTTAGACGCACGTGTCTCCATTCCGCCAGAAGTCGTAGCCGATCCGGTTATAAGTGACCGCCTGGCGCGATATGAAGCGCGATACGGAGACATCGACGGGGAGGTGACGGAGAGGATTTCGAACCATACGGAGGTTGACGGTGCCGCAGCGCACTTTGCCGACGACACACAGTCGTTTCTTATGGAGTATGCGCATCTTACGACGTTTAAGTCGGTGTTCACCGGCATCACAGACGAAGCATATGACGCATACCGAACGAGTCTGGACGCTCTGAAGACGTTCGTAGACGGAATGGAGCGCGCTATGAGCGAGGCGCCGAAGGGTAAGGTTGTCGTAATTGATATAACGGACTATCGCGCAATCTAAAAAACTAAAGGAGTGGTAGAGATGCAGGTCTTATTTCAAGGGGTTAGGACTACTGAGGGTAATTTCGCTATCGTTTTCGGAAAAGGCGCTGAGGGACTAGCGTTTGGCGCGCAGTCTTTCTCTGCATTGATTTCAGGGACGGGCGCTCTTAATTGGGCTGACGCAGAGGGCGTGCAAATCAAAGAGGAGACGTCATCAGAAGAACAGCGCGCTAAGAAGAGAGGGCGCCCAAGATCAAAGAAAGCAGAAGTTATAGAGGAAGAACTTCCTGCATACGCGGTCGAGTGGGAGAGGTTAAGAGCGGATATTACTCGATTAGTTCGGCAGTTAGGTAATCGAGACTACAAGGATTGCGAAAGAAATATTCGTGAATCTAGGGCATGGGATGACGCGTACGAAATTCTCCGCCAGAAGACCGGATACGTAGTCGGGTACCCTTCTCACGTGTTTTATAAGAAAGCTAAACACCCGTCGAAAATTAACACAGTTCTGAAAGCCGGCCGTGGGGACGATCTTTTGAAGTGCCTTGAGGCGGAGATGAAGCCGGCCAAGACTTCAAAACGCTCAGCTAAGAAGGAGGTAATGACGAATGTCTAACGAAACATGCCGCAAAACTACGCTAGTTCCAACGATTCCGCGCGGGGTTGCCGCCGCCATCGAAAACCTGCACGTAAGACATGGTTACGCAATTATCGCTGGTCTGGCGCTAATTCAGCCGTCCGATGGCGGAAGCTGTACGTCAGACGTAGCTATTTTGCGTGATTATACGAAGTCCTCGAAAGAAGCCGCTGAAACGCTGCTGGCCGCGCTGGTCAACGGATACGAAATCGAGAAGACGGCAGAGGAAGCCGCGCATGATCGCATTCGAGCAGTCTACAGGCGAAAAATTTATAGCACGTTTTTCGCAGATCCAACGAAGTTTTCGCGCGATAAAGGTTTCGCAGAGGGCATCAAATACACGCTGAACGAACTCGGCGTAAAAATCGAAGGGGTGAACGCGTAATGACGGAACAACAGGCCCGCGCTCTTGCTCGCCAACAAGCGGAAGACCAAGCCCGCCGTCTCAAGCAGCAACGCGCATATGGCGTAACGGAAGTCTCGATTGATCTCGCCATTCAGGCGATGGAACTGGCGGCCATGCTCGCGGCACAATACGAAAAGGTCGCGAACGAGAAGGCGCAGATTTACGCGGCAATGGCGGACGCGACAGACCGCTTGGATCGCGCAGAACGAGCGTTTGAAAGGGCGGTGCGTTACGTATGACGCAAGAAAAAGCGAAGCAAATCGTATCCATCTCGCCCGACCTGCGCCTGGAACTCGACGACCACAACTATACGCTGAAGCGCCGCCACCTCGTCGACCCTACGCGAGCTCCCGGTTACAAGGCGCCGGCTGACGGTTCCATTCCGCCAACATCCGAAAAGTGGCTGGACATCGGATACTATCCGGTATCTCCGCGCGGGTTCGTCGCGGCGGTGCAGGCGGCCGTCCTGCGCGTTGATACGGAGGGCGTCGATACACTGGCGGGACTGGTCGCGGCTTATAAGGCGGAGGCCGAGCGGCTTAGCGCGCTGATTGAGCGGGAGGTGAGCGTATGAACTGGGAAATGTTCATCGCGACAATTACGTGGGTCGTAACGGTTCTCGCCGTAGGTACCGCGTTGATCGGCTTCGTAAACTGGATCGGAGACGAAGGTAGTGCTTCGCGTAAAGGATTCGTAACCATGACCGTAGCCGTGCCAATCGCCGCGCTGTGCGTCGCGACTATCGCCGGAATGGGGTGGGGCGGATGAAGAAACGAAAATACCCGGTCACAGCGCCAAGCGGGCGCCAATACGAGGTCACGGTCAAACGGAATTACGCCGTCCTCGGAGCGTACAGTCTCGACTTCGAAGTCGCCCGTTTTGAGGAGCGAAAGTCCTTCCGGCGAATGAAAAGCGTTCGTATTATCGAAGAGTCCACGCGTTACTGGGAGCGTGCGGTTATAGACGTAGTTGAAACGGCAAAGGCGCTTGTAGAACGTGTCGATGAGCGGCTAGATGCGGACGCTCGTCGCAATGAATCGTTCGACGCGTTCGACCGTTGGGACGGCGTTATATGACGCTAGTAACCGCCATCCACGCCGCCAGCCGCGGCCATGCGATCATCTCCGCTATCACCGACCGCCGGATCACGCCGGACATGCTCGCGCCAATTACGCTGATGGGACCGGCTGCCGCAGCGCATCGATCCGTTGAGATGACGAAAGCCGAGCGCGAAGGAGAGTGGGAAATCTGCATTACGTCCTAATCGTAGTCCAGACGCGAGAAAAGGCGGACGCTCTCAACGCCACCCTACCGCTAGCAAGCGATGTCCTGAAGATTCAGGCGGTCTTCTACGGGCAAGCGATCTGCGGACTCCACCACCGTGGACAGCGGCCGAACATCATCGTCGAGCATTACACGGACATATTCGCTGGTGGCGGCTGGAGGAACGAAGTTCTGCTCGCAAATGCCGCTCATGATGCGGTGTGGGTATGAAACGATCCCCGCGCTATGACTACGTTCGCCGTCCGTGCTTCGACCGCCTGAGCAAGCGGAGCCGTCGCAAACTGCACAAGACGTTCCGGGCGTATGAGAAGCGCGTCGTCCGCCTGAATGACGAATTTGAACCGATGCCTCGGCGGAGCAGTTGGGGCTAATAATGAGAGGAGACTGAAACTATGAGCAAGCAAGCTATTTTGGACGTATTGAACAGCCTACCAGTTATCGACCAACAAGGAGGAGACGACGCATATATACTGGTTCAAAACACCCAAGAAGTACGCGAACGGTTGGCGGCTGCAGGTGACGTCTCAGCATCGCTTGACCCTCACACTCTTGGGCGATACGGCGACGAAGAGGAATTCTGTATTCTTGCGTACGCCTTCGGTGAAGAGTACGCCAACGATTACCGAGGTGGAATTCTGATATGGGACGAGGAGGGCGCGCAATGACCAAACGTGACTTAATCGAAGACGTAGTATACCTCGCGGTTGTGTGGGCGCTTATCCTAGCGATTCCGGCCGCGTTCCTACTGACGGCGTATACCGGTAATCCGCGGTGGCTTCTCGGCGCGATCGTAAGTGGTACGTTATTACAATTCGGACCGGGAAGTCCGGAAGGGGCGTAGTTATGACCAAGCGTAATTTTGCCGCCGATCGGGCGGTCTGTGACGCTGCGACGCCTGGTCCGTTTGCCTACATCCGTCAGTACAACGGTATACATTCAGTTAAGGGGCCGCAGGGCGTAACAATCGCATCTTGCGGTGCCAATAGCATCTACTCGTCCGGAGGATCATACCGAATCGAGTCGAGTGAAGCAGAGGCTAATGCAGTATTCATCGCCGAAGCCCGCACCGGCTGGCCCGCGGCATTAGACGAGATCGCGCGGTTGAGGGCGGCGCTGGAATGGTACGCAAATGCGGAGAATTATCCCGTGACAGTGGGGGCGTACCGAACATACGCGAGTAGTATGGAAAGGGACGAAGGACAACGTGCAAGGGAGGCGCTGCGATGAATACGGTGATTCTTGCGGACAGCCCACGCCCATGTATTGAATGCGGAACCGCGACTAGGTTTGTAGATATCCTGAGCGAGCAATCGGTCTGCGGAGATGTCTGCCGGACAGCGCTTCATGCGTGGATTGACGCGAAGACTGAGCGGATGATGGAAGGGGATACGTTAGAATGAGCCGGGTACTTGACGCCTGCTGTGGAAGCCGGATGTTCTGGTTCGACCGCGAACACGATGACGTCGACTTCATGGATATCCGGAAGATTGAGACGCGATTATCCGACGGACGCGTACTTTCGGTAGACCCCGATATTTTAGCTGACTTCCGAGACATGCCGTTCGATGACGAGTCGTACAATCTGGTCGTATTCGATCCGCCGCACTTACTCCGCGCAGGCGATAAATCGTGGCTTGCGCTCAAATACGGCAAGCTCGGCGAAGACTGGCGCGAAGATATTGCGAAGGGGTTTCGCGAATGTATGCGCGTATTAAAGCCGAATGGAGTCCTTGTATTCAAGTGGAACGAGGATCCGAACGAAAGCTCGCCGAAATTCTGCGAGTTACTGAGTTCCGCCCGCTTTTCGGTAACAAGCGCGACAAGACGCATTGGCTCGTATTTATGAAGGAGGACGACGAATGAGAGCGAATAGTCGAGCGGAATATCTATTTATCCGAGCCAGTTGCGAAGCCGTCGCACCTGAACGCTATCCCGCGCCAGAATACCGCACCCTATCCACCGGCGTCCGCAGCCTGACGGAGTACGCTGAATCGCGCTCAGATTACGAGGCGGCCAAGACTGCATATCGACAAGGCATGGCGGCGGCCTACGGTGATATGGCGCGCAAGCTCGATGCGGCGTGGAGTGGGCGCGATTATATGACGAAGGAGGGAGCGGATGGCACGCGCAACGAAACCGAAGATTGACCGTAAGGCATGGCGCGACCTACCGTATGAGCACTGGAATGTCGCGACAATTCACGCTTATTTTATCGACCAAACGCACGAACTCTATGGAATGGATTACGCGCCAATGCGAAACTGGAAATTTGAACAGGCGCTAATCAAGCGCGCATTAACGGATCATGGCGCCGAGTTGCTTCATCGCGCTTTTGACGAGTGTTTCCGCGTCTACCGGCCGACTCCGCAATTTCCGATATTGACGGCGGGCTTCTGCGTTGCGTACCGGTTGAACACCGTGATCCCCGCGCTCAAGGCGTCCGACGCGATTATGGCCGAGGTGGCGCGGCCTGAACGGATGACGGCGGGTGAGCTGCGCGATTGGTTTTGAATACCGTGCGATATTGGCACATAAACGTTTCAGAACGTGCCAAGTTGTCACATCGCGAGACAGACGTAGGGTTGGCATGTTACATTCGCATTAACGGAGGTGAACGAAATAACCAACGCGAAAAATTGCGTACTCGCCGGAATCTGCACGCTGGCGGACGGCCCGAAATGCACCCGGCTGTGCGCGCCATATATCGGTATGCACGGCGCAGATGGGCGAGGCGGACGCAACGGAACGGCGGATCTACCACAAGAGTACCGCTTAGTAACGCTTGATAACGCAGCTCCTGCGAAAGATCAAGCGGAGGCTTACGAAATAATACGAAGGTACGTCGCGTCATTCAAACGGCAATTTGAAGACGGCGGCGAACGCTTGAAATCGTTGTACCTCGTATCCATCTCGCCCGGCACCGGAAAGACAACGACGGCTGCCGCGATTCTTAACGAATGGCTGCGCGTATCGTTCGTGGGGGCTCTCGGACGCAACAGGCAAGCGCCCGACCTTCTCGCGTACTTTCTCGACGTTAACGCGTGGCAGACGGACTATAACGCGTTTAACCGCGCGCGGGTTCCGGACTCGATCGCAGGGCCGGCGGCCGAACGATACTATCGCGCGTTTAAAGCCGTGCAAGAGGCGCCGTTTGCGGTCCTGGACGATATAGGGGTACGCGACGTAACGGACGGATTTCGCGGCGATCTACACGCGGTAATCAACGCGCGGGTGACGAATGCACTGCCGACCGTGTATACGAGTAACGTTCCCATCGAGGAACTAGCGCGCGTCTTTAACGACCGGAGGCTGCCGGACCGAATTCGTGATCAATGCGCGGTGATTAAGTTTGAGGGCGGAAGCAAGCGCGGAATACGAAAAACGGAGTAAAACAGCGCTAGCGTGTAAAATTTGGAGTTTTCTCTCTCAGGGGAATTTTTAAGAAAAATCGACGAAAACAAACGAATATAACCAGATTTAAGACTTTATGATACGTACTGTCGCGCTGTATAATCGGAGGTGAGGGGAAGAAATGCCCAACTATGACAGTCAATTGCTTTCGAAAATTTGCGACGAGAACGACGCCAAGGCGCTGACTCGTTACGGACTGGAGCGCGAAGACTTCGCATCAGAAACGGCCAAGCGCGCCTATGACGCCATCCGTACTTATGCGGAATCGAACGGGGGCCAAGCGCCGTCATACGCGACTCTCGTAGCGGAGGTAGACGGCTTCAATTACGTGCCGGCCGTAACGGATTCGTACGAGTTCTTGGCGCGTAAGATCAAGGATTACTCCGGAAAAGCGCAAGTCGCGCGATTCTTTAACGAAGAACTGCCGGAGTTGTTCGAATCGGGTACCGCCGATTCCGTTATTGACGCTGTACATGACCGGCTCGTTCGTATTAAAATGGGAACAAGCGTTCGTTCCGTTCCCGGTCGTACACTCGACGAAATCGCGCAGGACTTCCGCGCCGAATACGATCGACGTAAAGCCGGCGAATCCTTCCGGCTGTGGAAGACGCCGTTTCCGACGCTCAACGCGGAGATTGGCGGCCTGTACGCGGGCGATATCTACGGCATCATGGCGGAAAGCGGCCGCGGCAAAACGTACCTAGCCGAAGTCATCGTCGACGAACTCCTGCGCCAAGGTGCGAACGTGCTCGTTAAGTCGTACGAGGTCAAGGCGTATCCTTGGGTGGCGCGGCTGCTCAGCGTCATTACGGCGAGGGAAGGCGCGCTAGAAATCGACGATATCGCGGATAAGGTCGGACTGCCGAATAAGGCGATGCTCTCCGGAAGTTTGGAAGGCGACGTCGAAGCGTACTTTTTCGAAATCTGTAGCGCGCTCAGCTCGTACTATCCCGGTCAACTCTACCTGCAGGCGAAGTCGGACGCCGGCCTGACCCGATCCCTTGACGCGCTGGAGCGCGAGCTGGCCGCCAATCCATCGCTCGACTGCGTAGTCATTGACGCGTTCTATAATCTCGAAGATACGTACGGTCGGAACGCGAATAAGACGGCGGGTGGAGCTGCGGAACAGGCTGCGCGGCGACTCGAACGGATTATCGGCGAGAATGACGTGGTCGGCATCTATACGGTGCAGGCGGCGACCGAGCGCCAGGAAACGGACGAGGATACGGGGAGGCGCGAGCTCAAGTTGCCGGACCGCGATCGGATGAAGACGACTAAGGCGCTGCTCGAAATCACAACGAACCTTTTCGCGTTTGATGCGGTTAACGGGCTCGGCCGGATTGGCGTCGAGAAGGGGCGGAATGGCGGCGAGGGGTTTACGCTAGACTTGGTCGCGCTGATGGATTACGGGGTCCTGCGGGAGATGCCGGCGGGGGCGGAGGTGGCGAGTCAGTTCGTTGGAAACTTCTGATTTTCCTCTTAAGATAATTTTCTTTACAAACGATAATTGGTAATGTATAGTAGGATTATCGTAGTAAGAGAATCTTATTTCGGAGTGAAAAAAATCATGAACCAACTAGGCGAGTTTGTTAGGCGTAAACGTAAAGAAATGGGACTTTCACTGCTCGAACTGTCTTCTAGAATGGAGATAAGCGTATCCCAACTCAGTAAAATAGAACGCGGTGATAGCGCTCCTAGAAAAGAAACAATAGAAAAAATAGCTGAAGCGTTGGATACAAAACCGGACGACATTCGAATGCTGGCTGGACTCATGCCAAAAGAGGAAGTAATTTTTACCAAAGAGCAGTACTCAGAAGCGATGAAATTGGTTCGGAAACGCCTTAAAAAGAGAGACGAATTTAGAGAACTCATGTTTTCTTTTCTTTTGAAGGATGACGACCTTTCAGAGGACGAAGCAGTTTTAGTCGCCGAAGAGCTCGCCGCATTTTATGATGTTAGGACAAGTTCAATTACCAACAAGGCTACGAGAGGAGCCATGGATATTGCGCTCTCTATCGATCCAAATCCGCGATGAGCTCGAAGGTTTCGCCTGGCATCGCGCCAAGTGGTACGCTGACCGACTCGTTGCCGCATCGCCATTTCGCTACGACAGCCATCCGTCATTTCGCGTAGAGTTCGAACACGGATACTGGACAGATTCGGGCGCATCAGATCCGGAGTGGCAGCGCGGCGGATTCGTCAAACTACTCGCATACCTCCGGCAAGAGACGATAGGCGAGACGCTCGAATATCTGCGCGAAAAGTATGGCGCCTACGAAACGGACGATGACGAAGCCCCAACGCTGGACATGCCGCTGCTTGGCGTGCCGGCGCCCTACATACCGCTAGAAGACAGCGTCCTCGGACCGTATCAATGGCGTCACCCGTATCTGGCAGGCCGCGGCATTAACGAAGCCGCCCAGCGTTTATGCGGCGTAGGTTACGATCGCGACAGGCAGGCGATTGTGATACCGATAAGAAACGCGAACGGCACGCTCGCTAACGTAAAATTCCGCCGCGTCGATGCTAAGACGTTTTGGTACGCGAAAGGTGGGCGGCCGATCCGCGAATGCCTCTTCGGAATTGACGTAATCCACGCGCGGCAGCTCCGGCGGGTGGCGATCGTAGAGGCGGAAGTAGACGCAATGACGCTCATGTGCGCCGGCATTCCCGCGGTGGCAACGCTGGGAGCGGCGTGGAACGAGATTAAGGCGGAGATGATCCGCAACAGTCCGATAGAAGAACTACTCATTATACGCGACAACGACTCGGCTGGGCGAAAGTGGCAACGCGAAGTAATCCGAACACTGGCGGGCGACGTTAGACTTACGATAGTACCCGTGCCGATCGCGTTTAAGGACGTGAATGAGGCCGGAGCCGAACGTATGACATCGCGCATAGCACGTGGACGGCGGATTCGAACGCTAAAACTATCCGTCAAGGGAGCGTAATGTCGATGTCGTACGTATTGTTTGTGGTGGCGTCAATCGCGGAATATATCGGAACGTTTGCGGTCATGTTTACGCTATTCCGATTCCCATATAACCGAGACTTTCTCGTCAAAATCGCGCTGATTGCGGTCTTGATGAGTCAAGTATCGTACTTCACGCGGCTGGTACCGGAAATCGGCAGCCTCACAACGTTCATTCAGTTTCCGATATTCATCGCGATATTCTGGCTGCTATTCCGCGTTCCGATGTGGCATTCGCTATGGATAAACTTCGCGGGCCTAGCCGTCGCATTCATCGTTCCGATTGCATCAGTGCTCGCGGTCTCTTCTACATCAGGCATTACCCTCACACAGATAAACGAGAGTCCGACCCTCCAGTTCGCCTTCCAGCTACTTTCCGCAGTCCTGCAAATCGCAATTGCAAGAACGATTTACATCCGTAATTGGGGATTCGATTGGGTTCCGAGTGATAGGCGCGTCTATACGCCGTTTACCCGATCAAGCGCAGTAATTACGGCCCTTGTCGCTTTCGGACTCGTGCTGGCGCTCGTGTTAACGGCAATCTTCCGCCATAACTTCGAAGATTACATCGTTCTCGTCGGCTGCGTCTTCTTGGTTACGTTGCCTACGTTCATATTCTTCGCGATACGAAAGGATGAAGAACATGCTGCTGAGAGTAGCGACTAACCTGCACGAGAACATGCGCCGTGCAGGCGTAGACCCGCCGCCGATCGGTGTAATCGCGTACTCGCTCGATATCATCGCAAATACGGTCTCAATAACTGCCGCCACGTTAGCGATCGGATTAATGTCGGGCAATCTCAGCGGTATGATGACGTGCTTAGGCGCGCTGGCTGCTCTGCGCTTCGTTTCGGGCGGCGTTCATCTACCGACAAGTGCCGCATGCATAGCGCTGTCTACCGCTATCATAACGACCATACCGTATCTGCCGCTATCCCCAGGCGTAAATCAAACGATAACCGCGGCCGCGTTTATAATCGTTGCCGTACGCGCTACAACCAACTACGACAAACACGCAAGGATTCCGCGCAAGTATTACCCGTTGATGCGAATCGTGGCGTGTGTAATTGTGGCGTCCAACTTCGTTATCGCGTCGGATATTCTCGCTTTAACATACATAGTCCAGGCGGTAACCTTACTGCCATTTTTGAAGGAGGTGAAAACAAGATGAAAAACAAAGCCTACAAGCTGCTCGCTTTGGTCATGGGTGGAATCGCAGTTATTTTCGCAACGACCGGCTCTTATACGATTTTCTATAAACCAGAGATCCCCGCAGAACTGCGCAAAAAGGAGAACGCCTAATGGAACGAATTAGACCGGTTGTCCGTCGCCAGGGTAAGAAGGATTTCGAGGTCGTCGATATCGTTGCGTCAGATGTTAAATGTACGTTTGTTGAGCGGGGAATCCTCAAATATCGGATGAAAGACGGAGAGGTGCTAAGCCAGATATCGACGGTTGAAGAACAGCTTAAAGACCTTGAGCGTGAAAACTTCAAAAAGTCGGAGCGCGGCTATCTCGTAAATATGGACTTAGCGGAGTGGTTCGATGACGAAATGTCGCAGATACACTTTACTCCGCATCCAGAGCGGGACAAGCATCCAGTACCCGTATCCGAACGCCAGCGATCGACTATACTTCGCGCTGTTACTTACACGAAGAAAGCAATAAGTCAATACGTTTTTAATCGCTAGAGCGCGGAGGAAAACTTTTCCTAATTATGGTTTAATATTCCTATAGTATCTTCCACGCAACTCCCACCGCACCCCGCCATACTCTTGTAATTCACAGAGTGTGACATTCTTAGCCGGGAGGTAAACCGCAGTTTACCATTCACCGCCAGTAACGCTATTCCTCCGTAATCCATTCGAACAGGTCGCGTGGGGAGACATCGAGCGCATCCGCAATAGGTACGGCGATGACGAGCGGCATCTTCTTACGCTTACCTGTTTCGTATTGGGTTAACGTCGTTCTTCCGATCGAGCTACGGTCGGACAAGTCCTTTTGTGTCCAGCCGCGGGCCTTCCGAAGTTCGCGTATCCGGCAGCGCCCGACTAGAATTTTCATCGGCGCAACCTCCGAAAACAATTTTACCATAATTTATCGGAAAGTGTGCGGAAGGGCATGAGGGCGGTGTCATAGTAAGTGTAAGAGACAAAAACAAACGAGGTGAAGCGGTTGAACCTGGTAAAACTTCATAGTCTATATCTTGCTTACCACTATTCGCGATCAAACGGTGATTTTCAATCCTTGTACGACGAGTTGGAGGACGAAAAGCGTAAGCACACATCAATAATGATGCGCAGTGGCCACCGAAATGTATCGGACGCAATCGAGTTATTCGATGAAACCTGTTGGAACGTAGCAAGAGAAGAATGCGGGGATTTCGGACGAGTCTTCACAAAGGCGCTGAAAAACGCCAGGTTGAATTTCTACCGCAAAAGAAAACGAAGTGAAAGATGGTTCGGAGTGTTGGAGCTGGACCAACCGGTCGATCATGGCGAAGATGGGGCGGCAACCCCTACGCTGCTTGACCGAAAAGGGAGCTCCGATAATGTTGCGCAGAAAATGAAAGAAGCCGATCAGCGGCAACTGATCGACTCCTTCGTAAATGACCCGGCTAAGGTCGACCCCGTTACGACGCTAATCGTAACGAAGTTTTCGCAGTATGATTCCGTCACGGCGCTCGCTAAAGCGCTGGGAATCCACCACGAGGTTGTTAAACGGAAGTTAGAGCGCGTTCGTCGCCAATACGACGCTAATCGTTTCGGAGACTACCGCGAATACCTCGCCGTTTAACGTTGGAACGCGTACGATTCTTCAGGCATGAAAAACGTGCGCGCTCCACTTTCATTATAACACGTTACATTATGTATACGCGATATTGGTCTCATTATAACTTTAACCAAATCGAGGATCGATAAACGTCCCGCCCTAATAATAGCACGTTTCCTAAAATCTAACAATCCCCACTGGAGGTAT
The DNA here is from genome assembly GCF_004000905.1 of Paenibacillus humicus NBRC 102415. Lineage (GTDB taxonomy): Bacteria > Bacillota > Bacilli > Paenibacillales > Paenibacillaceae > Paenibacillus_O > Paenibacillus_O humicus. The sequence goes on from NZ_BIMD01000007.1 coordinate 117,909, forward strand.
TTAACGCATGCTTAACGCGACTGTAACGAATATACGCGCAACCCGTCCGTCGGTTTCAAATCGCCGCCATCAGGCCGAAAACTACTATCGCGGAGGGTTCGCCGCCTACGAAGATCCGGCCGATTATGTCCGCATTCCAACGCTGAAAGGGGTGCGCCTCGGATGACAACGCTGATCGACCCGAAGGCCGGCGCGCACTTCACGGGCAAGATATTCGTCACTCCGCATGCTTGCGATGAAGCCGCGAAGGACTTCGGTGTCGATCGCAGCAAGGCGCCCATGTACGTAATGGACCAACTCCGCCGCGCATCCTTTATCGCAGACATCGTAAACGAGGACGGCCGCCCATCGCGCCTCTTCGGATATAAGCGCATGGCAATCGTGGTCGCGCCGGACACAGCGACGGTAATCACCGTATATCCGCGTCACCAGGCGAATTCCGGCGTAAGCGAGACGGTCCAGAAGGCGTTGTTGCGCGCTCTCAAATCCGCCAATCGGAAGGAGAAGCTCGCGGAAAAGCGGATTAACGTGGCCATCGCGCAGCTTAACGTAGAACTAGCGAATTGTGAGCTGAAGAAGGCGCGGTCCGAATCGCTTAACGTGATTGGCGCGATGAAGCAGCGGCAGGCGGACGTGAGGCGCGCAATCTCGGAATTGGAACGGGAATTACTCGCCATTAAGCGCGAGAAGACGACGCTTGCGAACGATATCGTCATGTATCTATGAGGTCCGCCGTTCTTGCTCCGGCCTGTGCGCGTTAATCTCCGGATTAATACGTAGAGGCGGGCGCGAGAACAACGCCTATGAAGGAGGTGGACGCCATGTAGCCGCGATACCGTCGTCCTAACGCAAAGTAACGAATCCAATACGAAGGGAACGATCGAATGTCCAGTATGTTCACGAACCGCGGCGCCGCAGCCGTAGCCAACGCGCAAGCCGATAAAGATGCGTCCGATTCCGTCATCCTCCCGTTCACAACCGGCACGACGTATAAGGTGCGCCTGAAATCCGTAGAGGATTCGGTCGAGTATTTTTGCTACGGCATGTACGGAAAGGTGAATAGCTTCGTACCCAAGGCGCCGGCCGAACGTAACGCGAAAGGGTTTATCACTTCGAATCCGACCGTATGGGATAAGGCGGCAACGCTACTTTACGAAGAGGCAAACGCAGCCAAGACGGCCGGCGACGAGGCAGGCGCTGAGGCTTTGCGGAAGGAAGCGTACCTGTTCAAGGGGAAACCGAAGTATCTCGTCGCCTTCGTCAATCTCGAAAATGGCGAATATGGTGTCGTCGACCTGACTCCGAAACAGGCGGCGGGCGTGTTCGCAACAATCCAGAAATACGCGAAGAAACTCGATAAGCTGGCGTTCGAACTCGCCAAGACCGGCAGCTCTACGAATACGGTCGTAAGCCTTTCGCCGCTACTCGACCTCGACGAAGACCTGACGGATGCTGAGCGCGCAAACTTCTCTAAAGCCGGCGAGCTGGAACCGTTCGATTTCGCGCAATTCGAAACGTGCCTCTATGTCGCGGACGAGGCGGAACAAGTCAAAAATCTCGTCATCGCCGGATTTGATATCGCGCGTCTCGGCCTTTCGATCGGAGCCTCCGCGCCTTCTTCCGCCCCAGCCGCGGACGTTACGCCAATCCCCACCGATTCCGACGCGCCTCCGGTTAACTTCTGATGGCGGCGCCAAGCGTAATACCGCGCAAGCTGGCGATTGGGCTGACTGTCGACAATGTGAGCGCTCTGCCGGGCGCGGGTAAAAAGCTCGCGGCCTTCCTGGCGGCCGTTGACCATGCGCACGGAACGTTCGAGCTCGATATCGCGGTCAGTGTCGGAGGGGCGGAGGCGCCGATGGCTCCCGTCATTGTAACGATGATGAAGGCGGCCTCCGGCGGTGATTACGAGGAGGTGACGGAATAATTGGCGCATAGAAGCGAAGTTGTTGGACGCGTATCGGAAATGACCGCAAGACGCGCGCTGCTTAACGCGGGCTATGAAGTCGCGAAGCCGGAGACGGACGAACCGTATGACGTCGTCTTTCGCGATCCGGTAAATGGCGATTGGGCGACCGCGCAAATCAAAACGGTCCGAGTCCGCGAAGACCGCGGCGGGGCTCTCGTAATTTACGCGAAGAAAGGTAACGGGCAGCCGTATACGAAGGCCGACGCTGACTATATCGTTGGCGTCCTGGGAAATCGCGTCTATATTACGGAGAACACGGAGCAGGCCGAGTATTGGTCGAGCTCCGAAACGCGGGCGGCCGAACGTTGGATCGAATTGCCCGCGGAATTGGTCGATGCCGCGCAATGAGACGGTGGATCGACGTCAGGAGAGATCCCGCCGAAGCGCCCGTCGTCGCAACTTGCGCCTGGTGTCGCGCTGAGATATACGCTGGGTCGGAAGTGGCGCGCATCGATGACGGAGGCGGCGTGGTCCATGCGGGATGGCGCGAAAGGTGTGCGGACGAGTACGCGGCGGAACGCGTATATGATGCGGTTGGCGTAATCGACCGAAACGGTAACGTAGAGTAACGCAAATATGACGGGCCAACGCGCCCATAAGGAGACGGTAATTTAATGGCGAAACTTAACGTAACTGTTCCAGCGGTGGATGTAACGATTGACGGCGCGATGTATCGTAAAGTCGACCGTTCGGCGCAAGAAGGCGATGTCGTGCGGATTACGGATGAGGACGCGGGCGGTAGGTTCCTCGTTAATGGCGCGTTTTATACGGTCGATTCCGTGGATGCCAGCGGAGATCCGCACATCACCGACGAGGCCGGCGACGATTTCGACCTCTGCGCGTGGAGTTTCGAAGTTTACGAAAAGGTCGCGGAAGAGGCGAAATACAAAGCCGGAGACATCGTGAAATCGAAACTTCGCGGATTCCAAACAACGCTGAAGGAACGTGTTCCGCATCTGGACGGTGAGCGTCACGGTAAGGCTTGGCGTCATACGCACGATTCCGGATGGCTTGGCGAGAACCAATTCGAAAAGGTCGCGCAGGAAGAGGCGCAGCCCAAACGCCTGACGGTCGGGGACTATGCGCGGGTCGTTAATATGGATGGCGGCGGTCATAACTACAAGATCGGCGAGATTATTAAGCTCACTACGGACGCCGAAGACAGTCATCCGTACAAAGGCGAAAAAGCAAGCGGAGACATCGGTAACTGGTTGTTCGCAAAGGAGATCGAGCCAGCGACCGAAGCCGAATTCCTGGCGCAGAAAGCGCCGAAATACCGCGAGGTCAAACGGCCTGCCGCGGTCGGCGAGCGGATCAGGATCGTTAACAAAAGCGGCGTCGAGACACGTTATAAAAACGGTGACGAAGCGGTCGTTCTTCGCGGATGGGGCGGAAGTGACATCCGGGCTGCCTTCGGTCATACAGGTGCGGAAGACTGCGGAGTTGTCTACGATGAATACGTCGTTCTCGAACCGGTCGATGCCGCCAAGCCTGAGCGCCTGAAAGTCGGCGAATATGCGAAAGTAGTGAACGATAAAACACGCAGCGGCTCCCAGAAAGAAGGCGTCTCCGTCGGTGAGATTCGTAAAATCGTCAAGGATGACCGCAGCTCGCTCCCGTTTTGGGCGGAACTCTTGGACGGCTCCCACTACGAATGGTTCCGCGAGGATGCGCTGGTCCGCGCCACGGACGAAGAAGTCGCGGCAGCACGGCGCTATAAAGTCGGCGATTACGTTCAGGTAACGAAGCCGGGCGGCTCGCATAACTATAAAATCGGCGAATTCGTACAGGTTACGGAAATGTACGGACGCGGTATCGATGCTTTCAAAGGACTGCGTTCGTCCAACGCTACGACCGGAAATTGGCTGCTTCCGAAACAAGTAATCCCCGCGACCGAAGCGCAGTTTACGATGTCGACGCCTAAACCGACATTCAACGTTGGCGATACGGTAAAGCTTACGGTTGCGGACGGAAAAACTCCGCGCTTGGGCTGGGGCGGCGTCAAGAATGGCGAGGTCGGAACGGTAAAACGCGTAGGTTCCAGCACGGTGACGGTTGACTTTCCGTCTCAATCGCGATGGAACGCCGATCCTTCGGAGCTTACGAAGGTGAGCGCGGAAGAGTCGCAGCCGGGGCGCAATCCGAAGTTTGGCGACTTCAGTGACGGCGACTACGCGCTGGTAACGAACGCGAACAGTAGCAATGCGAATACGAGCGCAATTGAAACTAACGGAAAGTACGTCACCGTCGCGCTCGAGCATGCCGGATTCCGCGGACTCAAACTCCGTACGCTCGACGGTAAATTCGCCGGTTTCGCAAACGCGGATGCTCTCCGCAAGGTAACGAAGGAAAAAGCGGAAGCAGGCGAAGTAAAGCGCGCAGAAGAGGCGAAATGGTCCGCGATCGGACGCAAGGTCGGCGAGTATAAAGTCGGCGATATCGTACGCTTCAAAAAGTACGCTGGAATCAACGGACTGAACGAGCACAACGGCGTTATCGTTGAAATCGACGATTTGGACGGCATGAATCCGCATCTCGCGAAACCAGCGTTCGTAAAAACGGGTTACAACACGTACACTCATCCGGACCACTTCGAACTCGTCACGCCGGTAGAGGCGCGCTTTGACCGATAAAGTCCGCCTGGCGTTAAAGGTCCGCACGGAACCAGATGCGTCCGAAAGAGTGGCGGAGGCGGCGAAACGTAAAGCAGCCGCGACAGAAACGATCGACCAGGCGTGGACACGCATTCTAGCGATGAACAATTCGGCGGCCGATCAGGAACGGTTGCTGGCGGTAAGGACGGCAATGGCGGAGGGCGCGACAGGCAGGCGCCCCTCTGACGCGATAGGAACTGGCGGAACGCCCAAGCGGTTTAGCAAGGCGGAGGCATTACGGTTATGGTCGGAGCTCAACGAGCGCAACAGGGCGGCAACCCTGCGCGCTATGGTCGAGAATACGCCGGCACATTACGTACTCGTCCGAGATAGGAAAACGTTAGACTTCGCTAAGTGCGTTATCGCAGCGGCAGATATTATCGCGGTCGACTGCGAGACGTTTGGCAGCGAGGAACATCCGGACGGCGCGCTCGATCCGTGGACCGGACAAATGGCGGGGTTCAGCGTATCAACGCGCAGCCATTCGTTCTATATTCCGCTTAATCACGACGAACAAACGGAATTGACGGAGGAGCAGATTTTCAGCGCGCTAAGACCGGCGCTGGAGTCCGTTCCAAACGTCATGCACAACGCGCCTTTTGACTGCAAATGGTTCTTCGTACGCTACGGAATTAATCTCATCGATACGTTGCGCGCTGATACAAGGATAATGGCGATGGCATTCGATGAGAACCGCAACCACCGCCTCAAGGACTTGTGTACGGATTGGCTGCGGTCGCCTGGCGACAATTTCGACCAATTATTCGGACGGACTCCGTTCAACAAGATTCCGCTAGATGTCGCGCTGGCATATGCGGCCGGCGATACGGAGAAGACGCTGAAACTCTACGACTGGATCCGCGGCTGGTACGATAAGCGCGCTGACCTAGCGGAGATTGAGCGACTCGTATTCCATATCGAAATGCCCGTATGCCGCACGTTCATATGGTCGGATATTCGCGGGATACGGTTTGACTCCGCGATGGCGGCGAAGCTTGACGCTGACTTTGCGCGAGAAGAGGCGGATCTGCAGGCGAAGATATATGCGTTGCTTGGTGAGGAGATCAATCTTAATTCTCCTGCGCAGTTATCGCGCAAGCTTTACGGAGAATTGCGGCTGACTGACGTAGACAATGGATCGACGGGCGTGCGCGCTTTGAAGCGAATCAAGCGGGAACATGCGGTGATTCAGTACATTCTCGACTACCGCGGCGTCGGAAAACTGCGCCAGGCGTTCACGTCAAAACTTCCGAAGAACGTTAAGGCTGACGGAAAGATTCATCCGTGGCACAATTCGTGGGGCGCCGCGACAGGCCGGTTTACGTGTAGCAATCCGAACACGCAGCAGATTCCCGCCAAACGTCCTGAAATACGCCACCTGTTCATGGCGTCCGACTCCGATCGCATCCTCGTTTCAATCGACTACTCGCAAATCGAGCTCCGCGTCCTGGCGCATGTCGCGAATGAAACGGTCCTAATCGAAGCGTTCGAAGCTGGCCGCGATATTCACTCGACGACAGCCGCGCTCATTTCGAAAGGAAAGTATACGTACGAAGACATTGAGCGCTGGAAGGACACGGAGGGCCACGAATGCCAGAAATACCGTAAACAGGCGAAGATCGTTAACTTCGGTATTGTCTACGGCATGGGTGCGGGCAAACTCGCCGACACGCTCGAAATTACGAAGGCCGAAGCGCAGGCGATTATCGACGAATACTTCCGCGGTTATCCGGCCATCAAGCGGTATATGGACGAGCAGCACGCGAAGGTTATGCGTGATGGTTTCGTGACGGATCTGGCCGGACGGAAGCGCCGCTTGCACGAAGAAATTAAGGCGAAGGAAAAGTGGCGGATATTCAGCGCACAGAGGATGGGCGGAAACTTTCCGATTCAGGCCGGTGCCGGCACGATTCTGAAAAAGGCTATCGTCGACCTAGCGGATGTGCTTCCGCTATATGATACGCACATTCTGCTGCAGGTACACGATGAGCTCGTTATGGACTGCCCGCGCGATATAACTCCGCAGGGACTCGACCATATCCGGACGACGATGGAGAACGCGATTAAGTTGCGGTGTCCGGTGCGGTGCGACGTCGAGATCAACCCGGAACGTTGGATGCGGAAGGTTGACGCGGATAAGTGGTTTACGGAGGAGGACGAACAGTGATCGAAGTAGCGACTCTTAAATGCCCGCGATGCGACACAGTGAATCGAATGTTAGCGGACGAAATCGGCGATCATCCGTGCTGGAAATGTGGTCTAGAACCGTGGGGTGAAAACGAAGAGGAGGCGGTTAATTGAGCGCACTATTCCGAAAGGTAGGCGGCATGTCTCGCGGCGACCGCTTGGTTAACGATTTCCTAACGCAGATGGACGCGTATTACGCCTCGCCTGCGTCCGGTTTCTACGACAACGCGATCAGCCGCCGTTACTACGAACAAAAATTGCGCTATCTCAAGTTCACGCCGTACCCGAACGACGGCCTCGTAACATTCGGCGCGTCCGGTACGAACCTCTGCGATCGGCAGCTCGTGTTCAAAAACGATAAGGCTACGCGTCCGGAAAAGTCCGATGACATTCCGTTCAGAGGGCGGCAGCGGCGGCTTGGCACGGCGGTCGTCGATTACATTCAACTCGACATCGTTCATATGCCGAAGCGACTCGGTAAGGGAGCGCTGTTTACGATGGCCGAGCGCAAAAACACGGACATGTTCGGAAACGTGACGTTTGAGTGGGATTTCGAAGAGGCTGCGCAGGAACGCAAGGTATTCGAGTACCCGCATCCAGAAACGGGTGAACTCGTCCAATTCGCAATCACCGCCAAGCCCGACGGTAAGTTCGATTATGCGCCGGACGGCTCGCGCATCATCTTCGAATACAAAACGAAGGCATCCGGCCTACGCGCCATGAACGGTAAGCTCGATTACAAAGGCGCGCAAGACGACCACGTCCGCCAGGTAACGGCCGAAGCGATCATCTTCGGTATCAACGAAGCGCTTATCGTATACGAATCGACGCAAAAGCCGGCGTGGTTTAGCGATGAGGAGCGTACGAGCGTTACGAAGGGACAGAAGACGTGGGCGGACGGCCAACCTCGACCGGATCTGCGCGCTTTCTACGTCGAGATAACGGACGACATGAAGAACGCGCTTCTCTCGGATTTGGCGCGTCAGGCAGCGCTTGTATACGAACAACGGGCAAGCGGCGCGATTCCTGACGTAACGATCGAGATGACCGATAGCTGCGGATTCTGTGCGTTCAGCGGTCATTGCAAGGCGACGTTAACCGCGGAGAACAAGGCGGTGCTCAGACGGCAGGAAAGCGCGATAGCTGCGTCGAGTATGGCGGGCAAGGCGGAACACCGTAATCTTATGACATATCTCGAAGGAGTGAGCGCGTGACGTACGTACTTCATTCCGTAAGAAACCGCGACGGGTCTATCAACGAGCGCGAGTTGCGGCGCAAAGGCCATCGCGTTGAAATCATTAACTGTCGCGAAGGTGAAAAAATGTTGTTTTCTTACCCGGACGATGACGACAAATTCGTACAGACGACTAGGGTTATCGGAACAATGGATTACCCAGATGTACTGAAAGTTTTTACGAATAACAGCATCTATACATTCCGGAAGGAGGCGTCCGAATGAACGCAATTGCCCGTATCATCCGCGGCGCTATCGTAATTGGAGCGTGTATCGCGATCGGCTACGTTTGGTACCTAATCGCGTCGGTCATTCTCGTGGTCAATCCGGTCGCCGCCGGAATCATCGCTGTAGTCGCGGCCGCACTCGTTTGGCTGGCGGGAGGTGGCGGAGACGGCGAAGACGACGAAAAGTAAACCGCAGTTATACGCCGGCCTCGATCTATCGCTTACCTCGCCAGGCTTCGCAATTATATCCGTGGACCAAAATTCCGAAGGACACCGCATCCCCTCGCTAGTCGAAGTCTCCGTCATCAAAACGGATACCTCCGAAACACAACCGCTGCGCTACGAAGTCATCGAAGCACACGCGCTCCTTTTCTTCCGCAAGTATACCGGCCTGACCGCAATCATCCGCGAGGTATGGCCGCCATCCCGTAACTACGCACAGAACGATAAACTCCATGGCGCATGGTCGGCGGTCGATCGCGCGCTATCCCGGCTTGGACTCGCAGTTACCGAAAACTTGACGCCATCGACCGTGAAGAAGACGGTGACCGGAAAGGGAACCGCCGAGAAGCCCGAAGTGGCAGCGGCCGTATCGCGAATACTCCGCCTGGAAGACCGGAAGTGGGCGGCCGGCTACGATGACTCCGATGCGTGTGCGGTTGCCTTGGCGTACCTGATTCGCGAAAAACTAATCGAAGGGGTGAGCGGGATTGAGCGCTAGAAAAACAGTGGAATACCGCACTAATGTGAATGCCGTCGGACTGCTAGGCGTCGTATTCATAACGTTAAAACTGACCGGTGTTATTGACTGGTCTTGGTGGTGGGTAACTCTTCCGTTTTGGGGCGGGCCAGCGATTCTGGCGATTCTGGCTACAATTATCTCGATTGCTTACGTAGCTACCGCCGCCACATCGAAGGCGCGCCGGAGACATCGTTGATCGTCGCCTACCATTCGCTGACCGGTAACGTCCGCCGCTTTGCCGAAAGAACCGCGTTCCCATCCGTCCAGATTACGCCCGGCCTGCGCTTAGACGAACCGTTCGTACTCGTAACGCCGACGATCGGATTCGGACGCGTGCCGGACCAGGTGGCGGCGTTTTTAGCGGGATCGGGCCGCCATATGATCGCGGTCGCGGCGAGTGGCAATCGGAATTTTTCGTCTGCGTACGCGGCGGCGGGCGATCATATTAGCGGCTATTACGGAGTACCGCTACTCCTGCGGTTCGAGCTCGCGGGGACTGACGAAGATGTACGAAAATTTAACGAGGCGGTGACGGCTTTATTCCGAGCTATATCGAATTAAACAACGAAGTTATGAAGCGCGGCGAGGACGGATTCTTCCAACTCGAAAAGGACGCGGAGGCTGTACGCGAGTTTATGGCGGAGGTGGCAGCGAAGACGAAGCGCTTCGATACGCCGATGGAGCGTATTCGATGGCTCGTGGATTACGAGTTCTATTACGGAGAAGTTGAGTCGCAATATGACGTACACCAACTCGTAGGAATCCACGATATATGCGACGCGTACGACTTCCGGTTCGCTTCGTTTATGGCCGCGTCCAAATTCTATAAGGACTACGCGCTGCAGACGAACGATAAGTCGCAGTATCTCGAAACGTATGCGCAACACGTCGCCATAGTCGCGTTATATCTCGGTCAAGGCAATTATGCGCTGGCCGAACGCCTGGCGCGATCGATGATGGAGCAGCGCCTGCAGCCCGCCACTCCAACGTTCCTTAACGCAGGACGAGCGCGCCGCGGCGAGATGGTATCGTGCTTCCTGCTTGAGGCGGACGACTCGCTGAATTCGATCAACTACGTGTTGTCGACGTGTATGCAGTTGTCAAAAATCGGCGGAGGAGTCGCGGTCAACCTTTCGAAGCTGCGCGGTCGGGGCGAGCCGATAAAGGGCGTAGAGGGTGCGGCGAAGGGCATTATGCCGGTGCTAAAGCTGATGGAAGACGCGTTTAGTTACGCGGATCAGATGGGTCAGCGTAAAGGGTCCGGCGCTGCGTACTACAACATCTTCGGATGGGACGTAGTCGAGTTTTTGGACACGAAAAAGATTAACGCCGATGAAAAGGCGCGCCTCAAAACGCTGTCCATCGGCTTGATCGTACCGCGCAAATTCTACGAACTGGCCCGTGATAACCGGCCCCTCCACGTATTCGCACAGCACTCCGTATTTAAGGCGTACGGCGCGCACCTCGACGATATGGACATTACGGAAATGTACGAAGAACTCCTCGCCAATCCAGCGGTCAAGAAGCGCGAGATTATGTCGGCGCGCGACATGCTGACGAAGATTGCGACGACGCAGCTCGAATCCGGCTATCCGTACATTATGAATCGCGATAACGCCAACGAAGGGCATCCGCTGGCTGCAATCGGCACCGTGAAGATGTCAAACCTTTGTACGGAGGTGTATCAGCTACAGGAGTCGTCGACCATCGGTAACTTCGGCGAACCGTCCGTAATCCGCCGCGATATCTCGTGCAATCTCGCGAGTCTAAACATCGTCAACGTAATGGAGTCCGGCAAGGTTCGCGAATCTGTCCACGAAGGTATCGAAGCGCTGACCGTCGTCTCCGATATCTCGCGCATTGAGAACGCGCCTGGCGTGCGTTTGGCGAACGATGAGCTCCATTCCGTAGGACTTGGCGCGATGAACCTGCACGGTTATCTCGCGAAGAATAAGATCGCCTACGATTCCGAAGAGGGACGCGATTTCGCCCGTACATTCTTCGCGATGATGAACTATTACTCGCTGGAGAAATCGGCCGCCATCGCACGCGAGCGCCGGATTACGTTTAAGGACTTCGCCAAGTCTACGTATGCGGATGGAACGTATTTTACGAAATATCTAGCGGAAGACTTCGCTCCACGTACGGACCGAGTCGCGGAGATGTTCGCCGGCATCGATATTCCGTCGCCGAACGATTGGGCAACGCTCAAGGATACCGTAATGGAATACGGACTCTATCACGCGTACCGGCTCGCGATTGCCCCGACGCAGAGTATTTCGTATATCCAGAACGCGACAAGCAGCGTCATGCCGATCGTCGAACTCATCGAGGAGCGTACGTATGCGAATGCGACCACATTCTATCCGATGCCGTTCCTGAGCGCGGAGACGCAATGGTTTTATAAGAGCGCTTATAAGATGGATCAGGCGGCCGTCATCGATATGGTCGCGGAGATCCAGGCGCACGTCGACCAGGGAATCAGCGCGATCCTACACGTCAATAGCGATATCAGTACGCGGGAGTTAGCGCGCCATTACGTATACGCGCAGCATCGTGGCTTGAAGGGGCTGTACTATACGCGGACGAATCTGCTGAGCGTCGAACAATGTACATCTTGCGCGGTCTGATGAAAGGAGAGCGATAGCCAACGATGAAGATTTCGAACTGGAACGCGCATGAAGACGTAACGACGCAGCTATGGGATCAGAACGTTCTCCAATTCTGGACTCCGGACGAATTCCCGATATCCGATGACAAGTCCGTATGGGACGCGCTGACAGAAACGGAGCGCACCGTTTATAAGCGCGTGTTGGCGGGCCTGACCGCGCTCGATACGCTGCAGAATAAAGAGGGGATGCCGCTAATCGCTCGCCATGTCGAAGATCCGCGCGCCGCCGCGGTCCTCTCGTTTATGGGCATGATGGAAGGTATCCACGCGAAATCCTACTCCACGATTTTCACTACGCTCCTCACCGGTGCTGAGGCGGACTATATGCTCGATGTTTGGGCGCCGTCTCAGCCGAACATCCGCTATAAATACGAAACCATCTCCGCCGCCTACCGTGAGGTGCTGCGCGATGAGCCGTCCGATTACGCGCTGTACATGGCGATGGTCGCGTCCGTACTCCTCGAAACGTTCCTGTTTTATTCCGGATTCTACTATCCGCTGTACCTCGCCGGCCAGGGCAAGATGACGGCAAGCGGCGAAGTCATCAGTAAGATTCTGATGGACGAATCCATCCACGGCCTATACGTCGGCTATCTCGCGCAGCAGATTCGCGCCAAGTTGTCCGAGGCCGAACGCGCCAGGGCCGACGCCGAAATGACGCAGCTCCGGGAAGACCTCTACGCGAACGAGGCGGAGTATACCGCACTTATCTACGATGAACTCGGCCTGACCGCCGATGTGCTTCGCTATGTCCGTTATAACGCGAATAAAGCGATGATGAACCTCGGCCTGTCGGCGGTCTACGAAGAGGAAGCGTTCAGCGCGATCGTCCAGAACGGCATAACCGTCAGTACGAAGCAGCACGATTTCTTCTCGAAGAAAGGGAACGGCTATGTGCGAGCGATGAACGTAGAGCCGGTTCGCGACGAAGACTTCATTTTCGAAAAGGGGCGCTAACTATGCCGATGCCGAAAGACACGCTGTTCTTCGGATTCGCACCGAAGCTGACCGGCGAGCAGCGCGTATACGTCGATTCGATATTCGACCGCCAGATTACGTTCGTAAATGCGCGGTCCGGCACCGGTAAGACTACGCTGGCGGTGGCGGCGGCCAAACTGATCGGCAAGCCGCTAGTCTACGTGTTCAGTCCGGTCGAAGAGGGCCGCATGGGATTCCGGCCGGGAACGCAGCGCGAAAAGGAGGCGGCCTACATTACGCCGCTTACCGATGCGCTTTACGAAATCGGCGAGAATCCGGCGAAGGTGATTTACGATCCGGATAACGTAGAGGCGCAAAAACGCGGCGACGTATGGGTGTATCCGATGAGCCACGTATTCGCGCGCGGAATGAATTTGAAGGGTAAAACGGTCATTCTCGATGAGTCGCAGAATATGACGCGCGGTGAACTGAAGAAGATATTGACGCGTATCCATGACGACTGCCGCGTTATTGTAATCGGCCATACGGAGCAATGCGACCTTCCGCAGCCGGGCAAATCCGGATTCGCGCCGTATATCGAACACTTCCGCGGGGAGCCGTACGCATCCGTATGTGAGCTTACGGTCAATTTCCGCGGTCAGCTCGCACAAAAGGCGGACGAATTTGCGTGGTAAGTGTGCGAAACCGGCCGAGCGCGGTGTCATAGTCAGTAGATAGACGTACTACATCCGGTTGGACGGCGTCATAGACGATAAGGAGGCGGTTGGATGACAACGAAAATAATCGCGACGACATCGCGGATGCACTGGGGATACCGGAGGGGTGACGTACTTGTGGTCGACCGCGTTTCTCCAGGCGGTATTGCTTACGTCGCGCAAAACGAATCTCGGCCGGACAATTACGGAAGGGGCTACGCGCTTGTTCACAGAGAAGATTGCCGCTTTGCTGACGAAAAGCCGCGCAAGGTAACGTTCATTAGCGTGCTGGCCGCGTTGCTTGGCGTCTATTGGGCGGCGGTACTCATCGCGTATCTGTGCGGATACGAGCCGCCCGTAACTGCTATCGCTTCCGCATTCGCACTCAGCGCGATCGATATGTTCGTAGTAGCAGCGAAAGGAGCGCGACAATGACCCTCAGCGTTAACATTCGCAAGCTGCATCCGGACGCCGTCGTACCGGTAACCGACAAATTGACACATATTTTCGAAATGCAGAAAACTCTTGACGACCGTATTATTTCGGAACGTGGTGTGGACGGCACGCTCGAAGACTGGGTGATGGGCATTACGATTGCAATGGACTCCGAAATTGATGAAATTCGGCGCGAAGTCAATTGGAAGTGGTGGAAAAATCCGAAGCCAATAGACGTCGATGCGTTAAAGAGCGAAGTAATAGACTTATGGCACTTTCTCGTCAGTCTTTCAGAAAAAGTCGGACTTAGTGCTGAGGAAGTTTACGCGGCTTATTGTACTAAGAACGCCGAAAACCACGCCAGACAAGAAGGACGTAGTGATAAGTCCGGATACGAGGTGGTCAGAAACTGAAAAAACATTTCTTAAACTGCGCTTGGTGTGGTGTTTCATTCGTGGTTAAGCCATCACATGCGGATAAAAGAAAATGCTGTTCACGAAAATGCAGCTCTCGTAGAAAATCGGAGATGTATGCCGGTAACAGGAACCCCAACTACGGAAACAGGCAAGAAAATTGTGCTGTTTGGAAAGGCGGAAGAAAAATATCCAACTATGGGTACGTTCTTCTAAATATGCCCACTCATCCTAACTCCCGGAGAGACGGTTACATCTTAGAACATAGGTTTGTAATGTCTGAACACTTAGGGCGCCCGCTAAAAGACGATGAGCATGTACATCACATTGACGGCAATAAGACGAATAACCACATAACTAACCTTTCAGTTACTACTCGGTCTGACCATACGAGACTCCACAATCTAGATAAAATAATTACGAGGGACTGTGTAGGCAGAATAAACAGAGTGCACGTAAGGAGGACGAGGATTGAACGTTAAACTAATCGCGCATACTGCGTTATCGGACGAGTTTGTGTCCGAGTTAACTTCGATGGAGTGGGACGAAGGCGGGCCGTCTTATTCTGTGCCGTACGATAATGAGCGCGCAGCCGTTGCCTTGACCGCTATCCGAACTTGCTACAGCGCGCTGAAGCCCGCCGATATCCTCGCAACTGAGGGGCGTAAATACTTCGGCCAATCCGCGTCCGACGGCGAAGGAGGCGCCGAGTCCGACCGCCTGTTCCGGCACATTATCCGTAGCAAACACACATCTACGCTGGAGCATATTACGTACACGTTCGCTATTGAAGGCGTATCGCGGTCGCTCCTCGCGCAGTTGACGCGCCACCGCATCGGATTCAGCTTCAGCGTCCAATCGCAGCGTTACGTTAAATTCGGAAGTGGCGATAAGAGCGCCGGCTTCGATTACGTGACGCCGGTTAGCGTCGATGGTCGCGATGTTCCCGGAACAAACCGCTACGACGACGTTGCACTATCCATTCGGCACGATCCGCTCAAAGCATACGAAGTTTACGAAGACGCGATGATTGCCGCACAAAAGGCGTACGACGCGCTACGTGCCGCAGGAGTCCCCGCCGAAGACGCGCGCTATGTCCTTCCGAACGCGGCCGCCTGCAACATCGTCATGACCGCCAATCTGCGCGCCCTGATCGAGTTTTACGATAAGCGGCGGCCGGGCAACGGTGCTCAGGCGGAGATTGCGGAATTAGCGGAAAAGATTCGCGAAGAGGTAACGAAGGTTGACGCATGGGCGGTAGGATTTTTCAACGTAAAGGAGACGGTATAAATGGCGAAAATCGACGGACGCAAGGCGCGCATTACGAACTGGCGGAACTGGTACGATTGTTTCGGGGAATGCGCGCAAAAACTCGGTTATCCGGATGCGGTTAAGTCTCGTCGAACACGTAGGGACCCGGTTAATGACGAAATTGTAACGCTCTTAGCTTGCGATGAGGTGGGCGGATTATCTGGCGCGATATGGGCCGTAGAAGCAACGGATGGCGAGCGTTACCTTATCGGACAGCGCGGCCTTGAAATCCTCCCGCTCACAACCGAGCAGCTAATCGAAGCCAAGCGCAAATCGATCGCGACTCTCAGCGAAGAACTCGCCACCCTGGAAGCGCAACTTGCCGAAGAGAAGCGCGCCAACCAACCGAAGGTCGGCGATTACGCTCGTGTAACGGACATAGGCCACCGCTCGGCAGACGTAAGTTTAGGCGTTGTCGTACGCGTGGATTCGATTGTTAACGGAAGCCGCCCGTATAAAGTGTCGAAATTGTTCGGCTCAATAGATGAATGGGATTACGTCGCAAATGTCGAGCGCCTCACGCCCGACGAAGCACGAGCAGCTCTTATAGCGGAAGTCGATTCGCTGTTTCGGTAAAACAGGCAATTATCGAAACGCGACCGAAAGAAACGCGACCGAAAGAAACGCGCCAGCTCCCGGACGGCAATCCGGAGGGATGCGCGAACTAAAATAACGGAGGCGAACGAATGAGTAACGTAAATGTAACGGTTTTGCGCGATGAGAAGCTGGGCGGAATCGAGCGCGAGTATACGGAGGTTAAGCGGCTGGGGTGCGTCGGTGAGCGCATTAAGATCGTTAACGCGTGGATGACTTACGGAACCTACGACAATGGCGCAGTCTTTACTGTTGATCGTGTAAGTGGCGGGAGTGTTTACGTAAACTTGGCGAAATTCCCAGGTGGTAATAGCGGAGGTTATATCTCTAAGCGTGAATACGTAGTCCTCGATCCGACCGAAATCGTGCGCATCGGCGGCGAGCGCTTCCGCATGGTCGACCGCGAGGCTGCGGTGGGCGAGCGCGTTATTGTTACGAAGTTAACCGAGGGTGGCGGTTCTTGCGACGGCAGATACTTCCGTGTCGGCAACGTAGCTAAACTCGAACGCGGGGATTGGTTCGATTTTAACGGAAACGACTATGTACGCGATGACGGAAAATGGTCGATGGGGTATCCGGGCTATAGCGTACTCGAACCGGTCGCGTCCGCCACACCTTCGCAATCGCACCCGTCCGGTCCCGCCGATCTAACCGAAGTAGTTTCGAACCTGGCGCGCCGAGTTGCCGAGCTTGAGCGCCTGATCGCGCCGTCGCAGCCGACTTACGCAACCGGTCCATCCGGCACCGTACCTAATCGCCGACCATCGTTCCTGAAACCGACGCGTGACGAAATCGTTCAGCGCGCGAAGGATGACGTGGTTGCGCTGGAGACGACGTACCAAAGCGCATGGAGCAGCGGCGGCGCATCGTTCTGGCCGCAAGCCTGCGCGAAAGACGGGTATTCGCCGGTACATTACGTTGAGTACGTTATTAACCGCGAAAAGCGTACCGTTGTAGCGCTCATTCGTAGCCTGCGCGATAAGTCCGTTTACTACAAAGGTATCGCCAAGTGTGCGCCGGACGACGTATTCAACGCGCATATCGGCCGTGCAATCGCGTTAAGAAGAGCGCTGGGCATCGAAGTTCCGGCGGAGTATACAAGCGCGCCACAGCCGACGGAGCCGCGCGTAGGGGATATTATCGTATGGCCTACGTGCCCTTCGCAAGAGTACGAACTATTAGCGTCCCGAGGCGATAACTACGATTTCCGTATTCTCGAAGACGGTACGGTCTATCCCGAAGTACATTACAGTAACCTTTCGAAGGTAACGCGCATCATCGATGATTCTCGCGAGGAAACGGAGGTGAGCGCATGATTATCGCATGGACAGCGTTCGTTATCCTCGCGATCATTGATTTTTTCGCACTAATCGCGGTAGCCGCAACCATAGCGAAGGATATTGAATACGCCGCCAAAGCGACTTGGATCGTATTCTTTATTACGCTGCTCGCCGCCATACCCGCGCAGTACATTTGGGGGTGAGCGTGATAACTACGCTTCCTAACATCGGAATTTGCGGCCATCTCCGCAGCGGCAAAGACCTCGCCGGCGCCTACCTCGCTGAGCGCTACGGCTACACGCGCTTTGCGTTCGGCGACGAAATGAAGCGCCTGGCTCACGAAATATTCGACGATACGCCGGCGTACCCGAAGCCGCGCGAACTCTATCAATGGTTCGGCGAGACGATGCGGCAGCGCGATCCGGACGTATGGGTGCGGAAGTGTCTCGAAGAAATCCGTGCGTATACGGAGGCATTCGGATTAGGCGCGTTTATTCCCGGTTCAGCGCCGCCCGCCGTAATTACGGACCTACGCCTCCCGACCGAATTTTCTACGCTCCGATCCGCCGGCTACGTCATTATCCGCATAGCCGCCCCCGAAGCACTCCGCATTCAGCGCGCTATAACCGCCTCCGACACGTTTAACCTCCGCGACCTTACGCATCAAACCGAAAGCCACATCGATAGCTTCGCGGTCGACTACGAAATAGAAAATAGCGCCACACCTGCGGATTTGTACGCGCAGATTGACGCTATCATTGGAGAGCTGAAATTAACCTAAGCACTTCTGACATGCTTTCATTTTTGCAAAGACGTTAATAGCTTTTTGATAATCATCAGTAAAAAAGTAGTCGCCATTTTTGCCGCCGTTCGTTAATACCTTCTGGATAAAATGGTACTCCTTAACCTCAAAGCATGATGTTTTATGTACGCAATTTTTAGGGAGATTTTTATCTGTTATCGCGACAAAGTCTTTGCCAGCACCTTTAACCGCTTGAAATTGTTCTAGCGAAGTGATTTTCTCCATCGGGTTCACTCCTTCTCAGGTAGAAAAATAAGCCAACCGTCCTCTTCCGTTTCAAAGTGATATTTCCGCGCTTTTCTCGCTATCTTCGTCTTCTCGTAAAATTTCCGCGCACTCGTATATAGCCGCGCGTCAAACTTATTCGCTGTTTCAGGCGCCATTCCAACTTTGTTAGGCTGGGCAAGCGCGATTGCTCCGGTCGTTGCGTCGTAGCCGAGAACCAGCCGAACGCCTTCGCGCCATCCCTGCATTTCCGCGAGATCAGCCGAAAGTCTTATGCGGCGCTGCTTGTCCGTTGTTATGTACGGATTAAATCTCGATACGGGTTCGATGTTAAATCGCTTAGGCTTTTGCACATTCAGCGTTATCACGTCCTCAGACGATATGTTAACGCTATTTTATCGCAGAAACCTGCGTGTTACAAACATTTACATTTTCGAAGGAGGCCGTCTAATGGGCGCTACTAACGTTGACCTAACGAAAGACACACGTAAATATTCCGTAACCTACGCACTCAACTCGGCCGATGGCGTAAAGAAACTGCTGCGCGACCGCCATAAGATCGGCCAGCGGCGTTTTACGGGCGATACGGCAGCCAGCGACAT
This sequence comes from Paenibacillus humicus NBRC 102415, assembly GCF_004000905.1. Classification (GTDB taxonomy): domain Bacteria; phylum Bacillota; class Bacilli; order Paenibacillales; family Paenibacillaceae; genus Paenibacillus_O; species Paenibacillus_O humicus. The sequence continues at coordinate 136,889 of NZ_BIMD01000007.1, forward strand.
TCTTATCGACCTCCACTCCGCAATCGAATCCGCCGCCCTTACCGATCGCCAGGCGGAAGCAATCGCACTCGTATACGGACTCGACGTTACGCAGGCGACGGCGGCGCGCGTAATGGGGATCACGCAGCAAAACGTTGCGGTAAACGTTGATGCGGGCGTTGACAAGATCGCCGCCGTCTTTAGGCGCTGGGAATACGGCGAGGTTACGGTCGAAGTAGAAACGGAGGACACCGATGGGGGAGTCGTATAAAGAGGCGTTCGTTGACGCCGTTAGGGATATTATCGCGCAGGGTATCGAAGATCGGCCGGAGAGAATCGCAGCCATTAACGGCCTAACGGAGGCTTACGTTGAGGATATCGGAGAACGCCCGGACGCCGCGCAGCTCGAGCGCCTGGCCGATTATATTCTACGCGAAGAACTGGCCGATCCTAACCCGTACAAAATGACGCACGAAGAATATCCGTTTATGAGCGAGTGGCAATTCGAACTTAGGCGCGATAGAGAGACGGGCATGAAGGCGGCTGAGTACGCGGGAACAGACGGACGCGACCACCGCAAGCCTACGAAGCGCCGGCGCACGAATTACGAGAATTGGCGAGTCGATAAAGACGCTCATGGGCGTAACAAGGCGCGCCAAGACCAGTACAAGCGCGACACTTCGCCCGGCCCGCTTATTACGTATTCCTTGCGCGATACAGGCGGCGAGTTCAAGCCGGAGTTTACCGAGGCTCGGACGCAGGCGGGGCGCTGGCATCGTCTACTAGCGCAAGGATAGCGCCGGGTTCCACGTCAAAGTAAACGCATAGCTTTGCGATAAGGTCGCGCGGATAACGCTCCATTTCGTCATTGTACAGTTGGCGTACACTTTCGAAACGGTAGTCGATGTCACGCGCGATTTCTCGTATGGAGACGCCGCGGGCTTCGGCCAGGGCGCGTAGATTGGAACGTAATTGCAACGGAAACACCTCCGGTATGATACGAGTTTACCTTGACGCGAAAAAAGAGTCAATAAAGTATTGACACGATAAACGAGTCGTGATAACTTTAAGACACGGAAAACGAGTCAATAAACGGAGGCGAATGATGTGCTGAAGCCCGCAACGCGTAAGCTATGCTCGGCTGTAAGTAAAGAACTCACCCAGTCAGGCATCAAATTCGAACGTGAAGGAGTAACAACCTTTTTGACCGAGAACTGCACGATTGAAGTTAACAATGGAAAACTTTATTTCAATGATATTGAAACAGAACTGGCGGATTTGGTTTGGAACATCATTCAAATCGAAGGTAACCCGGCTGAGGAGGAAATGGAGCGCGACCGTAAGGAAATGGATGCGAGCAGTTTTAAAATGAAATACGGCTTATAAATTAGCGGAGGCGAGCGAAATGATTCTAGTGTTGGCGTGGATTGGCGCAACTATTACGGTAATAACGATGATTGTGCGGGCGCCGGAGATGAACGATCATGTATAAGCGAAACGTCCGGCGCATCGTTTACTATACGCGAAAAGTCCGCCAGGCAACGGAAAAGAAGGCGCTCATACCGGCTGGACGACTAAAACGGCTACTCGCGTATAAGGCCGCGTTGAACAAGCGCCTGGAGGCGGAAAGGAGGCGGCCGCTGTGGTAGCGAAATATACGCATGGGAAACGAATCGGGCGGGCTCTTTACGTACGGACGCGCGGCGGGAATTGGGTGGAGCTGCGGCTGGCTTGCGCGGTAAATTAACGAAGGAGTGACAGCGGATGAAAACGATTAACGATTATTTTCGCATGCTTACGGATGCCCAACTTAATTGCGCATTCCTTGAAAGCGAAGAATGGCGGAAAACAGGCGTTCTTAAAGACGGTGTGCTACGTGATCTCTACGAATCCTTTTGTGCGGAAACAGGAGCGAAGCATCTCATCCACCTATTGACCGAGCCGCTGCTATACGAAGTGGTACGGCGGCAGCAGGACGAAAAGCAGCGCTTATCCGATTGGCTTACGCACTTTGCCGCAGGTGCCCAACGCGAAGCAGAAACGCAATCTGACCGCGATCGAGCGATGTACGCCGACGGCGGGGCGCATGTCGCTCGCGAACTAGTTCGGATGATTCAAAGCGGAAGATTCACGAAGGCCGGTGTTTCTTAACCGGTCATTTTTTCCGCTTGCACACCGAACATACATTCGTTATATAATGGCGATATACGATCATACGTTCGGAGGTAACGCGCACAATGAGCAAATTGGACGGAAACGAGCGCTGGAAATCGAAGATGCTGCTGACGGAGCACGTCGAAGGATATACGGAGAGACATACGACAGAGACGCCGACTACACGCGCCAAAGCGGTCCCGTCTTCAGAAGAGCTCGCCATGATACGCGATCACATCATGCTTCCGTTTATGATGACGATGGTCCAGAAGAGTGTCGACGATATCGAGCGGTCCACGAACGTACTCCGCCGTCTATATGCGCAGGCCGGACGCGCCATTCTCGATCAGATCAGCGCGGATCATTTCGTCATCCGGCGGGATCTAAAGCAGCGGAACATACGCGTCATTCCGTACGAAACGGACAGCGCGGCTGCCGTCATCAACTACGAATATTATTGCCGCGGCTATCGGGGCGAGTTCGGTATGATTCGCGAGCACTTGCGGTCGCAAATTGCCGTGCGGCTGGCGAAGTATACGGCGGATTTGGGCGCGGCTATGAGGGGCGGACAGTGACGTTCGCGCTCTGTTCCCATTTACATGTGTATATGTTTGTGTTATATTTAAATCACAGCAAGGGACGACGCGGAAACCACTCGAAGGGGCCGAGAACAATGAATTACCTCGAAATCGCTAAAGAAATCCTTGAGAATAACTGGTTCGTCGGCGTTCGCACCCTTTGCGACGATGAGCATTACGAAGTTGGCGATGACTGTCGCCCATCTTACGAATGGGATATCGAGAATGACTGCTCGACCTACCACACAACCGGCGAAACGGCGGTCGGTACTTGCGCGACACACATAGATACAGGGTATTTCAAGACCGAAGATGAGGCTGCTGAGTTGGCAGTTCGAATCGCGGAGGCTGTAGCCAAAAACCAAATCTACGGCAAAGCGCAGCAGGTCATCATCGGCGGGCACTCTGTCAATAACGACGGATACTTTGACGAGGGCGAAATTCGCATCGTCGAGGCATTTGTAGTGGCGGTGGTCATATAATGCCCCGCCAATTGCTCGACCTAACAGGCGAGAAGCATGGACGCTTAACTGTCATTAAAGAGGCCCCGCGATCTGGCTATACAAGACGCTGGGAGTGTATGTGTGATTGCGGCAATCCTAATGCTGTAATTGTAACGCAACCAAACTTGCGTAACGGCCACACTCTTTCCTGTGGTTGCTTCCAACGAGAAATGGCCTCAGAGTCAAACGGAGTCGAATTAACGGGGAGACGCTTCGGTCGTTGGACCGTTCTGAAACGCGCGGGCAAAAGCAACAACCGCAAAATTATGTGGCTATGCCAATGCGTCTGCGGCGAAGAGCGCCCTGTCTTGTCCAATCGCCTCCGATCTGGCGAGTCAACCTCATGCGGGTGCTCTCGAACCGACTCAATTGCTCATGCTCGCAAGGTGTTAAGGGAGCAATTCACGGTCAATGGTGTACCCCTACCCAAACTGGAGCAAAAGGTTCGATCGGACAACAAATCCGGATTAAAGGGAATATCCTTGCGAAAGACATCCGACGGACAAAAGAGATACATGGTGCGCATTACCGTCAAGGGGAAACACGTTCATCTCGGAACTTATAAGACTGTAGACCTGGCGCGTAAAGCTCGGAAAGTAGGCGAACAACTGTACCATTACCCCTATCTCCGGCTAAAGAAACGCCCTAAAAGACGTCAGTCTGTAGAAAGAGAATGCACATTATGCGGAACAGACTTTATGGGTGGGCACCGGGCGAAATTCTGTCCTAAATGCAAATCACTCATGAATGCAGAATATGTACGTCAACATTTGAATCGGGCAGCAAAAGGACTTGCAAGGAGAATCGGAATGACATATTCCTGCGACCGTTGCGATGCCGATTTTATCTTGAAGACAGCAAACCAAAAATTTTGTGAAAATTGTCATGACCATCTTTACCAAAATGGCAGGCGAGCATATTCACACGAGTTTTATGAGCTAAACAAATCCCGGATTCTTATAAATCACAGACGAAGGGAGCAGAAAAAAAGAAAGAAGGATGACCATGGTGAATGAATGGATCGGCTCCGGCCCTTGGCAAGGTTGGAGACTCACAACGGAGCACGCCGCCAGCAGCTTTGGGCAACCTGTGCTTGTCGACCCGGACGGCCGCGCCTATACCCCCGTTGATATTCGCGCGAAAGTGTACCAATCCGACCTAGCGCGCCAAATTGGCAGTACCCGCGCGGCAATAACAGGCCGCATCAATCGCGGAACCTTACCGCCATTTGACGGAGTTGATTCCGTCGGCCGTTCGTATTGGTTCGAGTCTACGATTAAGGACGTCACATAACTTACCAGCGCGATTCCAGCCGCCATAATGTTATACTCGCCTTATTTACGAAAAAGGCGGGTGTACACGATGTTTATAGCGCCAATGCTGCTGGAGAAGCGCGAGGAACCGTTTGACGACGATCGCTACGTATTTGAACCGAAAATAGACGGACATCGTCTCGTTATCTCGCTATCCGGCGGCCGCTTGAACATGTATACTTGCCACGGCAACGAAGTCACGCGCCAGTATCCGGAGCTGCATGACGTTCCGACGCGCTCCGATATCGTCCTGGACGGCGAAGTCGCCTGCGTCAATTCGGTGACCGGCGCAATCGAATTCGAGTCGGTCATGGAGCGCTTCAAACTCGCCAAGGAAGCGCGTATAACTGAGGCTGCCCGTACGAGGCCGGTCCATTTCTTCGCGTTCGACGTGCTGAGCGTGGCCGGCCGCGATGTTCGCAATTTGCCGCTGACCGAGCGTAAGGCGATCCTAAACGAGAGCATAACGAATAACCCGTATTTCAGCCGCGTATTAAGCGTTGAAGGAACGGGTAGGTCGTTATTTGACGTTGTGCAGGCGCGCCGCTTAGAGGGCATCGTAGCCAAGCGAAAAGATAGCGCGTATGTATCCCGCCGGTCGGCCGCGTGGCTCAAAGTTATCAATTACGAGTATGCCGACGTCTATATCGCCGGCTGGCGGAAGGAAGAATTCGGCTGGCTCGCGCAGGACGAGTCGGGGCGCGGCGTCGGTATCGTAGAGCTCGCGGTGCCGGTCGCGCATCGGAAGGCGTTTTATAGCGTCGCGCGGGCGCTCGTGACCGGTGAGGATCGCGCCTTCGTCTACGTGGAGCCGCGCGTTAAGGTGCGGGTGCGGTTTCGGAATTGGACGAGTGGAGGGCGGTTAAGGACGCCGGAATTCGTTAAGTTTATCGTTTAATGGTGATTTGAGAACGGAACGTCTATCATTATCCTTTCGACTTCCTCTACGCTAATTCCAAAATGCTCACTCGTTTTCTTGTCCACAATTGGATCGTGAATTTCAGGATCGTAATTTTCCCCGTAGTTCGTAAGCGAGTTAAACTCATTCATAGCAAACTCATAAATCTCAATGTCTTTATCGCTTTGTCTGCTGCTTAGGTTATTTGTTGGTTTTCCAGTATCATAACTCCCGCTGTAATTAATTGAAGCTTCACTACTTCTTTGAATATACTCTGAGTTCATGTACAGATCGAAAATGGTTCTATCCATAGGTTCTTTTGTAGAAAAGGTGTATTCAAATACTCCGGCGGGTCTGGAGATTACGACATCCGAAGCATATATAAAGCCATCCTTTAAAATAGCCTCTCCTTCAGATTCATAATCGCCCTGTTTTAGGGAGTAAATGTATTTACCTTCCGGAGGGAGATTCTTTTCTTGAACTCTGAAGGTGTAAAACCCATTGTCGAGAGGCGTGAACTCTGGGTTTGAGAATTCTAAATTCTTTAGTAATGGTTCATCGACAGCTTGACTTGACGAGCATCCTGAAATACCAACCAAAATTATAAGCCATAAAATTGCTACCCGCATCTACAAGTCCTCACGTAATTTATCTCGCAAGAATGCGCGTTTTTCTTCCGCATCAATCTCTTCGAAATTCTCGTCTAACTGCAGCGTGTGGTGATAGCGGCCGCCATCGTATGTATGAAGGACCGTCGGCTTCAAATCGCCATGACCGACGTCCATTTCCGTTACATAATCGATTTCCTCCGGACTCAGCTCGCGCCAGTTGCCGGAGACTACCGGGGATGTGCCGACCGGAAACGCGATAAATATCATAATAAACGCCTCCTCGTTAAATACGCTGAGTCCGCGGCTGCTGATTTACACCGCTTATTAGCGCTTGATAATGTCTCGCGCATTTTTCACACGTTAAGTACGCTTCCTTCCAGTTGTGCGCGCGCCTTGTATTCCGTTCATCGCAATAGTAATTTCCGTCAACAAATCCGGGAGTGTCGCGATCAATTCCGCGCTCAAATTCGAAGATATGCGTTACTCTTTGTCCGGGCAGCACCGAGTATTTAAGCGGCAACTTTTCGTAGTCGACTCTTATCAAAGCGGGATCGCCTCCGCGATTTCAAACGTACAATGTTCGCGAACATACGTCTCGCCGCGCACCGTTACGATTCCGTACGTTAGATCGTCGTGAGTGACCGCCGGCTCGAACGCTTCAATACGGCCGGTTCCGATCAGCTCGCGGTCCTGGAATACGAGTACGAGCGCGTTTTCCATCTGCGCGGTATAAAAGTGGATAGGATGCGTTAATTGGCGGGCTTTCACGAGTATATGCGCTCCTTTTTACGTAATATTTTCCATTGTAAACGGCATTAATTACGCTGACAACCGTGTATTTTGCGTCATCTCAAACCTATAGAGTATACGAAGGTTTTAAGGCGCTGTCTCTTCGCAGAGATGGCGTCTTCTTTGCGTTTGGTTACGAAAGAGCCGGGCATACTCCGGCCACCTTACGCTCAAAAACGAATAGGAGGCGTTATGAATGGCCCAATTTGGCGAATTGAACGCGAAAGTAACCGTAGATGTATCGGAGGCAATCAGCGCGCTTAAAGCGATTCAGCGCGAAGCAAAGCGGGCGACTGCGGACTTGCGTGAAATGGAGGCGGGTATCGGCGCAATTAATCCGGTCTATTATTGCTCCGGGCTTCGCGACTACTCTACGCTTGATCTCGAAAGAGAGATTGCACACCGCAAGATTGCTGAAGAGCCTGCGGAGGTTACGCCTTGAGTAACGTATCACGACGAGTAAAACGCCTTACCAGCGGCGCCCCGATCGGCAACCTTACGAGAATCGGCAACGGTTATGTTCGCGATGAAGTCGGCCGGCCATTCCGCCTAATAGACGCCGAGCAGGACGCAGCCAACCAAAAGAGGCGCGCCAGATTTCGCGATAAGCGCGGCTTTGCATTTGGGCACATGCGCAACATGACGGACATTACCGATAACCTTTCGAATAAATATTGCGGTTATATATTGCTTCTGCAGCCGCACATTGCGTTCCAGACGAACGTACTCGTTACGGAAGGCCGCGAATCCACTCCGCTTAACCTTGCGGACCTGGCGCGCATATGGGCGGTCAGTATACGTACGGCACGCGTTGTGGTCAGCGAGCTTGAAGCGCGCAGCATCCTATTCGAGACGGCCGGCACATTTACGTTGAACGAACGCTACCACTTCCGGAAGAAAGCGACTGAAGACGTCGACGCGCTGATTAAAACGTATTTCACCGCGCTGAAATCGTTCGATATGAAGGCGGCCGACCTCGGCTTCGTCTACAAACTGCTTCCGTATATCCATTACGATACTAACCTCGTTTGCGCAGACCCGTTCGCTGCAGCCGAGGATATTCGTTTTCTTACGGATGGTGAGATGGGCGAAATCGTCGGGCTGGATGAACGTCAAGTTAAAGCGGTACTGACGCGGCTTCGTAAATCGCGCATACTCGACGAATGGATTAACGCAGGAGACAAGCGCGAGAAATTTACGGTGATAAATCCGTACGTGTTCAGCCGTAAACGCGGTGAGCCTGACGGTGCCATTGCGGCACTCTTCGCCAAGTGGAAACAAAATTAGGTGCACTTTTTTGCACGAAATCGGGCAGATAGGTGCACTTTTTTGCACGCGAATAAAAACGCTGGAAGCCGCGTCCCGCTTGGGATTGCGGGCTTTTTTGCGTTGAAATAGCGGAGATTGATTCTTAATCTTACGGTAGAAGTTAACGTGACAATTCGTAGCAAACGGAGGATTAGCGCTTATTGTGCGAGTAGGTTGCGCTGGGGAGCGCTACTGGTTGTAATACTGCATAGTTAGCGCTAGTCCTCGTCCGGTTTCTAAACCGAGCGCGAACATAAGGTCAAAACCGTTCGACGCCGGCCAAAAGCGGGCCGACATCGGCTTATTGGATTAGAGACGCGTTGCTCTTAAACGTAGTGATAATCGCGCCAAAGGATATAGATAGTCCGACGCAAGGCGAAGCCGCCGCGGAGGGACAAGGAGCGTAGCGACGCGTCAGTTCCCTTTAGCTTACGCCGAGTCTCAAGACTCAACGAAAGCAAACGTAATAAGATCGGAGGCTAACGTATGCTAACGTTCTTTATCGTATGGGGCATCGTTCATTTAGCGCTAGTAATTGGCGCGTATACTGCGGTATTGTTAACGCCTTTTAGAGCGTACTGGTTCAGCCATATACGATGTTTAGCGTTAATGACCGTATTGCCAGCGTACGTTTTATTTATCGCGTATATAGCCAAGCGCGGAGGGTTTATCTAACAAACGGAGGTGTCCGCTATGAAAGCGACAATTAACGGTATCCAAGTCGAAGGCACACCGCAGGAGATCGCGGAGTATAAGCGGTTGGTGGGCGAGACGAATACGTATAGACCGAACATTACGATTACTCCCGTTAAGCCAGCGCCATTTACTCCGTCTTGGCCGCCTAATACGGTTTATTGCGGAGGTGAATGTTGACATGGCGAAGACGTTAAACGCTGACCAATACGTCGCTATCGAATGGTTATCGCGTCCGAATAAAGGCGGTAAGACATACGAAGAGATTGCGGACATATGCGGTGTCCACTTTAATACAATCGGTAATTGGCGCAAAGATCCCGTCTTCGATGCGGAGCTTAAGCGCGCTATCGTTCGGAATAACAGCGACCGGCTACCGGAGCTTATCGAGTCACTCGCGGAAATAGCTATGCGCGACGGCAACGCTGCAATGGCGAAGTTAGCGCTGCAGGTTAACGGTATGCTTACGGATAAGGTCGAGGTTGAGACGAAGGATAGCGGGACGGTCGATGTAGACGCGTTGAGAGCACGTATACTGGCGGCAAAAGGCGCAGAGTCACAAGATAGCGTCCACTGAGCGCCTTATAATGAAGCGGCGCGCGTATGGGCGTTGTGATTACGTATGGGATGGCGCAAATATCCTGCACGGGGCTCCTGACGCGCGCCCTCTTCGAAACTTTTCGGAGTTCATGCGCCGATCGCCTTTATAACGCCTATTTACGCAGCACATTCGTACAAATAACGCGTACAAATTCGCGGACGTGTTCGTATCCGTAACGGAAGAATGGCGTAATGGCGCGGTTTGGCGGCGGTGGGGATGCGAACATAGATACGAATAAAATCCGTATTTTGCGCACATGTACTACGCTGTAATGCGTTAAAGCGTGACAAATCAATTCAATAATTTAGCGCGGTGAAGCGTTACCCCCAAGCGGGGTGGCGTATGGGGGCGGTCTAGGCCCGAAAACAATCCGCGTATCAAAAATAACGTTTGACCTTTCGTTGTCCCACCGTACGCATAACGTTTTGACCTATTTAATCGCGGTAAATTAGCGCGCCTAGCACTTCCGGAGGGTATTCGTACCCTAACGATGCTACGGCGCTTATTTCACGTCGAAAACGAAGGGAGGCGGTCGATATCGCATGGATAGACGGTAAATGGCTGAAGCGTCCGGAGCGCGACGCAAGACTCGCAGAATTGGCGCCGGTCGTTAACGCGGTCGATCTTGACGATATCGACGCGCTCCCTGACGATGTGAAGCGCGAGCTCGACATTGTGACGGAAGAATACGAACGGCTGGCGCGAATCAACGCCGGCGAAGACGACCTGATCGCGTTTTCGTTCGAATACTTCTCGGAGGCGCGCAATCCGGGCAACGCCGGCAACTGGGACGGCTTCGACATCGAGCGCTTGGACGATGCGCCTGCGTTTCACCGCGATATCGCCGTCATAATGGACGATGTCAGCAACGTGAATACAAACGATAAGGTAGCGGTGGCGGCGCCTCGTTCGCACGCAAAATCTACGTATTTGTCGAAGGCGTTCCCGTTGCGCGAGATCCTGTATCGCAAGCGTAAATACGAGATCATCATATCCGAGACGCCTGCGGTGTCCAGCGGCAACCTCGACTGGATCGCGATGCAGCTCAAGCATAACGAAAAACTCCGCCGCGACTTCGGACCGCTGATGTCGCCGAAACAGCAGGAGAATCCGAAGGACAACTCGTCTGAATTTATCGCATGGGAACCGCAGGATAACGGAATACCGCGGCTGCTTACGAAAGTGGAGGCGGCTTCGACCGGACAGGCGCTGCGGGGGCGGAATTGGAACGGCGTGCGGCCGGACCTTATCGTATGCGACGATTTGGAAGATGTTAAATCAAACGCGGCGACGGCGGAATTACGCGAGAAGATGCGGAACTGGTTCGCGCAAACCGTAGTTCCGCTCGGAGATCCGAAAGGGAAGCGCACGGCCTTCGTATACATGGGAACAACGGTTCATCACGAAGCACTTCTCGTTCACGTACTGCATAAGCGGTCAGACTTTCGCAGCCGCGTTTATCGAGCGATTATCGACTGGCCCGAACGGATGGACTTATGGGAAGCGTGCCGGCTCGTCTACGTTGACCGCGACAATCCGAATCGGGCGAAGGACGCACGCGAGCTATACGAGCTGAATCGCGCTGAAATGGACCGCGGCTGTCACGTGTTGTGGCCGGAAGCGCAGCCGATATGGAAGCTGATGACGTGGAAATGGGATAACGGCAGCAAGGCGTTTAATACGGAGTATATGAACAATCCGGTCGACGAGGAATCGATGGTCTTCAATCCGGAGCGCTTTACGTATTACGACGGCAGCGAGCGCGATTTTAAAGGCGCCGATTATGACGTCTACATGGGCATCGACTTCGCCATGGGTAAGCAACGCGGTGACTATTCAGCCATCGTAACGATCGCGAAACACAAGCAGAGCGGCGCGGCATACGTAGTCGATACGTACGGCGAGCGCGTCCATCCTGACGTGTTTCTGCGCGTCATCACCGCGAAGGTAACGGAATGGCAGCCGGTTGGAATCGCGGCCGAGGCGCAGGCGGCGCAGGAGTTCTTCGTACACAAGCTGAAGCAGGCGCTGCAGGCTACGGGCTATCCCGTTAATCGGCGCGTGAAAGAAATATACCAGCGGAGTCGTAAAGAACTCCGGATAGAGGCGCTACTCCCGGACATCGAGAGTGGCGCTATTCAGTTTTCGCGGAAACATGCGCTGCTTCTCGAACAATTCGAGATGTACGGAACGGGGAGCCACGATGATTTGCCAGATGCGCTCGAAATGGCGGTAAGCATCGCGAAGAAATCGGTACGGAAAGTAATTGACAAGCCGCTATGGCTATGAGGGGAGGTTAGCGATTGGGGAAGTTGTTTACGACGGGCGCCGCTTATCCGCCGGCAGCCGATATACAGCGCATTGCGACGTACAAGCGTGCTAGAACGATATTTGACGGACGCCAGTACGAGATTTACGAAAGGGCTGCGGAACTGTTGAAAGACACGCCGCATGCCGCGCAGCTTCGAACGCTTTACCTCGCGGTGAATGTCGTTGATATTCTCGTCACGAAGCCGGCCGATTTACTAGTTGGCGAGCCTCCGACATATATCAGCGGCCACCCGGACGATGCGATTGAGCAGCAGCGACTTGCGTCTATCGTCGAAGAGAACGACATGAACACGCTCATTCACGAAGTCGTAACCGGAGCCGGCATCCGCGGTGACGCGTTCCTCAAAACGTATTATGCGCCGCGTTACGATGTGAGCGAAACGGTGAGCGCTCAGTTTGAAGCGCCGGAAATCGCAAATGAACCGATTATCGAAGCGGTGGACGCGACAATCGTATTCCCGGAGCTGTCGCGCGGATCACGTAAGCGGTTCAAGGCGATCAATATCGCGTATGTCGAATGGGTAGCGACTGAAATGCGGCCCGGCCTCGAAAAGTATCTGACGCGTAAAAGTGAGCGTTACGTGGAGGTTCCGTTTCTCGTAGTCGAGCGCCATATCCCCGGCTATATCACGTATGAACGCTACCGGCTCGAAGAAAACGGCGTTGACACATCATACGGCGTAACTATTCCGCTGTTTAAGATTGGTGAACAAGCCGAGACCGGACGCGATGAAGACGTTGTAGAGACGGGTATTCCGGAACTTCTCGTTCATCATATTCCGTATAAGACGGTGGACGACCGCTGGAACGGTATCGGCGGCATCGAGAAGTTAGAGAGCGTCTTAGCCGCGATTAATGATCGGATGACGATGATTGATTACGTGCTGCACCGGCACGGCGACCCTACCGCTTACGGACCGGAGCTGCCTACGGAGGCTGACGGGGGAATTCGGTTTGGTGGGAAATACATTCCGACTACTAAAGAAGATATCGCGCCAGGCTATATGGAGTGGAACTCGCAGCTTGACGGCTGCTTCAAAGAGCTCGACATTCTGCTCGGCCTCGTCTACCAAATGTCCGAAACCCCGCAATGGTTGTTCGGTACGACGCTCGCAGAGGATAAAGGCGGTTCCGGTACGTCTCACAGCGATGGCTCCGCGATACAAATGCGGATGATGCCGATTCTAACGAAAGTCAAACGCATTCGTAACTACGTCGACCGCGCCGTCCGAGACGCGCTATGGATCGCGATGAAGCTCGAAAACTTCGCAAACGACGGAATGGACGACTTTATCGCGTATGATCCGATTTACCCAGCGATCAACTGGAAGGACGGTCTGCCGAAGGATTTGAAGGCCGAAGCCGAAGCGTATTCAATCCGCACAGGCGGTAAGGCAACGCTCGACGTTGAGAGCGCGATAAAACGCATGGACGGCATCACCGACGATAAGGTGCGCGACATCACCGCCAAGATTGCGGAGGATGAAAAAGCTACAGTTGGAACCGTGGACGCATCGGTATTTAACGTATAAACAAAGAGACCGCGGCCTTATGGCTTTGCGGTTTCTTTCGCGTTAGGAGGAAGCCGCGATTAAGCTGACGTTGGAAATTGTTAGACAGTTTTTTGAGAGCCGCGGATTCGTCTTGCTTGAAGATGCTTACAAGAATTCGGAGCACCCCATGCGATATATCTGCTCTTGTGGAAATGAAAGCCACATGAGTTATAAGAACGCTAAAAAGGGAAGAAATTGCGCTGATTGCGGGCGAAAAAAGCTTTCGCTTGCAAAGGTAATTTATACGCATGATTACGTGTCGCAATTCTTTGCGGATGCTGGATGCGTGCTACTTGATGAGTATCGCGCGAATCCTAACGAGAAACTGCGCTATGTCTGTAAATGCGGAACTGACTCTTCCATTCGGTGGTCGCACTTCATGCGCGGGCATCGCTGCCAATATTGTCGCGCTCAAGGAAATAAGAAGCCGCACATTACGGACGATGAGCGAATTACTCGAAGACATTACCAGGCATACAGAGAATGGCGAACAGAGGTATTTGAGCGAGACGGGTATCGATGTCGTTGCTGCGGTGAGTCTCGACGGTACCTTAACGCTCATCACATTTTGAATTACGCAGAACATCGCGACAGGCGCGTTGATGTTACGAATGGGGTCACGCTTTGTAAAACGTGTCACGACGACTTCCATCGTCTGTACGGACGTAGAAATAACAACGAAGTACAGCTATCGGAGTTCATACGGGGGGTAGCGGTATGATCACGCCAACACCGAACTACGACCGTTCCATCGCGCGCCTAACCTCTGCGTACAAGGACGCCGTCACCGCTATCCTTTCGGAGTTGGAGCGCATGGATATTACGAATATGGATCGCGCCATGACAACGGCTGCCCTTTCCGAAGTATCACGCATCCTAACGAGTCTCAACGCAGAGTCGGCGGCTTGGGTCGCGCAAAATGTACCAATCGCGGCGCGTGACGGCGTTGCTCGTGCGGTATTGGCGCTAGGCGTGGTCGAATCGCTTGAGGACGCGCAGAAACTCGTACGGATGACGCGCACGAATAGCGCGATGGTGGCGGCAGCAATCGCGGACACGCAGGCGGACCTGCTCGCGGTGACGCAGAATATCGATCGGCGCGTTAAGGCGGCGGTACGGAAGGCGGCTGCTGATTCGATGCGCGCGAACATGGCGGCGGGAATTAACGGGCGGCGGACCATCAATCGCGATACGCTCGCTAGCATGCGGAAGACGCTCGGCGACAGCGTAAATACCGGCATTATAGATGCGGCCGGGCGGCGCTGGAAACCGGAAGTGTACGTCGATATGCTGACGCGTACGAAGATGATGCAGGCGCATAATGACGCGACAATTAACGAAGCACTCGCGAGAGATGTGCAATACGGTCTGATATCGCGGCACGGTGCTACGGATAAATGCCGCCTATACGAAGGAAAAGTCGTGAAATTAACGCCGGACGCTCCGGGAGCTTATCCGTATGTTGGCGCGCTGCCACGGAATGAGATATTTCACCCGAATTGCCGGCATCTCGTGAGTCCGGTTAGGCGTCCGGAAACTATCGAAGGAGGTACGTAATGCCAGCGAATACAGCGCCGCTTAACGAGGCGGTAGGAAAGAACGCGACATATAAAACGGTGCCGGGCCAATATTACAATCCGCAGACTGACGCGTACGAGGTAACGCAGGGAAGCGGAGGAGCGCCGAACGTACAGATTTCTGGCTCTCTCCCCATTCCCTCGTTAGTAAACTTGAAAACTTCGGATCTTCTGACAGGCTCCTTGGTAATTGCATCGGGTCAGTATCTCGAAACCGGTTGGTTTAACGCTGCGGGTCGGCAGGTGTACAACGGTCAACTATCCTTTCAAAGTGCAGCAGCTTACAACAACACTATTATTACAACTGCTGAGTATGGGGATGCATCCGCCCTTGTTGATACAGTCGCTTCGGCTAGTCAGTATCCTCAACTTGCGGATAAATCAGTTAAAGGAGCAAACCGTTTGAAGTGGCGTGTAACTAATACTGCAGCTAATACACTCACTATATCTCAATGGGGGATGACCATAAGATGACAGAGGCGTGGATTAAAGAACATTTTACAACCCGCGATGAAGCAGTAAGCATTGCGGTTATTCTGGAAGAAGCAACTGAGGGTAGGGGTGAGCGCGGCACATCCCTGGACTTTATGCTCGCGGCATTCGGTGACGTAGAGCCGGTAACCTACGAAGGGTTGTCAGCAACTCCTTATGCAGAGGCAGGCTGGCAGCTAGACTTTGACATCTGGAAAGTTCGAGGAATAATCTCTTAATTTTCTGTCCTACGTTATGACGTTAAACTAACGGTCTGAATATCCGATAGCCGACGGGCTCTAAACGGCGGAGGTAACGAGAATGATTAACGACGTAAAACGCGATTTGCGATATAAACTCAACCTGCAGACTTTCGCGGAAGATCCGGACACGACGCCCGAACCGGAGCCAGCGAAGAAACTTGAAATGACGCAGGAGGAGTTTGACCGCATCATCGCGGACCGAATCGGACGCGAGCGCAAGAAATTCGCTGACTACGACGACGTCAAAACGAAGCTGACCGCGTTTGAACAAGCGGAAGCAGAACGCAAGAAGGCGGAGCTGACCGATAAGGAACGCGCCGATGCCGACAAAGCCGCCGCAATGAAACGCGCAGAAGATGCCGAAGCTGAGCGCGATAAGGCGCTGACGGCGGCTAATCAACGCCTGATCAAAGCGGAGTTTAAGACGCTCGCCAAAGACGCCGGTATCCGTTCCGACGCGCTGGAAGATGCGTTTAAGCTCGCAGATGTGTCGGGAATTACGGTCGATGACGAGGGCAACGTAGTCGGCGCAAAGGACGTTCTCGACGCGTTGGTGGCTGCGAAACCGTATCTCGTTGAGGTAACGAAAAAGGAACCGCGTCAAATTGGTGGCGCTAGTAACCCGGACCCGACAGACGAGGTAAAAACACTGGAAGCTCAACTGGACGAAGCGCGCAAGAGACGCGATTTCAACAAAGTCGTTGAGCTTTCGAACAAGATCAAACAACTTGCGAAATAAGAAGGCGGCCGAATTCATCGGTCGTCTTTTTATATTCCCTAAATCCAAGGAGGAACAAGCAGAATGCCACAATTGACTTATGATTTTAAAGACCAGGTTCGCGAACTCGAAGCCGGTATTTCCCTTATTATCAACGACGCCCCTACGCTGCTCGGCCTGGTCGGTATGAACGGCGCGCCCCTGTCCCAAACGAAATATGAGTGGATGAGCGATAACCTGAACTCCAACCGCGCCAACCTGAAAGTGGCCGCGGCTGTTGGCGATACGTCCCTTACGGTTAACGACGGCGACGGCGCGAAATTCCGCGTTAATGCAATCGTCGTAGCTGGCGAAGAGTACATCAAAGTGACCGCCATTGCCGGCGACGTCCTGACGGTTGTTCGCGGATTCGACGGTACGACCGCAGCCGCGATCGCAATTGGCGCTGAGCTCCGTATCGTTGCGCGTCCACAGCTTCAAGGCGCAGGAATCGGTCAAGACGAAGGTCACGATCGTTACACGGACTACAACTACACGCAAATCATTGAGCGTTACGCGTCCGTATCCAATACGCAAATGGCCGTCAACACGTACAACGTTTCGGACGAATTGAACTACCAAGTTCGACTCCGCCTGAAAGAAGCCGCGCGCGAGCTCAATGACTGGCTGATCTACGGCCGCCGTATTCAAGGCGCCAAAGGTACGCCGTCAACTTCCGGCGGTCTGCTGTACTTCGCGAACGCTAACGGCGCGAAAAAGGCTAACCTGGCCGGCGCTGAAATCTCCGCCAAGGCGCTTAACGACGTCATGGAAGAGGTTTACCAACGCGGCGGCAACGTCAATACGATTCTGACGAATACGGCCGGCGCGCGTCAAATTTCGAAACTGGCCGGCGGAACGATCCGCACCGAGCGTAGCGACGAAACGACCGGCTACCGTATCTCAACGTTCGTATCTGACATCGTCGGTGGTAATGAAGCGACTATCGTAGTCGATCCGAACTTCCCGAAAAATAAAGTCGCGTTGCTCGACCGCAGTATCCTGTCGCTGAGTGCTCTGCGCGGCATGTACGACGTCGATGCGTCCGTTCCCGGCGCCGACTACGTTGCTCGTCAGATTCGCGGCGAGTACGGCATCAAAGTTAAGAACGCGAAAGAGAAAATCGCGGTCCTCGAAAACGTCAGCACTTCGGTATCCTAATCATTCGGGTGCTCTTAACGGGGCGCCTTTTCTTTACGGGAGGTAAACGATGGCTAAGTACGAAGCACATCCGCTTTACGGCGTTGTATCCGGCGCTGTCGACGTAAAGTTTGACCACGCAGGCGCCTACGAAACGGAAGATGAGGCGGAAATCGCCGTACTCGACGCGCTATGCCCGCTATGGGTGGCGCGAGTTGCCGAACCACAACCGGAGGAACTCGCGAAAAAGGCGCCAGCCCCGCGCAAACCCTCCGCTAAATAATAAACGGAGGAGGCGGCGGTCTTATGGCGCTCAGCACTACGGACGCGGACGCTTATATTGCACTCAACTGTATCGATATCGATGACTGGACGACGGCTGACGAAGCGAAAAAACAACGAATCGTTAACGTCGCATCTCGCACGCTTACGACAAAGTATCCGCGATATACAATACCGGACGGCGCGGTCTACGAGTTCGCAAACGTTCTCGCGACGGTGTTTAACGATACGAATCGCTTGGCACAGGCGGGACTGACCGGCTTTACCGTTGACGGCGTTGGCTCTTTCGATTTTAAGGACGGGATGGTCAGCGCGCCAGGATCGGACTTATCGCGTTACATCCCGCAGGCGGCGCTCGACCTGATTGGTGCGGAGAACGGCGGAATTAAGCTTTCGAAGCGACGCGTTTATTGGACGGTGCTGTAAATGGCGCTCATTCCGCTGAAACAAACGATTACGGTAACGAAGGCCGGCGAATCGGACGGCTGGGGCGGCGTCGAAAATGGCGCTGTCCTAACGCTGCCGGCTCGCGTGGTTAACGAAACGAAAACGGTCAAGACGCCAACCGGCGAAGAGGCCGTCACCAGCCTGCGCATTACGCTCCATAAACTAGCGGACATTTCATACGACGACACAATAACGTTCACGGATGAACTCGGTGCGACGATCGAACGAAAACCGCTATCTATCGCGCCTAAGCGGATGCTGAGCGGTCGGGCGATTCTTACGGAGGTATACGTCTGATGGCGGCCGAGTTTGAGTTCAATATGTCGCGTTTCTTGCACGCGATTGAAGGCGCGGCCGATACGATCGCAGCCGGAGCCAAGCGCGGCATGCACGACGCCCTCGACGATTGGAAGCGGGAAGCGGTGGACGTCGCGCCAATCGATAAGGGTACGCTGCGGCGGTCAATTTCCGTTCAGGAAATCGAAGGAGCCGGCGCAAACTTGACCGGTGGTATTTCGGCTAACGCAGTCGAGCGGACGAAAGGCGGTCGGCGCTTTAATTACGCTTATTACATCCACGAAGTTAAGGGCGACGAGTTTAGCGGTAAGACGCCGGGCACGGTCGGTCGCTTTCTCGACGTACCTGCGGAAAAGAACGGCGAAAAGTGGATGCGCGGCATTGAGGCGGAGATCGCCGATGAACTAAAACGGAAAGGGTGGTAGCGTGACGCTGATTAACGAATTGGTCGCGATCGAAGCGTTTATCAAGCGCACGTTTCCGACCGCCATAACCGAAAAGCAGACGGTGCCGAAAGTACCGAAAGTGAACACGTTCGTTATCCGACTCCAAAACGATGAACGCACGCTTGAGACGCCGGCCCATTACCGGATTGAACGCGAATACCAAATCGTATACTTTGGCGCGAAATCTCCGGATGTTCTGGCGGCAATGGACGCGCTCAGTACGGCAGTATACCAATCGAATACAATTCCGATGAATGACGGCTCCCTGCGCTACGTGCGGACGGAGTCGTTTTCATTTTCGATGCCGTTCGAGACTGACGGCGGGCTTTACGCGGCGATCGGCGTTCTAAGCGCGGAAACGCGAGAGGCGCGGACTCAGGCGGTGTACGACAAGATAATGAAAATCAATACGCGCTATCAGTAAGGGGCGAGCCCAATCGGTTCGGCTCTTTTTTGTTGCGCGATTTTACGAAGAGAGGTGCTTCTATGGCAGGCGGTCAATGGGACCCGACATCAATTCCGACGCGCCCCGGTCTTTATATCAACTTCGTCACCGCAGCGGCCGCGCAAATTAAAGGCGGCGCACGCGGTACGGTCGCAATTCCGCTTAAAGCGTGCGCCGGCGGAACGGCAGCGGCGAAGCAGTTTTATACGGTAACGACGGAGGCTGACGCAACAACACTGTTCGGCGCGGCTAATATCGCATCGATCAAATACGCGCTCCAAGGTGGCGCGAAGGAAGTTCTCGTCTATACGCTGCCGGCGTCTGCGGTTACGGCGGATTACGCTGACATGCGCATAGCTTTCGACACGCGTCCGTTTAACGTGTTTGCGTTTGACGGCGAGGTTGCGGCTGCCGAACAAGACGCTGTGAAAACGTGGGTCGCCGCCAATCGCGCAGACGGTAAGCATTTCATGGCGGTATTTGGCGCGTCCGTTGCGGCAGACGACGCTACACCGGCGACCGGCGATGCGCGCTCCGTACGTGTGTCCGATGACTACATCGTTAACCTCACGGTCGGCGGCGTAATCAACGGGACGGCGGTCAGCTCCGGCAAGTACGCGGCATGGGTGGCGGGCCTTATCGCAGGCACAGCGATTAACGCGTCAATTACCTACGCGCTGGCACCGGTTGACGACGTTAACAAGCGACTGACTAACGCCGAAATCAAGACGGCGCTCGGCAAGGGATCGCTGGTCCTCGTAAACGACGGCGAGAAAATCAAAGTCGAGCAGGGCGTCGTAACCAGCGGAAAGAAAATCCGCCAGATCCGCGCACGGCAGGCGGTAGCGACGGATATTACGAAGACGGCGGCCGACGCCTATATCGGCAAGATCAACAATAACGAGGACGGCCAGGCGGCGCTTATCGTGGCGATTAAGGCGTATCTCGAAACGCTGGAGACTTCGAATGTGCTCGCGAATCCGACGGTCCAACTCGATCCGCAGCGGTCTAGCGTCGGCGACACGGTGTACCTGCTGATTGGCTACGTCGAGGTTGACAGCATGGAGCGAATCCTGATTACGGTCAATATCTAACGGAGGTGTAACGAATAATGGCAGAGGCTTATAGCGGCAATCACGGTAAACTGTTCGATGCGGACGGTAATTGGCTTACGAATGTTTTCCAAGTTGAAGTAAATATCGATGTTGATATAGAGGAAATTAAACGTGCTGGCTCCCGCTGGAAAGGGCATAAAGTTACCGGACTTAAAGGTACTGGAAGTTACACTAGCTACCTCCTTACGACAAACTTTAAAGATAAACTGCTCAAAGTTACTAACGACACTAGCGCACCTTTTGTAACGGAGTTGATAGTTAAACTGGCTGATCCGGAGGCTTCTGGTGCTTACCGTGTTCGTGTTAAAAACGTGATGTTTGATAAGATCCCTGTTATCAAATTCGCTGTCGGAGAAGTCGTCGAAGAGGAACACAGTTTCGTTTTTTCAGAAGTTGAACTTCTCGATCGAATCGTAGTCTAACGCGCGGGCCTTCGGGTCCGCTTTTTAATTTCGAAAATAACCGGAGGTTGATTATAGATGGCAACGGCAACGAAGTTTAACGCGCTTCAAGCGCTTCTCGGCGCGACATTGAAACAGGAATTGACGGTCTACATCCCGCGTTTGGGCGGAAATTTTACTGTGAGATCCCTAACAAGCGATGAACTTTCGGAAGCGACCGTACAAGCAACGATTCCTGGCCCTAAAGGTACGAAGTCTCTCGATGATAGGCAGTTTCAAGCGGCTGTCATCGTTAAGGCATCCGTTGACCCGGACTTTAACGATAAAGCGTTGCAGGATCATTACAAAGCATCGGACGCGCTCGACTGCGTAGGCAAGGCGCTGCTGCCCGGAGAGATCGCGAAAGTTCTGCAGGCGGTCATGGACGCGTCCGGTTTCGGTGACGATGAGGAGCTCCTGGAAGAAGCAAAAAACTAATTCGGGCGGGCGGTGAGGCGTGGTACATACACGTTATTTTCCAGCGCCATCATATCCCGCCGGATGAATTTTACGCGAAGGATAAACGGCATCGGATGTTCATGTACGCGTCAATGATCGTCGCCCTTGAGGACGAGGATAAGGCGCGCAAAGATGCGGAAAGGAGAGCAAAGAGTGGCGTATGATCTCGTAGCCAGGCTGAAACTGGTAGACGGTATGACCGGTCCACTACGAAAAGTTAAGCGTCAGATAGACGACGTAACGAAGACTACCGCGTCAGTCACGAAAGCAACCGCGACATACACCAGCGCAACGACGAAGATGACGGCGGCTGGCGGTCGTTACGTATCAACGGGCGGAAAAGTCAGGCGCGAGCTAACGTTAACCGAAAAGGCGTTAAAAAGCGCAGGCAACGCGTTTACGTCGCTTGAGCGCAAAGTCGGTCGCGGCATTAAATGGGGAGCGATCGGACTCGGCGCGGCAGCGGTAGGAGCAGCGGGTTTCGCCGTAGGGTCATCCGTTAAAAAAGCGATGGATTTCGAAAGCCAACTCGCTTCTATCCAAGCGCTAACCGGAATAAACAACGCCGGCCTAGCGAAAATGCAGTCGCTTGCCTTGGTGGAAGGTGCGCGTACCCAATATAGCGCATTAGAAGCGGGGCAGGCGATCGAGGCGCTTATTAAGGCGGGTATGGAGACAGCCGACGTTATGGGTGGCGGACTTCGCGCGGCGCTCGACTTGGCGACGGCTGGTGGCCTGGACTTAACGGAAGCCGCCGAAACCATGTCAACGAGTATGAACGCGTTTCGGAAAGACGGGCTGAGTGCGGCCGAAATCGCGAATGTGCTTGCGGGTACGGCGAACGCAGCGGCGACGGATGTACACGGCCTCGGCTATGCGCTGGCTTCGGCGGGCGGGATCGCGGATCAGTTCGGGGTATCGTTCAAAGACTTCAATACCGTTATCGGCTTGATGAGTAACGACGGCCTTAAAAACGGCTCGGACGCGGGAACATCGTTTAAGTCGATGCTCATGTATCTGCAGCCACAAACGAAGAAAGCTACGCAAATGTTCAAAGCGCTCGGCCTTGGCGTAGGAAAAACGAACAAATTCTTCGAGAACGGAAAAATTAAAGATGTCGCCGGGATCGCGGAACAACTTTACAAGACGTTTTCAAAATTTAACGATCAAACTCGCGGCGCGCTTTTTCTCGATATTTTCGGTACGGACGGCGTAAAAGCGGCAGCATCGCTGTACAAGGCCGGCGCAAAAGGCGTAGAGCAGTTCCGTGAAGAAATGTCGAAAGTTACCGCGCTTGACGTCGCCAAACGAAAAATGAATACGGCTGCCGGAGCAGTCGAGCAATTCCGCGGCGCACTTGAAACGCTGCAAATAAGCGCGCTTCTTCCGACAATGCCGCTGATCAAGGACTTCGCGAATTGGGCGGCTGAAGGCATTGAGAAATACTCGCCTCAGATTACGAAGTCTGCGCAGGCTATCGTCGCGCAATTCCGCAGCTTTTTGGATTCCGCTTACCTCAAAAATCCGGAGTTCCTGAAGCTTGACGGGTTAAAAGCGAAGGTTTCGTTTGTATTTGACGATATCATGACCCGCTTTAACGATTGGTACGGCGGCGGTGGAAGTACGAAGATTGCCGCGATGGGAACGAAGATTACCGATATGTTGGCGCAATCGCTCAAAGCCTCCGAACCGCTTATCGAAGCTGCGACAAAGATCGGCGTATCGATCGGCGCGGGAATTCTTCAGGGAATACTCAGTGACCCGACGATGATGGCGCTACTTGGCGGGTACCTCGGCGCTAAAGGAATATCGACAACTCCTGGAAAAGGCGGAGGCCCGACTTCGTCGAGTACGACGCCTAAAACCGGCGGAGGCAAATCGCAAGTACCGACTGGCGGAGCAATCATTCCATACGTTGGGCAAGCGATGGCGCTCGGATCAATAGCGGATGCTCTTGCAAAGTATCCGAAAGAATGGGGCGTCGAACTTGCGAAGGCACTGGGATACCGGGAACAAGTCGTTACAAACGCGCCGCTTAACAAAGACGTCGTCGATAACCTGTTGAAACAGCCGGAGTTTATCTTATCGAATGGCTATCTCGCGCATCTTCCGAAGGTTGATGAACGGCTCCAAACGCTCGGTACACAAATCGCCAACCAAAAACCGGCGCAAGTAACCGTTACAGGAAACACGTTCCAGGTCCGCAAGGAATCGGACATTGACGCTATTGCGCACAGCATCGCGAAACAAATCGCGTGGTAAAGGAGGACGCTAATTGGAAATATACCTGAAATTCAATAATGGCGCGGAGTCTCTATGGCTCCCGGTAAATCCCGAACGAATCGGGGCAACGTCGGCAGGCGCGTTCGAAGATGTTCCAATACTCAATTTCGGCGAGTATACCGTACCTTCCGCGCCAAAGAGAACCACATATACACTATCGTCCTTCTTTCCGCGCGATTACAACGCGAGCTATTGCAATTATATCGATTTACAGCGGCCGTGGGATATCGTAAAGACGCTCCTGCGCTGGCAGGCGTCGGGCAAGCCGTGCCGCTTTATTGTTACGGGAACGCCGATTAACGTAGCGGTGACGATTCGAACGTTTGAGTACGAGGAGCGCGCAGGCGAGCCGGGCGATGTCTACTATACGCTCGAACTAAAGGAATACGCGTTTATCTCGCTACCGAAGAAGTCCGACGCTCCAGCAACGAAGGCGGCCGCTATAACAACGTCAGCAGCGCGCCCAAGCACGAAGACGGCGCCCGCAACGTATACCGTTAAGTCCGGCGACACACTGTCCAAAATCGCAGCCCGGACGCTCGGTAGCGCGGATAAATGGCGAGCGATCTACGATAAAAATAAGGCGGTAATCGGCGCCAACCCTAACGCGCTCAAGCCGGGTATGAAACTGGTGCTGCCGTCATGATACGCGTGCTTTACGATGGCAAAACGTATATCGATGCGCTAGTGACATCGGTAGAATGGTCGGGAGATATCGCGAAGCCTTACCGGACGCTAACGGTGCAGCTCTCCAATACGCTTGATGGTGATGAACAGGCGATTAATAT
>NZ_BIMD01000008.1 GCF_004000905.1 Paenibacillus humicus NBRC 102415
CTGCGGGCGCGCGCCTGGCGGCGAAGCCGGGCGACCCCGGCGGCGAAGCCGGGATCGCCGGCGTCAAGGGGGACGAGGTCATCGACGATGAGCTTGAAGTCCTCGTCTCCCTGCTGCACGGCGGCCTGGATGACGACCAGGCTGCCGGCTTCGAGCTTGTCCCCGAAGCGGGACCAAGCCGTAGGGAACAGCACCGCCTCGGCGCGCACGATGCGGTCCTCCGCCTCCGCGAAGGCCATCTGCTGGCCCTTGCGGGTGCGCAGCTGCTTCAGCGACACGACGCGAACGGCGGCGACGCAGGACAATCCGTCCGGCGCCTCGGCCAGGTCGACCAGTCGGTCGAGCTCCAGCCCGTCGAGAACATGCTCGACAGCGTCGAGCGGATGGCCCGTCAAGTACAGGCCGAGCAGCTCCCGCTCCAGCTCCAGCTGCTGCGCGGCGGAATAGGGCTGCACGGCCGGCAGCTCCACGTCCCAGTTCTGCACTTCCTCGAAGCCGAACAGCTCGATCTGCAGCTCCTCGCGCTCCTTGCGCCACTTCTGCGCCGTTTCCACCGACTCGTCGAGCGCCGCGAGCTGCTGCGCCCGGTGGCCGGGCATCGATTCCAGAGCGCCGGAGCCGATCAGGCCTTCCAGGACGCGCTTGTTCACGACGCGCAGGTCGACGCGCCGGCACAGATCGATCAGGCTCGCGAAGGGGCGCTCCTTCCTTTCCCGAAGAATGGACTCGATCGCCTGGGTGCCGACGTTCTTGATCGACGCAAGGCCGAAGCGGACCGCTCCGCCGTCCGGCGCGAAGGTGACTCCGCTATGGTTGACGTCCGGCGGCAGCACGGCGATGCCCATCCGCCGGCATTCGTCGATGTACTCTCCGGTCTTGCGCTGGTTGCCCGTCACGGAAGCCAGCATCGAGGCCATGAAGGCGACCGGATAATGGCGCTTGAGCCAGGCCGTCTGGAACGCCAGCACGCCGTAAGCCGCCGCATGCGCCCGCGGGAAGCCGTAGTCGGCGAAGCGCAGGATCATGTCGTAGACCCGGTCCGCCTCCTCTTCGAGATAGCCTTGGCCGAGGCTGCCTCTGACGAAGGCCGCTCTCTGCTCGTCGAGAATCTCGCGCTTCTTCTTGGAGACGGCCCGCCGCAGCAGGTCGGCCTCTCCGAGCGAGAAGCCGGCCATCGAAGAGGCGATCTGCATGATCTGCTCCTGGTAGACGATGATGCCGTGCGTGTCCTTCAGAATCGGCTCCAGCGAGGGATGAGGATACTGGACCTCCGCAAGCCCGTGCTTGCCCCGGATGAACTGCGGAATGAACTCCATCGGACCCGGCCTGTACAGAGCCAGCACCGAGACGATGTCCTCGAACGAGGAAGGCTTCAGCTCCCTCAGCACGCGGCGCATGCCGCTGGACTCCAGCTGGAAGATGCCCGTCGTATCCCCCCTGCCGAGCATCTCGTACGTCGCCGGGTCGTCGTCGGCGACGGCGCGGAAGTCGATCTCCGTGCCTTCGCTCTCGCGGATCCAGTTCAGCGTGCGCTCCAGGATGGACAGCGTGCGCAGGCCGAGGAAGTCCATCTTGAGCAGGCCGACCGCCTCGACGTTCTCCATGGAATACTGCGTGAGCGGAGCCGCTTCGGAGCCGGCCTGCAGCGGCACGTAGTCCGTCAGCGGACGTCCGGCGATGACGACGCCGGCGGCGTGCGTGGAGGCATGCCGGGGCATGCCTTCCACCTTCAGCGCCATCGCGATGAGATCGCGGGTAGCCGGATGATCCGCGCTTTCGCGCAGCTGCGGCACGGAAGCCATCGCCGATTCCAGCGTCGTGCCCGGCTGGCCCGGAATGAGCTTGGCGACGCGGTCGACGTCGCCGAGCGGCACGTCCAGCGCCCTGCCGACGTCGCGGACGGCCGCCTTGGCGGCCAGCGTGCCGAAAGTAATGATCTGCGCGACATGCCCGGCCCCGTACTTGCGGCTTACGTAGGCGATGACCTCGTCGCGCCGCTCGTCGTTGAAGTCGATGTCGATATCCGGCATGCTGATCCGCTCGGGATTGAGGAACCGCTCGAACAGCAGCCTGTGCTTCAGCGGATCCACATCGGTAATCCGCAGGCAGTAGGCGACGAGGCTGCCCGCCGAAGAGCCGC
This sequence comes from Paenibacillus humicus NBRC 102415, assembly GCF_004000905.1. Lineage (GTDB taxonomy): Bacteria > Bacillota > Bacilli > Paenibacillales > Paenibacillaceae > Paenibacillus_O > Paenibacillus_O humicus. Next base: position 2,141 of record NZ_BIMD01000008.1, read on the forward strand.
GGCCCGGACCGGTGCGGATGCCCTGCTCATGGGCGTAGCGGATGAAATCCCAGACGATGAGGAAATAGTCGCTGAAGCCCATCCGCTCAATGACGGACAGCTCGTAGGACAGCCTCTCCCCCGCCTTCCTCAGGAAGCTGCCGCCATCTGCCGGAGAAGCCGTCCCGCCCTCTCCGCCGCTCTCCGCCATGGAAGGTCCGGATCCCGCTCCCCGGTCTCCAGGCGCTACGCCAACCGCGCTTGCCGAGCCTGCCGCTCCCCAAGCTTCTGCGGCGTAACGTTCCGCCAATCCCCGCCGGCAGAGCTCCTCCAGATAAGACGCGGCTGTCATGCCATCCGGCAGCGGGCTGTATTCCGGCAGCGCGTGCTCGCCGAGCCTCAGTACCAGATTGCAGCGCTCGGCGATGCGGACCGTGTTCTCCAGCGCCTGCGGCACGTGGCGGAACAGCCGCCCCATCTCCTCCGGGCTCTTGAGGTAGTTCTGATCGCCATGCATATGCATGCGGTCCGGATCGCTGACGCTTTTGCCGGTGCCGATGCAGATGAGCACATCCTGCACGGCGGCATCCTCCTGCCGCAGGTAGTGGGCGTCATTGGTCGCGACGAGCGGGATGCCGGTCTCTTCCGCCAGCGCCATCATGCCGGCCATTACTTTTTTTTGCTCCGCCATGCCGTGGTCCTGGATTTCCAGGAAAAAATCCTCGCCGAACGTGCTGCGGTAACGGAGCGCCGCCCTCCTCGCTTCCTCCGGACGGTCGTAGAGCAGATGCTGCGCCACCTCGCCCTGCAGGCAGGAGCTGAGGCAGATCAGCCCTTCCGCATGCCGGGCGAGCGCCTCGTGGTCGATCCGCGGCTTGTAGTGGAACCCTTCCAGATGGCCGATCGAGCACAGCTTCATGAGGTTCCGGTAGCCGGCTTCGTTTTTGGCGAGCAGGATCAGATGGTAGATCGGATTGTCCTTGCGCGTTCCCTTGTCCGCCCTGGAGCCAGCCGTCATGTACATCTCGCAGCCGATGATCGGCTTGATGCCGTGCTTTAGGCAGGACTTGTAGAAGGGAACCGCCCCGTACATGACGCCGTGATCGGTCAGAGCCAGCGAGGTCATGCCGAGCTCCGCCGCGCGCGCCGTCAGGTCGCGGATCCGCGCCGCTCCGTCCAGCAGGCTGTATTCGCTGTGCACATGCAGGTGCACGAAACTCTCGCTTCCGCTCATCGGCTCTCTCCCTCTCCCCATGCGGGGCACACTTGTTCGCTCTTTCCGTCTATCTTATCATAAACAACCCGGCCAAGCCCATAGAATGGAGGAAGGGAGACAAGCGCTCCCTACTATTAGACGAAACAGGTGAGGCGGATGAGCCGAATGAACATGATCTTGACCAAAGCCCTGATCGATTGCTTCATTGCCTTCGGAGTCGTCGTCGGAGGCACGCTGCTCGCGGGCATCGCCTCCGTGCTGGCTTCCTCGCCGCCGTCCCTTATGATGGTCGATACGGCATCGCGCCTGAAAATATGGGCGCTGGTCGCCGCGGTCGGCGGCACGATTGATCCCATGCGGGTCATCGAGAGCAACATATCCCAAGGCCATCTGTCCCCGGTGGCCCAGCAGCTGCTGTTCATCTTCTGCGCTTTCATCGGGGCGCATGCCGGCACGGAGCTGATCCGCATGATCTGCCGGGACGGGGTGTGAGGAGACTCCATGCGCATGCCTCCTTTCGACCGCTTCGCCAGGCTGACCCAAGCGCTCGGCCTCGTCATCTGCGGCATCGTCATCGGCGCCGCCCTCTATCAGGCTCTCTTCCAGGCCCAGTTCGACCGGATCGCCAACCTCAAGAGCGAGCTGGAAGGCCAGCTCAATGAACGGGATAATGAAATCGAGAAGCTGACCAAGTTCAACCAACAGAGTTCCATCATCAAATCGCTTCAGATCCGCTTCGAGGACGGTCCCGTGACGGCATCGCTCGACGAGCCCGCCAAAACGCGGCTGCGGAAAATGCTGCACGACGATCTGAAGGTGCTGGAGGGCCATAGCGTCTTCGACATCGACCGCGAGTCGAGGCTCGCTCGCGAGCTGCTTGCCGGCAAAATTTATAAAGACAAGGACAAGAACCTGCTGCTCGAAATCAAAACGGTGCTCGTCGTTGAAAACAGGCTGCAGGTATGGGTCAGCGTGAGCCAGAAGGGACCGGAAATGAACAGCAGCGCCAAGCAGGACGGATCCCGCTGAAAGCCGCTTCGATAAAGGCCTTCAGGAAAGGATCCCGCTGAAAGCTCCCATTTCGAAAAACTCCACCAGGAGATAAAGGAGTCCGTCGACGGACTCCTCTCCGTGGTCGGAGCGGCAGGCGGGGCAACGCTCGTTGCGGAGCATGATTCCGGAAGCGGACCGGAAGCTTCGAGCATCGGGGCCGCTATGAAATCATTCACGTCTCCATTGTCCGTCCAAGCCCGCAGCTTCGCCTGGCCCCCGCCGCAGCCTGTTCGCGATTGCATCCGCATTCATGGTACAATGGCCAAAAACCGGACTTCGCGTCCGCAAGTTGAAAAAAGGAGCAGCACTCGACCATGAACGATCCCGTCGTATGGCTTCAGTGGATTCTCATCGCAGGCATCGTCCTGACTTCTGCGATGTCCGTCGTCTACAGCTTCAAGTCCCGCCGTTCCTCCGACCCGCGCCAGCGCGCCCTGCACGCCGCCCGCATGAATATCAGCATGGGCAGCATGCTCCTGTTCATCTCGCTGATCCAGATGTTCATGTACAGCGGCTCCACGCTGCGTGTCATCATCGGCTCCCTCTTCATGGTGCTCGGGCTGTTCAACATCTTTGCCGGCCTGCGCAACCGCAGCATGATCCGCGCCTCCATGGAACGCAGCGGCAGCTGAAGCTTGCCGCTTCCGGAACAGCAAAGCCGGCCTGCAATGCCGTGTATACGGCATTGCAGGCCGGCTTTTGTCATTCCCCAAACACGGCGATGAGGATCGAACCCGCTCACGATGCTTGAAGTTGCGCCGCCGGGCCGGGAAACCTGGCATCCCGGACATCGGGGCATCAGCGGGCTCCTCCCCATTTGGAATGAAGCTCAGCCTCCTCTTGAAGACAGACGGCCTCCAAGATGGGGGCTATCATGTACAGCCGCCCTTCGTCCTCGGGAACGGTGATCCGGATCGGCTTCTGCCGGCCCCCGATTGCCAGCGACAGCCGGGGATAGTCGATGGCATGCGCGATTTCCCTCATGCCCCCTCCATGAAACAGCACCTGCCAGGATGATTCGGCGGCGGCAATCCGTTCAACCCCGAGCAGCCTTTGCCGGGTCTCCCCTACTCCTGCCGTCCTCGCGGACAGAAAAAGCTGCTTCCGCATCCACGCTCAGTCTCACCGCGCCAGAAGGGCCGGCGACCAGGCAGGCCCGATCGAGCGCTTGGCGAAAAGCAGCCGAGTCCAGGGAAATGCCTTGGACTCCCTCTCCGGATATGTCCTCCTTGATGAACGGCAGGCGGCCTTCCAGCCTCGGGAGCTGAACCTTGGCCCTTCCTGCCGACAGCTGGACCTGGAAAGGAAAGATCGCGAGGGAAAGGGAGGCTCCCTTTTCCATTCCGAGCGCCTTGAGCGAGTCGTGAAGCGGCTTGGCCGGGAGCAGACAGCTCCATCCGGCTCCGCCGCCGCCCCAAGCGCCCATGCGGCAGCTGGCATAACGGACACCGTCCGTCGCCGACAGCTTCCAGGACGATCCACCCGCTTCAATTAGAATGCCGGTCAACGGCAGCCTTGAGCCCGAAGCCGCGGCGGCGAAAAGAACCTGCTTCAGCCTGGAATGGAAGCTGCCGGCATCCAAAACGAAAGCAGGATGGCCGGCGGCATCGGCCAGAACCGGCGGTTCCCCGAATTCGGCAACGGCCAGCCGATGCTCCGACTGCCCGGACTTGATGCGAGCCATGCCGCCCGAAGGTCCTTCAAGCTCAAGCCATTCGCCGTCCGCCTGGCGAATGACGCCAAGGAAATAGCGGGCTGGCAGAGCCAGACATCCGATATGCTCGATTTTCAGCGAGCCGGCATCAACCGGCACTACGGCTTGATGCACGATCCTTCCGGCAGCCGCGCTCACGGCGAGTTCACCTCCGCCCGCGGTCAAATGCAGCTCCCCGGTCCGGAACCCGCCTCCCGCCGGAACAACCTGGTCACATGCTTCCATCAATAGATCCCTCTTGATCATCAGCCGCATCTTCCCGCCACCTGCGCCTTCATCCCATTATTTTCCGTTCTCTTCCTTATCTTCCGCTTCCAGGTTATTAAACTTCTTGTATCCTCAGCTTCTTGTTTTTTCAGCTTCTTGTTTTTTAACTTCTTGTTTTTTCAGCTTCTTGGTTCTCCATTTTCTTCTTCAGCTTCAGCTTCTTCAGCTTCTTCAGCTTCTTCAGCCTCATCGCCCCCTGCAGCGACAGCCGCTTCCAGGAGAACCCGCAGAACCTCCGATCTGGACCGGCCCGTCCGGCGACATCGCCTGTCGATCTCGGCCCACAACGGCTCGCTGAGCGTGAGCGATACCTTGCGCGTAATTCCGATCGCTTTCCTGCCTGCGCCGGAACGATGGCCTCCGCGCGCAAACATCATGGACAGCTGGCCGTCCGGCTCCCGTGGAGCTATTTTCGTGAATTTACGATCCATGGCATGGCCCTCCTTTTTGAATAAAGTTACCATTATCAATATGACTCTATTCATTGTACCATGCGTGCTTATAGTTGTAAATGAATGGAAAAACGGACAGGGGCGATTCCAACCCGATCTAAAAATCCTCCTGGGCTGTGCGGCAGCAAAGCTCTGCTGTCTCGGGGATGCAAAAAAAGCCGCTTTCTCCAAGAGGGCCGGGAAGGCGGCAGCTCATGAAAAAAACGGCCTGTCGTGAAAATGGGACGGCATCAAGACGAGCCCAATCGTCCTGCTGACGGGCCCGGAGCGGAATCCATGATGCCTGACGGCAGATCCATGCCATGCGGAAGCAGAAGGCTCGGAAGCCTGTCAATAACCGTCCATCAGCTGCATGGACAGAATCGCCTTGGCCGCCACGCCGGAGGAATCGCTGAGCTGAATTTCCAGCTTGGCCGACTTGCGGCTCATCTCCAGCACCGCAGGCTCCAGATGCAGCTGCGAATCGATGGCGACCGGACGCATGAAGTACGATGTCACGCTCTCGATCATATGGTCGCTCCGCCCGCTCTCCCGGACCATGCGCCGGGAAGCCTGGATCATGAGCGTCGCCAGGACGCCCTCGGATACGGTTCCCGGCGTGCCGGACATCTGCGCCGCGGCTACGCCGGAATACCGGAACGAGCCCTCGTCCTCCCGACGCTCGAAGCCCGCGCCGATGAGCTCGTCGAACGTCTCTCCGGACTCGCCCTGGCGGCCGGTGATCCGCATCGCTTCAAGCACTTCCTGGCGGGTGATGACGCCGAGCAGCTTGCGGTGGCGGTCGACGACGGGCAGCAGGTCGATGCCTTCGGCCGCCATCGTATGAGCGGCCGAGGTGACGGTGATATTGGGGGCAGCCGTGATGGGATGACGGGTCATCAGCCGCTCCAGCGGCGTCTGCGGATCCGATCCGGCCGCATCCTTGGCCGTCATCATCCCCGTGACACGGCCCCGCTCGTCCAGCACCGGAAAGCGGAAGCTGCCCGTAATGCCTGCAAGCCGGTGGAAATCCGCCGCCGTATCCTTCGCGCCAAGCACGTCTGCCGGCCGGCCGAAGCTCATGATATCCTCGATCAGCACGATCTTCTGCTTGATCAGCCGGTCGTACATGGCCCGATTGATCATCGAGGCCACGGTGAAGGTGTCGTGGCGGGAGACGATAATCGGAAGCCCCCGCTCGTCGGCCAGGGCGATGACCTCCTCGCCCGTGCCGAAGCCGCCCGTAATGAGCACGCCCGCGCCCTGCTGCAGCGCGGTCCTGTGGGCTTCCTGCCTGTTGCCGACGATGAGCAGGCTGTCTTCGTTGATATAACGGCTCATCGCCTCCAGCTCCATCGCGCCGATGACGAACTTATGCAGCGTCCGCTGCAGGCCTTCGGCGCCTCCGAGCAGCTGTCCCTCCACGATTTCGGCCACGTCGCCGAAGGTGAGCCCTTCAAGCGATCCTCTGCGGGAGCGGTGCACACGCACGGTTCCGATTCTTTTTTTGGTCGCGACAAGGCCCGTCTGCTCGGCTTCCTTGATCGCCTTGTAGGCCGTCCCTTCGCTGACTCCATGCTCCTTGGCGATGCCCCGGACCGATATCCGGACTCCCGGCTCCAGCTCCTCGATATGGCGGATCAGCTGTTCGTGCTTCGTCAGTGCTTCCATGGATGGTTTGCCGCCGTTGTCTGAGGCCACCTGCTTCGCCGCCTTTCGCCGATGAAAATCGATATGTTCATTTTAGCAAAAAGCCGCTAAAGTAGAAATGAACGCCTGAACCGATACCGAAACGGTCCGACAAGGAGAGCCAAGTGTGAATATCGATTCCAGCCTGCTCATGCGCTCAGCTACTCTCTATGTGTTCGTATCCTTTCCTCAGAGCCTCATCTTCACCTGCTTCACCTTCCAGTTTCTCGGCATCCGGACCGAAGGCTTCTGGAAGCGGACTCTTGGATTCGTCGCGGCGTCCTCCCTATATACGGATCTTTTCTTCTTCGAGCTTCCCGCCTGGGCGCATTTCGGCAATACGATCGTTTCCATCGCATTTTTTCTCTGGCTGTTTTTCCGGGAAATGAGTCTGCGGCAGCGCCTGGTGGTGCAAGCGCTGCTGCTCATCTTCATTATCCTGTCGGATATGGTCACAATGGGCGCCGCGGTTCAATTCACCGCCTACGAGAGCGTCCTGAGCGGACCCGTCTGGCTGAAGATCGCCGTCTGCTGGCCTTCCTTCGCCTTGTTCGCGCTGGCGGCGCTGCTGATGGAGCGCCGGAATATCCATCCCGGAACCATGCTGAAGAAGGGCCTTTCAAAAGCGGCAGGGTCGTCGATGTTCTATTTCATCCTGCTCGTCTCCCTGCAGTTCATGCTGCTGGCGCTGCTGTTTCTCGAGCATTATGTCGTCAGCGGCGTCCGGCAGAGCTCTTCGCTCCTTCTCGTTCTGAGCGTCTCGACGATCGCCCCGGTCATCTTCATGGCGCTGCGGCTGATCGCCCAAGCACGCCGCGAAGGGGAAGACAAGGGCGGACAGGCAATCGAAGGCGATCTCGTCCGGATGCTGGCTACGATTCGGGGGCAGCGTCATGATTTCATCAATCATGTCCAGACCATGCATCTCATGCTGAAGCTGGGCAAGCAGGAAGAGCTGAGGGCTTATATGGGAGAGGTGCTGGAGGAGATCGAGGCCGTCAACCGGGTCGCCGCCGATCTCGCCGCCTTGCCGTTTCCAGCCGTCGCTGCCCTTCTCAGCGTCAAGGAAGAGGCGGCCAAGAGCCTCGGCATCTCGCTGGACTACGAGATCGCAGATCTGCTTGAGGCAGCCGCGCTGCCTCCGCTCAAAAGCATCGATCTCGTCCGCATTGCGGCGAACCTGCTCGACAACGCCTTCGACGAGGCCGCGGAGCTGCCGGCGGGACAGCGCGAAGTCCGGCTCGAAGCCTTCCTGGACGGGCGCAGCATGACCATCGCCGTCTCCAACCGCTGCCGGGCCGGAACGGATCTGGCGATCCTTCAAAAAATGTTCCGGGCGGGATACAGCACCAAGCCGTCCGGCTCGGGCCATTCCGGACTCGGGCTTTCCATCGTGGCGGAGCGCGCCAGGCACTACAAGGGATCCGCTTCCGCCCGGCTTGACGGCTCGATCCTCTGCGTCAGCGTCGTTCTGCCCTGCGCTCCCGTGCTGTCCGGCGGCGGAGAGGCCCCGGCAGGAACGGGCCGGGCAGAGATGGACCGAACAGGAGCAGGGACCGAAACGGTCCGAGGGACCCGATGAAACGGAAGGAAGTTCCTCCCGGCTCAGACGCCAAAAAAAGACCGGATGCAGAAAGAGCTGGCTCCAGCTCCTGCATCCGGTCTTTTTCCCGTCCTCCGAAGATTGCCGCCTCTCAGCCGCGGTAGCGGCGTTCCGGCTTCTTCTCCGGCAGCTTGCGGTTGTGCATCGCCCGCTGCCGCCGTATGGCGGCTACGCGCCTGCGTTCCCGCTCGCGGTCGCTGAGCAGGACGCGCAGGTTGGCCGCGATGACGAGCAGAGCCAGCGCCGACCACAACACCCCGAACACCGTGGCGAAGCTCCACGGGCTGCCGAGCTCCAGGCGCGGCAGCGCATAGAGGAGCATGCCGAGCGCCGCGAGCAGGTAGATTCCATGCTTCCATTTGCCGGAATTCATCCGCAATCCTTCCCCCCAACTCTCCTAGTAGGCTGCTTGTCTGTCTTAGCCTATGCGGACGAGCGGGCGAACATGCCCTCCAGGGAAAGAATGGGATCCGTTAAGGAAGCAGCACGGATTGCATGGAGCTGCCGATGATCCGGTTCACGTCCTCATACACGACGCCAAGGCGCTTCTCGGCCTCGAAGTAGTCCTGAACGAGCGGATTGAGGTTCAGCAGCTCGTACAGCTTGCCGAGGCCGTCCAGCTCTTCGGCGGACGGCTCCTCGCCGCCCATCATGCGCTGCTGCAGCTCGAGCTGGCGCCGCTGGAAGTCGGCCAGCATCCGCCGGGCATCCGGATCCCGGTCCGCCGCCGCGCGGGCCTCCATGACCTGCTTGGCCTCCAGACTGCCCTGCAGAGCCTGGGCCAGCTCGTAAGCACGATCATATACGTTCATGGCTTCATCTCCCTCGTGTTTCCTGCGCCCATCATACCATCATGGAAGAGCCGCTGGCAAAAAAGCATGGCGCCTGCTGCGCACGCGGATGAAATTGGGGGACAGAGGCAGGTGCATGGCACATCGATACGTGCCGGCGGCCGGAGTCGCCACGAGCTCGTTCGTTTCTCCGGAACGATTCCGCGCCCTTCGCTTCTTTTTCACCGGCCCCTGCCCCGCATCCCTCACAGCATGTCCCATGCGGGCGGGAATGATCGCCTCCGCGCTCCGGGCATCCGCCCAATCCGGCCAAAACGCCCCGTCCTTATTGGCGGCGCCTATCACCAAGGTATAGATGTCCTCATATGATGAATTAATCCGTTTCATTCACCTATACCCATCCGACCGCCAACCCGCACTACCCTTCGCTCTGGAAGGAGATTCGTCGATGCTTAAATCCAAAATCACCGTCCAGGTGCCGCAGGCAGGCACCTTGGCCGAGGATACCATCCTGCTGGGCGATGCTTATGTCAAGCAATACAAACTGTCGCTCGGCCACTCCGTCACCTTGAAGTTCGGGTCGTTCCGGACTACGGTGCGCATCTCATCCGGAGGCAAAGGCGACGTCATGAAAATCGGCGCCTCGCTGGCACGCCAAATGGGCATACCGGGAGGAGCCGTCCTGCGATCGAGCTACAAGCAGAGCTCAAGCACTTTGTCGCTCGGGCCTCTGATCGGCGTCCTCATCAGCCGGGATTATCCGCAGCAGACGGACCGGCCGTTCGGGGCGATCACGATGTTCTGCCGGGAGCTGGTGGATGCCTGCGCCGCTCAAGGCGCCTCCGTCTACTTCCTGACTCCCGATGCGGCGGTATCGGGCTCGCGCATCGAGGGGTGGATCTACAACGGCGGCTGGCGGAAAACGAGCATGCCCGTACCGGATGTGGTCAACAACCGGCTTACCGCGCGCAAGCTGGAGAACCGCCCTTCGGTTCAGCAGTTTTTCAAAGAAGCGAAATCACGATATGGAACTCAAGTATTCAACGAGAAATTTCTGGATAAAAACGAGGTGTTCGGCGCTCTCGGCCACGAAAGCAGCCTTGCCAAGTACCTCCCGGATTCCAGGCTGCTGCGCAGCTACGCCGATCTCAAGTCGATGGCGGCGCGGCATCCCGTCCTGTTCCTCAAGCCCGAGCGCGGAAGCCTCGGCAAAGGGATCATCCGGGTAAGCAAGCTCGAGGGCGAAAGCGTGCTGGCCACCTATACGGCGCCGGCCGGCATCCGCCGCCAATCGTATCCCAGCCTGGCTAAGCTGTATTCCTCGCTGGGCGGCAAGCTGAAAACCGTGCGCTACCAGCTGCAGCAGGGGCTCACCCTGATCGATATAGGCAAGCGGCCCGTCGACTTCCGGGCGCTCGTGCAGAAAAACCATAGCGGCAGCTGGGCGCTGACTTCCATCGTTGCCCGTACGGCGGGCAGCAATCACTTCGTCTCGAACCTCGCCCGCGGCGGAACGCTCAGCCGGGTCAAGGAAGCGGTGGCGCGCAGCAATCTGGCTCCCGGCTACAAGGCCGGCGCCGGCGCCAAGCTGCAAAGAGCCGCGCTCGATATCGCGCAAGGCATCGACGCCCGGATACCGGCGCACTTCGGCGAGCTGGGCATCGATCTGGCCCTCGATACAGGGGGCAGGGTATGGCTGCTGGAGGTCAACTCCAAGCCTTCCAAGAACGACAACACGCCGCTGAACGAAGGCAAGATTCGTCCTTCGGTACGCAACATGATCCAGTATTCCCGCTATCTGGCGGGATTCTGACGGGATAAAGGGGGCGGTCCATATGAGAGGCAACCGAAGCAGCGTCGGCGTCCTGGTATCGGATATCCATGAAGGAGAGGACGGCCGGGAGCAGCGCAGGACGTTTCCGGAAGACAGCTTTCTCGCCGCCCTCAGCAGCCGGGCCGAAGAGCTCGGAGTGGATCTGTACGTGTTCACTCCGGGAAGCCTGGATCCGGACAGCGGCATTCTTACGGGCTATGTAAGGGAGAGCAGCGGCTGGTCCGAAAAGGAAGTCCCCTGGCCTGCTGTCATTTACGATCGCTGCGGCCCTCTCGTCTCCGGCCGCATCCGCCCTTACAGGGATACTTTGAGCCGGCTGGCCGCCCTGCAGCCCCATGTCGTCCTGAACGGCTGGCTGCCCGGCAAATCCGCCCAGTACGACGCTCTTCGCCGCAGCGGCGCCGAGCTCGCCGAGCTCGTGCCTCCAAGCCGTCCGCTGGCCGGCAGGCAGGCGTTATGCGAGACAGCCGAGAGCTACGGCTCCCTCTTCCTCAAGCCGGATGGAGGCATGCAAGGCCGCGGCGTCATCAGTGCGGCCCCCGCAGCCGAAGGCGGCTGGCTCGTTCGAGGCCGGGACGGCGGCAGCCGGCCCTTCCGCAGCCTCCAGCCGGATCTGGACGCGGCCGCAGCGCTGATCTGCCGGCTGGCCGGCCGCACCCGCTACGTCGTCCAGCCCTGCCTGCCGCTCTGCGACCGCCAAGGCCGGCCCTTCGACATCCGCGCTCTCGTCCAGAAGGACGGCCGCGGCGAATGGCGGCTGACGGGAACAGCGATGCGCCGGGGATTGCCGGGAGGCGTCGCCTCCAATCTCCATGGTGGCGGCGAAGCGATTCCGGCCCGGGACGGTCTGTCCATGCAGCTCGGGCCGGCTGCCGCAGATAGGGTGTCTGCCCGCATCGACAGGCTGGCGCTGGCTGCGGCCGAAGCGGCGGAAAGCTCTTTCGGCCGCTTCGCCGAGCTTGGCCTCGACTTCGGCGTCGAGCCGGATGGAAGGCTGTGGCTGCTGGAGATGAACTCCAGGCCGGGGCGCGAAGCCTTTGCCGGCTTCGCCGGCGGAACCGCCCGCACGGCGGTGGAACGGCCGCTGCTCTATGCCCGGCTCCTGTGCGAGGGACCGAGTCCTACGCCTGCCGGACGCAGCCTCATACGCAATTAAACCATCAACCATTGACATAGATCCGCTACCCTAGCGACAGAACGCCCAGGAGGTTCCTCATGAGTCTTACTTTATGCAATGTGCATTTCTCCGACAAAAACGACCGGGTCGTCTATGTGTCGGGACCGTTGTACCGGTCGCTGAAGCTGTCCGGGAAAAAGAAGCTGTCGATCAAGCTGGGAAGGGAAACGGTAACGGCCTCGGTGAAATCCGTCAAGGGGGAGGGCAACCATGTGTACCTCGGCTCCGCCATCCGTCAGCATATCCGCGTTCCGAAGTCCGGCAACGTATTCATGCTGCATGCGAACGAGGATGAGGTGCAATTCGGGCCGCTCGTCGGCATCCTGAGCGACGGCTATGTGTCCTCCGCCTTGCCTTTCGGCTCCCGCACCGGCTTCATCAAGGAACTGATCCGCATCGGAGACAAGAAAGCCTACTTCTTCGGGTTCGCCCCGCGCGACATCAACTGGCAGCAGGAGACGGTGAACGGCTACTTCCTGAATTCCGACGGCAGCTGGTACCGCAAGACCGTGCCTCTTCCGGATGTCGTCTACAACCGCCTGCCGAGCCGCAAGGCCGAGACCGGCACCTATATTTCCACGCTCCGCGAACGCTTCGTGCGCAAGGGAATCCCCTTCTTCAACTGGAGCTTCTTCAATAAATCCGATGTCTACAAGCTGCTCGACAAGGATGTCGAGGCGCTCCGCCATCTGCCGGAGTCGGTATCCGCGCCGACGGAGGAGAAGATCAAGGAGCTGCTGAGCAAGCACAACTTCGTCTACTTCAAGCCATCCGGCGGCAGCCTCGGAGCCGGCATCTACCGCCTCACCTACCAGCCGAAAAAAGGCTATTTCGCCCGCTACCGCAGCGGGGGCAAAAACGTGCTGCTGCGCTTCAGCACCTTTCAGGGACTCATGAAGACGCTGCATGCCCGCATCGGAAGCTCCTTCGGCGGTTATGTCGTGCAGCAGGGCATCCGGCTTGTGGAAATCGACGCCTGCCCGATCGACTTCCGCTTCCACATGCACAAGAACGGGCGCAATGAATGGGTGACCGCCGGCATCGGCGCCAAAAAAGCGGGACGCGGCAGCGTCACGACGCATATCAAGAATGGCGGCTCCCTCATGACGCCCGCAAGCGCCCTCTCGCGCGCATTCGGCGGCGAGACGAGCGAAGTGCTCGAAAAGGCGAAAAAAGTAGCCGTGAAGATGTCGGAGGCGATCGAGCGCAACTATCCTCACCGTCTGGGCGAGCTCGGCCTGGATATCGGCATCGACAAGGACGGCGACGTCTGGATGTTCGAGGCCAACGCCAAGCCCGGACGGTCCATATTCAAGCATCCCTCCTTGAAGACGGAAGGCCGCGCCTCCCTGGAATATATTCTGGAGCATTGCCTGTACCTGAGCCGCTTCCGGGGGAGGGACAGCTGATGGAGCTTGAGCAAATTCCCGGCTATCCTCCGGCCGACCCGGCTTCCAAGCGGCCGGTTCTGGCTATCCTGACGATGTCGGATCGGCTGCTCGGATTCAGAGGCAATCGCGAAAACTTCGCCGACGTAGCCAAAACCGGACGCGACATGGGCTTCACCGTCTATGTCCTGCCCTGCAAAAGCCTGAATTTCACCGAACCGATGCTGAGCGGCTACGGCTTGAACGACAAGACGGGGGAATGGTTCAAGGGACGCTTCCCCTTCCCCGACCTCGTCTACAACCGGATTCCCCAGCGCGAGGACGAAATGCGGCCGAAGGTGCAGCAAAAGCTCCGGCTGTGCCAGCAGCATCCCCGGATCAAAGGCGTCTTCAATCCTTCCTTCTTCAACAAATGGGAGCTGTTCGAGTGGCTGAAGAAATCCCAGGCGACGAATCGGTATATTCCGTCCACCCGCAAAATGGTTTCGGTCACCGGCCTCGGCCGGATGATCAGCAAGCATCCCTATCTCTACCTGAAGCCGGTCAGCGGCAAGGCAGGCAAGGGAATCATGACCATCCGGGTGATGGAGGGCAAGACGCTGCCTTACCGTCTGCGCATCCAGCAAAAGAAAAAAAGCAGCACGTATAATTGCGCGACGATAAGCAAGCTGTGGTCGCGTATTCTAAGAGAGAGCGGCGGCGTGTCGTATATCGCCCAGCAGGGCATCGACCTCGCGCTGTACCAGGAGCGCAGGTTCGACCTCCGCGCGCTCGTGCAGAAAAACGGAAGCGGCCAATGGGCCGTTTCCGGCATCGGCGCCCGTCTCGCGGGCTCCCGCAGCATCACGACCCATGTCCCCCGGGGAGGCAGCATCGAGGATCCGGAGAAGCTGCTTCAGCATGCCTTCGGCCCTCAGGAAGCCCGCGAGCTCATGAGCAAGGCCCGGAGCGCCTGTGTGCAGCTGGCCCGCCAAATCGAGACGGCCAGCGGACAAAGCCATGGCGAAATGTCGATGGATCTCGGCGTCGACGTGGAAGGCGGCCTCTGGTTTTTCGAAGCCAACGCCAAGCCGATGAAGTTCGACGAGCCCCACATCCGCAAAAAATCGCTCGAGCGCATTTTCCAATACGGATCGTACCTGATGCGCTCGCCGAAACAGGGGAAGGCTGGAGGCGCATAAACAAATGAATGTACAGCTGCTTACACCGGCTCAATGGAGCCGTCACCGGGATCGGTTGATTCGGCTCATCAAGTCCTGGGGCAGCGGAAGGCTGACCGGAGCGGGACTCGCCGCGCTGGAAGCGTTGCAGCCGGCCGATCTCGAGCCGAGGCAGCCTGGGAGCAGCCCGGCGGCCGCAATCGCTGTGGTCACGACGGAGGACGGCAAAACGGCGGGGGCGGCTTTCGCCCGCGAGGCGGGCCTGGAGGCCTGCCTTGTCGCCGTTGCTCCTCCCCTGCGCGGGCGCGGAGCCGGCAGCCTACTCCTGAAGAGGCTGCAGGAGCGATGGGGACATCTCTCCTGCAGAGTTGCCGCGGACAATACCGCGAGCATGAAAATGTGCTTCCGCGCCGGCTTTGCGGCGACTTCCCTGCAGGACGGCCCCACCGGCAAAGCGACGCTCATCTTCCAAAGCGGCGCTTCGCCGGCTGCCGCAGCGGAAGCCGCCGCCGCTCTTGCAGCCGATCCTCCGTCTGCGGCACGGCGCGGAAGCTCAGCCTCCCCGCGGCTTCGAAGCGGAACGGCCGGCTCCCGGCCGGCATCGCCGCTTATCCAACATCCGGGGGGAACAAGCCGACCGCCGGACGCACCAAGGAGAGATGACAGTGGCCCGACCCGTACTCGGCATTTTAACGTTATACCTCAATGACCAGAAGCTGCTCGAGGAGAGGCCCATCTACCAGCGGATGATCGTCGCAGGCAAGCGCCTCGGCATGGATGTGATGGTGTTCACCCCGGCGGATGTCGATTACGAAGGGAACCGGATCAACGCCATGTACTACGATCCTTCGTCGAAGGCATGGTCGCGGCGCTGGTCCTCCTTTCCGCATCTCATCTTCGACCGCTGCCGCATCCAGAATTCGCCCCGGTTCGAGCAGCTGAAGAAATTCCGCTCCCGCTACGGGCACCTCGGCTTCCTCAACCGGCCGCTGAGAAACAAATGGACGATCTACAAAACGCTTCAGTCCCAGCCCCGCTTCCAGAACAAGCAGCCCCAAACGGTGCTGTACGCCTCCCACCGGGATCTGGCCGACATGCTGAAGAAGCATCCGCTCGTCTTCCTCAAGCCGATCAACGGCACAGGCGGACGCGGCATTCTGCGGATCGAAAGGCTTGCCGGCGGCATGTATTCCATCCAGGGACGCGACCAGTCGCGGAAAATCATCCGGCCCCAGAAAGTCGGCGCAGGCGGGCTTCAGAGCCGTCTAAGCTCCTGGAGCCTCGGCGGAGGACGCTATATCGTCCAGCAGGGCATCCAGCTGAAGCTTCCGAGCGGGCGCGTCCATGACTACCGGATGCTCGTGCAGAAGAACGGACGCGGCGAATGGGAGCCGACCGGCTGCGCGGGACGGATCGGAGCGGCCGGCAGCATCACCTCCAACCTTCACGGCGGCGGCAAGGCGGCTAAAATGGAAGAGCTGCTCGATTCCTGGATCGACGAAGGGCTCCAGGCATCCGAGGTCAGGCTGGAGGCCGAGCAGTTCTCGATCGAGGTGGCCGAATACCTGGAACGGCAGTACGGCAGGCTGTGCGAGCTCGCCCTCGACCTGGCGATCGACCGTCAGGGCGGCATCTGGCTGCTGGAGGTCAATCCCAAGCCGGCACGCGAAGTGTTCAAGCAGAGCGGAGATATCGATACCTACGACCGGGCGATCGTCAAGCCCCTTGAATATGCCCTGTACCTCTACAACCGCAGGGCGCAGCGCAAGTCGGGCGGCCGCACGACCGGCAGCCGCACCAAGGACAGCCGTCCCGTCGGCTCCGGCAAGGCCGGCAAGCGCGACGGCGGCGGCCGGACGAAGGGAAGCCGTCCGGCAGAACAGCGGAAAGGCCGTACGGAACCCGTCGAAAGCGGCAAGGCCGGCAGCCTCTCTGTCCGGAAGAAGCCTTCGGCAAAAGAAGGACCCGGCAAAACGATGCAGCCGCGCGTCCGGGTTCCGGGCGGGTTCCTGAAGCGCAGACCCATCCTGCCCGGCAAGCCTCTGGCCGCCGACCGGCCGGTGGTCCGGTCCGTCCAACGGATTCCGGAGCTTGAAGAGGGGTGGAAGCTGGAAAGCGAAGCGCCGGAAATCGAACCGTTATCCGGAGCGCCGGCCGAGACGGAAAATCCGGACTCCATGTCTTCCGAAGGTCCGGCCGAGTCGTAGGCCTCTCGTGCAAAAAAGGAATCGGACACGGATAAACCGTGCTCGACTCCTTTTTTTTGGTGCCGCTTATTGTCCCTGCCGCGTTGTTTTGTCTTCATGCTTGATGGACATTGCGGGCTCCGACAGCAGCAGC
This sequence comes from Paenibacillus humicus NBRC 102415, assembly GCF_004000905.1. Taxonomy (GTDB): domain Bacteria; phylum Bacillota; class Bacilli; order Paenibacillales; family Paenibacillaceae; genus Paenibacillus_O; species Paenibacillus_O humicus. The sequence continues at coordinate 18,783 of NZ_BIMD01000008.1, forward strand.
CCAATTCGGAACGTTCTTGAATCGATAGACAAAAAAGCGGCATCCCGATGGGATGCCGCCGACAGGCTGCTGCTCAAGCTTCCGGCAGCAGCTCCAGCAGCTCGGCGAAGCCGGTGATGCGCACGTCGCTGCCGTCCAGCTCGCCGCTGTCGCCGAAGCCTGCGTAGGCGCAGCCCACGACGGCGAGCCCGTTGCCGGCTCCCGCCTGCACGTCGGAGGAGCGGTCGCCGACCATCCAGGCGCTACCGATGCCGTTCTCTTCCAGCAGCAGGCGCACGAGATCCGTCTTGGAAGCCGTTCCCCGGCCGCCGGCGCTGTACAGTCCGTCGAACAGCCCGCCGAGACGCTTATGCAGCACGATTCCCTCCACATAATCCTGGAGGCCGTTGCTGGCGACGAACAGCCGCACGCCCTGCCGCTTCAGCTCCGCCAGCGTCTCCGGCACGCCTTCGTACAACAGCCCGTCTCCGGCCGACAGGCCTTCCAGCTCGTATTGAAGCATCAGCACATCCGCGCGCCGCCTCGCCGCCTCGGAGGCATCCGGCATCAGCTTGCGCCAGATGTCCTCCAGCAGCATGCCCAGACAGCCGAGCAGCTCCTCGACGGGCGGTTCGGGCTGCGTATACAAGCCTTCGTCGCGGAGGGTGCCGAACAGCCTTCCGTGCACGAGCCGCAGCAGCGTCTCCGTCTGGAACAGCGTGCCGTCCATATCGAAAATGACCGCCTCGGGCCTATACAGCTTGTTGATGCCGATATCCTTCGCCATGCTCCCACCCTTTGCCTGATTGATTGCCATCATCATACGGGAAGCACCCGCAATAGGCAACCTACCATTTGGAGGCGTCGATGTCTCCCGGCTTCAGCCCTTGCCATACGTTGGGAATGCTGGCCGCATCGGGATCGTCGAACACGAGGAACGCGGTCGGCAAATACCGTTCGCCGTGCTGGGAAGACGGATTGTTGACAATCTCTCCGCCGTTCACCAGCACGGTGGACGAGCCGCCGTCGAGATTGGCCGCAATGACCGCGCCGCGATCCAGCAAAATCTTCTGCACGTCGTACAGATCAGCGCCGATGCTGTAGCCCGGCTGGCGGCCGTCGATGACGACGAACAAGATCGATCCGTCCGCCTTCTGGCCCATCGCGGTGCGGGGAGCGATGCCCCAGCCGTCGGCATGGTTTTTGACAAGCCCCTTGCCGTTCACGATGATGCGCGGCTGGAACGTGACGCCTTCCTGAATGCCCAGGTCCTCCAGCTGCTTCAGCGTGTAATGCCCGGCGATCATCTTGCCGCTCTTGTCGAGGCCGACGATCTGGGTGCTCTTGGATTTGTCGAGATCCTGGTAGAGCACCTTGCCGCGGGAAATGACGACGCCGATCGGCTGGAAGCCGTTGCCCTTCCAGTTCGGGTCCGCAAAGCCGCCGGCGTTGACTCCCGCGATCGCACCGTAGCGCTTCACCATGCTCGTGACCTTTTCCCCCTTGCCCTTGGCGGCAGAAATGCCGAGCCTGATCTTGGTCGGATCGCTGACCGTCATTACGAAGCCCTTGTAGGATTTGCCGGATATCGGCTCGACGGAGACCAGCTCCTTCGGCTTGTCGGAAGCCGTCGACGAACCGGCCGGCCGCACGATCTCATGATGATCGGCCTCCTGGCCCATCTTGTCGAAGGACTGCTGGTAAGCGGCGACGCGCTTGTCCAGCTCCTCCTGGCCGATGAGATATTTGGCCCAGATGCGATGCTGCGTCGTAATCAGCGTATCCGCCGCCAGATAACGGTATTCGTTTCCGCTGGGAGTATAGAACAGCCATGCGGCCAAACCACCGGCTGCGACGATTCCGGCCGCGCCCAACATCAGGCACAGGCGGAACAGACTTGCGAAAAATCCCCGTTTCTTGCGGCTCCGCTTCTTGCGCGCCTTTGTGCGGGGAGCTAATTGAGCCAACGTCATCCCTCTCTCCACCATCATAGTCAACGACTCAGACGAAGGGAGCAGGGCGAAAGTTTCAGGAATATATGGAAGCCGCGCCGCTGCAGCCGGGCAGGCTCCCCTCTAGCCCTCCTTGGCTTCGGCTCTATCCGTGCGGAAGGAGCCGCTTCGCTGGCGGGAGGCGTAGCTGTGCAGAACCATTCCGGCCATGACGACGCCTGTTCCGATCCAGGAGACCGGAGAAGGATAGGCGCTCCCGAGCAGCAGCGTCTCCCCGCCCGCCGCGAACAGCACCTCCAGGGATTGGGTGGCCTCGACGGAAGCCATCTTCTCCGTGCTGCCTCGGGCCAGATCGGTGGCGTGGAAAAAGAGCACCGTAGCCGCCACTCCGGCAAACACGGCGATGAGCAGCGTCTGCAGCAGCTGGCCGCCGGACGGCGGTCCTTCCATCGTCCAGCCGAGAACGGCCAGCAGCAGCCAAAAAGGCAGGCTGGCAATCGTCATTCCCAGCACGCGCTGGTAGGCGTCCAGCCGGCCTCCGCACAGCTCCATCATCTTGCGGTTGCCGAGCGGATAGGCAAAGGAGGCCGCGGCGACGGCCAAGACCCCCAGACATGCTTCTCCGCCGTGCAGCGGGCTCGCATATCCGATCTGCATCAGCGCTACGCCCGCAAGGATGATCAGCGACAATGCCAATCCTCTCAGCGGAAGCTTCTGGCGCCTTCTGCGGGCTCCTTCCGCAGTCATGACCGTCTCATAGAAGAAAGGAACCAGCAGCGATCCCGATACGATCGTGATCTGCCACACCCCGGCCGTCAGCCAGCCGGGACTGTAGGCGGCCGCAAAGCAGATCGGGGCGTAGAACAGCCCGAAGCCGACAAAGCTCCACAGCAGCCAGCTGCCTGGCCTGAGCCTCATCTCCCGGAACAGGGGACGCAGCCTGCCTCTCGCGCCAACGAGAAGCAGAAGCAGCGGAACCATGAAGAAATATCGGAGCGATGCGCTCCAGAGCCAGCTGCCCCCCGCAAGCTCCATCCCGCGGTTGAGCACGAACGTGACCGCGAACAATAATGCCGATGCGGCGCCGAGCGCGATAGGACGCATGAAGGCCCTCCTCCCTTTCTGCAGAGCTCAATGCCTTACTGCTATTAAACCGCTTTTGGGCCGAGTAGGCCAGTGCCCGTTTCGCCCGTTCCGGCATAGGCTGTAACATCCTTAATCCATCGGAGGCATGCCTCATGTCATTTGTACCTGCAGGTCCCGACTACCCGTATCCGTACCCCTACCCTTATCCGTACCCTTATCCGCTCTATCCGGACGTTGTTCCTCTCCCTATTCCGTTCCCGATCGGCGGGTTCGGTCCCGGCTTCGGGCCTGGGTTCGGCCCTGGATTCGGACCGGGCTTCCACGGCCCCGGCTTCGGTCCCGGATTCCATGGCCCCGGCTTCCACGGCGGCGGTTTCCATGGCGGCGGCTTCCATGGGGGCGGACACCGTCCCCCTTCCATTTTCGACCGCTGATTTCTCTTGCCGTCCCAACAAAAAACGCCGGGGGCTTCCCCGGCGTTTTTTCCTATGTTCCTGTACATTCTCGGTTTCCGATATGTCGGCTTCGTTCAGTACACCTTCTTCTGGCCCATGTCCGCTTTGATGATTTCCACGGATTCCTTGAACCTCATCGCATGGACGATTTCCCGTTCGCGAAGGAACTTCAAGCTGTCCTGCAAATCGACGTCGTCCGTATAATCGATGAGCCATTGATAGGTGGCGCGGGCTTTTTCCTCTGCCGCGATATCCTCGTACAGATTCGTAAGCGGATCGCCCTTGGCCGCGATGTAAGTAGCCGTCCAAGGAACCCCGGCTGCGTTCTCGTAGAACAAGTCCCCGCCATGGTTGACAAAATCGGCCCCCAGCCCCGCCGCTCTCAGCTGGTCGGGTGTAGCGTCCTTGGTCAGCTTGTAAATCATCGTCGCGATCATTTCCAGATGGGCGAACTCCTCCGTGCCGATATCGTTCAGAACTCCAATAACCTTATCGGGAATCGTGTAGCGCTGGTTCAGGTAGCGCAGCGCCGCCGCCAGCTCTCCGTCCGCTCCCCCGTACTGCTCCGTCAGGAATTTCGCCATCATGGGATCGCATTTGCTCACTCGAACCGGGTACTGAAGCTTCTTTTCATAGAGCCACATTCTACCACCCCGCTTTCCCTCAAATGGGCAGACGCCACTGCCTTCTCCCGCTCCGCTTCATGCTTTGCTGTACCTTCAGCCGGCGGCGACAGGGAGAGCCTTGGCGGCTCTTCCTTCACCGCCGATGCGCATCCGCTGCACCTGCGCTGACAGCCCGCACCGGCTCTCTTGTCTGCCTGCCGCATTTCCGACCCCGCCGAACACATGCGGTCATACCTGCCACGGCCATGGAGTCTCGCTCCACTGCCATGGATATCGGGAGTAGCTGTTGCCGAAGTTCACGAGCGGGCCGAACTGCATTTCGAACTGCTGGGCGCAAGCCTGCCGCTTCTGGGCCAGCTGGTTGAACTGCTGGATCGCCTGCATGTCTCCCGGATGGGTGTTGAGATACAGATTCAGCTCCACAAGCGCGAAATCCAGCGTCTGGAGCTCCTTCAACTGGGCATAGTAAGCTTCCGTGTCAAACGCCTGCTTCTCCTCGCTCATAGGTCGCGGTCAGCTCCTTCCGCATCTGGATTCGTAAGGACTGTAGAGCGCCGGCCACAGCGTGCCCAGCCTAAGAGCTTCCTCGAGCGGATACTGGGGCAGCCCCATCGGCTGATAGGGAATATACTGGTTCGGAGGAATGACGTACGTCTTCACCTGAATGGGCGGACAAGGGTCGAACGGGCCATGGAACGGGTACCACTCCCGGTAGCCGGCCCCGGGCACTCCCGGAGGAGGAATTTCTCCGCCTTGATAGCCTGCCGGCTGAACGGCTCCATACCCTCCTTGGGCTTGATTTCCGCCCTGATAACCGGCGGGCTGGACGGCGCCATACCCTCCTTGGGCTTGATTTCCGCCTTGATAGCCTGCCGGCTGAACGGCTCCGTACCCTCCTTGGGCTCCGTTGCCGCCGTATCCTCCTTGAGCTCCATAACCTCCCTGGACAGGAGCCTGGAACTCGGGCTCATTGCGATAAGTTCCGGGAGAATAGCCTTGATTCCCGATGACGCCGCCGTATGGACCCGGTGCAGCGCCGTACGAAGCCGGAGCTCCCGCTCCTTGCCTGCCTGCCTGCATGTTCATGCCATCATCCCTTCTGACTGACCTGGGCGCGTCGGCTCGTCAAGCCGGGACATTCGGCGCCCTGCTGTTATGCTCGTTTAAAAGGTATGTAGGATGGCTTTTCCAACTTGCCATCTTTTTAAAAGCCTCGCCGTCCGGCTTGAAGGGCAGGGCGGCTCATACGGGCCGCCTCGCATGAGCTTCCCGTCCTTCGGACCCGCTCGTTGCCCGCACACGCGCCCGGCGTCCAGATCCGATGCTTGAACCGGGCAAGCATGTCCGATACGGGGCGCCGATCGTCATCTTCCCGCAGCAGGACGGCCATCGGCAACGCGGGCTATAGCCGCGAACAAACGAGCCGCATCGACTCCGGATGCCGCCATATGCTCCTCTCCGGCTTTGTCCAGGCCCATCCATACGGATGCGGTATAACGTGCCGTATACCCGACGAACCAGGCATCCCGGCTCGCTCCCGGAGGACCGCCCTCCAGCTGCGTCGTACCGGTCTTGCCAGCCACTCCCGGACCCAGGCCGGCCTTCCTGCCGGTTCCGTCCCGGGCGGCTTCTTGCAGCATGGAGGTCATGGCGGCCGCCGTTGCAGCCGACATCGCCCTCTTGCCCGCCGGCTGGAAGGCGTAGACGATTTTGCCGTGCCGATCCGTGATGCTGCGGATGAGATGCGCTTCCTCAAAGCTTCCTCCGGCCGCGAACGCCCGGTAAGCCTGGGCCATCTCGACCGGCGTGACTCCCGTGGACAGCCCTCCGAGCGCAATCGCGAGATTCCGGTCTTCCTTCCCAAGCCGGATTCCGAGTCCCGAAGCGAATTTCATTGAGGCTTTCAAGCCGATCTGCTGAAGGAGCCATACGGCGGGGGCATTGATTGAATTCTGGACCGCCTGCCGCATCGGGACGCTTCCCCTGTACACCCCTCCCGGATTTCTCGGAGCGTAGCTGCCGTAGCTGGCTTGGCGGTCCTCCAGCATGGACTCCGGCGAGTACAAGCCCGTCTCCAGCGCCGGCCCGTATACGGAGATCGGCTTGAATGCCGAGCCGGGCTGCCGGCGGGCGAAAGCCCGGTTGAACCCGCCTGAAGCCCCGCCGCTCCCCCCTGCGAAGGCTATGATTTCCGCGGTGCCGTTGTCCAGTACAACGGCCGCGGCTTGAACCGGCCGGCCGGAAGAGCTTTTGGGAAGGCCGGCATCCAGCGAGGACAGGTTCTCAAGGCCGCCTTGCAAGCCGGCATCCAGTCCGATGGCGATCGTATATCCCCCTCCGAGCAGCTCTTCTTCGGTCAGCGAAGCTCTCTCCTCCGCCTCCCGGAAGACGGCTTCCGCGAGAGAAGCGCTCGCCGTCTTTTGCGGCGCCGCAGGCGCCTTGTAATCGACAGCGCCGGCCGCCTCCAATTGCCGCTGCGTAATATATCCTTGCTCGAGCATGAGCCGCAGGACGACTTGGCGCCGCTCCTTGCTGCGCTCCGGGTGGTCGATCGGATTGAACAGCGCCGGTCCCTTCGGAATCGCGGCAAGCGTCGCGATCTGCCACAGCTCCAGACTGTCCAGCCTGGACACGCCGAAATACCGCTCGGCCGCCGCTTTCACGCCATACAGCTGCTTGCCCATGTAGACCCGGCTCAAATACTGGCGCAGAAGATCTTCTTTGGAATAACGCCGTTCCAAGGACAGCGCGGCGGCCATTTCCAGAGCTTTGCGCAGCAAGCTCTTCTCATTGGACAGGTAGGCCGTCCTGGCGAGCTGCTGCGTGATGCTGCTGCCTCCCTCGACGATCCGGCCGCTGGAGACATTGGCTGCCGCGGCTCTAAGCAAGGCGCGGAAGTCGATGCCGCCATGCGAATAGAACCTTTTGTCCTCCGTCGCCACGAAGGCTTCCTTCAACAAAGGAGGGAGCCGCCGCTCCAGCTCTCCTCCACGATATCCATGCCGCGGGCTCGTCAGCACGCCCAGCTGCTTGCCCTGGCGGTCGATCAGAAGCGAGGGCGACACCGGCTCGCCAAGGGCGCTCGCGCCGTCCGTGACGACGTCTCCCGCCCAATGCAGCGCGGCGATTCCGAGCATGCATAAGGCTGCCGCAAGCGCCGCCGCATCGAACCAGAAGCGGCTTTGTCCCAAGGGAAGGCGGCGCCGCGGCTTCTTAGACTTTCTTTTCATCCGGCGCATCGGACGCATCCGCCCTTTCTCCATTCCGCTGCTCCCAGCGCTGCAGACGCCCCCGAATGTCGGCCAGCTGCTTCTCCGCTTCACGCAGGCAGCTCCTCATCAGCGCCTCTTCCGGCAGCCCTTCCGCATCCGGCCGGGAGACTTCATACTCTTCCCGCAGCTTGCCGGAGCGCCAGTGGAAGAAAACCAGAAACAGGGCTGCGCATGCCGATAGAAGCGCCGGCTTGGCGCCGACATGATTGACGATCCAGGCTGCCGACCGTGCCGGCAGGCTCTCTCCTCCGATCCCGCTTGGCCGGGTCATGAATCTCAGCAGCCGCAGCAGCAAGTATCCGCACGCTCCGCTGAGAACGGCCGATGAAACGCAGACGAGATAGAATTTTCTTCGGATAGCTTCAAATGACATGCCGCAATCCCTCCCTATGCGAATGACCTTATCAAGAAGATCTTAATAACAGCGGGAGAGGCTGCTTAGGAAATTCTTAACTTTCCGGCCGGAGATCGTTACTTACGCGAGAGATAAGATCTTCACCGCATCGTTCCGAGGAGAAGAATCCGAAATTCCTTCCCTGCCAGGTGGAGGACTTCGAAATTCCATCCCCTTCCAGAAGAAGGGAGCCGAAGTCCCGCAGCGCGAGGGGCTGTGCTACAATAGGTGCAAAAAAATACTACCAGGGGGTTCCTCATGTTCGGAACGGATGCGGAAGCGAGATTCACGCCTTTCGGGGCGGCCCATCTGGCCAGCCTGCTGCTCATTGCCGCAGTCGTGCTGGCCGTCTACCTGCTTCGCCGCAAGCTCGCCCTGAAGCCGGCTCCCGGACGCTTCCTCCTGGCGGCGCTGCTGGCGGCATGCGAGATTCTGCTCAATGTCTGGTATGTGCGGGGAGAGGTGTACAGCCCTTCCTCCACGCTGCCGCTCGAGCTCTGCAGCATCTCCCTGTACCTGTCCGTCCCCATGCTGCTGCTGCGCAGCCGTTTTCTGTTCGGCATCGTCTACTTCACGGCGCTCGGCGGAGCTCTCCAGGCGCTGGCCACGCCTGTGCTCGCTTACGCTTACCCGCATTTCCGTTTCCTGGAGTTTTTCATCGCGCACGGGCTGCTGATTATCTCCGCCCTCTACATGGTCTGGGTGGAAGGATTCCGGCCGACGCTGCGCTCCGTCTTCACCGCCTGGGCAGCCGTCAATGTCATCGCTGTCTTCGTGTATGCCGTCGACAGGCTGACGGGAGCCAACTACATGTTCCTGGCGCGCAAGCCCTCGTCCTCCTCGCTGCTCGATGTCCTCGGTCCTTATCCGTGGTACATCCTTTCGCTCGAGCTGGTCGCGCTGCTGCTCTTCTTCCTGCTGTATCTCCCCTTCGCCCGCTTCAACCGCACGGAGGACAACAAGCAGCCGGCCGCCTCCTGATCCTGAATGGAGGCTTGCAGCCATTTCTGCTATTTTCATGATTGCGGAATAAAATCAAACAAGCTGCCTCCGGTTCAATGCCGGCGCAGCTTGTTTTTGTTCCGTGTTGGTTTTTTTACAGCCGAATCCGGAGCTTGAACAGTCCGGCCTTGCGGGCAGCCATGTAGATGATGACGACCAGCGGTCCGATGAAGACGCCGATGACGCCGACCAGCTTGAAGCCTACATACAGGCTGACCAGTGCGGAGATCGAGCCGATGCCGACGGAATCTCCGAGAATCTTCGGCTCGATGATCCGCCTGACGACCGTAATGACGAGGAACAGCACCAGAAGGCCGATGCCCGTCCCGACCTGGCCCGTCATCATGAGGTAGGCCGCCCAAGGGACGAGCACGGACCCGGTGCCGAGAATCGGCAGGATATCCACGACGACGATCAGCAGCGCGATGGCGAGGGAATAGTTGATCCCGAGAATGACGAGGCCGAGCAGCGTGATGATGTACGTGACGAGGCTGAGCAGCAGCTGGGAACGCAGAAATCCGAAGATGGAAGACTTGAGATTGTCCAGCACCGATCCGACCTGCACCTGGGAATCCTCGTGGAACTGCGACAGGAATGACTTTCGCATCGTATTCAGGCTGAAGCTGAACATGTATACGGCTACGATGAACACGATGAAGAAGATGAACATTCCCGGCAGCCCCGAGGCGAACTGGACGACGGACTTGGAGAAGCCCGTCACGACGGACATCAGCGTTCCGGTCAGGCCGTCCAGCACCTTCTCCAGCTGCGCCGCCGCATCGGGAGGCATGTTCGTGTACAGATCCTTGGCGTTGTCGATCGTATGCAGGAAGTATTGGTTGGCATCCGCCACCATGCCCGGCACGCGATCCCAGAAGGCGATGAGCTCGGCGATCAGCTTGAAGCCGATGCCTCCCGCCAGTGCAAGCAGCGCAAGCGTGAAGAGCGTGCAGGAGACGATCGCCGCCGACAGCCGGTTCATCCTCGCCCGGCGCATCAGCAGGCCGTTCAGCGGCTCCAGGAAGATCGCGACGACGAGAGCAAGCAGGAACGGAGCCCCGACGGTGAAGCTCAAGTACAGAAGCAGCAGGCCTACAGCGATGAAAACAAGGGTTTTGACAGACATCGGCTTCTCTCCCCAAGGGGTGCGGCGCCCCTGGCTGATCCCGGCCGCATCCCCGGCAAGAGCTGTATCCAGCCTGTCAGGGTTCAGCTGTCGGCCTGCTCCGCATTTTCGGACAGGGCTTCGGCTGCGGGATCGCGGTAGATATGTACGCGCAGCACGCGAAGTCGCTGGCAATCTGCTATCTCAAATACATATTCGCCATAAACGACTTTCTTGCCTCTTGCAGGATTTCCTTCCAGCCGGATGAAGAGCCATCCTCCGATGGAATCGACATCCTCATCCTCGATGTCCAGGCGGAACATATCGTTGATATCGTCGATGAGCATGCGCCCCTCGACGGTCGTCACCTGATCCTTGACGACGACGCTCGGCTGGTCCAGGTCGAATTCGTCATGGATCTCGCCGACGATCTCCTCAAGGATCATCTCCGTCGTCAGCATGCCGGCCGTGCCGCCGTATTCGTCCACGACGATGGCCAGCTGCGAATGGCGGCGCTGCATGAGCTGCAGCACCTGGCTGATCTCCATCGATTCCGGCACGTTCAGCACCGGCCGGATCAGCTCGCGGACATTATGGTTGCGTCCCGCATCCGCCGTCAGCAGGTCGGTGATATGGACGAACCCGATGATCTGATCCTTGTCCTCGAGACCGACGGGATAGCGCGTATGTTTGGTGCGGTAGACGATGTTCAGGTTGTCCCCGAAGGACTGGTTGGCGAACAGGCAATCCATATCCGTCCGGGGCAGCATGACCTCGCGGGCCACCATGTCGGAGAAATCGAAAATGTTGTCGACGAGCTTCATTTCGTTGGAATCGATGACTCCGCTCTTGGCGCTCTGGTTGACGAGCAGGCGGATCTCCTCCTCGGTATGGGCCGTCTCATGCTCGCTGGCCGGAGCGATGCCGAACAGCTTCAGCAGGCCGTTGGCCGCTCCGTTCAGCACGACGATCGCCGGCTTGAACACCTTGTAGAAGAACATGAGCGGTCCGGACAGCCAGAGGGATACGCCCTCCGCCTTCTGGATGGCCAGCGACTTGGGAGCGAGCTCGCCGAGCACGATATGCAGGAAGGTGATGACCAGGAACCCGATGATCAGGGACACCGTCGAAATGACCGTTTCGCTCGTGACTCCGAACTTGAACAGCAGAGGCTCCACGATCATATGCGATACGGCCGGCTCGCCGACCCAGCCCAGTCCAAGCGAAGCCAGCGTAATGCCGAGCTGGGTCGCCGAGAGGTAAGCGTCGAGGCGGTGCGTGACCCGCAGCGCGTAATCGGCTTTTTTGTTGCCTTCGGAGCGCAGCTGTGTCAGCCGCGTCGAGCGTACCTTGACGAGCGCGAACTCGGCCGCAACGAAAAAGCCGTTGAGCAGCACGAGAACGGCGACAAGGGCAAGGTTGAGAATAATTTCGCCAGGTACAAATTCTTTGGTCATTTCGGATACCCCTCCATCAATGGTAAGCAGGCGCGGAGCCTTTTTCACCCCTATTCCCCGAAATCAGCCGGACCGAAGCAGTCGGCGCGGCCGCGGAAGGGTTACAAAATCGCTTTTTTCGACAAGAAGTCGGTATCCCGGTAATACATATCCTTCACGAGCAGATTCGGACCGCAGCAGGCCGCGGCCGGACAGTGGCAATTCACGCTGCGGCTCAGCGGATGCTCCAGCCAGCGTCCGAACACGTCGTCCAGCCGGTCGCGGCCGATATTGCCGAAGGCCGGAATATCGCTGAAGTCCGTGACGAACACATCGCCTGTGAACAGGTTGACGTTGAGCCGGTTGCGGCCGTCCGGATCGTTGCGCACGGTGACGCGGGATTCGCCGCGCAGCCTGGCAAGCAGCCTGCGGTCCTCTTCATCCTCGCTGCAGGAGTAGAACGGGAGCGTGCCGAACAGCATCCACATCGATTCGTCGCGGCAATCCAGCAGCTCCGACACGGCCGCCCTCATCTCTTCCTTGGACAGCGCAGGCAGATCGCTCGCCCATGCGCTCGGGTACATCGGGTGCACCTCGTGGCGGGCGCATCCCATCTCCCGGATGAGCTGGTGGATTTCGGGCATTTTGCGGTGGGTGCGGTAATTGATCATGGATTCGGCGGATACCAGCACGCCGTCTTCGCTGAGCCTGCGCGCATTGTCCATCATCCTCTCGTACATGCGGACCGCCGCTGTCTTGGGTACGGAATGCCCCGAACGGGCGAAGCCGACCTCATGGAAATCTTCCGCAGAAGTATAATTGAAGGAGATGTGCATCACGTCCAGATATGGAGCGATGAGGGCGTAGCGGCCGTAATCGAGCGTCACGTTGGAATTGAGCTGCGAACGGATGCCCCGGCTGCGCGCATACTGCAGAATAGGCACGATATAGTCCTTGACCGTGCGCTCCGAGTAGGACGGCTCGCCCCCGGTAATGCTGATCGTCCGCAGATGCTCGACTTCGTCGAGGCGGCGGAGCAGAAGCTGCAGAGGCAGCTTGTCCGGCTCGCGCATCGTCAGCGTGTCGCCGACCGCGCAATGCTCGCAGCGCATATTGCATAGATTGGTCACCGTGAACTCCACGCTTGTCAGCGCATGGCCGCCATGCCGGACGAGGCTCTCCAGCGGATCCCAAGGATCGTTGGCGGGAGAGAGGGGAGCTAACGCTTGTTGCAGGTTGGAATTCATTTCTAACAGCACCTTACTTCTTCGTAGTAGACATCTGGGTCTATTGTACTTCTACGGCTTGGACATATCAAACGGCTCCCGGCCGTTGAGACGCAAAAAAAGGCCTCTCGGGCGAGGCCTTGTCAGGATGCGCTTCATGCGGCGTGAAAGGTGTCGGCCGTCCCTGCGGCCGGAACGTCCAATTCCCAAGCTATACGCCAACGGCGGCGGGCTCCTCCGGCTGCTCGTCATTGACGCCTGCGATCATGCGGGTGAGCTGCAGGCTCATGTCGATCTCATAAGGAGCGTTCAGCCGCATCCCGACGTCATCCTGCAGCACCCTGACGATCGGGCGGTGCGGACAGGAAGCCCGGACATCGACGACGACTCCGACCTCTCCGGTCTGCAGGCGCACGGTCATGCCGATCGGATAGATCGCGACCTTGTCGCGGAACAGCTGCACCATCGACTGCTCGTACTGGGTTCCGGTGCCCGCATACAACGCCTCTACCGCCTGATGGGGCAGCATCGGATTCCGGTAGATCCTGTTGGTCGTCATGGCGTCGTACGAATCCACCACTCCGATCCATTTGGAGAAATCGTGAATCTCCTTGCCCGCCAGCCCGTGAGGATAGCCGCTTCCATCGAGCCGTTCGTGGTGCTGGAGAGCGCATAAAGCGGCGAGAGGAGGGATATTCGGCTCGTTCTTCAGCATTTCATGCCCATACAGCGTATGGCGCTTCATTTCCTCGTACTCTTCTCGAGTAAGCGTGCCCGGCTTCTTCAGCACTCCCGAGGATATCCGAGTCTTGCCCACGTCATGTAGCAGCGCTCCCATGCCGAGCATCATGAGCTCATCCCTGGAGTAGCCGTGGGATATTCCCAGCATCGTCGTATATACGCATACATTGAGCGAGTGCTGATAGAGATAATGGTCGATCGAGGCCATATTCATCAGCATGACGACGGATTCCTTATGGGAGGTCAGATCGTCGATGACCCGGTTCATCACATCGGCAAGCTGCTTGCCGACAAAGGGGTAGGCCACGCCCCGCTTGCGCGGAGGCGCGTCCATCATCTGCCGGAAGCTGCTCCGGATCTCGGTCATCGCTACCCTCATCGTGTCTTCGCTGATCAATTCCGGCATGACGATGTCATCGGTGAATTCATCCTGTATGTAAAGGAAATTGATATGGCATTCCTTGAGCCGCTCGATGATCCGGGCGGTCAGCTCCATTTGTTCTCCGAGGAGTACGATGCCTTCTTCGGAAAGAATCTTCTTGGCCAGGATCATCCCCGGCCTGCACATGCTGAGAGGCATCAGAATCATTGCCAGGTCGCTCCTGCCGTCCATAAATTTCACGAGTCGATGATGCTGAGCATACGTAATCGTTTTATCGGCAAGTCCGAACCGGATTGTTATGCCGCTCCGGCCGCTCGCGTCAAGAACGCGGCCGGGTGCGCCGGAGAAAGCAGCCGTCCAGGCCGTCAGGGCTCCGCAGCTCTTCGGCCAGCACGTGGCGAAGGAATTCCGGCAGGAAATACCGGATGTCCCGGCCTTCTTTCAGGGACAGATAACCGACGCCGAACGTGAACATGTCCAGCGTGCCGACCGAATATTCCGTGTCGTCGTCCAGGTCGCTCCCGCCCGCCCTCAGGCTGGTGATGCGGCTGCCGGCAGGGCGGCGCTCGTCCCATTCCAGCTCGATTCCATCCATGGCCAGGCAACCGAGCACCCTGCCGCGGAAGCCGAAGCCGCGAATCTCCATGCGGGTGTACTCCTCCAGCAAGGACTGCTCCAGCGCCAGGCGAATCCGGCCTCCCTTGAGCAGAATGCGGCAAGGGTTGACCGGAGAGGGGCACAGCGAGTGCAGCAGTCCGTCGCTGATCTCGCCCGCCGCCAGGCCGCCGAGCAGCTGCCCGGAATTGACGAGGCCGATATCGGCTCCCGTCCAGCGGCGCACTCCGGCCGCCAGCAGGTTGGCGAGCGGGGATTCGCGGTCCGTATCGAGAGGGAGCGCCCGGTCCAGCACCGCGCAGGTTCGCGACATGCTGACCCGTGCGGACTCCTTGAAGCGCTCCAGAAGCATGGCCGCCCGCGGCTCCTCCCTCATGGATGCCGTCGCGAGAAGCCGAGCCCCATAGGTCAGCCGGCCGCTCGCGGCATCCCTTCCGATCTCGATCCTGCCCACATGCTCGCCGAACTTTCCGGTGCCGCAGAGCAAGGTCGTCCCGACTGCGATCGGCTCGTCCAGCTGATGATGCGTGTGGCCGCCGAGAATGAGGTCGATGCCGGGTATTTCTTCCGCCAGCCTGCGGTCTACCGGAAGGCCAAGATGGGACAGGACGACCAGGACATCGACCGTTGGACGCAGCTGCTCGGCCTGCTTCCGGATCGCTTCGACCGGCTCCTTGACCGTCCATCCGAGCAGGCCGTAGAAGTTCGGATACGGCGCGGTAGCTCCGATCAAGCCGATGGCCAGACCGTTTTTAGGGACGACCAGGGAGGGCAGCAGCCATTCCGGAAGCTCGCCGGCATCGGCGTCCTCCAGATTGCAGCAGAGGACCGGGAACTTCGCCTCGCTGCCGTACAGCCGCTCCAGCTCTTCCTTCGTATAGGTCAGTCCTTCGTTGTTGCCCGGAACGCCGGCTTCGTATCCGGCGGCGTTGAGCAGCTCGATGTTGACGCTCCCGCCGCTGCCTTCCGTCTCCGGCCTCATCCGGTCGAGATGGTCGCCGATATCGACGGCGAGCACCCGATCCGCTCCGAACATCCGCCGGGTATCCGCGATATAATCCGATATTCGAGCCGCCTCTTCCAGACGGCTGTGGATATCGTTGCTGTGGAGCAGCACGACGAGCGGCTCCCGATCTATGCTTCTCTCATCCATGGACATCCTCCCGCTGGGCTCCAGGTTATGATCTATGAATGGCGTCTTCTACCGCCGCCGATATGATGCTGCTCCCGAGAGCCCTTCAGCCGCCGATCTGGGACATCCGCCGGGAAGTAGGGGTATGAGTCTGCATTTCCCCATGCAGCCTGGCCGCCATCTCGTGGTTCTCGGGCTTGAGCCTGGCCGCGCGGAAGAACAGCTCGCGCATGGCAGCCGGATTCCCCAGCGCCTGCTTGACGTTCAGCTCATCCATCCAGTACAGGCATGGCTGCAGACTTCCGTCGGCAGTCAGGCGGAGCCGGTTGCAGGCGGCGCAGAAGCGGTCGCTGACGGGGTGAATCAGCCCGAACGAGCCGGAAGCTCCCGAGAACGCCCAGTTGTCCGAAGGGCCGTTGCCGGCAAGCCGCGACACCGGCGCATAGGGAATGCCGAGCCCGCCCGCTTCCTCCATGACCCGGCTGAGAGGAAGATAAGCGTTTCTCCACTGCTCGTCGTCATGGCCGATCGGCATGTATTCGATGAAGCGGACATGCAGGGGATGCTCGATCGACATCCGCAGGAACGATCCGATTTCATCCTCGTTGATTCCTTTGAGCAGGACGCAGTTGAGCTTGATCGGGCCCAGTCCTGCCCGCGCGGCCGCCTCGATGCCCGCCATGACCTGTTCCAGCCCGCCGCGCCTGGCGATGAACCGGAAGCGCGCCGGATCCAGCGTGTCCAGGCTGATGTTGACGCGGTCCAGCCCCGCATCGCGGAGCGCCTCCGCATGTCTGGAGAGCAGCATTCCGTTGGTCGTCATGGAAATCTCCTCGATGCCCTCGATCGCCTTGAGACTGCGGATGAGGCCGTCCAGCCCCGGACGGACGAGCGGCTCTCCCCCGGTGATGCGCAGCTTGCGGAAGCCGAGGGCCGCCGCCGACTGGACGACCTCGACGATATTGTCGTAGCTCAGCAGCGTGTCGGAGTCTGCGAACGGCATGCCTTCTTCAGGCATGCAGTAGAGGCAGCGCAGGTTGCAGCGGTCTGTGACCGATATGCGCAAATAGTCGTGGATCCGGCCGAATACATCGCTCAGCATCTCGCTCTCCCCCTCCTGATTGTTCTATCAGTTTAACATTTTTGCAGGACATATGATATGCTGGAAGCAAACTAGCTCTAAAGACAGGTGAGACTAACTCCCATGAAATATGCTTGGAAAATCGCCTTATTCGCCGGTCTGCCGGAGCGGATCGGCATGCCGGAAATCACGCTTGAGCTGCCCGAGGGCAGCATGTCCGCAGGCAGCCTCAAAGCTGCCGTCGCCGCCGCTTATCCGGCTCATGCCAGCCTTATCGGAGTCAGCTTTGTCGCCTGCAACGAGGCTTACGCCCCAGACGGGCAGATGCTGGACTGCGGGGACAGGCTGGCTCTTCTGCCTCCCGTTTCCGGAGGGGAGGACAGTGCTGCCGGACGGGACGACAGCAGCAGCGACATGAGGTACGTCATTACGTCCGCCCCTCTCGACGCGGGCCGAGTCTCCTCTCTCGTCCTCCACCCCGATCACGGAGCTGCGCTCGTATTTATCGGCACGACGCGGGAGTGGACGCAGGGCAAGCGGACCGTCCTGCTGGAATACGAAGCCTACGAGCCGATGGCGCTGCGGACGCTGCGGCAGATCGGGGCGGAGCTTGCCGAACGCTGGCCAGGCACCATCAGCGCCATCTCGCATCGCATCGGCCCCGTCGCTGTCGGCGAGGCCAGCGTCGTCATCGCCGTCTCCTCGCCGCATCGGGACGGAGGGTATGAAGCGAGCCGCTTTGCGATCGAGAGGCTCAAGCAGATCGTGCCGATCTGGAAGAAAGAAATCTGGGAGGACGGGTCGGAATGGAAGGGCCATCAGCAAGGTCCCTGGAATCCGCTCGCTGACATTCCGTCTCCGCCTGCGGAGGGATGAACATGGACGAAGCTGCGGCTGACCGCAGTCTTTCCAGGGACGAGTCTCCCTCTTCCTCCATCCGGTACGCACGCCAAATCCGCTTCGCTCCCGTCGGGGAGGAGGGCCAGACTTCCCTGGCCTCCTCGCGGGCAGCCGTTGCGGGAATGGGCGCTCTCGGCTGCGTCATCGCCTCCCATCTCGTCCGCAGCGGAGTCGGGGAAGTCGTGCTGATCGACCGGGATATCGTGGAATGGAGCAACCTGCAGCGGCAGATGCTCTACTCCGAGCGGGACGCGGCGCTCGACACGCCCAAGGCGGCGGCGGCGGCCGCGCGGCTGCGGGAAGCCAACAGCTCCGTCCGCGTCATCCCCGCAATCGCCGACCTGACCCCCGGCAGCGCAGAGAGCCTCCTTGCCGGTGCGGACATCATCGTGGACGGCACGGATAATTTCTCCGCCCGCTACCTGATCAACGACTATGCCGTCAAGCACGGCATTCCCTGGGTATACGGAGGAGCCGTCGCTTCGGGCGGCATGACGATGACCGTCATCCCCGGAGAGACTCCTTGCTACCGCTGCCTGTATCCCGCTCCGCCCGCGGGCGGCATTGCCGACACATGCGAGACGGCCGGAGTGCTCTCCCCGCTCGTCGACATCGTCGGTTCCCTGCAGGCGATGGAAGCCATCAAATGGCTGACGGGGAACAGGCAGGCTATGAGCGGATCGTTGCTGCAGCTGGATGTGTGGCGCAACTCCTGGATGCAGGTATCCGCGGGGAACGCTCGAAGGGAAGACTGCCCCTGCTGCGGGCAGAGGAGGTTCGCTTTTCTCGAGGAGCCGCAGCAAGAGTCGTCCGCCGTCATGTGCGGCAGCTCTACCGTGCAGGTCACGCCTTCCCGGCCGCTCGGCCTGGACCTCTCCCGGCTCGCTTCGAGACTGGAGTCCAGCGGGCGCGCGGAGCTCGGCCCCTATAGTCTCCGCTACCGATCCGAGAGCGGATTGTCGGTCATTATTTTCCCGGATGGAAGGGCATTAGTCCAAGGTACTCAGGACCCTATTAAAGCAAAGGGCCTTTATACCGATATATTAGGTGATTAGAATCAACTTTCGCCCTATGCTTCCTGTATTTAGGATTATTTAGATAAGGGTGGGCAGCAGAATATAAACACTGTCGAGGTGCAGCATGAGGGTGCATGTATCGGAAATCAAGGAAGGCGATCGGCTCAGCAGCGACGCCTTCAACCAGTTCGGACTGAACGTCATGTCCAGCGGCACGATGCTGCGGTCATACGAAATCAGCAAGCTGTTGCAGCACGGAATCGATTACGTGGATTTGGCGGAGCCTCCGGAGGCAGAGATCGCCGAATTCGCGCACAGGACGATCGAATCGGGGTTGTCGCCCAAATGGCTGCCTGCCATGAAGCCGCTTTATGAGAGCGCCATCACCGGCTGCGAGAATTTGTTCCGCCAGGCGGCAGAGGAAGGAAAAGTAACGGAGGAGGATGTCGAAAGCAGCTTCCATCCGCTCTTGTCCGGATTCCAGATGGAGCGCGACGTCGTCTCCATGCTGCTCCTTCTGAATACGTCGGACGACTACACGTATCAGCATTCGGTTCAGGTCGGAATGCTGTCCTATTACCTTTCCTCCTGGATGGGGTATGAGGAGCAGGAATCGCTTCGCATCGGCAAAGCCGGATTTCTCCATGACATCGGCAAATGCAGGATTCCGAAGAGCATCCTGAACAAGCCGGGCAAGCTCACTCCGGAAGAATACAAGGAAATCAAGCGCCATACCCTGTATGGAGAAGAAATCATCCTTAATTCCTACGAAGACCCCTACCTCTCCACGGCTGCCCTGCAGCATCACGAACGCATGAACGGAAGCGGATATCCTCATGGAATCAGCAGCGAGGACATCTCTCCGATCGCCAAGATCGTAGCCGTCGCAGATGTGTACAGCGCCATGATCTCATCCCGCGTCTACCAGGAAAAGCGCGACCTGCTCTATGTGCTGAGGGAGCTGTACCGGATGAGCTTCCATGAGCTCGATCCGATGACGACCCATACCTTCATCCGGCATATGATCCCCAACTTCATCGGCAAGCGGGTCGACCTCGACTCCGGGCAATCCGGCATCATCGTCATGACCCATCCTACGGAGTTCTTCCGCCCGCTCGTTCAGATGGAGGAAGAGTTCGTCGACCTGACGCTTGAACGCGAGTATGAAATCACCCAGGTTTATATGTAAAAAAAAAGACCGCCTCCGGATGTTCCGGCGGCGGTCTTCTATTGAAAAGGGGATCCAGAGGAGTCATCGTCCAACGGATTCCTTGGATCGTTAGGTCAGATTTCCAGGCTCATGAAGAATTGCTGTCCCAGACTGCCCGTCCGTCAGCGGCCGGTATCCTTGAAGCCGGTTTTGAGATGTACAGCCGCTGGGCCGCCATGTTCTTGCCGTTCACGGCCAGCACGGCCTCGCTGCGGCCGGGTAGCTCCCGATGGACAATCTCCGCCAGCAGCTCCAGCGCTGCGTTGGCGTATCCGGGTCCCTGCATTTAATGGCTGCATATGCCGAGAATGATTTTGAAGGCCCTCCTGTTTTTGCGCGAGCGCTTGAAGCCTTGCCTCGAATCCATAATGAGCACCGTTCTTCCCAGCCACAGCCTGACGTAGATGGACTGAGGCTTGATCGGTCTCGCGATTCCCCGCTGCTCCTGTTCCGTACCGTCAGGGAATTCGGTTTCCGTGCGGAGAAGCCATCGGTTGCCGTACCCGAATTCAATATACTTCAACGGAACGCCTCCCTGGAATTTGCTGCAGCTTCCATTATGGGAGAGTTGGAGCGGAGTTGTAAATGAAAAGAGCATTCTTCTATGAAAACTTTAGAGGTCATAGAAGAGCGCGAGGGGCCGCTCCGCCGGAGGAGGAAACGAATGCCCGCATGAAGAGTGTTCCGGCCACGGTGCCGGATCAGGAAGCGGGGATTCCGGCGCAAGCGCGGAGTGCCTCCGCCATGACATGGTATTTGGCTGGATCGCGCCCTTCCGCCTTGGCCTTGTACCAGGCCGGCGACAGCCAGTTGTAGATGATCTCCTGGCAGTTGCTTTTCGGGAGAGACAGCCCGGCTGCAGCCCCGCGAACATTGGCGGCCAGCCGCTCGTAATGGGCGGCCGCGGCCTTGTCCCCTGCGAGCAGCATGAAGCGGCGGGCGGGCTGGATATAGGAGACGATGAGGAAGTCGCCTATTTCTTGCCGCAGCTTCGGTTGCTGCGGCTGCGGCTTGGATGGCAGCGGGAGTGCCGGCGCGGATGTCGGCGGCCCCGGGAGGGAGAAGCTGGACGCCGCCATGGCTTTCCGCACATCGGCTATGAGCTCGGCGAACGATTTCCCGCCCCAGGCCAGCGATTGCTCGCAATCCTGCTTCCGCATCGGATCCAGCTGCCGGTGGGTCACGATGTGAGCGGATGGATCCAGTTCCCACTTGCGGCAGCAGAAGGACAGATACCAGACATAGCGGCCGTACGCGGCTTTAAAGTCGATTCCTCCTCCGTAGCAGAGCTCGACTCCGAGCGCGGCGTCGTTGGCGTCGTAGCCGAATCTCTCATTGTCCGTTGTCACATTCCGTATGACATGCCATGCTTTTTCGGCCGCCTGGTCGCCCGTCCCTGCCGGGATGATCTCCAGAATCCGTTTGTCGTCGATGAAGACATGCGCGGATGCCGTTCGATCCCTCAGAGTGTCGAAGTAACGAAAATGCGCATCGGCGCCTGCGCCCGGATTGCCGGTATCATGCGCAACTAAAAAAGCCGGGCAGCCGGTGATGAGCCGGGTGCCTGGCCTTGTGTTCGAGCGTACCGCAACGTAGCGGCGTTCGATCGGATAGTTAGTTTCGTCCATGGGAATCCTCTCCGCCGGCAACGGCCTCCGCCGTCTGCCGGTACATCTGGTTGCCGTACACGGCAACCGCGGCGCACAATACGCCTTGCACGGCCGTATTCGGGCTCCAGCCCAGCGACGCGCCTGCCATAGCGATTCCGACGGCTGTAACGGCGTAGATAATGCTCCAGCCCGGAATTATAGGGGTGCGCTTGAGGATGTAGCCGGATATCCAGCAGAGAAGCAGCACCCCTCCAAGCTTCGGCGAGATCCATTGACTTGCGATCGTCCAGTCCATTGCTCTCAGCTCCCTTCAATAAATTTAAGGACCAGCCCAAGCAGCGTCGCGGCCAGTCCGATCAGTCCAAACGAGGTCGTGATGATCCAGCGCTGCCCCTGCTTCATCGCCTCGAGCTGCCCGCGCAGCTCGTCGATCCGGTGATGCGCGGCTCTGGCTCGCTGGCCAGCCTCTCGGGCCATATCATCCGACTTTTCCAATCTCTCCACGAGACGGCTTACGCTGCCAGCCATATCCGTGAGCGCTTTCGTATTTACTTCCTGGAGAGTCTCCAGTTTTATGACCTGAGAGGAGATCGACTGCAGCTGCGCGGCTGGAATGTCTATGTGAATTCTCCTTTCAGCAAAAAGAGCGCCTAAGCGGCGCTCTCTGCTCCTGTGATTTCAACTGCCTGTTCCTGTGTGACCTTGCCGGGTTAAACGAAAACATGCCCTATTCAGGCGAATAAGTACTTTGATAAATCACAACCTCCCTAATCCAAAGGAAGAATAGCATTAATATAATTATAATTTTCTCCAGTTACATTGCTGGCAGCGCTTATTGAGACAAAGACTCGACCATCAACATCAACACAGAGATTGCTAAGACCGTAAGTTGCATTGATTACACTGACAATTGGTCCATGATAAGTCGATGCCGGCCTATATTCTCGTGGAAGTATAAATATCGGAGCAAAATTAATTCCTCCACAAATAACCCCTTTTATTTCAAGTGTATTTCCAACCTTTTTATAGGAAGGCTTGTACCTATCTTTATTTTCATAGGGTCGCCAGCTATTCAATAAGGTTGGATAAATCCATTGTGGGGCTTTATCAGTAGCCGAGTTGTTCTCTAGTACGGCTAAGCGATTGGTTAATTGACCAGTAATTTTGACGAGACTGTCAATTATCTCACGAGAATTAGGTACATACTGCGCTGAGATTAACGCTGGAATGATTCCAATTTGGCAAGTATCAAGTGTAAGATAAGTGACTTCATAGACTGCAGAATTATCGTAATGAGATTGGGCATATTGCGGACGCACATTCCCATAACTACCGTTGCTCCAAAGTATATAGTTTCGTTCACGCTTTCTGCTTTTGAACACATCTAAAATAACATATGATCTATACTTAAAGTAAGTAGATGGATATGCTCCTTCATTTGCTTGCCAGTAACCTCCTATTAACTCAAAATTGGCTTTTTCCTTTACCACAACCCCCGTACCAACTTCTATTGTATTTATTCCCTCATATAGATTGACAGCTCCTTCGGAACGAGCAGGTTCATCTATTGAATTGGTAAGCTGATATAGAAGACGATATGGAGAAAAGCTCGTTGCTTGCAGAACCGGTAAACTTGTCGTGCCATCAAGCCATCCTCTACTCACCCCATCAAATCTACGCACCCACGCTTTCTGCCCTGACCCATTATATAAATTGTTTGCTGGATTATCAGGAGTAGAATTCGTCGTAGCGCCGCCATTGAACATTACCCAGCCGTTAAAATACGCGTTTATTTCTTCAGCTGTAGGAGTATAATTATCCCCCCAACCAGAATCACTTGAAGCAATCGTCAGAAATAATGTTCCTGCCGTACTATGAATTCCGAATTGATCCATTGCTGTTTTGGTACTCTCAATTCTATCCAATATTTTCCCATTATTTTTTATTGCTGAGGCAACAAAAGTGTTTGGAATGGCTTGAATCAATCCATCCAACCTAACCTCTTTGAAACCTGTATAATTACCACTGAATTGCCAAGCAAGATCTCCAGTAAGATCGATTGTTTTAAACCATCGCTTAACTCTTGCCTGTCCGAGACTATCAGTATATAGCTCATCAAAAATGCTTCCATCCAAATTTGATGCTAAATTGGCGTCCGGAAAAAATTGATATTGGTCATCTGCAGCTTGAGCGGCTGCTCTACGGATATAGATTCCATTAACATTCTTTACATCATCTACATAGGGATATTTGGCAGCAATCTGATCGGCAGTCATGCTATTAAGAGCTGTATACTCTGTCAAAGTAACTTCATAAATTCGGGCACTATCGGCATATAAAATTTGCCCGCTGGATGCACTGCTTGCATCGATCTGTATGCCACAGTTTTCGTCTGTTGCTGGAGTGTACTTCCCCCACACCGCAGTAAACTTTGATGTTGTTATCGTGTTGTTAGATGCTGCTCCAGATCCAACATTTATTTTTATGGAGGTGAGAGCAGAGGTACCACTCTTTATATCCATAATACCAATGTAATATCTTCCTGCTTTAGCCTTTGCTAGAAGACCCGTATCTCCACGAAGGTAAAAGGTTTTCGTAGTTCCAGAACCAATCGTAAGTTTTGCCCCTGACGTTCCGGTTGTAAAATTGGTCGTGTCTGACGTTACGGTGACATTGCTTCCTGGCCAATTACTTATAAAGTCCATATTCCCTACTCGTCCAATGAGATTCACTAGAGTTCTCCCTCTAATGCTCGTTACGTTTAACAGATTATCCCGAGGGACAGTAATTGTTTGTGTTCCGGGGACAAGAGACAAGTTAACTGGAGCGGCATTTGCTAAATCAGCTTGCAGTGGAGTAACAGCCGCATTAAGAGAAGCCTGTAAACTGCTCACCGCGCTGTCCACCGTATCCTTCCGCGCAACGTCGTCGCTTGCGGACGGTGCCGCCGCCTTGAGGCGTCCCGCTCCGTCCCGGAGGGCAACCGTTCCCGGTGTAGCTGTAGCCGCCAGCGGCGAGCCAAGCTGCGTGAAAGAAAGATCGCTCGTGCCAAGCACCGGCTTGCCTGCTCCGGTCAACCGCCAAGCTGTTCCCGCTCCGGCCGAACCTTCCCGCACGAACACGGACAACCCTGCCGCCAGCTTCTCCGAAGCATCCGCGTCCGGAGAGCGTTTCCATGCAGCAGCAGATACGATGTAGATGCCGTTGAGTTTTTTATCCGTCTGAGCTTTTACCAGCACTCGGTCGCCCGCTTTGAGCACAACGCCGTCGACGGTGATTTCACCGGATAACGCCAAATCGCCGGTTGTGGCAACCCGAACGTCGGCATTGCCGTTTTTAAGTCCGATCGCCTGATCGACCTTATCCCAATTGTCATTCATCATCGTCTGGATATTGAAAGTATCCGTTGGCGGATCGACACCTGCCACTTTTTTCAGCAAATTGAGAATAGGGGTAAATACCGGCATTCATTCTCCTCCTTCATCAAGAAAAGGTGCGAAATCGCCAAGCAGCCGCAGTTGCACCGCTTGAAGCTCGAGCCTTTCGATTTCTTCCAATGCCAAATACCGAAAAACATACTTCACCAGCAAATGGGCCGGCAGGACCTCGCCGACCGCCGCCTTGAGATCGGCCAGGTTAGGCGGCAGCCCCAACGTGCTGACGAAGCGGATCGTGAAGGTGCCGATCGCCGGATCGTAGCCGACCTCGATCTGTCCGTTCTCGTACGCTTGGGCGACCGACTTGAGCAGCTGCCCGCTGAACTTGCCGAAGCCGCGGATCTTGGACAGCACGACCGCCCTCCGCTGCTCCAGCGGCATGACCGATTTCGGGGTTATGCCCAGCTCCCGCTCCCAATCCTCCAGGCCCCAGGTTGCGGTCGAGGCGAAGCGCTGCTGCAGCTGCTCCGCCAGCTCGGCGCGCAGCCGGTCCAGCTGGCTTCCTTCGGCAGCCGCGATCGCCTGCATCTCCCGCACATCCTGATAGAACTCCGGCCATTCCGCCATCAGCGCGGAGGCGGCGGCCGGAAAATCAGCTATCCCCCTTAATGATGCGAAGCCGTCATTCACGCAGAGTCACCGCCTTCAGCGCTGCCACGGATCCGGCCGGGACCGCAACATTGGCGCTGCCCGAATTCAGCATCAACGAGGAGGAGGAATAATCCTGAACGCCCGGAGTATCCAGCAGCAGCGTTCCAATCCGCGCATACTTGACGCTGCGATCATCGCCATAGGCGATGTCCGCCAGATGAGAGCGGACGGCCTCCGCGAAATCAGCCTGGATCTGGGCCAAGGACCGGGTGCCTGTACGGGAAATCGTAGCCGTGATTTCCACATTTACGAGGGGAGCCGCCTCCACCGTCACGACCGCGCCGGCCGGAGCCGCGCCTTCGCCCATCCCCTCTCCGAGGCCCGCCGCAGGATCGATATAGGCTTTTACCGCCTTCACGATGTCGGCCGAAGCGGGAACCTTTTTCTTGTCCAGCAGCAAAATCTTGACCGTATTCGGCCCCTTCCACGCCGGCAGCACGTAGGCGTCCCCGACACCGCCGATCTCAAGCGCCCAGCTGCGGAAGGCTGCGCGGTTGCCGCTCGTCGGCGGCGTGCGGACATGCGCAAAGAAGCGTTCACGGAACGCTTCGTCGTCTTCCTCGTCCTTGCCCGGCTTCAGCACTCCGCCAAGAACAGCCGTAGCAAGTCCATCTACATATTCAAGCGGCAGCAGCGGACCGGTCGGAAGATTGCCCTGCTCTCCAGCGCTCTCGCACACAAGCTCCCACCGGCCGGGCGCTAGCCGCGCCCGCACTCGGAACAGCAAGCCTCCGGCTCCGAACAAGCTCCCTGCCGCCACATCCAGAGGAGCTCCGGCCGCATCCGCGAACAACCCTTCCCGTACGGCGGACTCCGCAGGCAGCGGATCGACTCCGAAATCCGCGCCCCTCGCCCTCAGCTCACCCCCGCTGGATGTATGCGCATAGCCGAGCAGATTCTGCCTGCCCAGCTCGGCATAAGCCTCCGCCAGCTTGCGGGCGGCGGGCGCCAGCGCATCGTAGAGGATGCTGCCTTCCCGCTTATCCACCGCATCGCTTGCGGAATCCAGCATTTCCTCCAGAATCGTCTCAAACGTGCGGTCTTCGTACAGCTTCATTCCGGCTTCCTCCCATAGGAGACGGATAGGCTCCCGAACACGGACCGTACCCGAAATGAAACACGCGCCTCGTCCCCGGACGCTTCCATGCGGAATTGCTCGACGCCCGTTATGCGGTCGTCCGCCAGCAGCGCTTCGGTCACGAGCCGTTCCAGATCATGCACGATCCTTTGTCCCAGCTGTTTCTCCATCCCGTAATTATCCGAATAAATGAAATGAGCAAACCGGTCCGTGTCGAGAATCTTATACACGGCTTGCTCCACCGCATCCAGGGAATCGATCATCCCGGCGATGCGTCCGTTGTCCAGGTCCAGCCGATAAGTGCGGCTGGTCTGAAGCTCTTCTTCGACGGCGGCTCCCAGAGAAGCGCCTTCCACCTTCATCATGGCGCCAGCCTCCCCGCCACATAGAAGTTCAAGGCTCCCTGCTGCCGGATCAGCACGACCCGATCCCCGGCTTCCAGACCTTTGCGAAGCAGAATCTCCGAGCCCCCGATCTCGAGCTTCTGCTCGGTCAGATGCTCCGGCACGATCAAGAAATCGTCATCCAGATTCAGCCGCTGATCGGCGCGAACGACCAGCGGCCCAGCCGACACGACGACGCCGGGCATGACGTCGGCCAGCTTCATGGCGTTGACGCAGCCTTCGGCAATCGCTTTGACGGAATCATTCAGGCCCATCGGCAACCACCTTCATTTCCAATGACATCGTATGCTTGTTCCCATCGAGCTTATGGGTGCATTCCTCGATCAGGAAAAACCGGTTCAGCCCCAGCTTGTCCACCGTAACCTGGACCTTCATGCCTGCCCGAAGCCCCGGATAGCCGAGCGCCTCGAGCGAGAATTTCTGCTGCTCCCGGTTTTTCACGGCCAGGAACCGCTTCGCCATCTCCCTGATCTGCTGCTCGTTCAATTTCTCGTCGACCTTCTGATAATATTGCAGCTTGCCCCATCGGTTCATGGAGCCTTTATCCGGCTCCACGAACTCCTGCCGGACGCCGTCTTTATTGTCACGGGCCAGCTTGATGAAGTTGTACGTGTCGTCTTCGATGCTTTTTTTGCGCTTGTAGCCGTATACGAGGCTTTCATCTCCAAGCACGATATCCGCCGCCATATCGCGCACATGAGTCAGCGTCACCTTGCCGAAATCATCGTAGAGCACATACAGGTCTCCATTGGCCATCAGCGTCGAATCCAGAGCCCGGCTGACGATGTCGATGCGCTTCTGCCCGTCCTCGGAAACCTTGGGAATTCGATGGACCGTGTTCGCCAGCTTGCCGACCGTCAGTCCGATCGCCTTGCATTGGTCGAGGATGACCTCGTCCGCCCGAATGTTTTTGCGGATATACGTATCGCTCTCGCTCAGATAGCGCAGCTGGTCATAGGCGAGCAGTTGGATCGAGGCTTCCTCGCTGTCATCCACCGAAAAGATCCGCCCCAGAAAAAAGCCTTTCCCGTCCAGCTTGACTTGAATAGGATTTCCGTTTTCGGCCTTGAAGCCGCCTCTATCCATTCCTTTGGCATACACGAGAGTCGCTTCAAGAGAGGAAGGCTTGCCGATTCGGCTCGTCT
Source organism: Paenibacillus humicus NBRC 102415 (assembly GCF_004000905.1). Classification (GTDB taxonomy): domain Bacteria; phylum Bacillota; class Bacilli; order Paenibacillales; family Paenibacillaceae; genus Paenibacillus_O; species Paenibacillus_O humicus. The sequence continues at coordinate 46,718 of NZ_BIMD01000008.1, forward strand.
TCCAGGTCATTTGGGAGATGGACTCCGTCACGTTCCATAACGTGCCGTCCAGATTGTCGATCAACACTTCGTACAGCGCGCTCACCTCTTTTTCGGCGGCAGCTGCAGAGTGCGTCCGGCCTGCAGCCGATTCAGCTCGGAATCCTTGATGCCGTTCAGCTTTTGGATTTCACGCCAGCGGCCGGAATCGCCCAGCTGCGACTTCGACACTCCGATCAGCGTATCGCCGGAACGCAGAACGTACTTCTGCGGCGGGATTCTTTCATCCGGGCGTGTGGAAGCCTCCTTGCGAAGCGCGGTCTGCCCGTTTTTCTGCACGGCCTTGACTTTGCGCGGAGAGAAGAAGGCGTATTCCTTGAGCTTCAGAGAGTAGAACACATCTCCCGCCGAGCCCGCCTCCTCGTAACGCTCGAACGATTCGATCGTCATCGGCAAATTGATGATATTGCCTTTGGCCGCATCGGCGCCGATGTAGATGACCCGGATCGGATACCCGCTGGCCATCCATTTATTTATGGATTGGACGTAGAAGCTTGGCGGCTTAAGCTTGAAGAATTGCTTGATGACGACCCCTTCCTTCACCACTTCCTTTTCCTTGATTGAATAGTAAGGATGAATGAACGGATAAGTTTTCTGCTGCGGAAAAAAGCTCTCGAAGCTGATTTCGGCCAGCTCGGGACTCTCGGGCACCGATACGCTTCCCGTCCCGAGCACTTGATAGTCGCTCGATCTGCCGCCTCGGCTGATGCTGATCTTTTCCGGCATGACCGGAAGCGGGAATCCTTCCGTGCTGTTGTCCCAGCTGAGCCAGATCGTGAACGGAAGCAGAACCGGTATGATTTTTTCGCTTGTTCCGGAATCGTCCCCTTGTTTTGCCGTTGTACTGCTCACGCTTTCGAACCTCCTTTACGCCCTTCGTGCACCCTGCCGTTTATTTTTCAAGACCAAGCGGCTTAAACCCCAAAGCTTCCCTGAGCCGAGGCGCTCAGCTCCTGAACCATATAAGCGTCGATTTTGCCGATGATCTGATCGACATCCATCTCTTTCATGACAGGGCCTGTCGTGACCTGAACGGTCGGCGTCAAGGTGACGAAGTTCTGCAGCGCCTTGATCTCGGCCATATCGCGCATGACCTTGAGATCCTCGCTGCCGATGTTCACCTCATCCTTGATGCTGCCGACTTCGCCGACCTTGTCGATGGTGCCGATGCCGCCCTTGCCGGCAGCCCCGAAGCCAGTCAGCGCTTCCGTTTTGGCTTGGGCGCCGTTTTTGTCCTGCGGAGGGAAGTTGGTAACGCCTTTGTATTTGTCCGCATCCTTGGGACCGGCCGAGAAGTCGAAGCTGCCGGCAAATTTAGCGACTTTGCCCGTCAGGTTTATCCCCGTATCCATTCCTTTTTTGTTGAGGTCCTGCAGATTCGCCATATCCATTCTCGGGAGGTATTTTTTGCTTTTCCCTTCCGGCTCCTTCAGGTACTTGCCCATCAAATCCTTGTATTTGTCGCTGATGGCATGGATATTATCCGTTTTAAACGGATCGACCGGCTTGATGTCGGAGCCGGTAAGCTTGTTGTACAGGCCGAGAAGCCCATTGAATCCGTCTAGTACAACGTTGATTCCTTCCAAGATCACCTTCATGAAGCCTCCGGCGAACGTTTCTGCGCCGTAAAGCATCTGGTACATGGCATTGCCGAAGAAGGTAGCCAAATCATAGAACAGCTTTTGGACCGTAAATACCGGGTCCACGAACAGATTGATGATGAAATCGGCGAAGCTGGCAAATAGATTCCAACAAGCCGCAATGATGTTGTAAATCGCTCCTCCAAGCATATAGAAAGCCCCAATGACGCCTCCGATGATTTCTCCCACCGTCGCCCCCATGCTCAGCATGATGTACACCAGCCCGCCTATCACGGCGATAATCAGCAGAATCGGCCAGTTCATCGCCAGCCAGGCTGCCGCCGTCGACAGCACCGGAGCGACCATTGCCCACAACGCCGGCAGCATCGCCCATAATTGGCCGATCATCATCGGAATTGCGACAGCCCCGAGACCGGCGATAATGGCAATGACGGCATCGCCGTTGTTCGTGAACACGTCCAACAGGAAAAACGCCGCATCCGCCGCAAGGCTGAGCAGCTCCGCCACCACCCACAGACCGGCGGAAAGCGCCTCGAAGAACGGATCGAACCTGCCGGCATTGAAAGCCTCGCTCAGCTTGTCGAGCGTCGGCATGAGAGCTTCGAGAGCCGGCATGCCGGCTTGGGCTTTGCCGTCATTAATGTGCTGCTTGAAGCCCTCCACCTGGGCTGCGGGACTGTTCGTCGCCTTCTCGAAGCTTTCCTGGCTCATCCCTTGCTTGCTCAGCAAGCTGTCCATTGAAGCGAGAAAGCCGGTCAGGTCCCCTTCCGCCGCCTTTTTCATGGCGCCGCTGTCGTCCAGATTTTTCTGGCTGATGCCGGAGCTTTCCAGAAAAGCCTTGGGATCGCCCGTCATCAAGCCTTTGAGCGAGCCCGTTGCCGACTCCAGATTTTTGGACGGGCTCAGCTTCTGCATTCTCATGGCGATGCCATTCAGTGCCGTCAGCATCGCCGGGTCCGTTGTCGTTCCGATCATGGACATCGCGGACTTATGGGCCTCGGCCGGATCGTAATTGGCCTTCAAGGCCTGCTTGTTGACGGCATCGAAAATGAACTGACCGCCGGTATCGCTTCCGGCACGAGCCGAATAAGCATCGATTTGCCGTTTGCGTTCCATAGCCCCGCCGACCGATTCCTTGAAGATCGGAGCGATTGCGTCATACGCTCCCTTAAGCGCAGAGCCCAAACCTTTCCCCGGAGATGATGCCCCGCTGCCCGAGCTCGAGACATCAGTCGCCAGCTTGATCTTGAACGGCCCGGAATCCAGCGCAGCTTGAATTTGCGAACGCAGCGCAGCCCCGTCGATACGGATCCGGACCCCGTTCAGAACGAGGTTGCTTTTATTCATCGCGATGATCCGCTTCTGCACCGAATTGAGCTGCCGCGAGGCCGAATCGGTCCGAATCCGAACATCCAGCGGTTTTCCCAGCTTGGCCTGAAGCTTGTCCGTCAGCTTGATCGTCTGCTCCAGCGCTTTGTTCACCTGCCTTAGGCCGGCGGAGAACCGGTCGTAAAGCACCAATGTCGCCTGCAAAGTCGCCATTTCATTCCTCCTTTCCTTGCCTCTAACGCCTGCGGGAACCGGCGGACGACTGGAGCCGCGATCTCTTCTCGGCTTCCAGACGTACCCGCACCATCCCGATCAGAGCCCCTTTTTGCCGCGCGGACAGCGCGGCGAATTCCCAGGGCATCAGATTGTATTCATTGAGGGCGAAGTAGGCGTAGTTCCATTCCGCATCGCCCTCGTCGATCAGTTTTTTACTTCATCGGAAATCTCGCTGACATCGCGGTCGAAGCCGTTGATTTCCTGCACCTTGGCCGCCAGATTGGCGAACTCTCCCGCGAGCAGCATTTTACGCACGACGGCGGATGCGCCGCGTACGCCGTAGGATTGCTGCAGCTCGGCGTCGTTCAGGTCGGGATAGACGACGCATGCGGCGACCATTCGGCCCAGGTAGGCGTTGTAGTCGAGCTCGGGCACGCCCGAGCTCCCCTTTCCTTTAGTCCGCTTGGTCGAGGCGCCGCGAATCTCTTCATTGAGCTCTTCGGAGATCGCGCGCAGCTTCCAGGCGGCCGGACGCCCGGAGGCGTCCAGAAAACGGTCCGAGACGACAACATCCTGCGGCTCCGCCTGTACGGCGTTGTCCGCGAAAAACATTTTCATGCTCATGGTTCATTCCTCCTTGGGTTAGCCCGGAATCGGGTCGGTGAATTTGTCGGTGATGAGAACGTTGTGGAACGTGAACGGCACTTCCTCATCCAGCGCGTCGGACTCCACGTCGAGAGCGGCCATGACGATTTCGTCGAGATTGACGCCGATCAGAGAGACAACCTGCTTGCCGATGGCAGAAGCCGGATCCTCATTGGCGACGGTGATGTCGAAGTAGGTATCGACGCCCGTTTGAATATATTTCTGCATCATCTCGCGGAAACGGGAAGTGACATAATAGATCGTCATCGTGCCGGTGCCTTCCCAGCCGGTCGCTTTTTTCTGCGTGTTGCGGTTGCCGAGCGTCTTGATGTCGGCCTTGTTTTTCTTCGCCGTGGCACGCAGGTTTTTGACAAAGAACATTTCGACATTCTGCCCGTCGATCGTGGCAAATGCCGTGCCCGAATATCCGGAAAGAGTGTCCCCGGCCCTCAGAAAAGGAGTCGTCATTTTACTTCACCTGAACTTTCATATAGATTTTTTCAATCGAGTCGACCGGCTGAATCGCGGCATTCACAACGACCGTATCCGGCTCCGCTCCCTGCGACACGCTGATGTCCTGGCCGGGATCGAAATTCTGGATGGCGCCGATAGCCTGATATTGATCCATCAGCTTCACGCAGTCCTTGCGGAATAGGGAGCGGCCGTTGTCGTTGTTGGCCATTTTCCCGATATAGAAATTCTCGAACGCGTTCTTGAAATCGTTGGCCAAGCCATCCAGCACGCGCAGCGCCGCATTTTTGCCGAACACCTTGCCCTTCAGGGCCGTCGGCGAGCGGTAGGAGTTGATATCCTGCTCCACCACGACGCCGCCTCCCCGTGCCGTGAACAGGAACTCGCCTCCCTGCAGGGCGGCGATCGTCGCCGAGTTCGTAATGCGAGGAGCCGCATCGACCGCACCCTCATAACGGGAATAAGTCAGCGATTCATTCGCCGCTGCGGCAGCCGTAGCGGCTGCTACCCATACCGCGGTCTGGCCGGCGGTGAGCACGGTGCCGTTGTCCAGCTTGACGCCGTTCTTGACGCTGATGACGCCTTCGTCATTGGCCGTCGTGTAATTTTCCAGCACGGTCTGGATCTTGCGTCCCTCATCCTCGCGCATACGGCTGACGAAGGCGGCAAAGAGCCCTTTAATGACGGCATCGGTACCCGTGTAAACGACCGTATTGAAATCCTGCAGCTCGATAGCGGCAAGGAAATCCGTATAATTCTGGTTCGTCACCGTTCCATCGGCGCCGCCGGTCAGAGGCGCTCCCGCTGTCGCCGCCAGCTCGCCCGTTCCGCTCCAGACGATCCAGTCGGTCGCCGCCAGACCGGCGATGTTCGCCACCGTCTGCTTGTTCACCGCGACTCCTTCGAGCATCGTCGTCACATCGAATTGGCCGGCCTTGTCCACGCTCGCCGCAATGACAATCGACAGAGCGTTGCCTCGGACGCCGGCATATTTGGCTGTAGCGGTCAGCGTGCCGCTCGTCGCCTTGGCAGCTGTTCCTCCATTCAGTCGGTACAGCAGCAGCCGGCTGGCGCGCTTGAACGCCTCGCGGACCAGCAGCATTTCCGGAGCCGCCAAGCTGTAGCCGAGCTTCGCCGTCGTATCCTCTCCCGCACCGAGAACCGTCAGCGCGCTCGGAGCTCCCCAAGACAGCGGCAGCGCCAGCGCCACCGTTCCCCGTTCTCCGAGAACAACCGGAGCCCCGCTCGTTGCGAAGTTGATATAGACGCCCGGCCTTACCTTGTTCATTGCTGTAAATGTGCCTCCTGCCATGTTATACGGCCTCCCTTTTCATGAATTCGTCCACTTTCTCCGCTACCTGCTCTTTTGTATAAGACGCTCCGTCCTCCAGCAGCACGGTCAGCAGATCGCGCAGCGGGAAGTAGAGCTCGCTGGCCAAAAGCTGTTCCTTGCCATAGACAGCCTGTTCCTCAGGCATGCCGCTTTCTTCCTTCGTTTGTCGGGCCAATCGGCTCAACCTCCTCCATTAATTTGTGCATCATGATGCCCGGCTCTTGCTGCACCCCGCCGTAGGAAACGTAGGCCGCCTTTGCATAAAGCATCCCGTCGACCAGCTCGTGGCTGATGCCGCTCCCTCTGGCAGCCGTCCCATCCGGCAGCGTCACCAGGTCCAGCAGCCGGTAAAGCGAATCCGCCGGCGTCGCCGCCAACGCGCCTTCGGCCGGCCGGTGGGCGACGAGAAGAGTGTCCGATTGCCGGTACCGGCCTCCGAGCTGATGCTGACGGCTTCCTGCCAGGAGCCTCACCTCGAAATACGCCCCCGCGGCTGGAGGCCCGCCGCCCGGCTCCTCCCCGTTGATGACGGGAACGCCGGGAAACTCGGCTTGCAGCGAGCGGGAGACGGCCATCGCCACTTGTTTCATCGCTGTCATCGTCCCGCTCCCCCCTTGCCGCTGAGCATGGCATCCAGCGCTTGTCCAAGCGTTGCCGGCCATTCCCTTTCCAGCCGGGACATCGCCAGCGCCAGCATGAACCGCCCTTGCTGCCGGCCTCCTCCGTCGCGACTCCCGTATTCGAGCTTCGCCGCCGCAGGATCGGGGTGGTAGACATCCACGCTCATCAGCGCTCCGCCCGTCTTGACGGGGCCGGTTTTCCAGCCGCGGCGGCTGCCCGCCCATAAGGGAGGAGTATGCTCCGCAGCCATGGCGGCCAGCTTGCCGGCCTCCTCGGCCAGCACTCGTCCCATCAGCGCGGGCCACTCCTTCTCCAAATCCTTCAACCGCTTCCGGAGATTCTCCGGATCGTCTACGGTTATCGCGCCCATTACGGACACGGCCATTCCTCCTTTCGTCCAGCTCTCGCATCATCAGGCTTGCATGAAAACGAAAGGAAGCCGTCCTGTATGCCGGACGGCTTCTCTCTTTCATCGTTCCTGATACTAGCATATTAGCACGGACAAACCCGCCTCAAAGGCTCATATCCGTCTCATTCCCGTCTCAACACCGTCTCATCCCGATTCAAGTCCGCAAGTTCCGCCTGTCGAGTGCAATGAAAAAGGCAAGCTCCGCGATTCGGAAGCTTGCCTTGGTTGTTCCTTTTCCTCTCCTCCAGATTCCCCTCACCCCCGCTGCCACTCCAGCACCCGAAGGAACATCCTTGCCGCCTGCGGCTTCCAGCGAAAGAAGGTCGGCCTCGATACACATAAAGCGATGGCCGCGGAATCCGCCGTTCTTTGCTCCAGGTAATACAGCCGGATGAGCTGGCCGAAGCCGTCCCGCTCCTCCTCCACAAGACGGACCGCTTCATCCGTCTGCTCCTTTTCCTCCAGCAGCGCCTGCAGCTTCGTCATTCTTTCGATCACGGCATCGTAATCCCCTTGCCTCCCGGCTCTCGCTTCGACCACCTTCTCGACCTTGCCTCTCAGCTCACGCAGCAGCCTGTCGTCCTCCAGATCGGCGCCCTTTTTCGGAATGGCGGCCAGCTGAGCTTTCGTACCCGCCGGGTACTTGTCCAGGTAAGCGTGGGCAACGGTCTCCAGCTTCTGCTCATGTGCGTTCAAATACATATAGGAAGGCATAGGACGGAGACGCTTGTGCAAATCTTGAAGCTGATCCTCCTGATTGAGCCGGCTGACCGTCATGCCGCCTCCAATCGAGTAATTGCCGAGAGCCTTCGCTTGAACGCCGATCGCGCGGTATCGCTTGGCCGCATCGCGGACGAGGCTTTCGACCTGCTTGTTGTCCAGCTCCTCGACCAGCTCCTCGATCGTTTTGCGGGGGGCCGCGGATGCCGGCATCATTTCACGCTGTCTTCCAATCTCCATCTGTCATCCTCCTTGGATATAGCTAAAATTATATTTGAGTTATTTTCGGGTGAAGCCTCTCTCCTCACATCCGGCTTGTGCTTTGGACGTTTTGCTTATATAATCGAGCCTAGAAGTAAAATATAATTTGAGCGAAATCGATGAGCTTTCCTTGTTTTCCCGTTTTCATCGTCATTATAAACCATATGCCCCTGCATACATCCAGACCGTCCAAATGCTGGTTATCCACGAAATGTATCCCTACTATAGCACTCAAATTATATTTGGGCAATAGCTGAAAAAGGATCGAACGGAGGTCGCAGACATGTCATTAGGCAAACGAATCCGGGAATACCGGATCAAACGAGGATTGACGCAAATGCAGCTTGCCGTCAGGCTTCAAATGACGGAAGCCAATATTTCCAGTTATGAACGGGACAAGAGCGCTCCGCCGAGCGACAAGCTTAACCAGCTCTCCGATATTCTCGGCGTTTCTTCCGATTATTTGCTCGGACGGTCAATGGGCCGCTTCGACGCCGGTCCTGCAGGAGATTCCGGAGACAGGGCAGCTTCGGATGGCAGTCTGCGGACCAGCGAATTTAGCGATGAAGAGATTCTGACGCTTGCCGCCCACCGGGTCGGCCATGAAGGTCCGCTGTCCAGCCAGGAGCTGGAGCAGATCAAGCTGGCGGTGCGCATCGCCTTGTCCAAAAAATAGCATTCGGTTTAGGAGAGAGGGTTCATGACGAAATATGAAAGCCTGCTGCGGGAAACGCCCGTCTTTCTGAGTGAAAAGGCCGATTTGCCGGAAGAAATCAAGGGACTCTATATCGAGAGCAGATCCAGCCAGGCCATCCTGCTGAACCGGAACATCCCCACCGCAGCCGAGAAGGGCTGCATTCTCGCCGAGGAGCTGGGGCATTATCATACCACGGCAGGCGACATCACCGATCAGTCCAAGCTGGTCAACCGCAAGCAGGAAAAGAGAGCCCGCAACTGGGCTTACGAGAAGCTGATTCCTTTACCCGACTTCGTCGACGCCTACCGGGCGGGCTGCCGCAATGCATTCGAGATTGCGGATTATTTGGAGGTAACGGAGGAGTTCCTCGGGAGATCGATCATCCATTACCAGGAAAAATACGGACAGATGGTCATGCTGGGCAGCTGCTGCCTCTATTTCGACCCGCTGGGCATAGCGGAAATGTTCGGGAAATGAACTCTCTTCCGAGAAGCAAGCAGACAACGTCGTCCTGGAATCGACCGGCGTCCTTCAGAAGTCCCGCATTTATGAGATGAGCTCCAACAAAACGTTCCGGGAGACGCTCGGCTTCCTGATCGTGCGCGACAACGCGCATCAGAACGCATTCGCCAAGGCGCTCGAGACGCTCGGCGTCAGCTGGGGCAAGCTGTTCCCGGTGCCGAATTACGATCTCGACAAGTACGCCTAGACGATACCCGCATCGGGGAATCTTCAGCGGCCAGACCCCGAGCCGCAGCGGCGGCGAGCTGCAGGTCACGCCTCCACCGCTAGGTTATCCGGTTCCGTTCAACCCGGACATGCCGAACGAGCATGCTCCGGGATTTACGGATATGAGCAACTGAATGCGCAAATAGAGCAGGCGCCTCAAATGGGGCGCCTGCTCTATTTGTGCTAAGCACGGGGAGAATGGCTTGAGCGGATTAACCGATCGAGCCTTCCATCTCGAACTTGATGAGACGGTTCATCTCGACCGCATACTCCATCGGCAGCTCCTTCGTGAACGGCTCGATGAAGCCCATGACGATCATCTGCGTCGCCTCGGCTTCCGTCAGACCGCGGCTCATCAGGTAGAAGAGCTGGTCCTCGGATACTTTGGAGACGGTCGCTTCATGCTCGAGCGTCACGTTGTCGTTCATGATCTCGTTGTACGGGATCGTGTCGGACGTGGACTGATTGTCGAGAATGAGCGTATCGCATTTGATGTTGGCTTTGGCGCCTTCGGCATTGCGTCCGAAGGAGGTCAGGCCGCGGTAGGATACTTTGCCGCCGTGCTTGGAGATCGACTTGGAGACGATCGTCGACGTCGTGTCCGGAGCAAGGTGGATCATCTTCGCGCCGGCATCCTGATGCTGGCCTTTGCCTGCGACGGCGATGGACAGAACCATGCCTTTCGCTCCGCGTCCCTTCAGGACGACAGCCGGGTATTTCATCGTCAGCTTGGAGCCGATGTTGCCGTCGACCCACTCCATCGTGGCGTTCTCTTCAGCAACGGCGCGCTTGGTGACGAGGTTGTAGATGTTCGGAGCCCAGTTCTGGATCGTCGTGTAGCGGACGCGGGCGTTCTTCTTCACGATGATCTCGACGACCGCGCTGTGCAGCGAGTTCGTGCTGTAGACCGGAGCCGTGCAGCCCTCGACGTAGTGCACGAAGCTGTCTTCGTCGGCGATGATCAGCGTGCGCTCGAATTGGCCCATGTTCTCGGAGTTGATGCGGAAGTAAGCCTGCAGAGGCACCTCGCATTTGACGCCTTTAGGAACATAGATGAAGCTGCCGCCGGACCATACCGCGCTGTTCAGCGCAGCGAACTTGTTGTCCGCCGGAGGAATGACCGTGCCGAAGTGCTCGCGGAAAATCTCGGGATGCTCGCGGATAGCGGAGTCCGTATCCATGAAGATGACGCCCTGCTTCTCGAGGTCTTCCTGCATGCTGTGGTAGACGACCTCGGATTCGTACTGGGCGGATACGCCGGCGAGGAACTTCTGCTCGGCTTCCGGAATGCCCAGCTTGTCGAACGTCTCCTTGATTTCCTGCGGCACTTCTTCCCATGTCTTGCCCTGCTTCTCGGAAGGCTTGACATAGTACTGGATGTCGTTGAAATCAAGATCGTCCATGTTGCCGCCCCATGTCGGCATCGGCATTTTGTTGAACTGCTCCAGGGACTTGAGGCGGAATTTAAGCATCCATTCCGGCTCGCCTTTCATTTCGGAGATCGTACGGACGATTTCCGGGGTCAGGCCTTTGCCCGACTGGAAAATGGATTTGTGCTCGTCGCGGAATCCGTATTTATATTCTTCCATTTCCGGCATCGATTTTGCCATGGTTTTCACGCTCCTTGTTATGGGATTGGAACTCCCCATTGCACAGTATTCACTCCGAAACCAATGATTCTTCCAATCGCTGTTGCTCCCAGATTCCTTTCAACATCAACTGACAGTTGGAATCCGGGAACAAAGGCGACCGCTTGCCGACACTCCCTTTGCGCTATTGCTGCAAAGAATCAATGGAGTTGTCGGACCTGCGCTTCTCCAGAATTCATCGCTTTCTGCGTTATCCTGCTTAACGGAAAGTCACCAACCAAAACCGTCGCAGAAGCGACGGACTGCAATCAAGCCTACTTGCCCTGAGCCTCGACGCCCTTGCGCAGGGCGTTCCAGGCCAGGGTGGCGCACTTGATGCGCGCCGGGAATTTGTTCACGCCCGACAGGGACTCTATATCTTCAAGCTCCTCGAATTCCACCGGCTCGCCCTTCATGAGAGAGGAGAACCTGTCGGCCATGGCGTAAGCCTCTTCAAGCGTGCGGCCCTTGACCGCCTCCGTCATCATGGAAGCCGAGCTCATGCTGATGGAACAGCCTTCTCCGGTGAACTTCGCCTGCTTGACCACGTCTCCTTCCAGCTGGAGCTGGAGAGAAATGCGGTCGCCGCAGGTCGGATTGTTGAGGTTGATCGTAACGGCGTCTTCGTCCATCGTACCACGGTTGCGCGGGTTTTTATAGTGATCCATGATGACCCTGCGGTACAAATCATCCAATTGCATGTCCGAAGAACTCCTTTGTCCGCAGCAGGGAAGCCGCCAGAGCGTCGACATCCTGCTCGGTATTGTACAGATAGAAGCTTGCCCTCGCAGTGGCCGATACATCCAGCCAGCGCATCAGCGGCTGGCAGCAATGGTGGCCGGCCCGCACGGCGATGCCTTCGGAGTCGAGCGCCGTCGCCACGTCATGCGGATGCACGTCGTCGAGATTGAACGTAATCAGGCCGACGCGGCCCTCGCGCGGACCGTAGATCGTAATGCCGTCGATCTCCGACAGCTTGCCGTAGGCATAGGCCGCAAGCTCCTTCTCGTGACGGTCGATGTTGTCGAGGCCGATCTCCTCCAGGAAGTCGATCGCTGCCGCAAGGCCGATCGCGCCTGCGATGATCGGAGTGCCGGCCTCGAAGCGCCAAGGAATGTCTTTCCAGGTGGAATCCTGCAGGTCGACGAAGTCGATCATTTCGCCGCCGAATTCAATCGGCTCCATGTTCTCCAGCAGCGACTTGCGCCCGTAGAGCGCTCCGATGCCGGTAGGCCCGCACATTTTGTGCCCGGAAAGGGCATAGAAGTCACAATCGAGCGCCTGCACGTCGATCTTCATGTGCGGCGTGCTCTGCGCGCCGTCGACGACCATCACGGCGCCGCTGCGATGCGCGATCTCGGTGATTTCCTTGATCGGATTGATGACGCCGAGCACGTTGGAGACGTACATGACGGATACGATCTTGGTACGGTCCGTAATCGTCTTCTCCACGTCCTCGAGCGAGATCGAGCCGTCCGGCTGCAGCGGAATATACTTCAGCACCGCGCCGGAGCGCTTGGCCGCCTGCTGCCATGGAATCAGATTGCTGTGATGCTCCATCGGCGTAATGACGATCTCGTCGCCTTCCTCCAATACGGACGGGGCATATCCCGACGCGACCAGATTCAGCGCGGAAGTCGTGCCGCGTGTGAAGATGATCTGCTCCGGCGAAGGAGAGCCGATGAACTCCGCGACGCGCGCCCGGGCGCCTTCGTAGGCGTCCGTAGCACGGGAGCCCAGCGTATGGACGCCGCGATGTACGTTGGAGTTGTCATACTCGTAATACCGCTTGACGGCCTCAATGACGGAACGCGGCTTCTGGGAAGTCGCCGCGCTGTCGAGGTAAACGAGCGGATGCCCGTTCACCTCTTGATGAAGAATCGGGAACTGCTTCCTGATCTCCTCGATATTCATTAGGCGTTCAGCTTCCTTTCGAGCAGTTGCTGCAGCTGCTCGCGGACCGCGTCGATCGGAATTTCAGTTACAACCGGCGCCAGGAATCCGTAGATGATGAGCCGTTCTGCATCCTGCTTGGAAATGCCCCGGCTCATCAAGTAGTAGACCTGCTCGGGGTTGACTTGCCCTACGCTGGCCGCGTGGCCTGCCGTTACGTCATCCTCGTCAATGAGAAGGATCGGGTTCGCGTCTCCGCGTGCTTTCGGATTCAGCATGAGAACTTTCTCCGTCTGAACGCCGTTGGCTTTGGTCGCGCCCTTCTCGATCTTGGTGATGCCGTTGATGATCGCCGTCGCTTCGTCTCTCATGACGGCGCGGGTGACCATGTTGCTGTCGGAGTTCAGGCCGAAATGCTTCGCCTGAGTCGTCAGGCTCATGCGCTGCTTGCCCGCGCCGATGCTGACGACGGCCGCATCCGAGGAGGAGCCGTTGCCCTTGAGGACGGACAGCGTGTCGGACATGACATTGCCGTCGTTGAGATCGCCGATCACCCATTGGATGCGCGCGTCGTTCTCAAGCACCGCACGGCGTACGGACATGTCGATTACGTTGGAGCCCAGCTGGTGGATCGAAGCGAAGTCGACGTGGGCGCCGGCTTCAACGAAGATCTCCACCATGGAATGGTGGACCGCGTCGGCTCCTCCGCCTACGGTAAGAGCGTTGTCGACATAAGTCACGCGGCTGTGGCGCTCGGCCACGATGACGATATGCGGAGCGAACGATACCGATGCATCCTCGTTGTAGAAGAGGGCCTGCAGCGGAACCTCGACCTCGACATTTTTCGGCACGTACAGGAATACGCCGCCGTTCCACAGCGCCGCGTGCAGCGCCGTCAGCTTGTTCTCGTCCTTGGCGATCGCCTTGAACAGGTATTTTTGCAGCAGCTCGGAATGCTCGGAAGCAGCCGTCTCGAGATCCGTGAAGATGACGCCTTTGGCAGCCAGCTCCTCCGGCAGGCGGCGCAGGACATTGCCCGATCCGCGCTGCACCAGCAGCGCCTGCGCGCCGGCTACGAGCGATGCCGCTTGCTCAGGCAGCTCGTTCTCGGAAGCAAGCGGCGTGGTTTGGCCATGCTGGCCAAGCGCGCCGAGATTCCAGCGGTCGATGCGTGTCTTCTCCGGCTTCGGCCATTCCAGGCTTGCCGACAGCTCGGCCGCTTCGCCGCGCAGGGCGGTCAGCCATGCCGGCTCGCCCTTGCCGCGGGATACTTCTTCCGCATATGCCCGTTCAACGGGGTTCGATACTTCTGTGCTCATCTGGTTCCCTCCCGTCTTAGGCTTGGCCGACTGTTTCGTCTTCGATGCCAAGCTCAGCCTTAACCCAGTCATAACCTTCCGCCTCGAGACGCTCAGCCAGCTCAGGACCGCCGGATTTGACGATGCGGCCTTGCATCATGACATGCACGAAGTCAGGCTTGACATAGTTCAGCAGGCGCTGGTAGTGAGTGATGACCAGGAAAGCGCGGTCCTCGGAACGCATCGCGTTGACGCCTTGCGCGACGATCTTCAGGGCATCGATGTCGAGGCCGGAGTCGATTTCGTCCAGGATGACGACCTTCGGATCCAACAGCATCATCTGCAGAATCTCGTTGCGCTTCTTCTCGCCGCCGGAGAAGCCTTCGTTGAGGTAGCGGTGGGCGAACTCGGGGTTCATGTCCAGCTCTTTCATCTTGCCTTCCATCTGGCGGATGAACTTGATGAGGGAAATCTCGCTGCCTTCCTCGCGGCGGGCGTTGATCGCGCTGCGCAGGAAGTCGGAGTTCGTCACGCCGGAAATCTCGCTCGGGTACTGCATCGCCAGGAACAGGCCTGCGCGGGCGCGCTCGTCCACGGCCATTTCCATGAGATCCTCGTCGTTCAGCGTCGCGGTGCCTTCGGTCACTTCATACTTCGGATGCCCCATGAGAGCGGAAGCCAGCGTACTTTTGCCCGTTCCGTTCGGTCCCATGATCGCGTGGATTTCTCCACCCTTCATGCTGAGGTTGATGCCTTTGAGAATTTCCTTGCCTTCGATCGTTGCCTTGAGTCCGTCAATGACGAATTGCGTTGCCATCTTTGAAATGCTCCCTTCAAATATGAGTACTTCCGGCGACGGTGTACCGCCTGGCGGATTCCGCCGTGGAAGCTGTCTGCTTTGCGAGTCTCCGGGAGCAATTGCGCCCGAAGGTCATTCTCAGTCGTTCTCAATAATAATTTTAGTATAAAACTCGTTATAAATCAATTAATCTCGGCCGCTCCGAGCAAGCTGCGGATTTCCATTCTCATTCGGTTGAACTCCTCGTCTCCAAGCACAGGCTCCGAATGATCGGCTCCAAGCCCCCCAGGCAAGGAAATCCACGACTTGCAGCCGGTGAAAGCCGGCTCCATCGGCAGCCGCAGCGGCTGCCTCAGCTTGTACACCCGAAGCAGCAGCACATGCAGCGGATCCCGCTTCTTCCATTTCAAGCGTTCCTCGGCAAAGGAATCCGTCCAGATATGCCTCTCCCTGATCCGCTCCAGAACGCCCGGGTCCGTAACCGGAATATCCTCGACCGCATGAGCCCAGCTCGATATCGACACCGCGCCCGCATCCGGACCGTCCCATTCTCCGAGCACTTCGTCCAGAATCGGGCGGGCTTCCTCCTTGAGAAGCTCCGGCCGCTGATGCTCATAAGCCGGGAGCAGATAAAAATCCGGCCGCTCCAGCCGGAAATGGCGGGTCTCCTCGGCGATGCCGCCCTTGCGCAGGACGACGATCTGGCGCCCTTCCTCGAGCGCCCGGACCGCGACGGCCCATTCCTTCAGCGCGGCGGCTCCTGCGCCGGCTCCGTCAGGTACGTTCACTTCGGCCACACATCCTTTCACCCGTCAAGCATATTCGCCCCATTATATCAAACGAGCCTATTTCAAGTCTAAAAAAGATGGGCTATAATTAGAGCTTATGTAGAACAAGAGCCTGGCGTACGCACGCGGCCGCAAGCGATTCTCATGAATTGTTCCTTCTTTTATTATGCTACCCATGAAAGGTGGAAATCACTAATGCCAGCATATCATCCCTACAGCGAGGCGGAAGCGGTCGAGCTCGCCCGCACGGTGGAAGGAGTCTTCGCTCCCGGAGCGGAGCTGGAATGCACCGAGATCGGCGACGGCAACCTGAACCTCGTCTTCCATATTACCGAGCCTGCGACCGGCAAGGGGCTTATCGTGAAGCAGGCGCTGCCTTATGTCAAAGTGTTCGGCGAGTCCTGGCCGCTGTCGGTCGACCGCGCGCGGATCGAAGGCGAAGCCCTCAAGATCCAGCACAGCCTGGCGCCTGAGCTGGTGCCGCAAGTCTACTTCACCGACCAGGAGCAGGCCATCACCGTCATGGAAGACCTCAGCAGCCATGTCATCATGCGCAAAGGGCTGATGGAAGGCACGCTGTATCCGCGATTCGCGAGCGACATCTCCACCTTCCTCGCCCAGACGCTGTTCTTCACCTCGGATCTGGGCATGAGCCAGCAGGAGAAGAAGCTGCGCCAGCAGTCGTTCGTCAACGTGGAGCTGTGCCAGATCACGGAAGACCTCATCTTCGACGAGCCTTACCGCGAGCATGAGCGCAACAACTATGAGGATTCGATCGCCGACGAGGCGCTGGCGCTCCGCACGGACGCCGCGCTCCATCTGGAAATCGCCGTATTGAGGGAGAAGTTCCTCACGCGCGGAGAGGCGCTGCTTCACGGAGATCTTCATACCGGCAGCATCTTCGCCCTGCCCGACTCCACCAAGGTCATCGACCCCGAGTTCGCCTTCTACGGCCCGATGGGCTTCGATATCGGCGCAGTCATCGCGAACCTGCTGCTGAACTTTGCCGGACAGGAGCACTGGAGCCCGGAGGCGGATTCCCGCAAGCAGTACCGGGAATTCCTGACGGAGACCGTTCGCGGCGTATGGACTCAGTTCGCCGCCAAGTTCCGCACGCTGTGGGACGAGCATGGCAAGGATCCCGTCTTCTCCGTAGCGGAGGGCTTCCAGGATCTCTATATGAACCGCCTGCTGCAGGATACGGCCGGATTCGCCGGCGCCAAGATGGTCCGCCGCGTCGTCGGGTTCGCCCATGTCGCCGATCTCGACGCGATTCCGGACGACGCCGTCCGCGAGCGCGCGAAGCGGATGGCGCTGGCGATCGGCAAGGAGCTCATCAAGCGCCACCGCACCATCGCCTCGATCGAGGAAGTCATCGACATCGCACTTACGGCATCCGCGCGCTAGGCGCGGACCGCCTATCGACACCTTGCCCGGAAGCCGGCTCCGCCGGCACGATCGCCGGACAGGCATAATGAACGGAGGAACCATCATGACCGACAGCGCAGCCGCCTACCCCGGCCTGCAATCCCTCATTTGGGCGGGAAGCCAGCTTCAGCTGCTTGACCAGCGCCTGCTTCCGGAGGAGACCGTCTATCTTCCCTTGACGGATGCCGAAGGCGTCTGGGAAGCGATCCGACATATGAAAGTAAGGGGAGCCCCCGCCATCGGCATCGCCGCCGCCTACGGGCTTGTGCTCGGCAGCGGACTGCCCGGCCAGCCCTTCCAGGCGGAGGACAGCCTCGCCGCCTGGCTTGGCCGCGTAAACGAGAAAGCCGGTTATCTAGCGACGAGCCGCCCCACGGCCGTCAACCTGTTCTGGGCGCTGGACCGCATGAAAGCACGCGCGGCGGAGCTGGCCCAAAGCGCCGTCACCCTCGATGAGGCCAAGCAAAGCCTGCTCGATGAGGCGATCGCCATCCAAAGCGAGGACGAGGCGACGAACCGGATGATCGGCGAGCATGCGCTGGAGCTCATGCGCGACGGCATGGGCGTCCTGACCCACTGCAACGCGGGCGGGCTCGCCACCGCGAAGTACGGCACGGCGCTGGCTCCGTTCTACCTCGCTCAGGAGCGCGGAATCTCGCTCAAAGTATTTGCGGACGAGACTCGTCCCGTCCTCCAGGGAGCGCGGCTGACCGCGTTCGAGCTGCAGCAGGCGGGCGTCGACGTGACGCTGATCTGCGACAACATGGCCGGCATGGTCATGAGCAAGGGCTGGATCGACGCCGTCATCGTCGGCACCGACCGCGTCGCCGCCAACGGCGATGTCGCCAACAAGATCGGCACGTACAGCGTCGCTGTGCTCGCCAAGGCGCATGGAATTCCTTTCTATGTCGCCTGCCCTCTCTCCACCATCGATCTCGGCACGCCTACCGGAGCGGAGATTCCGATCGAAGAGCGCCACGCGGAGGAAGTGACCGAGGGCTTCGGCAAGCGCACCGCCCCTCATGGCGTCAAGGTGTACAACCCGGCCTTCGATGTGACGCCTGCCGAATACGTCACCGCCATCATTACCGAAAAAGGCGTCATCCGGCCGCCCTACGGCGAAAACCTCAAAAAGCTGTTCGAGGAGCTCCGCCAGGGATAAGGCCCCATCCAGCAGCAAGCCGCCATGGAGATTTCCATGGCGGCTTTTTGTGCCCGGCCCTGAGCGGCATGGAACGGCTGCGGGATGAAAGCCGCTCAAATCCCATGCATCGCTTCCCCAGCCTCAGGCTCCGCTTCCGGTCGGCGGACTCCCTCACTCGTCATTGCCCGTCCGCTCCCCGTCCAGCGGCAGCCTGACGACGATCGTCGTTCCTTTGTTCTCCTCGCTGTGCACGGCGACCGTGCCGCCATGGTTTTCGACAATCTTTTTGCTGACCATGAACCCGAGGCCGGTCCCTTTTTCCTTGGTCGTATAGAACGGCTGGCCGAGCCTCTCCAGCAAATGGGCCGGAATGCCGCAGCCCTCATCGATGAAACTGACCATCACGCCTCGTCCGGATGGATTCATCCGGGCGTCGATTATCAGGCTGCCGCCTCTCGGCATCGCCTCGATCGCATTTTTGATCATGTTGATGCACACCTGCTTCAGCTGGTTTTCCTCGCACATGATCATCATTTCCTCGTCGCTGAAGGAAGTGACGATCTGCACGTCGTTCAGGATCGCCTGCCCGTTCAGCAGCGTGACGACATCCTCCAGCAGAAGCCTTATATCCTTCGCTTCAAAGTGGACCGCCTGAGGCTTGGCCAGCATGAGCAGCTCGCTGAGAATCTGCTCGATTCGGCGGATTTCCGAAGCCATGATTTCATAGAAATAATCCCGTTTCTCCGTGCTTCCGGACTGAAGGAGCTGAAGGAAGCCCTTGAGCGCCGTGACCGGATTGCGGATCTCATGGGCGATGCCGGCCGCCAGCTCCCCTGCGATCGACAGCTTCTCCGAGCGGATCAGCAGCTCCTGGGCTTGCATTCTCTCGGTAATGTCGCGGATGATGACAGCCCGGCCCCTGATCCTGTCCTCGGAGTCGTGCAGCGGAAAGCTGGACACCATGACATGGAGGCGGACGCCGGCTTTGGTGACACGCTCCGATTCGTATCCCTCGATGCTTCCCCCGGCGGCAATGATCGATTTATTGCGCCGCACCTCGAAGGTTCTCTCGTCCGGGAGCAGAGGCATCGCATGGCTGGGAATCCCGACCAGCTCATCCTTGGTCCAGCCGAATGTCGTCTCGAAAGCCTGGTTGACGCTGACGGCCAGATCATGGTCGTCCAGAATAAGCACCGGGTCCAGGTTCCGGGTAATGAAGGACTCCAGCTGATGCTTCGTCGCCAGCAGCTGGCTCCGCATCAGGCTCGCTTCCTGCTTGCTGCGGTCCATGTCGAGCTGATGCTCGTTCTGCACGGCCAGGGACGGGTATATGTCGGAGCGCCGCAAGTACAGGCTGGACGCGACGAATTCCTCGTCGGTCATATGATATTCATGGCTCCGCAGCAGCGCAAGCTGGAAGGCGGCCGATATTTGCCTGCCGTCATAGGCGCATACGGAGATCAGCCCGTTTCCGTCTACGCATTCATCCGCCAAATGTTCCATGGCGTCGAGCTCGCAGCTGATCTCCTGCACATCCTTGAGCGGAATATTGCCCCATGTACGCAGCAACAGGCCGTGTTTCTGATAGGCTTCCACGGCGCGGGAAAATCTCTCCATGAAGATGCCGCTCCGAAACCCTCCGTCCATCCGGTACAGCTCTTCCCGATCGATATGATGGACAAGGGCAAGCTGGCTCTCATCCATCTGGCGGGAGAGCAGCTTGCGGATGGTTTGATATCGCGTCACGGATTCGATGATTAAGGTCTGATGCCCCTGCTGGATTCCCATGCGGACAAACGCAACGGCGTTTTGGATGTATCGGTCCAAATTTTCATAAATGTATAAGATATGGCCGTGTCCCGAAATGCTCATCATCCCGCTCAACGGCACGTTGGAATTCGGAAGGATTGCAGAAAACCACTCTTCATTGGCAAATGGACGCATTCATTCTCCCTCCAGGAAATTGATTGTGTCTATTTCATCAACGAACGGATCAATCCCTCTAGCGGGACGGCCGATTTTCCAAAAAAACAACAAAAAAGGGCGGCATCCCCTCCGCCCTTCCTTGCCATCCTGCTTCATCCCCTGTTTTGGGAATGCGCCCGCCTTTCCGTCAAGCCAGCTGCCGGACGGCTTCGATTCCCTTCATGCCTACATAGAGGCCGGCTTCCCGAGCCGCCTCCGTCACCGATTCCAGCGGAGCGTCCAGCAGCTCTTCCAGCGTCCGGACGCCGACGGCGCGCGCAGCGACGACTCCCCGTTCCTTCAGCTTGGGGTTGCTGTCGAACAAAGCGACGTCGAGCGCTCCGCACATGATGTATCCTTTATCCGTCGTTACAGCGAGCAGCGTCGTCTTAGGCAGCTTCACCTCGATGCCGATCGCGGTTTTTCCGTCTCCGAGAGCAACCGGTACCATCTGCATCATGACAATGGGCCACCTCCCTTCTCAGCACTTCCGTATTGTATGCGCGGCGTGTCGGAGAAGGTGAATGCCGGATCTTCGACTATGGCGGCGTCGACAGCCGAGGCCGCCGTCAACAGAGCGGCAGCGGCCTCGATCATAGGGAAAGCAGGGAATCTATGGTTTAGTGGCGATCTCGGATGGGGCGTCGGTCCAGACTTAGCGTCCCGCCACCCGGATACGGTTTTTGCCTTCGTTTTTGGCCTGGACCAAAGCCTCTCTGGCCTCTTTCATGAGCACCCCGCCCTCCAGGGAGGAATCCGCTAATTTCACCGATATGCCGATGCTGACCGTAATGAAGCCTCCGGCTTGCGATGGATCCCGAGGAATTTGCAGCGAGATGACATTGGTCCGGATTTGCTCGGCGAGAAGCAGAGCCTCGGCTTCTTCCGCCTCCAGCTTCATGACGAACGTCCCGCCGGTCAACCTGGCGATATTCGCTTCGCTGCGGTCCGCCAGCACGCTAAGGGCATCCCCGACCCACTGCAGGCATACATCTCCGCTTCGCAGACCCTGCAGCTTGTTGTACGTGCGGAAATCGTCGATGTCGATCAGAAGCAGCGCGACGGGCCTGCCCGACAGCAACGATTGCTCCCAATCCAGCTTGAGAGACTGCTCGAAGGAAGGGAGGTTCTGCATATCCGTGAGCGGATCGGTCGTCATGTACATCTGCAGCTGGTCCTGCGCGTCCGTGAACAGATCCGTCTCGGGAAGGGAGGAGCTTTCGCGGGCAATGACCATCATGGACGGCTGCCTGGAATGGACGACCGTCGCAAAGGTCAGATCCAGAAGGCGCAAGGCTCCGCCGCCCGCCCGGAATCGTCCCCGGCAGGTTTCCAGCTGCAGCGGATTTTGCTCCAGCCTCTCCAGTGCCGCCAGCAGCTCGGCCGGGTTCTCCGGACCCAGCGCCTCAATCAACGATCCGCCTCTGATTTCCGAGGCGCTGTCGAAGCCGAGCAGCCGCATCGCCTGATGGTTGCCGTACACGATCCTGCCTCCGGTCACGGTGAGGAAGGGAACCGGGGAATATTCCATCAGCTGAAGATAGCGCTCTTCATTTTCCCGCATGACCCGGGCGTTCTGCTCGGCCTGCTCCTCCGCGCGCGCCAGCTGCTCCTCGGCATGCCGAAGGGCGACGGCCTTGAGCTCGGGCAGGGCGCTCAGCTGGGACAGCTTCCAGGGCGCGGAAGTTCCTTGAACGACCTGCCGCCACTTCTCGAAGGATTTGCGGGGCGACAGACGGATGCCGTCATCGGTCCGGATGACCGACTTGGCGGGATCCCCCGCCCAATCGACCACCTGGATGAGCTCCGGCCGGAACCAGATGATATACTCCCGCATGTCCGGCGAGAGGGATAGGAACAGCGCTCCGGAAGCCTTCTCCCTGTATGCGGCAGCCGGACCGAATTCCTTGCTCAGCCGAGAGGTATGGTAGGTATAGTCCACGCTCTGCTTCTCCAGCCATTCCGCCAGCTCCCGCACATGGGACGGCAGCGGCGCATCGCC
This sequence comes from Paenibacillus humicus NBRC 102415, assembly GCF_004000905.1. Classification (GTDB taxonomy): domain Bacteria; phylum Bacillota; class Bacilli; order Paenibacillales; family Paenibacillaceae; genus Paenibacillus_O; species Paenibacillus_O humicus. The sequence continues at coordinate 68,734 of NZ_BIMD01000008.1, forward strand.
GAACAGCATCAGCTGCCCGCGGAAGCTGACGGCCGCGCCTGTCGCGGACATCAGTCCGAGCAGGCTGTCCTTTTCCTTTTCCAGCCGCTGATGAAGCCTCAGCGGATCCTGGACGCCGATCAGGATCGAGGACAGCAGCGACGCGGAGGTCTTCAGCCGGAGCGCCTCCGAGTAGTCGTCCAGCTGCTGGCGCTGATACAGCTCATTGGAGAAGAAAGCCCCGAGAAAGTTGCACAGGCTGCGGATCCGGTGCGGGACGTACTTGGGAGAACGATGATGGCAGGTGATCAGCCCCCACAGCTCGCTGCCGTGAATCAGCGATATCGTGGTCGTAGCCCCTACGCCCATATTCTGCAAATATTCGATATGCAGAGGCGAAACGCTTCTGAGCACGGAGAGGCTGAGATTCAGCGGCTTGCCCGTAAGCGGATGCCCCGCCGGGATGATATCGACCGGCTTGTACCCTGCGTCCACGATGGTGCGGAGCCAATTGCGCAGGTACAGCTCTCTTGCCTGCCTGGGAATATCGGAGGCGGGATAATGATGGCCGAGAAAAGGCTCCATGTCCGGCTCCCTGGATTCGGCGATGACCTTGCCGTTCCACTCCTTATCGAACTCATAGATCATGACCCTGTCGTAGCCCAGCATCTCGCGCACGAGCTCGGCCGCCGCATGGCTCGCCTCCACCCGGCTCTGCGTCTGCTTGATGCGCCCGAAAAACAGGCTGATCCAGCGGTAATCCCGAGCAGCCGGACCGCTGTCCTCCCCGGAGGGCTCCATCTCCAGGATGAGCAGCCCTTCGCTTTCATGGGCGATGCCGTAAAATGGCGTCAGAACGCCTCTTACTTCGATTTCAATTTTTACATGCTGCAGCTCCGAGGTCGAGGATGCCCGCAAGTCCAGAGAAAGCAGCTCCCTGACCCGCTCCTCCCCGATCAGATCGGCCAAAGGCGTTCCGAGCAGCTTGCCGGCAGCGATGCCGAGCATCTCTTCGGTGTTGGCGCTGCACGTGCCGATCCGGCAGCCGTCCTCCCTCGTCACGGCCACCAATACGCCATGCGGCTGGATGCGTCCGGGAATATGGATCGGCTCCTTGTCGCAGTTCGTCAAATCGATGTTGTCGTCCTGCGGGACGAAATCGCCTTCCGTCAGAAGGGTTCTGTCCAGCAGCTCATGCTCATTCGCGTTTCCGTCCTCTTTCATAGCCGCTCAGGCCTCCCGCACTCTTTGCTATACGGCCTGCTCTTGAAGGCGTGCATGAATCCAGGCATCCAGAAGAGCGAACGTTTCTTTTGCCGCCTCGACCATTTCGCCGCCCTGCCGCGGCTCGGAGCCTTCCCGAACGAGCAGCTCCCTCATCTCGCCCCATCTCGCCCTCGTGTCGGGACCGTAGGCGTAGAAATACGACAATCCCGATTCGGGGGCGAGCTGCAAGCCGGAAGCCAGCTTCCTGCTGATGACCTGTCCGCCGAGCGTGGAGCCTTCCATGACATACAGGTAACCGAGCATGCGCGCCGGGACGGAGACATCCGGAAGGGAACCGCAGACGGGAATGGATTCGATGTCCGTCCTCGAATAGCCGAGCTCCGTGAAATCCCGCTCCAGCAAAGGCAGCTTGGCGAGCCTGGAGAAATCGATGCCCCATGCTTCCGCTGCCGGGGCTGCCAGCACGATCGCCTCCATCGGCTTGATGAAGCCGTAGAACAGCTCCAAATACTGCTTGTATTGCTGGAGAGTCATCGTCTGATCCATGATGGCTCTGGCATATGCATTGCTTTCCAGCTGCTCATGGCTGGGCGCCGTTTCCTCGCGCAATCTTTCCAATATGCCTGCGGACATTCGGAAAACCTCCTCTATTAATCGACTTCCTTTTATCTTCCAGAATATCCCTGATTTCCATTCCGCGCCACGGTTCGATCGTCATGGTCATCTACCTTATTGCCCAAATTCCAAAACCAATTTCACTGCAAATCCCGCCTCCAAAAATAGGTCTATGTCATTAGGTAATCTGATGATATAGTTATACCAATATCTCTATCAAGTTCGGAGGAACTACATACATCATGAACGATAAAGGACCAAATACCTATTCCTTCCAGGCGGATCTCATCATTGACGCGGTTACCCGGGACCTTGCCGAGGCCAGGCTCAAGCAGCTGCTGCAATCGGCAGGCATAAGCACCTACAAGATCGGCAGGAGCTCCCTCGTCGGCGCTTCGTTCCCCGAGGAAGACATTCCGTCCGGGATGAGAAAGGCAGGCTCCGGATCGACCGAGGCCGCACAGCCTTCCAGCGGCTCCGGATCCTCCGGCGTCACGTCCACCCTGCTGCATCATATGGAACAAAAAACTCTCGTCCGGCTCAGCATCAACAAGGGCAAGGGCGTCCGCATGAGCATTCCGGGAAGAATCCTCAACATCGAGAACGAGCTCATCACCGTCTATCATGTCGACGAGAAGCAGGTCTACACGTTCCTGCTCCAGGAAATCGACGACTTCAGCTAGCAAGCATGCAGCGCGCCCGTTGGCGGCTGCGGTCCTCTTCCATTCCCTGTTGTTGCAAATGCGGCGGCACCGCAAAGGTGCCGCCGCATTTTTTTTGCTTTCAAGGCCTCATCCGCGGGCGGCTGCCCGCTCTTCAGGAACGGCCCCGGGCGCTCCAGGCGGCCCAGGCGGTCAGCGCCCAGCCGGCGATGAAGCAGAGTCCTCCGAGCGGCGTGATGGCTCCGAGCCAAGTGTCTCCGCTCATGCTCAGCACGTACAGGCTTCCCGAGAAGAGGAAGATGCCCGCATTGATGAGCCGGCCGCCGTTGCGCAAGGCCCGGATCTCTCCCAGACGGCTGGCGGCGAAGGCGATGAGGATAAGGGCGATGGCATGATACATCTGATAACGGACGCCGGTCTCGAATACGTCCAGCATGTCGCTCGTAAGGCGGTCCTTGAGCCCATGGGCTCCGAACGCTCCGAGCGCGACGGAGATCAGGGCATGGACCGAGCCGTAGGCGATATAACGGGGAAACATGATGCGGCTTCACCTCTTCTTGCAAGCACGTAATCCGGCTCGCGAATGTTCCCATTATACCATATCCCCTTGAAGGCTCGTCCAGCGCCAAGCAGACGCCTCGCCCTGCGCCTGCATTCGGTAATGAATCCCCTCCCCATGAATATACTTGGAGAACAGGTCCTACAGGCTCTGAAATACACATAGTGGGGTGAGCGGCTATGACGGAACCGCTGTCCATCGTCTCCCGCGAGGATTGGTCCCTGCATCGCAAAGGCTATCAGGACCAGACCCGCCATCAGCAGAAGGTGCGCGAGGCCATCAAGCAAAATCTGAAAGATATCGTCACCGACGAAAGCATCATCCTCTCGAATGGGCGCGAAACCGTCAAGGTGCCGGTAAAAAGCATCGACGAGTACCGCTTCGTCTACAATCACAACAAGCAGCAGCATGTCGGACAAGGAGACGGGGACTCCCAGGTAGGCGACGTTCTTGGCGTGGACCCTTCCGCAGCCAAGGGCAAAGGCAAAGGGCAAGGGGCGGGGGATCAGGCCGGCGAGGATTATTTCGAGACCGAGGTCACCATGGATGAGCTGGAGGATCTGCTGTTCGAGGAGCTGGAGCTGCCAAGGCTGGAGCAGAAGCAGAAGGAGAACGTTCAAGCCGCCGACATCGTGTTTCAGGATATCCGCAAAAAAGGCATCATGAGCAACATCGACAAAAAGCGCACGCTGCTTGAAAACCTTCGGCGCAACGCCAACGCGGGACGTCAAGGCATCGGGGGGATCACTCCGGAGGATCTGCGCTACAAAACGTGGCAGGAGGTCATGAAGCCCCACTCCAACGCCGTCGTGCTCGCCCTCATGGATACATCCGGCAGCATGGGCTCGTTCGAGAAATACTGCGCCCGCAGCTTCTTCTTCTGGATGACCAAGTTCCTGCGCCGCAAATACGAGCATGTCGAGATCGTATTCGTCGCCCACCATACGGAAGCGAAGGAAGTGACCGAGGAGGAGTTCTTCACCCGCGGCGAGAGCGGCGGCACGATCTGCTCGTCCGCCTATCAGAAGGCTCTCGACATCATCGACAGCCGCTACCCTTCAGCCAATTGGAATATTTACCCCTTCCATTTTTCCGACGGCGACAACCTGACCTCGGACAACGAGAAATGCATCAAGCTGATCGACGAGCTGATGAAGCGTTCCAACCTGTTCGGCTATGGCGAGGTCAACCAGTACAACCGGAGCAGCACCCTGATGTCCGCCTACAAGCATATCCAGGACAAGAAATTCCTGTTCTCCGTCATCCGCGACAAAAGCGAGGTCTATGATGCCCTCAAGCGGTTCTTCGCGAAGCCGGCAGGCTGAGGCCCGGCAGGCAGCCTCCTGGCTCGTCCTGACGAGGCGAGCGCCGGCTCGAGGCATTCATGCCATTGGCTGCCTCGCGGCGTCATGCCATTGGCTGCTTCGCGGCGTCATGCCATTGGCCAACTCGCGGCGTTATGCCATTGGCCGTTTCTTGGCGGTTGGCATGACGCCGCCTCACGACGCGCCAAAAGGGCTGCGCCCCGCCGGACCTCGTGCGGTCCAGCGGCCGGCACAGCCTTTGCCTGCGTCAGGACGCCTCCCGGCAGCCCGCCCTTCTTATCGCTGCTCGCGTGTACGAACCCGACCCGGTCGACGATGACAAGCCCAATGAACAGGACAAGAATGAGGCTTGTGCGGGTCCATCCGCCTCCTCCGGCAACCGGCACGTCTTTCATCTCCTCACACGAACGTATGGTTCAACCCGTGCGGAACATGGCGCTCATGATTGGACAAGTGCCTCCGACGCGATGAATATCCTTGTTGAACGCGATGATTATCCTTGCTGAAACCGAGGTGAGTCGAAATGAAATGGAGCGTACAGGCGAAGGAAACGGCAGAACGGCTCCGGGAAGAGCTTCTGGAGCGGCAAAGTCCCGACGGCGCATGGCGGCTGTGCTGCGAGAGCGGCGTCATGAGCGATGCTTTTTTGCTGATCCTGCTGAAGGCGATGGATTGGATGGAGGATCATCGCGAGCTGGCTCGGCGGATCGCGCAGCGCATTGCCGTGCTTCAGGAAGACGGCGGAGGCTGGAAGCTGCATGAGGATCAGAAGGAAGGCCATCTGGAGTCGACCGTGGAAGCCTATTACGCGCTGCTCGCCACCGGCTATTACGAATACGGCGATCCGCGGATGGTCAACGCCCGCCGCTTCATTCTCGCACGAGGCGGGCTTGGAGAAGTACGGACGATGATGACCCAGGTGCTGCTCTGCATGACCGGCCAGCTGGATTGGCCGCGGGTTCTGCGCATTCCGGTCGAGACGCTGCTCGCCCCGTCCTGGCTGCCGCTCAGCCTGTTCGATCTGTCCGGCCATGCCCGCGTTCATCTCGTGCCGGTGCTCATGCTGGCCTCCGGCAGCTTCAAGCTCGGCGATGGGCGCCTGCCCAATCTCTCGGAGCTCGCGGCCGGAGAGAGCAGGAGCTTTCTGAAGCCTCCTTCGCTTCCGGGGCCGCTTGCCGGCATGGCCGAGGCGCTCGCTGCCGGCCATTCCCCTCTCTACCCGGCATCGCTGGACAAGGGCGAGAAATTCATGCTCGACCGGATAGAGCCGAACGGCACTCTGCTCACCTATTCCACCGCCACCATCCTCATGATCGCAGCTCTCGTCTCCATCGGCTACCCGCCAAGCCACGAGGTCATAAGGCGCGGCCTCGACGGAATCCGGTCGCTCGTATGGGATGATCCGCGTCACGAGATCTCCCATTTGCAGATCGCCTCCTCGACCGTATGGGATACGGCGATGCTGGGCTGCGTGCTGCATGAAAGTGGACTTTCCGCAGATCATGACGCGCTGCAGCGGGCGGCAGGATATATAGCCTCCCGCCAGCAGACGGCCAAGGGCGACTGGGCTCGCCGCAATCCTCGCACGCCGCCCGGAGGCTGGGGATTCTCGGATGTGAACACCCGCTATCCGGATATCGACGATACGACAGCCTCTCTCTCGATGCTCCAAAGGATTCCCGCAGCGGATGCTTTCCCGGATGAAGCCCGCGAACGAGGGGACCGCTGGGTGTGGTCGATGCAGAACAAAGACGGCGGCTGGCCGGCCTTTGAGCGTGAATCCGGAAGCCCGCTGATCGGGCTTATCCAGTTCGAGCAGGCCTCGCAGATCGTCACCGATCCTTCTACGGTCGACCTGACCGCCCGCACGCTTGCGTGGTCAAGCCGCCGGAATGACCCGGCTCCTTCTTGGGTAAGCGCGGCGGTGGACCCCGGAGAAGGCGGACAGGATCCGCATGGCGATGCCGCTGTCCGTGCAGCCGCCTGGATCCTGAAGCAGCAGCAGCGCTCCGGCTGCTGGCCGGGACGCTGGGGAATCGCCTATGTGCACGGCACCGGCGCAGCGATCACCGGTCTAATGGCCATGCGCGCCAAGCGCAGCGCCTCCGCCCTCTACCGCGGCATGAACTGGCTCCTCTCCGTGCAGAATGCGGACGGCGGCTGGGGCGAATCCTGCTTCAGCGACGTCGCTTCAGAATACCGTGCGCTCGGAGCAAGCACGCCATCGCAAACCGCCTGGGCGCTCGAAGGATTGATGGCTCATCCCTCCTCGCCCCCCGTCGCCATCGATCGGGGCATCGAATGCCTGATCGAGCTGTTGGAGGCGGACGACTGGCGCAGCCGCTATCCGACCGGCGGCGGCTTGCCCGGCCATGTGTACCTGAACTATCACAGCAGCCGGTACATATGGCCGCTGCGGGTGTTGTCCGCTTATGCGGCAAGCGCAGCCTCGAAGCTGAACGGCGCCGAGCCAAAGAGCTGATCCCCAGGGGACCGCTTTAGCTGGGTGATTTTCAGTCGTCGCGTTCTCCCCGAGCCTGGGTTGGGGAATATGAAACACATGCGGCGGCCATCTCATCTCAGCGAATCCTTTAAACAGCAAAACCCGGCTCTCTCGGAGCCGGGTTTTGCTGTTTATTCAAGCCGCAGTTCCGGCTCCTTCTGCCGCAGAAAATCCGACCTCGCCTTCATCTCCAGTGCAAGTGGAAAGCCCTGCACCGAGGGCTGAGGCCGGATAAGCGAATAAGACGGTTTTCTCGCCTTATTCCGGTTTTACATTCGGTTGAAAGGTCAAGAAAGCGGCTAGCGGAACAGTCCTCCGCCTGATTCTATTCCTGCCAGCGTCCCTCATTGATCGTCCGGATCGTCTCCAGCGGCAGCTTGGGCTGACGGTCGTACGTCAGCAGGCCGTTGATCTCCTGCTCCACGTCCGTCAGCTGCGTATAGCAATATCCCTGCACGCATCCGGACAGAAGCAGCGGCGATATGACCGCGTTCAGCCGGGCCGCAAAGTCCTCGTCGTTCTCCGCTCCGGAATAGCCCCAGCCTTCCCAGTCGCTTTTCTTGTAAGCGATGCCGCCGAACTCCGTCACGAGGATCGGCTGTCCGCGGTAAGGGAAGCCGTCCACCGCCAGCACGCGTCCGGCCGGCGATGCCGAGACGGCGTTTTCCGCCGTGGAATAGCGCTTCTCCAGCACCTCGCGGCGCCATTCGTAGTCGTGGATGTTGAACAGGTCGGTGCTCACCATCTCCCAGCCGTCGTTGGAGATGACCGGACGCGTCGCGTCAAGCGACCTTGTCAGATGGTACATCGCCTGGGCATGCTCCTGCTGCCGCTTGTCGACGGCGATGTTCGGCACGCCCCAGCTCTCGTTGAGCGGCACCCAGACGACGACGGACGGATGATTGTAATCCCGCTCGATGCTCTCCTGCCATTCCTGGGTGAAGCGCCGCACGTATTCCTCCGAATATTCGTACGCATTCGCCGCCTCGCCCCATACAAGCAGGCCCGGCTTGTCGCACCAGTACAGATAGCGCGGATCCTCCAGCTTCTGGTGCTTGCGGGCTCCGTTGAAGCCCATTTCCTTGGTCAGCTCGACATCGCGCCGGATCGCCTCGTCGCTCGGCGGCGTAAGGTTGCCGTCCGGGAAATACCCCTGGTCCAGAACCAGCTTCATGAAATAAGGCCGGTTGTTCAGGCACAGCCTGCCGCTCTCGATCGAGATTTTGCGCATCCCGAAGTAGCTCGCCACCTCGTCGAGAACCTCTTCCCCGTCCAGCAGGCTGAACCGGACGTCGTACAGGTTCGGCCGCTCCGGCGACCACCACCGGCCGAGACCGTGGTCGTTGAAGTCCGCCAGCCGGATGCTGCGGGCTTCATGCGCGCCGCGAACCGAGAACGTATCGCTGGCAACCGGCTCGCCCTGGAACGAAATGTCCACCTGCAGCGTCAATCCGTCTCTCAGCGGCCCCTGCACCCAGGAACGGATTTCCACCGTTTGGCGGTCGATATCCGGCGTGAATCTCACTTTGCCCAGCGAGGTCTCGGAGACCGCCTCCATCCATACCGTCTGCCAGATGCCGGTCGTGCGGGTGTAAAAGATGCTTGCCGAGTCGCTTTTCCAGTACTGCTTGCCCCGCGGAAGCGTGACGTCCTTGCTGTAATCGGCCGCCTTCACGACGAGCTGGTTCTTCTCCCCGCCATCATGCAGGGCAGCGGTGATATCCGCGCTGAACGGCGTATGCCCTCCCTCGTGGCGGGCGACGAGGATCCCGTTCACCCATACCGAGGCGTCGTAGTCGACCGCTCCGAAATGAAGCCGAATCCGCTTGCCTGCAAACGGCTCGGGAAGCTCCAGCTCCCGGCGGTACCAGACGATGTCGTGGAACTCCGGATCTCCGATGCCGCTGAGCTTGCTTTGGAAGGCGAAGGGCACCTGGATGACGCGCTCCAAAGGCGTCTCACCCTTATGCCAGCCTTTCCTCTCTCCTTCTCCGGCGTCGTCGAAGCCGAATTCCCATTCCCCGTTCAGATTGATCCAGCTCTCCCTGGCGAATTGCGGCCTCGGATACTCCGCGCGATGCTGATCTACCATTCGAAATTTCCTCCACTCATTGTTATAGACCTCATGCACTCACCGTTGTGGTCCTCAAGCACTTTTAAGCATGGATCTTATCCAACTTGCCGATTCGGGACTGATGCCCTTCGGCATAGGCCTCATCCGTTCGCAACATAGCCTCAATTAAACGTCGGCATTGGCCTCATTTGCGCGCCGGCATCGTCCACATTTGCACGCCGAATTGGCCTCATTTGCGTAAGCATTGAACTCATGCCAGCGGACGATCGCCGCCCGCGCGCATGCTGTCCCTGTATTCTTTGGGCGAGACGCCGAGCCGGCTTTTGAACACCCGGTTGAAATGCCGCACATGGGCGAATCCGGTTTCCTCTGCGATCGCATTGATCTTCTCGTTGGTGAAGGCGAGCTTGCGCTGGGCCTCTCTCGTGCGGACGCGGGTCAGCTGCTCGATGAAGGTGACCCCCGTCCGCTGCTTGAACAGATTGCTGAAGTAAGCCGGGTTCAAAAACACTTCGTCCGCGACGTCCTTCAGCGTCAGCGCCTCCCGGAAGTTCGCCTCGATGTAGCGGCTCGCCGCCGCGATCGGGTCCCGGTCCTGTTGCTCCCTCGACTGCTGGATCGCCTCCGCAAGCCGGCACAGCAGCTCCTCGAGCCGCTCCGCGAGCTCCTGCCGGGAGGTGATGGCGCAAATCTCGACGAGCATCCTGCCGATATCCGAACGGTCCAGCCAGGCGCCCGCCGCCCCGAGCTCCTCCGCCAGCTCGTAGTAGCGGATCAGCAGCTTGCACAGCTGCTGGTGGATGCTCTCCGGCGTGCGGGCCGTGCCGCACAGCTCGTCGATCCACTGGCGCGCCATGGCCGCGATGATCTCGCTCCGGCCTTCCATGACCGCCTTCTCCAGGCTGTCGGCGGAACGCTTCGCGGCCTCGTCGTCCGCACGGCCGCTCCCGGCGACCTCGGCATAGTCCAGCACGCTGTCGCCGCCGACGATGAGCCGGTGCAGCAGCGCGATTTCGGCTTCGCCGTACGCCTTCGGAATGCCGGCCAGCCCCTCGGCCGGCCGGCCGACTCCGATCGTCACCGTAAGCCGCGACAGGGAAGAGATCTGCCTGCGGATCATGTCCGCCAGCGAATCCGAACGGCTCGGCAGCGGTTCCGGCCGCTCGAGATTGATGAGCGCGACCACCTTCGAATCCGACAGCACGAAGCTGAGCCCCTTGGCGTGCCGGTCCAGCATTTCCTGCACGAACTGCCGGATGTACAGCTGGAACAGCGAAGCGTCGCCGCTCCGGTAGCGCTCCTCCCCGACCGACTGCTTGTCGAGCTTGATGACCATGCAGACGAAGTACGGATGCGGGAGCGCTATGCCCATCTGCTCCAGCAGCCGCAGCTCGCTCTCATCCACCCTGCCCGACAGCAGGGATTCGGCCAGATGCTCCGTCATATGGCGCCGCACGGCCGGCTGCGCGTCCCAGCCCGTCTCCGAACGGGCGGACTTCCGGCGCCGCTCCACCTCTGCCTTGAGCCTCTCCAGCACCTGGGACAGCTCCTCGCGCTCGACCGGCTTCATCAGATAGTCCATCGCCCCCTGGCGCATCGACTGCTGGACGTAGGCAAAATCGTCGTAGCCGCTGACAACGACGGTCAGCAGCTCCTGGCGCCGGCTGCCCGCCATCTGCTGCAGCTGAATGCCGTCCATGCGAGGCATGCGGATATCCGTCAGCAGGACGTCGGGAGCGAGCTCCTCGATTTTATCCAGCGCTTCGTACCCGTCGCAGGCTTCGCCGACGATCTCCCAGCTCTCGTCGAGGCCGGCGATCATCTTGCGGAGCCCCCTGCGGAAGATCGACTCGTCATCGACAATCAATATTTTCGGCATTTACCCGATCTCCTCCAATCTGGCGCCTGCATGATGAAGCAGCGGAAACCGGAGCGCGACCCGGAAGCCCTGATAGGGCATGCTCTCCAAGGTCAGGCCGTATTCCTCGCCATAGTGAAGCACGATCCGCCGGTGGACGTTGAGCAGGCCGTTGCCCGACTGGCCGCCGAGCTCCTTGGTGCTCTGCAGGTGGGCGCGGAGCCCTTCCAGCGCCTCCGCGTTCATTCCGATCCCGTCATCGGCTACCGCAATCTCCAGCACCTGCCCCGCCGCCTCCGCCGTCAGCGCGATCCGCCCCTGGCCCGCACCCTTGTCCAGAGCGTGGTTGATCGCGTTCTCCACGAGCGGCTGAATGATGAGCGGGATGACCTCGCAATCCAGCAGCGAGGGATCGGCATCCATCGTGAACTTGATCCGCTCCTCGTAGCGCATCTGCTGAATCTTCATGTACCCGGAGACATGGTCGAGCTCGTCCTTCAGCGTCACCCGCTCCTTGCGTCCGCTCAGGCTGTAGCGCAGAAGCCGGCTCAAATTGTTCGACATCGTGATGATTTCGCGGCTGCCCTCCATCTCCGCGTACATGCTGATCGACCCGAGCGTATTGTAGAGAAAATGCGGGTTGATCTTGCTCTGCAAAGCCGCGATCTGGGCATCCTTCTCGCGGATCTCGGTCTCGTAGAGCAGGTAGCCGAGCTCGCTCAGCTTGGCGACCATCTCGTTGAAGGAGCGGCCGAGCGCTCCGATCTCGTCCCGTCCCTCTGCAGGGAAGCTCTGGCCGAGCTCTCCCCGCTCGACGTTCCGCATGAGGCGGCTCAGCTTGCGCAGCGGCCGGGTAATCCGGTAGGCGATGAACACGTACAGCAGCAGCGCAAGCCCGACGCTCGTCGCGCCGATGCCGATGATGAACGTCCGCAGCGTATCCGTATCCTTCATCAGGCTCGCCACCGGCACGATGCCGACCGTCGTCCAGCCGGTCACCTCCGAGGTGAAATGGGAGACCAGCAGCCCGCGCCCGTCATTGCGGACATGGCTGACGCCTTCCCCGGTGCGCCCGAGGTACAGCCCGGGAGCCATCTCTCTTCCCCCGTCATCCTTGCGGATGACGAGGTTGCCGGACCGGTCGGCGATGTAGAGCGACTCCTCCGGGTCCAGCTTCACCTTGGACAGAATCTCGCGGATGAACTTCGGATCCACGTCGATCACGATATAGCCGAGCGACTGGCCGCTGTCGAAGCTGCGCAGCTCGCGGGCGATCGAGAACGCCTGGTACACGTTGCCACCGGTCGACCGGACGTCATGGGTCGCGATGAAGACCGGCTCGCCGTATTGGCCCTTGAACCGGTCCAGCCACTCGGCGCTTTCGTCCAGCTTGTAGGTCGTCACGTACTGGCTCTCCGGAAGGACGACGTAAGACGCTCCGCCCTGGCCGTAGAGAGAGACGCCGAGAATGTCGACGCGCCCGTTCAGGAACACCTGGGTGACGAAGCTGTTCAGCTCGTTGATCTCCTCCAGCGACAGCGCCTGGCCCGGCGCCCGCTTCGACTCCAGATAAGCGGTCACCTTGGGATACTGATAAGGCATCACCGTCAGGCGGTTGAGCTCGTTCATATAGGTGTCGATATTCAGCGTCATCTGCTTCAGCGTCTGGAGCTGGTAATCGCCCACCTTGGCTTCCGTCGTTGCGGAGAAGCGGGAGAAGGCGAGATACCCCATCAGGCCAAGCGGCAGCACGATGAAAACGACATTGATGAGAATCAGCTTGCGCGCCAGCTCCAGATTGCGGAACCAGTTGCCGAATGCCTTCAAATTCCTTTCTCCCCTTCCGCCGCGATGCCTACTTGCCCAGCTGATTATCCACGCTCGCCGCCGCCCGCTCCAGCGCCTGCGCCGGAGTCTGCTGACGGTAGATCATCTTCTCCCACTCGGAGATCAGCTTCTCGATCATCGTCCACTGCTTGACATGGCGAGGCCAATAAACGACGTAGTTGGCTGTAGCCGCATAGTCGCTGCGGAACTTGAGCGCCGAGAACGCTTCGCTCGCCACGACCTTCTTGGAGCTCGGGACATGCCCGGCCTCCGCCCACATGACGCCGTTGTCGACCGCCCACTTGGCGAACGTCAGCGCGGCTTTCCGCTTCTCCGGCGTCAGGCCCGCCTTGGCAGGCAGAGCCAGCGTGTGCGTGTCTCCCCATACCGCAGGATGATCGTAAATAACGGGAAAAGGAATGACGCCGAGCTCCAGGCCTTCGGCCTTCTCGAATGCTCCTGTTCCCCACATGCCGGTAATGAGCGCCGCCGCTTCTCCGTCATGGAACATCTTGAACGCATCGTTGATGCCGGGAGGAATAAGCTCCCGCTTGTAGAGTCCGTCCACGAACTCCAGCGCCCGCAGCGAATCGGAATTGTCGAAGACAGCCTTCGTCCCGTCCGGACTGAAAAACCGGCCGCCGCCGTCGATCTGGTTGTACAGGCTCCACCACAGCCAGACGGAATCGATTCTCGTGCTCGGCAGGGCAAGCGGAGCGATGCCGGACGGAACGCGCTCCTTGATCCGCTCCAGGAAGCCCGCAAAGCCCTGCTCTCCAGGCTCCAGAATCGGCCTGCCCTCCGCATCGAGAAGCCCGGCCTGCCGCAGAAATTTCTTGTTGTAATAGAGCACCAGCGCATGCGTGTCGAGCGGAACCGCGTAATGGCCGCCGCCGTACAGAGTCGATTCCGCGATATTTGCATTGAACATGCTCCAGTCGAGCCCCGTCTCCGCAGCCGGCCCGTCCAGCTTCTCGATGTAGCCGTTCTGGACAAATTGCGGCAGGTTCGTCGCATGGACGATAGCCAGGTCCGGCGCGTTGCCGGCCAGGATGGCGGTCCGAAGGCGCGAGTAATAGTCGTCCAGCCGGGAATTGATCTGCTCGACCCGGATGTCCTCATGCTCTGCGTTGAACTTCTCGACGAGCTCCGTCATGAAAATATTGTCCCCGCCGCTGAAGGGGGTCCAATACTCCAGCACGACCGGCTGGACGGGATCCGGCAGCTTCTCGGCCGGCTTCTCTCCGGAGCAGCCCGCTGCGGCCGCGACGGCGATCGAAGCGCCCATCAGCAGCGCGATCCGCCTTATCGTTCGATTCCCATATCCGATCCGACTGTTCCTGTTCCTGCTGCCTCGGCTGCCTGTCATGCTGCATGCTCCCCCGTCTCGCGCTGTCTTCAAGCGGAATGATTGAGATTGACGGCATCCTTCCCCGCATTCCGGGTACGGCCCGCTCTTCCGGTCCTATTCGGTCCGCTGTCCCGGGAAGACCCGTCAGCCGGGCCTTCTCCATATATCCACATAATCTATAATGAAGCTTCCTCGGCTGTCAAAGAGAACAAGCTCGTTCTCCCCGGCCGCCAGCTCCAGCTCCGCCTCGTACACGCCTCGCGCATTGCGCTCCTGCGCCTTCAGCTTCACGGCCTTCTTGCGCCCGCCGTTCGCGGCGAGCGACAGCTCCGCTCCTTCGGAAGGGTTCAGGACGGCCACGGATACGGTATACTTGCCGCCGCGAGGCACGCTCACATTCGCGAACCGCAGCGTATCTCCCTCGCCGTACAATCCGGCAGCCGCGCCCCTGGAGGCATACGGATTCTCCTCCTCCGCCGCATCGCCACCGAACGCCGCCCATTCGGCTTCATAACGCGGAATTTCCACGGCAAGCACCTCCACGCCGCTGCCTGCCGCCTCCACCGCCAGCTCGTTCATCCCTTCGCGCAACCCAACCTGCGCATAGGCGTAGCCGATGCTGTCCGCATCCGTCGGGGCCAGCTTCAGCTCCGCCGCTCCTCCCGCTTCGCTGCCGATGCTCGCAGCGGCCTCGCTTCCCCCGGCGTTCCGATAATGAACCCGCACCGGAGCGCCGGCCTCCACCGTCGACGGGATCGCGCCGAAGAGGAGCCGATCTCCGTCCCGGACGGCGTCCTTCGCCTGGAAGACGCCCGTTCCGGACGGCATCCGGAGCGGCGTCGCCAGCGATTGCGGCTTGCCGAAGACCGGCAGCCCGTTCTCGTCCCATTCCACCCGCGCAGCCCGCGCCTTGCGGTTGTTCCAGCCGTCGGCCGCGCCGGAGGTCGCATGATAGACGAGCCATGCCTCGCTGCCGTCCGGCGAAGGGACAAAGGAATTATGCCCCGGTCCGTAGACGCCGGCCTCCTCGTCCATGGCGAGCAGCGGCTCCTGCGCCTTGGTCCAGTCGGAAGGCTCCAGCGGATTGCCGCCCGGCTTCAGCGCCAGCAGCCCGAGACTGTAGAGCGGAGTCCAGCTTCCCGCTCCCGAATACACGATGAAGGCGCGGCCGTCCTTGTACAGCAGCGACTGGCCTTCGTTGATGTAAGGCGGGCCTCCGGCCTTTTCCCAGTCCAGCTCCGGGCGGCTCAGCAGCACCCGCGGCCCGCTGATCGTCCAAGGATCGCTCATCGGCGCGATATACGTGTTCTGGGCTTCGTTCACGTCGCCTTCCCAGCCCGACCAGACGAAGTACAGCTTGCCTTCATGCTCCATCGCGAGCCCGTCGATCGCCCATTTATCGCTGTCGTCCTTGATCTGTCCCTTGAAGGCATAGCTGCCCATGGGATCGCCGCTTTCGCCTTCCAGCACATACATCCGGTGATTGGCGTTGTCCCCGTCGTCGGCGGCGAAATAGATGTACCATTTCCCTTGGAGATACTGGATCTCAGGCGCCCATAGATTGGCCGAATAAGCCGTTTCCGCCGGCGGATACCAGACGACCTTGCGCTCTGCGGCGCGGAAATCCAGCGTTCTGGATTTCATGACCATGATGTCGGCTCCATTGTGCGTGAATGTCATGTAATAGAACCCGTCCCGGTAGACGACGCTCGGATCCGGCGTGTCGATCTCGGCCAGCGTGTTCTTGAACATGCCTCCATGTCCATTATACGAAAGCGTTTTCTCTTCGTCTCCCTGCTGCTGCATCCAATAGATTCCTCCTGCGATCAGGACTAAAAGCGCTCCCGCCGCGAGCAGGAAAGCTCTTTTGCCTCGTATTGACATCGGTCGTCTCCTTGCTCTCATGTTGTCCGGCCCGGAGCCGGCTGCCCCGCGCTACTTCACGCCGGCGCTCGTAATCGCCCGCAGGAAGGATTTCTGGCCCAGGATGAAAATCAGCACGACCGGAAGCGCCGCGATCGTCGTCATCGCCATCAGCTTGCCGTAGCTCTGCGTGTAGCTGCCGGTCGCCATCATTGCGATGCCGGCCGTAATCGTCCGCATCTCCGGCGAGGTCGTGGCGTACAGCGGCCAGACGAAGTCGTTGTAGATGCCCATGAACGTGAAGATGCCGAGCGTCACCATGATCGGCACGGCCGACGGCAGCAGAATGCGGGCGTACAGCTGCCATTTGTTCACTCCATCGATTCGTCCCGCCTCCTCGATTTCCTTCGGGAAGGACACGAAGAACTGGTACAGCAGGAACACGCCGAAGGCTCCGGCCGTCGCAGGCAGGATGAGCGCCGGATACGTGTTGATCAGGCCGAGGGAGTTGAATTCCATATACATCGGCAGGAACGTCAGCACGCCCGGGATCATCAGCGAGGCGATGAACATCGGCAGCAGC
Source organism: Paenibacillus humicus NBRC 102415 (assembly GCF_004000905.1). Lineage (GTDB taxonomy): Bacteria > Bacillota > Bacilli > Paenibacillales > Paenibacillaceae > Paenibacillus_O > Paenibacillus_O humicus. Next base: position 85,160 of record NZ_BIMD01000008.1, read on the forward strand.
ACCCGGCGCAGCGGCAGATCGTTCAGCCTGGCCAGCGCGAAGGCCGCCATGGAATCGATCAGCAGCACGAGTCCGGTGCCGATGACGCCGACGGACAGCGAGTTCGCGATCCAGCGCAGCACGGGCGTATTCATCAGCTCGCCGCCCAGCCCCTGCTTGAAGTTGTCGAGGGTCGGCTTGCGCGGGAGGAAATCCATTCTTCCCGAGAGCGCTTCGAAGTCGTTCTTGAACGCGGTCGACAGCATCCATACGAGCGGCAGGACCATGACCAGCGCGATGACGGCAGCGAGCAGGAGAAGAATCGCTTGTTTGGTTTTCGGGTTCGCCATCTATGCCTTCTCCTTCCGGTTGGTGAGCTTGAACTGGACGACGGATACGGCCATGATCAGCACGGCCATGAGGATCGCCATCGCCGAGGCGGAGCCGACATCCTTGCGCGCGAACGCCTGGTCGAGCACATTGATGAGCAGCACCCGGGTCGTATCGCCGGGACCGCCGCGCGTGAGCAGGAACGGCTGCGCGTAAATGTTGAAGGAGGCGATCGTCGAGGTGATCATGACGAACAGCAGGACGGGCCGGATCGTCGGCAGCGTGATGGAGACGAAGCGGGACCAGGGCCCGGCGCCGTCGATCGAGGCCGCCTCGTAATACTCCTCCGGAACCTCGTTGAGCGCGTTGATGAATATGATCATATTGAATCCGATCGTCCACCAGATCGTCGTGGAGACCAGCGATATCCAGGCCCAGGGAGTATCGGTGAGCCACGGGATTCCGGCCATGCCCAGCTTGGCGAGCAGGCTGTTGAGGAACCCGGCGTTGGTGTCGAACATCATGAGCCAGATGACCGCCATGACGGAAGCGGACAGCGCGTACGGCAGGAAATAGAACGTGCGGAACAAGCCGCGCACCCGGGCGGGAAGCGCGTTCAGCAGCATCGCGAGGCCGAGGCCGATGACGATGAGCAGCGGCACCGAGTACAGGACGAACTGAGCCGTCGTCCACAAGCCTTTGAAGAACAGGCTGTTCTCGTAGGTGCCGGGAGTGAAGATGGTGATGTAGTTGCTTAAGCCGACGAAGGCATGCTCCGCCGACAGCAGCTCGAAATCCTGGAGGCTGATGACGACGCCGTACAGGATCGGGAAGAGCAGGAACAGCCCGAAGGCGGCCAGATAGGGGAGAATGAACAGGAACGAGGTCAGCCGGGAAGTCCAGGCGCTTTTCATAGACGATGCCTCCATTTCATCTTTCCGATAGTCGTGGACGGAAGGAGGGACGGGAAGGCGGCTGCCCGCGCTCCCCGTCCCTTCCGCCTCATTACGTTTGGAAAGCCGTTATTTTTTGATCGCCTGGCGGGACTTCGCGACGGCGTCGTCCATCGCTTGCTGCGGAGATTTCTTGCCCAGAATCGCGTTGCTAAGCTCGCCCCACATCGGCTCGACGATCGTGCCCCAGTTCAGCACGTTCGGCGCGAATTGAACGGAAGGGAAGCTTTCGGCGACCGTGCTCTGGAACGCCATCGCCTTGAACTCGGCGCTCTCGAGCACCTTGTGCGAGGCGACCGCCTGGCCGGATTCGGCCCAGTCGAGCGAGTTGCCGGCGACGTACTTCAGGAAATCGCCGATGCCCGCGATTTTGTCCGCGTCGGTTACGGCCTTCGGCACGACGAAGCCGTGGGAGCCGGCATAGATCGCCTGCTTCGCTTTGCCGATCTGCGGAATGACGGCGACGCCGTAGTTCAGGCCGGCCTCGTCGAATTGGGACTTCATCCACGGACCGTTGAACTGGATGGCGTTTTTGCCCTGGAGGAACAGCGTGTTCTCGCCGTCCTGCTGCACGTTGCCAGGGGAAATGCCCTTCTCGACCATGCCGCGCAGCCACTGCACCATCTCGACCGCTTCCGGAGAGTTGTAGGCGACGTCGCTGCCGTTCCACAGCTCGCCGCCGTTCTGCCAGACGAGCGACGGGAAGATGAACTGCTGCGGCCACAGGCTCGGCACCACGTAGCCGTAGACGCCCTTGGACTTGTCGGTCAGCTTCTCCACCGCCGAGTCGAATTCCGCGCGGTTCGTCGGAGGCGCAGTAATGCCGGCCTTCTCGAACAGATCCTTGTTGTAGTACATGACGAGCGGGTGGATGTCCAGCGGAATCGTGTACAGCTTGCTGTCGATCGTGGCGTACTTGACCGGGGCTTCCGCGAAGTCCGCCGGATTGATGCCGGCGGAAGCGGCGAGCTCATCGACCGGCTGCAGCTGGTCCTTGCTCTGGTAGGTCGGCACGCTGTCCACGTGCATGATCATCAAGTCCGGACGCTCCTTGCCGGTGCTGAGCGCCACATCCAGCTGCTTGTAGTACTCGCCGTTCGGCTGGATGACGAAGTTGACCTTGTAGCTGTCCTGGGAGCTGTTGTATTTGTCCACGATCTTTTTCATGAACGGGCCGTCGGAGCCGGAGAACGGCGACCAGAACAAAATTTCCGTCTTTTTGCCGCTGCCGCTCTTCTGGCCTTCGCCGGCCGGCGCGTTGCCGCCGCCATTGCTGGAGCAAGCGGTTGCAAGAAGCGGAACCATCATCGTCATGGCAAGGATCGAAGCTTTCTTGAACTTCGGAGTCTTCATCTGTTTCTAATCCCCTTTTGCCTGGTAGTTCAAGGCGCGAGCGCTTTGATAGCTCTATCGTAAGGGAAGGGGATCGGCGAAAAAATGCCGCTTCTACAGGAACAATGGACATATTTACAGGTCACCCGGCGGGAAAGATGTCCATGCAGTCGATCTCGGCGTAATTGCTGGAGCCGGTGAAGCGGATTGTGTTCGTGCCGGCGTTCAGGTACACCTTGGCCGTCGATGCTCCCCAGTTGTTCCAGCCGGAGTAGGCCACGTAGAAGCTGGACGCCGCGCCGCCGTTGACGGACAGCGAGTGGATCGCCCAAGGCTGTCCGCTCGTGCCGTTGCCGTTGCGGACGGCAAGCACGTACCAGCCCGCCGAAGGGGCGGAGACGGTGAACTGGGCGTAGCTGCTCGTCGTATCGAGATAGCCGACCTTCTTGCCGCCCGAAGCGCTGGCTTCGTTCGCCACGGCCGCTCCGCCTGCCAGCAGAGCGCTCTCGGCTTCGTAGCGGTCCCGGCCCGGTTCGCCGGCAGGCTTGGCGATCGGAGCGTTCGGATTGACCGGCGCGCCGAGATTCGGCGTATTGTCGGCGTTCCAGCCGAACGGCTGGGTGCGGACATTGCGGGTCCAGCCGGAGCCCTGCCATCTGGCGGCATGGTAGACGAGCCAGTCCTGCGTGCCGTCAGGCGACTTGGTGAAGCTGTGATGGCCGGGGCCGTAGACGCCGTTCGCGCTGGCGAACAGAGGCGCGCTCTTTTTCGTCCAGGAAGCGGCGTTGAGCAGGTTCGCGGATGTGCCCGCCGTCACCAGGCCGAGGCAGTAGCCGTCCGTCCAGCTGCCGCTGGCCGAGTAGACGAGGCTGATCGTGCTTCCCCTGACGATGACCTGCGGACCTTCATTGACCTGCGGCGTCGTATTCGTTTCCCAGCTGTAGGTTGGAGTCGCGATTCGCGTCCGTGCGGAAGAGATCGTCCACGGATTGCTCATCTGGGCGATGTACAGATGCTGCTTGTCGTTGACCGTGCCTTCCCAGCCCGACCAGATGAAATAGCGGCTCGCCCCGACCGTCAGCACCGTTCCGTCGATCGCCCAGCGGTCGGACGCATCGGCGATCTTGCCCTTGAACGTCCAGCCCCCCGCAAGCGGATTTGCGTTCGCGTTCTCCAGCACGTACATGCGATGGTTCTCGTTGCTGCCGTTGTCGGCGGCGAAATAGACGTACCATTTGCCGTCGAGGTAGTGCAGCTCCGGCGCCCAGATGTTGGAGCTGTACATCGTGCCCGCCGGCGGCGTCCAGACGACCGCGCTGTCGCCGGCGTCGATGCCGGTGATCGTCTTGGAGCGCCACAGCGTGATGTTGTTGCCGGTCGTCTGGGTGTAGTAGTAATAGCCGTCCGTATGCTTGTACATCCACGGATCGGCTCCGTCCTGCTTGATGACGTTGAAGAAGTTCGAGACCGGAGCGGCCTCCGCCTTGCCGCTGCCCATAGGGAGCGCCAAAGCCAGGGTCAAGCTGAAGGCGAGCAGAAGCAGGGACCATCTTTTGAACATGATGTATTCCTCCTTTGTCTGTCTGCGGCTTCTGCCGCAGCGCCTCCATTTTATGGGGATTGCGGGTGCGCTCCCATGACATTTCTTTTGGAGTTGTGGTCCTTTGGCTAGGAGGGGCGGCATCGTTCTCGAACGAAACCCGAGGAATGCAAAAAAGCGGCAGCCAGGAAATCCTGACTGCCGCTTGGCGATTATGGGTACCGATGCTTTCTTGCTCCAAACAATCCGCTTGCCGCCGATTGCCGCTCCATTTCAAGGCCGGTGTCAAGCCGGCTGGAGATTCTCTTCTCCCTTGAGGGAGAACGCGGAGGCTGCGACAGCCTCGGCAAGCTCCGCAGCCAGACGGCGGCGCTTGCGCTCGAACTGCTTCAGATGCAGGACGGCCATCTCGTCCTCGGGGTTGCGCTTCAGATAGAATCGCATTTCATATAATGTATGGTCAAGCTCCATCAGCTCCTCCTGAAGAACCGCAGGATCGGCGAGGGCGGGCTGGAAGGCTTCGCGTTCATGGCATAGGCTTGGTTCGGTCATCATGTCGGTCAAATCCTCCTGCTTGGGGTTGCGGTATTCGCGGGCTGCGGCGGGCTCTGCCTTGCAGAACCGCCGTCCGCTTCCTTTATTACCACCCAAGCGCATCCTCAAACCGGACGAGACCTTCTTACTTGAATTTCTTCCAATCCATGCTGCTGTTGTCGAGCAGATACTCCATGCTGCTCTCGTTGCGCTTCTGCTCGGCCTTGCGGGCTTCCTCCGCCCGGCGGCGCTCCTCCTCGCGGGCGCGCTCCTGCTCGGCCTTCATGCCGTCGGCCTGGGACTTCAGCCGCTGGACCATATCCGCCGGCAGCAGATCCTTGAGCGTCGCCGGCTTGGCCGCTTCCGCTCCCGGCTCTGGACGGCGGGCAGGCGCATGCTTCTTCTTCGCCATTTCCGGATGCTCCCCTTTCACTTGCGTCATGGCTGAATTATAGCACAAAGCCGGCGACGGCTCCGCCTGGAAGTCTCATAGAGGAAGGATGGGAACTGGAAGCGCGCGCCTCCCCTAGACAAGCACGCCTTGCTTGCCGTGCAGCCTGGCCTCATGCCTGCTTCGCGGCGCTCGCCAGGCGCAGCCGGATTCCCGAAGGATCGGTCACTTCGCCGCCTTCCGGCACGTCCCTGACCTCGGCTCCGCCGTCGCGGAGCCTGTCCATGGCGGCCGCAAGCGATTCGGCATCCGGATAGAGAATCGTGGCGTAGGCAAGCCCGACTCCCCGCTCGGGCGCAGGCGGCGCTCCTTTGCCCGCCCAGATGTTCAGCCCGATATGATGATGATAACCGCCCGCCGAGACGAAAAGCGCCCCCATCGACTGCCAGCCGTCCGCGATCAGGTCGAAGCCGAGCAGGCCGCAATAGAAGTCGTAGGCTGCTTGCAGGTCGGATACATGGAAGTGGACGTGGCCGATGACCGTGCCGGCCGGCAGTCCTTGCCACTCCTGTCCTTCCGCCAGCTGCAGCAGGCCCTCGACGTCGACAGGATCGGTGCCCATAAGGACATGGCCTTCGGCGTCATGCTTCCACTCGCTGCGCGGCCGGTCGCGGTAGATCTCGATGCCGTTGCCGTCGGGATCGTCAAGGTACAACGCTTCGCTCACCCAGTGGTCGCCTTGTCCGACAGGCAGCCTGGCTTCCGCCAAACGGCGCAGGACAAGGCCGAGCGACAAGCGGTCCGGAACGAGAATAGCGAAATGGTACAGGCCGGCGGTGCGTCCCGCCGCCGGGACGGCATCCGGGCGTTCCTCGAGCAGCAGCAAAGGCTCCGGGCCGCCGGCTGTCAGCCAGACGCCCTCCTCGTCCCTGCGCAAAACTTGAAAGCCGATGATATCGGTATAAAACCGGACGGAACGATCGATTTCTTTGACTTTCAGCTTCACAAGACCGATCGACACGCCGGGATGGATGGACAGATGCGGTTGAGTCATCCTCTATTCCCCCTTGAATAAGTAACTTATTAAAAGTAAGTATAATGCCGGGAACAAAAAAATTCAAGCGGGCGGTCCATGTAGGATCCGCCCGCTTTCGTCTTGCTATTCATGCAGCCTGTTCATCCATCCTAATGCCGCAGATGGTATGGCACCGTGGCGATGACGATATCCTTGTTGCTGAACAGGTAGGCCCGCAGCAGAAGCCCCGTCTGGTTGTGCAGGATATGCTGCCACCAGTGCTTCGTGATGAACTGCGGAATGAGAATCGTAATATGATCCTGCTCGCCCGTTTTCCATTCCACCGTGTCGATGAACTTCAGGATCGGCCTCGTGATGCTCCGGTAGCTCGAGCGCAGCGTGATGAGACGGACGCCGGGGTTCCAGTCCTCCCATTTCTTCTCCATGCGCGCGATGTCTTCTTCGTTGAAGCCGACATAAACGGCGACGACGTTGTCGGTGAGCGACTTGGCGTAACCGAGCGAGTTGGCGACGACTCGCGTAATGCCCGCCACCGGCACGACGACCGTGCTGCCCTTGATGACCGGCTTGTCGACTTCCGGGTTGATCCGCAGCTCGGCGGCCACCTTGGTGTAGTGCCTATGGATGCGATGGAAGAGGAACATGACGATCGGGAGGAACACGAATACCATCCAGACATGCGCGAACTTCGTGAAGATGAAGATCAGCGTAATGCCGAGCGTCGTCAGCATGCCGATCGTATTGATGGTCAATTTGCCGATCCAGCCTTTCGGCTTCAGCTTGATCCAGCGGATCATCATCCCGAGCTGCGACAGCGTGAACGGGATGAACACGCCGACCGCATAGAGCGGAATCAGATTCTCGGTGTCGCCCCCGAACACCACGACGAGGATGATGGAGAATACGGCCAGGAAGATGATGCCGTTGGAGAAGCCGAGCCGGTCGCCGCGCACCATGAAGGCATGCGGCATGTATTTGTCCTTGGCCAGCATGAACGCGAGCAGCGGGAAGGCCGAGTAGGCTGTGTTGGCGGCCAGGAACAGGATCAGCGCCGTAACGCCCTGGATGAAGTAATACAGGATGCCCCGCCCGAACGTGCCGGCGGCAATCTGCGATACGACCGTCTCGCTCGCTTTCGGCGTGATTCCGTACCAATAGGCCAGCAGGCTGATGCCGAGAAACATCGAGCCGAGAATGACGCCCATCATGACCAGGGTGGACGCGGCATTTTTTTCGGCCGGCTGCTTGAAATTCGGAATCGCGTTGGATACGGCTTCCACGCCCGTCAGCGCGGAGCAGCCCGAGCTGAACGCCTTCAGCAGCAGGAACAGGCTGATGTTGCTGACCGTCGCGCCGATTTCCGGAATATCCGGGTGGGCGCCGCCGAAAGCGTATTTGACAACGCCTGAAAGGATGAGCACGAAGATGGAGACGACGAACAGGTAGATCGGCACGGCAAGCACCGAAGCGGATTCCGTCACGCCCCTCAGGTTCATGATCGTCAGCAGGACGATGACGATGATGGAGATTAGGATCCGGCTGTCATGCAGGGAAGGAAAGGCCGACGTGATGGCGTCGGTTCCCGCGGAAGCGCTGACCGCTACTGTCAGGATATAGTCGATGAGAAGCGAGCCGCCGGCCAGCAGGCCGGTCGTCGTGCCGATATTGTCCTTGGCGACGACATAAGCCCCGCCCCCCATAGGGTAGGAATAGATCGTTTGGCGGTAAGACAGGATGAGGATGAGAAGAAGTCCGAGCACAGCAAGGGAAATGGGAATGGAGTACCATACGGCGGCGAAGCCGGCCGCCATAAGGGCGATGAGAATCTGTTCCGTCCCGTAGGCGACAGAAGACAAGGCGTCCGAGGAAAGGACGGCCAGCGCCTTCAATTTGGTTAGCTTCTCGCCCTCAAGCTCTCTGCTCTTCATAGGGCGCCCGATCAGAAGGCGTTTCATGCGGTTGACCATGATTCTTTTTGCTCCTTTGCGCATCGTGCGCAGCGTGAATAATTACTTTGCCCCAGCTGGAGAAACATGATGTATCGTACACCCGAAGCCAACTTCTGTAAACGGGATTCTTCCCGGAGCGTATGCTGCTTGAAGGACGAAAAATCTTGCCTCCGCCCTCGGCTTCCAAAGCAAATTTACCCTGGCTGCTTTAATGCCGAACCATTTAGACCAAAAACATCGCGAAATAAAATACTCATGGAAATTGAACTTCTCCAAAAAGCTCTGATGTATTTCTGGCCGGCGCTTTCCAGGAGCTGCAAACGCAGACAAAGACGCATGCTCATTTAATGGAGGAGCGCAAAGAAACGGATGGAGATGATGATGAAATTATATCCTTCCAGGCTGGACAATAGTCCCTTGCGCTTCTGTCGAGCAAGTTGTTCAATGGTGAAGCAAGATCGGAAGGCTCTGACTGGCTTCTGTGCAAACGGGCAAAAAAACAGCACAAAAAAGCCTTGGCCGCTAAAGGCCAAGGCTATCTGCTGCGAGCGAATCGGTGCCGATCCGCGCGGTCCATGCTTCATCAGCTTCGGGTCCGTATGATCGGCTTCAAAATTTCCGACTTCTTCCGGCCTCTTTTGGTTCCGATCCGTCAATAGGGCGCTGTCTCGTACAAATCCGCCGGCATTCCCTGCACGAACGGCGACCAATCGCCCGTCGAGTAAAGATGAAGCCGGTGCATGGCCCGCGTGCATGCCGTATACAGAAGCTTGCGTTCGCTGTCCCGGCCGTAAGCCTCGGACGAGGCCTCATAGACCAGCACGGCATCGAATTCGACACCCTTGGCGAGATACACGGGAAGGACCATTACGCCTTTTTCGAAGTCCGGCGTCTCCTTCGTAATGAGCCGGAGAGCTTCGCCGCCATGAGCCCGCAGCGAGGCAATAGCCTCCCGGCTTTCGGCTGCCGTCTTCGCTATGACAGCGATGGATTCGAAGCCCTCGCCCTTGAGCTCCGCGATGTCTGCCAGCAGCCGGGCGTCACGCATCTCGACGCTGTCCAGCCTCGTCAGAAGGGGCTTGCGGCCTCCCCTTTCAAACGATTCGATTTCTTCCCCGCCGGGAAGCATCGATTTTGTCCATTCCACAATCTGCCTCGTTGAACGATAGCTGCGCACAAGACGGACAAGGCTCGTGTCGGCTTCTCCAAAAAGACGGAGCAGAGGCGAATCGGATGCGTCCAAGCTTGTCGCCTGAACGAAGATCGCTTGCCCGAAGTCGCCGAGCACGGTCATTCTGGCGCGCGGAAACAGCTTTTTCAGATACTCGTATTGAAACATCGAATAGTCCTGGCCCTCATCAACGAAGACATGCCGGATCTCCGTATTCGTCCGCACCCCTTCGATCAGTTCTCTCAGATACAAGTACGGCGTCGCATCCTCGTGGAGCAGCTCGTTCCGGAGCAGCGCTTCCTTCGTTTGCCTGCATATCTCGGGCCACAGCGGGGGGACTGCCGCCCCGTTTGTCCGCTCCCGATAAGCGGCTTCGTCGGCAAACAATTGACCGTAAATGCCTTCGGCATCAATAAACATGAATCTTCTCACGCTTTTCCTCAGCGGCTTGAAGAGTTCCTTTACGATGCTGCGGCGGAGCAGCTCCTCCTCCCTCTGGGCGAAGTCAAAGTCGCTTTCATCTTCCCTGCGCTTCTGGATGATTTTCTCGCGGACTGCGGCGTAATGCTCCGCAAGGTCGAACAGCTCCCTTTCTTTATGAAGCATCCCGAAAACTTCCGCGTACTGATCGGTATCGAGATAATCCAGCTCCTCCTGAACCCAAGCCGCTTTCCGTTCCTTGCGTTCCAGCAAAGCCAGCTCGTGCAGAAGCCATTCCTGCAGCAATACGACCCGATTGAACAAAGGCAGGGAACGGTCATAGCCGTAAAATTCCGCTTCCATCCGCTCCGCGGCAATCAGATCGCGGTCCCGAAGCCGAATTCCGTTGAATCGCATGCCTTCCTGTCCCAACCAGGCTCCATAGCTCCGCAGCGCCTGCAGGAAAGGCTCGGAAGCTTTGTATTCGATCCCCTGAAGACGAGCCTCATGCCCCGGCGCTCCATGAGCGGTCAGCACATATTCGATTTGGTCAAAGGGATCCTCCGGACGGAGCGATGGACCTAGCCAATAGTCGAGATACTCCTGAAAAGTCGTCTGCTGCATGTTCTCTTCACCGAGCTCCGGAAGAACCGTGGAGATATAGCTGGCAAACATCGGATTGGGGGAGAAGAGAACGATCTGGTCGGCCTTGATCGTCTGGCGGTGCTTGTAGAGCAAGTACGCCACCCGCTGCAGGGCCGCGGAAGTTTTGCCGCTTCCAGCCGCCCCCTGGACGATCAGCATCCGGCTTTTGTCATTGCGGATAATCGCATTTTGCTCCTTCTGGATCGTGGCTACGATGCTCTTCATTTGCGAGTCCGCGCCTTTGCCCAGCACCCGCTGGAGCAGCTCGTCTCCAATCGTTTCACTCGCGTCGAACATGTTGCGGATGTGCCCGTCATGAATTTGAAACTGCCTTTTGAGCTCCATCATCCCTTCGATGGGTCCAGCGGGCGTAACATAAGAAGCCGGGCCGGGGGAATGGTCGTAATATAGGCTCGCGATCGGCGTCCGCCAGTCATAGATCAGAAAGCTCAAGCCGTCCTCGTCGACAAAGGAAGAAACGCCGATATAGATCTGCTCGGAGAGTCCCAGCCCTTCCTCCTTGAAATCGATGCGTCCGAAATAGGGCGAAGGAAGCAGACGTTTCATGCTTTTCCACTGCTGCGCCAGCAGCTTGTGGCCGCGCTCCCGTTCGGCCAATACCGCGGACTGCTGGTTGATCGTATGGAACGTCTCTTCAAAATCTTCGTCCGTGCTCGTGTTGATCGTCACATCTTCCCAAAACCGCTTGCGGATGTCCGCAGCTTGGCCGTGCAATCCGGCAACCTCCGGCTCCAGTTCGTTTATTCTCGCCTGCAGCTTGTTCCGGACCTGCTCCAACCGCTCCTGTTCCTGCTTCCAATCCTCCGCTTCCATCTCTCCCTCAACACACTCCTCGTCTTCCTTTTTCTGGGGCAAAAAAAGAGCCTTGACAAAATCAGAGTTCCAGATGTAGAATTAGATTAGGAAAAGAATATTTGCACCCACAATTTCATTAAATTTAATTCCGCTATAGATTTTATCATAGCGCTTTTTTGCGTTCAATATGTTTTTTTGCTTGTGTTTCTAGCAAAGGTGGACGCGGACTCGGACCGCCGGGCCGTTCCGATAAACGTCTTCGATTTCCCGGCACATCGCAAGGACCAGATAAGTTGTTCGAGCCTAAACCGTGCTGCAATGAATTGTCATGCAACTGAAATGTCCTCTTCAGCTTTTTTTAAGAAAGCGGTTTTATAATAAGGACATGACCCCCCTTTGAATATAGCAGCACCTTGGACCCCTGGCTTTATGCCGGAGGGTCATTTTTTTTGGGCATGGCCCGCTCCCTCTCGGGATAAAGGAAGTTACCTACGCCGGCCTCTCCGGCTCCTATTTCCTGCATGGCTTCATGGAAGAAATCCGGAGAGCCGTCCATGCTCTCCATATCGCCGCTCATAGTCCCGTCCACCGGAGCATACAGTGGGTATGAACCTTACTTATCTCGGCACGGAGGGATTGAGCTTATGACTCAGGACGACATCCGCCAGCTGGAGCGGGCGATCGACGAGATTACGGAAATCGCCGCAGGCTTCGGCCTGGACTTCTATCCGATGCGGTATGAAATCTGCCCGGCAGACATCATCTATACGTTCGGCGCTTACGGCATGCCGACGCGCTTCAGCCATTGGAGCTTCGGCAAGACGTTCAACAAAATGAAGCTGCAGTACGATCTCGGCCTCAGCAAAATCTACGAGCTCGTCATCAATTCGAACCCCTGCTACGCCTTCCTGCTCGATGGCAACTCGCTCATCCAGAACAAGCTCATCGTCGCCCATGTGCTCGCCCACTGCGACTTTTTCAAGAACAACGCCCGCTTCTCCGGCACCAACCGGGACATGGTCGAGAGCATGTCCGCGACGGCCGAGCGGGTCGGCCAGTACGAGATGCTCTACGGAACGGAGACCGTCGAGCGTTTTATCGACTCCGTGCTCGCGATTCAAGAGCATATCGATCCGACTCTTGTGAAGCCCCGCCAGCTCGACAAGTCGAAGCGAGACGAATACCTGCGCAGGGAAGCCGAGAACGCGGAGGAGCGGCCGCCTGGAGAGTACGACGACCTGTGGCGGCTGGAGGAGGTCTCGTTGGAAGAAGAGGCGGGACCGCCGGAGCCGCCGAAGTTCCCCCTTCGTCCCGAGAAGGACCTCGTCTGGTTCATTGAGGAGCATTCGGCCCATCTCGCCGACTGGCAGCGGGACATCATGAGCATGCTGCGCGAGGAAATGCTCTATTTCTGGCCGCAGATGGAAACCAAGATCATGAACGAGGGCTGGGCTTCCTACTGGCATCAGCGGATTATCCGCGAGATGGACCTCGACAGCGAGGAGACGATCGAGTTCGCCAAGCTGAACGCCTCCGTCGTCGTGCCGGGCCGCGGCAGCCTGAACCCATATTACCTGGGGCTGAAAATATTCGAGGATATCGAGAAGCGCTGGGAGGACCCGACGGAGGAAGACCAGCGCCGCTTCGGCTACAAGCCCGGAAGGGGCAGGGAAAAAATATTCGAGGTCCGGGAGCTGGACTCCGACACCTCCTTCCTCCGCAATTACTTGACCAAAAAACTGGTCGACGATCTCGACCTGTACATTTTCGAGAAGAAGGGCCCCGAATGGAAAATCACCGACAAGGCGTGGAAAAACATCCGCGAGCAGCTCGTCTACTCCCGCGTCAACGGCGGATTTCCCGTCATCGAGGTGCATAACGGCGATTTCAACCGGGCAGGCGAGCTGTACCTGGTCCACCATTATGAAGGCGTGGAGCTGGACCTGAAGTATGTGGAACGCACGCTCCCCCATGTCGTCGCCCTCTGGGGCAAATCCGTGCATCTGGAGACAGTCGTCGAGGACAAGAAAATCGTCTTCAGCTGCGACGGGAAGAAGACGAGCCGGAAGTTTATTTGAACGTTAATTTGTTTTGATGAAACGGTATAGAAACCATGGAAACAGCCGGCTCCTATTGGGGCCGGCTGTTGCTGCGGCATCGCAAGGATGCCGTCTCTGATGGAATTGTACGTCACGGGCGGCGCTTCAAGTAGGAGAATGCAAGCAGCCAAAAGATGCATCCGAGCAGGATCTGGATTCCGCTCTCCTGAACATGCATGCCATTTCCGCTGAGCAGGATGCCGGTGAAGAAGCCCAACATCATGGCAATGAGAATTTCAAGCCCTTTAGACGCCATATAGAACCACCTTTTTAATGAAATGTGGATGCGAAGGTAGTATCTGTTTCCTTTATTTACCCATAGAGTAAGGTTTCCAACAAAGTCCTGGCATGTATCTAGAGCGGATGAGGAAACCTAAAAAGGCAGGATTTCACTTCCGTTTGTTTAGTTGCATTATTTTCGTTATCGATGTATACTGTCACTATTGCAAATACATTTTAAAGACACAAGGAGAGACCTTTCCATCATGGCATCCATTCTTTTTGTTAAAGCGAACGACCGTCCGGCTGATCAAGCGATCAGCGTCCAAATGTACAATACGTTCCTCGAATCCTATAAAGCCGCTCACCCGAACGACACGGTAACCGAGCTGGACCTGTACGAGGAAGTGCTTCCTTTCTACGGCAACACGGCCATGACCGGCATGTTCAAGGCTGGACAAGGCATCGACACGACTCCTGAGGAGCAGGCAGCTGTCGAGCTCGTCACGAAATACGTCAACCAATTCCTCGAAGCCGACAAAGTCGTGATCACCGTTCCGCTCTGGAACTTCACCGCTCCGGCTCCGCTGATCAACTATGTCGCTTACCTGGCGCAAGCAGGCAAGACGTTCCGCTACACGGCTGAAGGTCCTGTAGGCCTCGCAACCGGCAAAAAAGTCGCTCTGCTGAGCGCTCGCGGCGGCGTATACTCCACGGCCCCTATGGCAGACTTCGAATCGGCTCTCCGTCCTCTCAAAGGCGCATTCGGCCTGTTCGGCGTACAAGCCCAGGAAATCGTCATCGAAGGCCACAACCAATTCCGTGACCGCGCTGCCGACATCGTCAGCGAAGGTCTGGATAAAGTCAAAGCCGAAGCCGCTGCTTTCTAAGAGCTCTTCATGACAAAAGCCCCTTTCCGGATAGCCGGGAAGGGGCTTTACGTTTGTTCAATCCTGTTGGCCAAAGCTCGACTATCGAGCCAACAGGAGAGGGAATGCCCTGCTCCGCTTGCTTGGTCTTTCCTGTCCATGCGAGATTGTCTCCTTGCCTGTATCATTGAATTTAACGGCCATAATGGACATGTAAATGGGTTCATGCATGAAAAGCGTCCGTCATTTATAAAAAATGGACGGCTTGGTGCGCGAGTTGTTCATTTCCTTGTTCCCGCTGCCCGTCCTGTCTTCCCGGTCAGACAGGGATGAATGCTGGCGGAACAGAAGCGTCGTGCTCAGAACAAAGCTTCTCATCTTATGAATGTAGGAAAAAGCTTCCGATGAGGAAGCTGAATGTCTGAGCAGTATTTGATGGCAGAGAGTAATAACCGAGGATAGCGGCACAAGCCATCCCGGTTGAACGCTGCTTATCCGCTTGGATGTCTCTGGACCCGCGCACAAGGAAGCATAGCGGAATCGAATGCTGTCATAGCTTTCCAGCAGATCCCATGCTGTGCTTAAAAGCTGCGTCAACAAGACGTTCGGGCACAGTTCTTTATGATTATTTTCGACCGTATAGATTTTATTTGATTTTAAGTGCTTATTCAACAGGTTCAGGAATTCCGTGATGGCTTGGTGAAAGATATCCATGGACTCCAAAAGAATGGCGTCAATTTCGCCGCTCTTGAAGGAGAAGGTATCCGAAATCATGGTTAGACGATCCCATACGAGCCTTTGCGACATTTTTCCGTATGTCAGCGTCTTCGCCATCGATTTCAGCGTCATTAAATCATCCTGATCCATCGTTTTGCTGGATGCTCGAATTCGAAACAACACCAGCTTGGACAACGACAGTTCTTCCCTGGCTATCCAGGTGACTATGGCAGACCATTCCGAACTTGTGGATGAATGAAGAGTCATACACCTACCTCACCTTACTCTTCGTGAATCTCGTCGTGATACTCGTCCTGATATTCGTCTTGGAACGAGGATTTCTCGAGCTTGATCACATCCTCCAGCTTGAACTGCAGGAGCATCTGGTTTTTGATAATGATGCGCATCATGCGCTCCACGCTTTCATTGACTTCCATCAAATCCTTCGAGCTGCTCTCTTCCGCATGAATGACCTTTTGCAGTTTTTCACCTTCGGCGTTGATGATGTTGGACAAGCCCATCTCTTCCAATGCGATCGAAGACAAAAGAAGATTCAGTACATCATGTCGCTTGAGCTGAATATCAGGCCTGATATTCGGGACATTGGGCATGCTCATGAGGATCACTCCTATTTGGGCTAGTATCCATCCGCTTGTCATCGCACAACGAGACTTTAAATCGATCGCTTATCTCTTGCAGCTGCGTCCTTAAATCGAAATGAGCGCGGATGGTTTCTCTGCTCATCTTGATTCCCATTTGAAAGATGACTTCCGCCGCTGATTGCCGATCTGCAGCTGCATTCATGTAAACAAGCTCATCCAGCAGCCTTCCTATTTCCGGCTGAACAAGAAGCGTCAGCTGAGCAGAATGCTGTTCAACGTTTTCAGGCGGGGAAACAGCCGGTTCCTGGAGTGGATTTCGTTTAGACATCTTCAAAGAGGAGGAAGGCTTGAAAGTGCTTATTTGGCTCTGGATCTCCCGACTCTCCGCTTCAACCGCTTTGAGCAAATTCGGCATTAAAGAACCGTGGAATTTTGCCCTTAAGCGCTTCGCGTTGGCAAGAACCTGTTTTTGATCCATCGACAACGCCATCACTTCTTCCTGAATTGATCTCTATAGAAGATATGCCAAGCTATGCCATTACATACAACTCTTTTTTATCGACATAAAGGGACAAACAAGAGCTTGCAACAACCCCGCTTACACCTCCTATCAGCTGCACATCCCAAGATACGAGTAAGGTTTGGACTTTATTCCAACTTTGCAAACCCGTGTTTCTCTCCAGCCGATGGCAAGAAAAAGCTGTCGAATAACAAAATCGAACGTACAAAGCCTTGCGTCTGCAAGCGGATTGGCCGCTTGTCGGAATTGGCGCATGAAGGATGACCCTCATTCCTTGCCCGCCGGCAGAATCCTCGTTCAGCCATGAATTCAGAAGAAGATGGATTTGAGAGAAGCAGCTGCGAGGATGATTGCTCTCCAGGCCGCTCACTCATTTTTTAAAATCTCTCTTAAACAATGAACAATCTCGTTCCGCTCTAGGTTCTGGACTTCGCCGATTCGAGCCGCCAGCGCGGGAGCCATCCACTCATCGACAGCCTTCCATCCCATGCCGGACAACAGCATGTATTCTTTCCTATACTCATCATGAAACAGCTTCCGCAGCACTCTTTCCAGCAGCCAGTCCGGAGTATCTCGCGGGACGGCATGCGAACGCAGCATCATGGAGGTTCTGGCGACATCCGCCGCTTCATTCCCCACCATTGCATTTATCCAATCAATAACAACCGGCCCATTCGGAGAAAGAATAATGTTGCCAGGATGAAAATCGTAATGGCATAATTTCTTGCCCTCGGGCAGGCTTTTCACCTTTGAGAGCACGGCTTGTTTTTCCGCTTCATTCAGAACCGCTGCCGATTGAATTTGATGAGACAGCTCCCTTTTAAGGCTGGGGTCAAATGGAACCTCGGCTTGGTGAATGTCGAACTGAAGCTGCGCCATCATTCTGGCATAGTGGACAACGCTTGATTCCGTCCTCTCAATCCGACTCAGCATCGTAGGACCGTCTATCCGTTCATAAATCAAACAGGTCTTGCCTTCAATCTCGACTAATCCACCGAAAGCCGGCGTTTTCAGACCTAGGGATTGAACGGCTTCCGCATTCCGCGCTTCTTTTTTAGCCTCATGCTCGGAATGCTCGCGTTGATGAAGGATTTTGACGACTTCCGTGCGCCCCCAGCGATAAACATCGGCCGTGTTTCCTCTTCCAAGCAGCTCTCCGATTTTCATCTCTATATTCCTCCTTTCAATAAGCAGCTGTTAATCGTCCTTGTATCGAATCGATGCTCTTCTGCCGAACGGAGAAGATTTTGTTTTGATTGCTCAAGATTCCGTTTTGTCGGCTTCTGTTTAAGACGAAACGGGGTCGAATTGCGTGCCAGCCTCTCCTCCAGGTCGGCTTCGAGCTCCACAAAGTAAACCTCCGCACCCTTCGACTCGAAAATCCCGCAGATTTCGTTCACGAACTTCCAATCCTCCTGCAGATCGAACCCCCACACATACGTGAAAATGAGCCCATACTGATCGCTGCCGGAGAACGATTCAAAGATTTCGCGCCGCAGCAAATCTGAAATCCTCCAGGTTTCGAAACCGAAACCGAAGAAAGGATGCAGAATCTCGATGGACATATGATTGTGAAACAGCTTCAATTCGGTTATCTTCGCCAGCTCATGCCCGATGGTCATTTTCCCGACGGCCTGCGGGCCGAATATGAGAATGAACTTCATGATGTTTCCTCCCTCTCAGGATTTGTTGTACAGGATACGGATTCCTCTATATCGATCTTTTCTTTTCAAAGCATCGCTCGCATCGCCGGTTACGGCAACGGAACTGTGGCCTGTCCATTCCGCTTGGAACGCTTTCGTTGAAATAAACACATTCCCCGAACGATTTGATTCTAATCCTTGCTTAAGGATCGACAGCTGATAGCTGTACCCCGTTGTCGCTCCGCAATCCCGTTGGAATACGACCAGCTCCAAGCTGCCATTCGGCTGGAAAGCTCGATGGACAATTTCATTCGAGCACATACCGGACATCAGACTTCCCCCTAGATAGTAAAGCCAGTAAACGGCAATGCCAACTAGGACTGCGAAACTAAAGAAACCGATCCCTGCAGCTCGCTTGATGGTTCGTCTTCGTTGAAGCCGGACTTCCTGATCGGAAGGCCAATCGGAAAGGTTCATCCGTGATTTCCTATCCAAGCTTTTCACTTTCCTTCCCGATCACATCTCTGGCTCGCGGACTAGGCAGTCGCGTCTCCGGCTGGCAGGCTGAGAAGATCCATTTCGGCTGTCGCTCCTATCGAGCGGATGGACCGATCCCTCCTCTTCGTTTCCATCCCAACTATACCATTCCCGTAAAATAACGGTAATGACTTCATAAGGCTTCTTCTCCACATCTCTCCATTTTTCTGCCCTTTTGCATGGATTCCGGGACTTTGCATGCATGTCCATATTCCCTTTCCTTACGTTCGCAAGACGACCGATTTTCCTATTGACAGCGATGCCAAACATTTCTTATGATGACTGGGCCAACCTTAATTTGAGGGCTATGCTTTTTAAACCAGATGGTTTAAGACAACCCCGGTTACTCCGTCAGCGGAGAAAACCGGGGTTTATTTCTGTCGAGAGGAGGCTTCCGTTCCGAAATCGCAAAGGCACTTAAAACCGTATGTGTAAGCGCTTCATATCACTCGCTTGAAAGGCGGTTATTTTGATGAACCTGACGTTGAAACGAATTCTTGCCGGAGCGGCCATTGCCACGATGCTTGCCGGAGCCCAGCTCACTCCTGCGGCGCCGATGGGCCTCGCTTCCGCCGCTCCGGACACCGCGGTCGGCAACAAGCAGAATTACAGCACGGACGTCATCTACCAGCTCTTCACCGACCGATTCTCCGACGGCAATGCCGCCAACAATCCGACGGGAGCGGCCTTCAGCTCCGGCTGCACCAACAAGCGCGTTTATTGCGGAGGGGACTGGCAAGGCATCGTCAACAAAATCAACGACAACTACTTTACCGGCATGGGCGTTACGGCCCTCTGGATTTCCCAGCCTGTAGAGAACATCTACTCCGTCATCAACTATTCCGGCGTGACCAATACGGCCTATCACGGCTACTGGGCCCGCGACTTCAAGAAAACGAATCCTGCCTTCGGCAGCTTCACGGACTTCCAGAACCTGATCAATGCGGCTCATGCGAAAGGCATCAAAGTCATCATCGACTTCGCGCCGAACCACACCTCTCCAGCCATGGAGACGGATACTTCCTTTGCCGAGAACGGCAAGCTCTACAACAACGGCACGCTGCTCGGCGGATATACCAATGATACGAACGGCCTCTTCCACCATAACGGCGGCTCGGACTTCTCCACGCTCGAGAACGGCATCTACAAAAATCTCTACGACCTGGCGGATCTCGAGCAGAACAACAGCACGATCGATACCTATTTCAAAGACGCGATCAAAGTCTGGCTCGATCTCGGCATCGACGGCATCCGCGTCGACGCGGCCAAGCATATGTCCATGGGCTGGCAAAAGAACTGGGTCGCCTCCATCTACGGCTACAAGCCGGTCTTCGTCTTCGGAGAATGGTTCATGGGATCTGCGGCCGCAGAGGCGGACAACACCAAGTTCGCCAACGAATCCGGAATGAGCCTGCTCGACTTCCGCTTCAACCAAGAAGTCCGCAGCGTCTTCCGCGACGGCACGGACACGATGTACGGCCTGGACGCCATGGTCGCAGCGACAGGCTCCGACTATGCGCAAGTATCCGATCAGGTTACGTTCATCGACAACCATGACATGGAACGCTTCAAAACCGGTTCCTTGAGCAACCGCCGTCTCGAGCAGGCGCTTGCGTTCACGCTGACCTCGCGCGGCGTCCCGGCGATCTACTACGGCACCGAGCAATACATGACTGGCGGCACGGATCCCGACAACCGCGCGATGATGCCGTCGTTCTCCACGACGACGACCGCTTACAAGGTCAGCGGCCTGCTGGGACCTCTGCGCAAATCCAATCCGGCCATCGCCTACGGCACGACCCAGCAGCGCTGGATCAACAACGACGTCTATATCTATGAGCGCAAATTCGGCAACAATGTCGCGGTCGTAGCCGTCAACCGCAACCTGTCCACGGCTGCATCCATCAGCGGCTTGGTCACCTCCCTCCCGGCGGGAACCTACAATGACGTTCTCGGCGGACTGCTTGGAGGCAACAGCATTACGGCGGCATCCGGCGGAGCTGTCGGCACGTTCACCCTGGCTGCAGGCGGCACGGCCGTATGGCAATACACGGCTGCGGCGACAGCTCCGGTCGTCGGCCATGCAGGTCCGGTCATGGGCAAGCCCGGCAACACGGTCACGATCGACGGCCGCGGCTTCGGCTCCTCCAAGGGCACCGTATACTTCGGCAGCACAGCCGTAACAGGCACGGGCATCGTCTCCTGGGAAGATACCCAGATCAAGGTCACGGTTCCTTCCGTCGCCGCCGGCAGCTACGGCATCAAGATCCGCACCTCCGGCGCGGTCGACAGCAATGTGTACAACGGCTTCAACATTCTGACCGGCAACCAGGTTTCGGTGCGCTTCGTGGTTCAGAATGCAACGACGGCCCTGGGCGAGAACGTCTATCTCTCCGGCGGCGTATCCGAGCTCGGCAACTGGGCTCCAGCTGCCGCCATCGGACCGATCTTCAACAAGATCCTGTACGCTTACCCGACTTGGTATTACGATGTCAGCGTGCCGGCAGGCACCGCTCTCCAGTTCAAGTTCTTCAAGAAGAACGGAACGGCGGTCACTTGGGAAGGCGGCTCCAATCATACCTTCACGACTCCCGCTACCGGGACGGCGACGGTTGTTGTGAACTGGCAGTAACTTTTCGGAAGACGAAAAAACCCGAAGGCCGGCCCCCCTGGGTCCGTGCTTCGGGTCTTTCTTTTTTTTCTAGAGCTTGACGAACTGTCCGGTTCTCTGGGATTCAAAGGCTGCCAGAATGACCTGCAGCGACTTCAAGCCCTCTTCCCCCGAAATGGCCGGAGGCGTATTCGTCGCGATGGAGTCCACGAAGGCATCGATGACTCCGCTCGGCACTTGCTTCTCGTTCGTCGCCATGGCGCCGACTTTGTACGTTTCCACCAAGCCGTCGACAGGCTCGACGATGACCTCGTCGCCGTCCACCGTGCCGATCTTCATGACGCCTCGCTCGCACCACAGCACCGTGCTGTTGTCCCCGCCCTTGTACTGCGTCCAGCTGGCGACCAGCGTTCCGATCGCTCCGCCCTTCATGCGCAGAAGGCAGGCGGCGTTGTCGTCCACATCCGTGCCTTCCTTGTCCAAGGTACCGATAAAGCCGGCGACCTCCGCTACCTCGTCGTTCAGCAAATACCGGATGAAATCGGATTTATGCACGCCGAGATCGCCCATGGCGCCCATGATGGCTTCGTCCTTGCGGAAGAACCAGCTCTCCGCGCCGTCCACGCTCCAAGCCTCCGGCCCGGGATGGCCGAAGGAGGTACGGAAGGTGAGCACCTTGCCGAGCTCTCCGGAATCCAGAATCTCCTTGGCTTTCACATGCGGAGGCATGAGGCGCTGATTATGTCCGACCATCAGGAAAACACCGTTATTCCGGGCGGCCTCGATCATCCGCTCCCCTTCTTCCAGCGTCGTAGCCATCGGCTTCTCGACCAGAACATGCTTGCCTGCGTTGGCTGCTGCAATCGCCATGGAGGCATGGAGATGATTGGGCGTGCAAATGCTCACCGCGTCAACATCCGCTTGGGCGAGCAGCTCCTCAAAGGAAGCAAAGGCTTGGCCGCCATAAGTCTCGGCCATGCTCTCGGCCCTCTCCAGAATAGGGTCAGCAAAGGCGACCAGCTCTACGTTCCCGTTATCGGCGTACTCCGGAATATGTCTGCGCTGGGCGATGGCGCCGCAACCGATGACAGCGACTTTGATTTTGCTCATAGCTTCTCTTCCTCCTTAATTAGACGTTCAAATAGTTGCTTTTAAGCCATTCGTAGCTGTTCGAGATGCTTTCCAGCGGGGGATTCTGGCAGACGTCCTGCTCCACGATCAGCCACTGCACGCCCGCTTCCGCTGCAGCCTCGATGACGGCAGGCAGATCGACGGTGCCTTGTCCCAGCTCCAGCGTTTTCATCTGACCCTGCTCATCCGCGCTGAAATCCTTCAAATGCAGCAGCGGCAGGCGGCCGGCGTAGTTGCCGATGTACTCAACGGGATTCCGGCCTGCGAATTGAACCCAGCATACGTCCATCTCGACCTGAACCGCTTCCGGCGTCGTCTCCTTGAACATGGCGTCAAAAGCGTTGTCGCCGCCGACTTGGCCATGGAACTCGAAATCATGGTTGTGGTAGCCGAAAATCAATCCCTGCTTGCCGGCTTCAAGGCCGAATTGCTGCAGCTCGGCGAAAAGCCGGCTCCATTCCTCGCCGCTTTGGGGACGGTCCTCCGGCATCAGATAAGGGCAGATCATGTATTTGGCGCCGATCGCCTTCAAATAATCGATTTCTTTTTGCAGATCCTCGCGCAGAGCTTGCAGGGATACGTGGCTGCTGAAGCCCTGCAGGCCCAGCTCGTCAAGCAGCGCTTTCATTTTATCGGCGCTCAAATCGCCGTAACCGGCGAACTCGACGCCTTTGTAGCCAAGCTCCGCGACTTTGCGAAGCGTGCCCTCAAAATCTCTGGCGGTTTCATCCCGCAGCGTGAACAATTGAAGTCCGATGTTAAGTTTTTCCATATGGGCAAGCTCCTTTGCAGACATGTTTTATTCTCTGGTTTCATTCTAGGGGATTACAGCCTAAAATGAACATATACAATATCGTTAGAACATGAACGATTTGCTCGGAATTCCAAGGGGAGGGTTTCTTTTTGGACACATCTTTGCTTATCTGCGACTATTCCAATCATTATAAACCCTTTACTCAGGACTTGAAGAGCGGACTGCAGCATTACCTATTCCGCCTTCAGACCGAAGGCTCCTGCCGGGTGTTCACCGGCGGCCAAGAGTATATCCTGAACGGAGGCGACCTGCTGCTGCTCCGGCCCGGCGACGATTACCATCTCGTCGTGGAGGAGCCATTAAGAAAGGGCCGCTTGTCCAGCGCCGATTATTATCTGTTTTGCCATGGCTCCTGGATTGATCTCTGGTGGGATCGCAAGGTCCGCCCGGCGGTCAGCCGGGTCGGATCCGACGACAATCTGATCGGCTTGTGGCGCAGCCTTATGCTGGAGAAGCGCCGGGGCTCAATGGAAGGAAATGACGAGCTGAAGGATGTTCTTCTGCGCAGCCTCTGCCTGTCTATCGATCGGGCCATCGCCGAGAATGTCCAGACGGACCGCAAGGGCATGGCGACACTGAAAATCAAGAGATTCATCGAAGAGCATGCCATGGCCACCTTCAAGCTTGAGGAAGCCGCCGCTTACGGAGGCCTCAGCTTGTCGCGGGCCGTCCGGCTGTTCAAAGAGCATTACGGCAAGACCATGATCCAATACGCGATTGAAATCCGCCTCAATGCCGCAGTGGAGCAGATCAAGTACGGCGAGCTTAAACTGGAGCAGATCGCCGAGGCTTGCGGCTTCGCCAGCTACTCTTATTTTCACCGGGTGTTCCGCGCCCGCTTCGGCATCTCGCCCTACCTCTATCGCTCCCGGCAGTCGCTGGCCGGATTGAAGCTCGAACGGGACTAAAATGCCTTTTTAAGAAAGCGTTAAGATAATTTGGACAATTTGAGGGAGAGAATTATGAAAAGAATTTTATTGGCTGCAACTATGCTGGTTGTCTTGTTCGCTGGATTTCTTACCTTAAGATTTGGAAGCGCCTTGTCACAAGAGGGAAATCCTCTACCTATACTTTATTCAATATCTAAACTTGAATTTTCGAAGAGTAGTTATGAACCGTATTCCAAAACAGACAAAAGTACAAGATTCGTATCGGAGAACACAGGCGAATCTAGATATGATGCAGTCAAGGATATTATGTGGAAAAATGATTGGGACTTCAAAGAACAGCTGGGATCTGGTCTTATCTTTGAAAAAAACGGTCAGACAAAAGTGGTAGAGACGAGACAATTTTCAAAACATTATATCCTGTCTGTTATCCCAAATGATGGATTGAGCTAGATGGATGCCAAATGATAATTAGCAAAGCAGCATTTCTCTTAGTATCATGCATTTCTTTCCCCCTTAACATTTTTTGTATTTTTCAACGGGCGCCGAGGCTCGTGCTTTAAGAAACATTAGGTAAGAAACGTACCAACAATGAAGTCTAACATAGCCTCTTTTTAAAGAATGAAGAAGATCAAAGCTTCTCCGAGCATCAGAACGAAAAGGGAAACCAAATATTCTTTGGACGGCTTTCGATACTTCCAATCGATAAAGGTCTGAAAGCCCTGGCCGCAGAAAAGAATCGCCATCCAGAGCCACTTCTTGCTGATGGCCTGATCATGTAAAAGCAGCAGAAAGACAAAGGCGAATGCCAGCAGCACGAAAATCGTTTTTCCCCAAGCATCCGCTCTTCTGCCTGATCCTATGGGCATGTCTTTATCGACGTGATTTCTGAGGCCGGTTTAGTTCCTTAAATTGTGTTCCTTTTCATATTCCCTATTTCTCTCCGCGAGCGCTTTTTTATATGTTGCCGCTGCATGTGGGAAATAAAGTTCAATCAACAAAATAAGGCTGCCCCCAATCATCAACAGGATGGAAATAAGGTTTGCCGCGTATCCTCCCGTTTCTCTCAACGCTGTTCCATATTTCCCCGGAGGTGTCGACCATCCCGTAATGTGGGGAAGATACATTACCGCCGCAAGATGTACCCCTAAATAAAGCAGAACTCCGCTTAACAGAATAAATCCGCCTGCAAGAATCCTTTTCACTCCTTCCACAACCTTTCCAAATAGACTCGCCCGAGACCGGCAGGCACAATCAACGGCAAGTGAATGAAGCCAAACCTCATTCGAACCTAAGACCGGAATGTGAGTGAGCCGGATCCTTTATGCTTACTCCGCTGCTCTCTCCGTCCAAGATGCTCGTACATAACCTATTTTCATTCCCAGGCGCTCCATATTTTTATGGCTATGGGATTGAAATGAGCACTGGCTGATGACTAGCTTGCAATCGTTGTTCACGGCTTCTTCTATTCGTCTCCTCAATAAGCTTTGATGCAAGCCCCGATTTCGGTACTGGGGCAACGTAGCTGCGAAGGTCAAGGATGCCTTTTTATCCTTGCTGTACATCACACCGGCCGCTGCCGGAACTTCTTCCAGGCACGCGATAAAAAATTTCCATCCCGGTCGATGATACAAAACCTTATTATTCTGCAAGACATATGGGATGCCCTCATCGGATAATCCTGTTCCTCGGCAATGAATCGCTGCATACAGCTCCAACTGATCTTCTCTGCATTCTAACAAGGTGACGCCATTGGAATATACATCCGCATAGGTTTGGGGTTCACTAACCATTGAAGTGTGAAAGCCGGATTGATAGAAGCCCCGATCAGATAATCGTCGAAGGAAGCTCTGATCCACCAACGAAGGAATCACTTCGAAACGAGGTGTTCGAGCTCTTGCTCTATAGAACTCGGTTATGGGCTCAATAACATCAATGTCTTCCGACCTCAATCCTTTAATCGTATTAAAAGCCGCCCAAGTCATGGTCTTGCTGTAATAACAGACTGCATTCCCGAATCGCTGAATCTCGATTCCTTCCGGATTTCCGGGTCGAGCCTGAATGGCTGACATCCGATCCGTCATGTAATCAATCTCGGCATTTTCAATGTCCTTGATTTGTTCTATGGATGGCAAACTGAAAGACATAAGTCACCTCGGTATCAACTTTCTCTACTACCCTCTTCAAGTATTCCGGCCCGTCTCCGTTTCTTTCTCAACAATCGGATTTGCCCTCTATGATTGAGCTCATCTTCAAAAACATGAAACCAGTGAAAGTAATGGTTCGACGGCTTATGATTTAAAGGCTTTTCTATATCCAGCCAGCTATCCTCCCGCCCTCGAAAACACTCCAAGGTTTTGGAACGTTCTACGGTCAGCAGATCTAAATAATAGGCCAGGTCCTTTCCTTTAACATACTCTCTGCCCAGCTCGCCGAGCTTTATACCTGGATCCCAGAATTGCTTCTCTTCCAGATTGAGATCCCTATCTTCAAAGGTCCATGTTCGGTAAAAAAATTCAATGGAGGCGATATGAAACAATAACGCCCCAATTGAATTGCTGTCGTCATCGTCGAGATGATCTAGTTGAAGGGTCGATAAATCCTTGACGCTTTCATACGTCGTATATCGAGCGTAGTTCATCATGGAAATGAGTCTGCCGATTTGAGGCGAATAGCCTTCCATTTCCGAAATTAGATAAGAGTCCACGACGTTAACCCTTCCTTCTAGGATCTTGCATTTAAATGTTCGGTGGAAGCAAAGCCTTCTATTCTGTACTGCCCTCTATCATAGATGAGCTTTGTAATGGAACACTCCGAGATGAGCTCACTCTGTGCCGCTACAAAATCAGGATGCCAGTTATTCAGTTCACTCTCCGGGAATGTGTGAACCATGAAGTCGGTAATCAATCCTCCGTGAGTCACAACGACTATGCTGCTCTCGGAAGAATGATGATCTCCTAATTCAGACAATAATGAGGCCAGGCGTGCTCCTGCCTGCTTGGCTGAATCACCTACTGGCGGGATATACTCCGGATTCTGCGTACAACGGTCCCATAACGCTACAAACTCCTCGAACGTCTGTCCGGCCAAATCACCCCAATTAGCACGCTCCCGCAAGCGACCATCTTCTTTTAAAGGGATCTCCGATTTCAAGGCGGCTATAAATGAAGCCGTTTCTTTCGCTCTCCGCAGCGGGCTTGTGACGATCATGCCGATTGAAACGTTATGAAAATAATGGGCTGTCATTTGAGCTTGTTCCTTGCCTTTCGGGGTGATGGAGACATCTCCGATTGCTCTCTCCTTAATCGCATGTCTGACAAGAAAGAATGTTGCGCTCAATGATAGAGGCCTCCTTATATGGCTTTCCAAGGGAATTGTCCCAAGAACGATCTTATTGCCGGAGACAATTTCCCGTACTTTTTTTGGAAATTGCTGGACAGCATTTGCATGAATCCAATTTCATCCAGTACAATTTTTTTTTGGAGCACACAACATCCTGCAATATTTTCATGGCAAAATGCTCAAATCCATCCACATCCATTCCGTACCTTCCGACTCGAACATGGCTGGGACTTGCTACATTCGCAATCTATACACTCTCTCCATCGATGGACATGCATCTAAAACCGATCCGGTCATTTGAACTCGTTATTTCCTCTGTATAGAACCCGCCACAAAGCTCTGAGCCCAGTTCGTCAAAAAGGTTCTTTATCACTGTGGTCTTGCCTGTTCTAGGACGGCCAGTAAGTAAAAATATGCGGTGTATGCTCATCTATCCCTTCTGATTTTAAACAAGCTTACCGGTACCTTATCCGCTCTTATTTGGTAGTATAAACCAATTCCCATTCTATGGCTCTAGGAAAAAACCGTAGAGCTCCTTTGTTTTACTGCAAGAGGAGTTAGCTGATCTGCAAGCGGCAATAGCTATACTGAACGACTCGGAGAAGGACGTACCTAGCGACAATTCATGCTCATGAAGCTAGAAGCCTAAAGTGCTTGAGCCCTCATCTCCTTTCTTTTCGAATCCGGGGGCCCCCGCCTCATAGCATGAGTACTCTGATTCTTGATTCTCATAGGACTTGAAAATTCAACTGCAAGAAGATAACATCACTTGCCGCTGGTCTACATGTGCCGAACCGGTAGATGCGCATTGCCGATTCATGATGGGCATCCTCATTAAGCGAACGTCTTGCTGCATAGAATGCGTGCTGCTGCCACGATCGGCAGCTGGTTTCTGAAATTCCTGTGTTTTGGGATGGCAAAAGCACTTTCGGCAATTCACGATAAAGCCGCTGAATCTTGGTTGATGAACTGGCCTACCCATAGAGGAAGTTTTGTATGTCGAGGGTACAATGCTTGATTTGAGGGCATTTCGAGAGCATATTCCGATCCATGATCGGCACTTGGAATCCGCTTACAGTCCCATTAAAAATGATTTCGGGTATACTATTCGTACAATGCATGTTGTGCGTCTTTTCGACAACTTATGACATCATTTTACATAAGAAGATATTGCCATTTTAACATATTCTAGTGTGAGTGAACATGCCGATTAGGAAGAAATACCTATAGGATGTCCTTCAAATGTTCGCCTACGTAATCCGATGCGGTCTTTTTGAGCTGATTCACCGTGTGCAGGTATCTTTGCGTCGTATTCATATGGGAATGCCCCAGCATCTCCTGTACTTGCTGCAAGCTGGCCCCGCTCAATAGTGCCAGCGTCGCATTCGTATGCCTTAACCAGTGAGGCGTCACTTTCTTGGTCAGCTCGCTGGCGTCCCGGGCGTTGCCGATGATCTTCTCCACCCATCTGGCTGAGATCGGGAATACTCGATGCCCTTCCTCCATGATGTCCTTCGGGCAGGAAGACCTATATTGGCCTAGAATATCCCAGAGTACACTTGGGACTTTGATCTCGCGAATCTTGTCCCCTTTCCCCTTTTTGA
The DNA here is from genome assembly GCF_004000905.1 of Paenibacillus humicus NBRC 102415. GTDB lineage: Bacteria > Bacillota > Bacilli > Paenibacillales > Paenibacillaceae > Paenibacillus_O > Paenibacillus_O humicus. The sequence continues at coordinate 113,851 of NZ_BIMD01000008.1, forward strand.
CGGTCAGCCACACGGACGATTCCAACGGATCCGTATGGAAATCCTCCCATTTCATGGCGACAAGCTCGGATACCCTCAGACCAAGCATGGCAAGCGATAAACCCAGCGCGTAGTTCCGAATTCCTTGCTTTTTTAGCTGCCGAAACAGGATGGACAGCTCTCGTTTAGTCAAATAATGCTGGGCGCTTGTAATTTGAACCTTTGGATTTTTAGTGTTTGCCGTAGGGTTGTCTTTCATCATTCCGATCTGGGGGTGACAGCACCATCGGAACAAAGAACGCAGCGCGGACAGGATGCCTGCGACCGTAGCGGGTTCGTAAGGCCGGCCTGTTTCCGCATTGATTTCCTTCATTAATCGCAGCTTGAAGGCTTCGATTTCCCTCCAGGTCACGTCGCGAAGCGGAGCGTACGAAGTATAGGCTCTGAACATCTCAATCGCTTTTTTATAGTTTCTATGAGTAAAACGCGAGCTGCTGCAAGTTTCTAAAAAAATGGCAATCAGTTGCTCATCGGTAAGCTCTTCGGCGTTTCTTCTCTTCGTTAAAAGCGATAAATGCGGATCTTGGCCCGGTATCGTAATCATGCTCGGGTTTCCACCAACTTCCATTTTTGCTTCGCACAACATGCATTGTACGAACTTATCATAACTCGTCGCTCGGCATTTTAGACAGACTCATTATTCCGTCTTTTAAGGCAGGTGGCGTTGCATGGATTTAGATGAAGAAGCTTTAATTGAATTGATTGAAACGACAAGAGACCGTCTGCTGGAGGCCTATCAGCTCCATCCTACTTTTCTGCATCCGCTAGTCATTCAATACAGCACGGAGTTGGACAGGCTGCTGGATCTGTACATGCATAAAACCCAGACTGCGCCGAGCCATACACCCAGAGGAGGTACGTAAATGCCGTTTGTTCATCGCCCTTTTCATTCTTACCTATGGGGGAGTCTCTTTCTATGCCTAGCCGTAATTACCCTGGGAGAATGGCTGATTCCTGCGCCTGGCTCCCAGATGGTCTGGCTGGTCTTCTTGATTCCGATCTTTATCTTTTCCTATGAATTCGGTTATAAGGGCGGGATATCCTTTACCTTCATCGGCCTCCTCTGCGAGGTGTTGATTACTTGGAATGATTTCACGGACGGAGATCTCCGTACGACCCAGCTGCTTCGGATTTTTGAAGCCATGATTGTCCTGCTGGCTTTTGCGGTCGCGATCAGCGCCCTTGCCCATCGCCTGCATAAAAAGCGCAAAAGACTGGAGCAGATGGCTTTCCGCGATCCTTTGACCAACCTTTACAACCGTACGGCCATCCAATTGGAGCTGGAACGTTTCGTCGACGAGAGCCGCACTCCTCAGCCGTCGATCTCCTGCGTATTCATCGATGTCGACGATTTCAGCTATATCAACGATACCTTCGGCCACGACGCTGGGGATGAATGCCTCAAGGAAATCGCCGAGAGGCTGCGCGAGGAGCTTCCGGAAAACTCGCAGCTGTGCGCCAGACTTGGCGGAGACGAATTCATCGTCGTCCTCCTCGATTCCAAAAAAGATCAAACGGAGAAATGGGCTCAGGATCTGATTTCCAAACTGTCCGGCTACCCCTATCTGCAGGCGTTGAACCTGACCTTCAGCGCCGGGATCGCCAGTTATCCCGATGACTGCCAATCCGTCAACGAGATTTTCCAGCATTCGGATGTCGCCATGTACCGAGCCAAACGTGAGGGCAAAAACCGTGTTCGAGCGTATATCAAGGAAAACAAGCTTGAACTGCTCAGCGAAATGCGGCTGGAGCAGGAACTCCGCGCCTCCTGGAGCAGGCGGGACTTCCAGCTTGTCTACCAGCCGCAAGCCGAGGTGGCCTCAGGAAAAATAATCGGCCTGGAAGCGCTGCTGCGCTGGGACCATCCGGAATACGGAAGCATACCGCCCGATACCTTCATCCCCATTCTCGAGCGCACGGATCTCATCGTGCCGATCGGCGAATGGGTGCTCCTCGAGGCATGCCGCATGGGCAGATTTTGGCAGAGAGCGGGCTTGCATGATTTGCGCATTGCCGTCAATATTTCCCCGGTCCAATTGAAGGAGCCTCTGTTTGCATCGGCCGTCAGCAATGCGCTGCGCCTTACGACCCTGTCCCCGCAGTCGCTGGAGCTCGAGATTACCGAGAGGATCGCCATGATCCACAGCGACACCTGCATCCAGAAACTCCGGGAGCTGAAGGACATGGGCATCCGGCTCGCGATGGACGACTTCGGCAGCGGGTACTCGTCCTTGAATTATTTGATCCGTTATCCCCTCGATAGGATCAAGCTGGACAAGGAATTCGTGCAAGCCCTGAACGATTCGGCCAATGACGCCGTATTGTTCGAATCTCTGATCGGTCTCTTGCATCGCTTGAACCTGAGCGTGGTGGCCGAGGGAGTCGAAACGCAGGAGCAGCTTGAATTCTGCAAGCTTCATGCATGCGATTTTGTCCAAGGATATTTGATCGGACGACCGATGAACGCAGAGCAGCTGGCACATTATTTTCATGGAATGATCGAACAGCCGTCAAAAAGGGAAGGACATGAAAGGACTGAACATGAACATTCTGCCGGCAAGATCGAGACATCGACGCCGGTTCTACATAGAAGTGAAGTGACCTGCTAGGAGCTCCGAACTCTGCTGGCGAAGCTCGGCTCCAAATCCCGCGGCACAGCAGCCCCCTCCTGACTGACCCAGGCGAATACAGGCCGTCCAAGCCAAAAAAAACCGCAAGGACGGACATCCAACATGTCCCATCCTTGCGGAATCCGGTCGCCATCAATCCTCATTGCGATTTTTCGGCCTCGCATTTCCTTGTCTACTCCTGCGGCTCTCTCTTTGCTGTATTCGATCCCTTACTTTTGCACGCTCAGACTTTCCAGCTTCTCGATCTGCTTCTCGTAGAGAGGGAGCAGCTTGGCGAGCGCTTCCTTGATCGCCGCGGCATCCCTGGATTCGGCTGCCTTGTCCAGCTCGATCCGGGCATTGAAGAACCCGGATTCGGCTGGAGCCGATGAAGGCACGCTGCTCACCAAAACTTGTACCGGGGAGGTCTCTCCCGTCGAACCGGCGACATCTTTTTCGGCTTTGAGGGCCGGCACGGCGATTACGGGGCTTCTGCCCTCCTTGCCGCTAGGCTCGCCGGATTCCAGGTTTTCATGCTTGAAGGTCGCCATGCCGGACGACGATAGGACCGCCGGCTTGCTCTGGATCGTGAAGGAGACGCCGTCCTTCGTCGATTGGAATTCTCCGCCGCCTGCCGGAACGATGACCGCTGCCGCGCCGGCTTCACCAGACTTGAGCTCCCCGCCGGACTTCAGCGTCACGGAGCCGGCCTTGACGGCTGCGGCTCCGCTCTTGGCCAGCTTCTTCATCGCGGAATCGTACTTGTCCAGCGTCTCCTTCCAGGCATCCGCCGTTTCCGGGGCATACTGGCGGGCAAGCTCCAGCGGATCGGCCAGCTTGATCGCCTTCATGGTGGCGACGGCTTTGTCCGACGTGGATGCTGCGGTTGCCGACAGGACGGCTGCCTTGCCGGCCGTTGCAGGCATGCTGCCAGCGCCTTCCTTTTCCAGAGAAGCGGCATACTGCTTGGTCAGCGTCGGGCTGATCGCGGCATTGGCCGCGACCGGGCTGGCCACGGCGGCTAGCAGGACGGCGGACAGGGCGACACGGCTGGCGATTTGGTTTCGTTTCATGATGGAACACTCCTTGGGATATGGGATGGCTGGTACGGTTCCCACTTTACGCCGAGGGTGTGGCAGCCGATTGGTGAATTTGTGGAAAAACGATGGCACGGGCCAATCCGCCGGAACGGGTTGTTATAATAGGGACAGAATTCCACCCGTTCAGGAGGGTTACCGTGCTGGATTATACCATTGCCGTCGTGGATGACGATCCCCATATACGCGAATTAGTCGAAGCTTATCTGCGCAAAGAAAATTACCGTACGATCGGGCTCGGCTCGGGCGAGGCCGCCTTGGAGCTGCTTGAAGGCGATCCCCCTCATATGTGGGTGCTCGATCTCATGCTGCCCGGCATGGACGGCTACGAGCTGTGCCGCCGCATCCGTGACACGGCCGAAGTGCCGATCATCATGATCTCCGCCAAGGACAGCGAGGTCGACAAAATTCTCGGACTCGAGCTCGGCAGCGACGATTACCTCGTCAAGCCGTTCAGCCCGCGCGAGCTCGTCGCCCGCGTCAAGCGCCAGCTGCAGCGGCTCCGCCGGCTGCAAGGCATGGAGGAAGCGCCGGCATCCTCCGTCCGCATCGATGCGGGGCCGCTGCTGCTTTTGCCCGAGGAAAGGAGGGTGTTCTGGCATAGCGAGGAGGTCGACCTGACCTCCAAGGAATATGCGCTGCTCCAGCTGTTCGCCGAGCGCCCGAACCGCGCTTACACGAGAGAAGAGCTGCTCGTGCAAGTATGGGGCGACGATTATTTCGGCAGCGACCGGGCGGTGGATCATCTGCTCAAGAGACTTCGCAAAAAGATTGCCGGACTGCCCGTCGAGGCGGTCTGGGGACATGGCTACCGGCTGCGCGCCGAGGAAGGGGGAGCCTGCCATGAAGCTGCTCCATCAAATTAACCTCGCTTTCGGAGCGGTGCTGATCGTCGTGCTCGGGACGGCCGCGCTCCTGATCCATTTCGTACTGCTCGACCATTTCATCGGCTCGCAGCAACAAGAGCTGCGGACGATGGGGGCGAGCATCGCCTCTTCCCTGGAGGTCAAGCAAGCACAGGCTTCATTCAGCAGCGCCGGGATGGCCGCCGTCCCTACGACGGATGCGATGAAGCCCGATTTGACGATCGGGAGCATCGGGAAGAGCCCGCTGATCGACACCGCCAAGGACAATTTCCGGAGCAGCGGGACGGGCACAAAAACCTATAAGCTGCAGTCTCGGGCAACGGTTCTGGCAGCGGCCGACGTGCAGGCGATCGTGACCGATCCAAGCGGCAACATCGTGACCGACAGCGTCGCCCTACCCTCCGGCGTGGCCGCCGTGCCGGCCGAGCTGCAGGGAGTCCGGCTCTCCTCGCAATCTGCGCAAGCCGTGCCAGCCGCTGCGACGCTGAAGGAGCTGTGGACAGGCGCGGACAGCCGCTACATGGTGCAGGTCAACGAGGTTCCGCAGGGCACGCTCACTCTGCTCGCGCCGATGAGCAAGGTGAAGGCGCTGGAGCAGGCTCTGTTCGGACGCCTGCTCTTTGTGCTCGCCGGCGGAGGCGTCCTCGTCCTGCTGCTCAGCCTGTTCATAACGAAGAAGCTCATTCGTCCCCTCATGGAGCTGGGGGAGGAGCTGAGGAAGGTCAAGCAGCGCCAGTTCGCCGAAGTCCGGCTGATCCGAGCCGGCGGAGAGATCGGCTCCGTCGCCCGCACCGTCCATGAGCTCGCCGGGGAACTGGACCGCTACAACCGCGTGCAGAAGCAATTTTTCCAGAACGCGTCCCATGAACTCAAGACTCCGCTCATGTCGATCGCCGGATATGCCGAGGGCATCCGCGACGGCGTGTTCGAAGGCGAGAGCTCCCGGCGCGGCCTCGACATCATACTCAGCGAGAGCGGACGGCTCAAGAAGCTCGTCTCCGAGATGACGCTGCTCGCCAAGCTCGACAGCGAGGAGGATATATTCCGCTCCTCTCCGGTGCCTTTGCGGGAGCTGGTCGATGAGGCGAGGGAGCGGATGAACCCGATGCTGATGAAGAAAGGGCTCCAGCTTGTCGTGGAAGCCGAGCCGGATGCGGCCGGAGCGCTGACGGTCGAGGCGGACAAGGACAAGCTGCTGCAGGCGCTGCTCAATATCGTCGCCAATGCGGCTCGGCATGCTCGAAGCGTCATTACGATCCAGGTCAAGTCCCACTCCAAAGGCATCCAGCTCACGGTCGCGGACGACGGCACCGGCTTTCCCGAGTCGCTGCTTCCCCAGCTGTTCCACCGCTTCGTCAAAGGCAAGGACGGCGACACCGGCCTCGGCCTTGCCATCTCCCGCGCCATTGTGGAGCGCTGCGGCGGGTCCATCCGGGCCGGCAACCAGGCAAGCGGCGGTGCCGTCATCTCCATGGGCTTCCCAGCCTCCAGCTAGCCATGCCAAAAGAGCAAGAGCCTCCTTCCCGCTCGGGAAGGAGGCTCTTGCTTTTCCGGCTTTAGGCCATGCAGACTTTAAGCCATGCAGCTTTAGGCCATGAGGCCTTTAACCTTCCGGACTTTATTTCATGCCCGAAATATTGTAATTCTCGATGATGTGCTTCTGGAAGAAGACGAAGATGATCATGATCGGAACGACCATGAATGCCGCTCCCGCCATCTGCAGAGCGAAGTTGGTGCCATGCTGGCCCTTCAGCAGCGACAGGCCGACCGAAAGGGTGTACAGCTTCTCGTCGTTGGCGATGATGAGCGGCCACAGAAAGCTGTTCCAGCCCCCGATGAACGTGAGGATCGCCTGCACGGCCAGAATCGGCTTGGACATCGGCAGAACGATCTGGGCGAACAGCCGGTATTCGCTCGCCCCGTCGAGGCGCGTCGCCTCCATGATCTCATCCGGCAGCGTCGACATGAACTGGCGGAACAGGAAGATGCCGAAGGCGCTCGTGAAGCCCGGCAGCACGATGCCGAGCATCGTGTTGGTGAGGCTCACGCTGTTCAGGATCAGATAGACCGGAATCATCGTCACCTGGCCCGGAATCATCATCGTGGCGAGCACGAGCAGGAACATTTTCTCGCGGCCCTTGAAGCTGTACTTGGCGAAGCCGAAGCCGGCCATCGCGTTCAGCAGCAGCCCGACGAAGGAGAACAGCGTGATGAGCAGCGTATTGGTCAGGTAGGTGCCGAAGTCCATCTCGGTGAACAGCTTGCCGAAGTTCTCGAACGTGAAGGATTCCGGCCACAGAGTCGGCGGGATGCGCTTGATTTCCCCTTCCGTCTTGAAGGAGGAGAGCAGCATCCAGATGAACGGCAAAATCATCGCGACGCCGAATACGGTCAGCACGATGCCGGCGGCCCACTGCTGCAGCTTATCCCGCGAGCGGCCGGTCGGGGCTGCCGATTGCGCTTGTTTTGGTGTCAAGGACATGACGGTAAGCCTCCTATTCCTCGGCTTGCTTCCGCTGGAGTCTCAGCTGGAGCAGGGTGACGGCAATAATGATGAAGAAGAGCACGAACGATCCGGCGGCGGCATAGCCGAAGTTGCTGAACTGGAAGCCGTTCTGGTAAATGAACAGAGACGCGGATACGGTGCCGTTGAGCGGCCCGCCCTGGGTCATGACGAAAGGCTCTTCGAAAAACTGCAGCCAGCCGATCATCGTCGTCACGCTGACGAAGAAGATGGCGAAGCGCATCATCGGAATCGTGATCCGGGTCAGCTGCTGCCAGTTGCTGGCGCCGTCCAGCTGCGCCGCCTCGTAGTACGAGCGGTCGATACCCTGCAGCGCCGCGATGAAGATGATCATGTTGAGGCCGATGCTGCGCCACAGCGCCAGCAGGATGAGCGACAGCTTGGCGATCGTCGGGTCGGTCAGCCAGGCCACCTTGTCGAACCCGAGCGACGTCAGGACGTAATTGAAGAGGCCGATGCCCGGATTGTACAGATAGCTCCAGACGACGGCCACAGCCACGACGTTCGTCACGGACGGCAGGTAATAGACGACCCGGAATACCTTGAATGCGCGCGAGCGTCCGAAGTTGATCAGCAGGGCGGCTCCGAGCGAGCAGGCGATGACGAGCGGCACGCCGATGACGACGTAGAACAGCGTGTTGCGCAGCGCCAGCAGGAAGACGGGATCGCCCAGCACGTCGGCGTAATTCTGCAGGCCGACGAACTTGATGCTGGAGTAGTTGGCCAGCCCCGCCAAGTCCATGTCGGTCAAGCTGATGTAGACCGCGACAAGAATGGGCAGCAGGGAGAACACGGCTAGCAGGATGAGGGTCGGTCCGATGAAGACGTACGGCGCAGCCCTTGAAGGTCCTTTCATCCATCTCACTTCCTTTACGGTCCTGACGGAGGGCGGAGTGCAGATCAGCCGGCTGCCGGAGATTCCGGCAGCCGGCCCCTGGCCGTCAGCGATTTATTTGTCCAGCAGCTGCTGGGATTGCGCGTTGAAGTCTTTGAGCTGGGCATCGATATTTCCGTTCGCGCGGTAGATCTGCTCGAAGGTTTTGACGAAGTTCTGGGAGATGTTGTCCCAGGCTTTGACCAGCGGCATCGGCTCGGCGTTTTTGAGCTGCTCGCCGACAACGCTCATATTGGGATCCCCGCTCAGCTGCGGATCCTCCCATGCCTTCATGTTGGCCGGCAGCTCGCCGGTCTGCTTCATCCATTCCAGCTGGTTTTCCGGCTTGCTCAGGAAGGAGATGAACTTCATCGCTTCCGCCTTGTGGTCGGTGAAGTTGAAGACGGTCAGGTTGGAGCCGCCGAGCGAGCTCATGTTGTTCTCCTTGGAAGGAAGAACGGCCGTCGCCCATTTGCCGTCGATCTCCGGAATCTGGTCCTTGATCGTCTTGATCATCCAAGGTCCGCTGATGAACATCGGCACCATGCCGTCGCCGCCGAACGTCTGGGACGTATCGAGGCCGAGATCGATCGGCGCGTATCCGTTCTTGAAGAAGCTGTCCAGATAAGCGACCGTGTCGCGGTATTGCGGCTGGTCGAATTGCGCTTTGTTGTCCTCGATCAGCTTGGCGCCGTTCTGGCGGGCGAACATGAAGCTGAGCGTCGGCTCCTTCGGATCGAGTCCGATGCCGTACTTGTCCTTGCCTCGCTCGGTCAGCTTCTTGGAGGCGTCAAGCAGCTCATCCCAGGTTTTCGGAGCCTGATCGTAGCCGACGGATTTCAGCACGTCGGTACGGTAGAACAGAACTCTCGTTTCAGCCAGCCAGGGCACGCCGACGGTTTTGCCGTCGAACTGGGTGGAGGTGACGGTGCCCTTGAAGAAATGGTCCGCTGCAAGCTCGGGGTAGCTGCCGAGGTCGGCCGTCAGATCGGCCAGCGCTCCAGCCGCGGCGAACTCCGGCATCCAGGTCGTGCCCATCTGCAGCACGTCGGGACCTTTCTTCGAAGCGACCGCAGTCAGCAGCTTGTCGTGGGCGCTCCCCCAAGGAATTGCCTGAACCTTGACCGTAACGTTCGGATTCTCTTTGGCGTAGGCGGCTGCCATCTGCTCCATCGGCTTGCTGCTGTCTCCCATCGCCCAGACGGAGAGAGTGACCTTGCCTCCGTCAGCGGAGTCGCTGCCGCCCGAAGAGCATCCCGCCAAAGCGGTTCCTGCGAGCATGACGGCCGCGATGGCGGCGCTTGCAGTTTTCGTTTTCATTTGTATTTCCTCCCCTGGTTAAGTTGCCCTTTGCTCGATTGAAACGTTTCGAATTGAATTATAGATCAACTTGAAATCGCATTCAAGGCTTTTTTGTTGAAGATTTTTCCCTTCATATATAGCCGAATGTGGCACTTCCTCCTCTGAGAATCCGCTTACATCGATTTCAAATAAAGGTTTGACTTCATTTCCCACCTTTGTTTATACTCGGATTACGTGTTGTCGAAACGTTTTTATTATCTTTTTTCCAGATATGCAGGCGTTTCTTGTCTATCGAAAGGAGGAAACACCCTATGCCTACCCCGCAAACAAACGTTCAGCCAGCCTTGTGGAGACTGGAATCCGGGTCTTTATCCTTCTCCTTCCATCCTTCCGGCGACCTGTACGAGGCGCTTGGCGGCGGAATGATGCTCAACCAGCTCTTGTCCAGCCCCCTGGACGGATCGCTCAACAATCTGTTCCTGCGGATCCGCCGTCCGGGCGGCTTCTCCATCCATCCTCTGCTGGGCGTCTCCTCGGCGAGCGCCGTCAGCCGCCAGGGCCAACGAATCACCTGGAGCGGCACCGCGGAAGAAGTCGCGTACGAAGTCTCCTTCCTGATGTCCTCCAGCGACAGCTGGTTCTGGGAGGTCAAGCTCGACTCCGCCGGCGTTTCCCTGCAGACCGATGTCATTTACGGCCAGGATATCGGCCTCGCCGCTCCGGCGGCAGTCCGCAGCAATGAAGCCTACTGCTCGCAGTACATCGACCATTCGGCCTACCGCGACGAGCGTTACGGCTGGAGGGTCTGCTCCCGTCAGAATCAGCCGCAAGGCGGATTGTTCCCTTACGTGCAGCAGGGCTGCCTCACGGGAGCCGAATCGTACTCGACCGACGGCTTCCAATTTTTCGGCCTCTCCTTCAAGGACAGCCACCGGCCCGAGGCGCTGAGCCTGGAGCGGCTGCCCTCCGAGGTCTACCAATACGAATTCGCCTACACCGCATTGCAGTCGAAGACGCTCGATCCGGCGAATGGCGCCGAGGCCGTCTTCTACGGGCTGTTCCGGGAGCATCATCCGGAAGCCGTCACGGAAGCGGCCTATTCCGATCGGCTGGAGGAAGCATGGCGGGAGGCCAGCCGCCTGCCCGCGGCAGACGGCCCTGCCGTGCCGGTGCCGCTCCGCTCCGCCGACCTCGGCGATCCGCTTCCCTCCCGGCCGCTGGCGCCAGCCGAGCTGGCGCAGCGGTACCCGGTCCGGCTGGAGGAGGAATACTCACGTGGCGAGCTGCTGTCCTTCTTCACCCCGGATTACGAGCATGTCGTGCTGAAGGCCAAGGAGCTCTCCATGGAGCGGCCGCATGGCCATATCCTGATGAGCGGAGCTCCGGACCGGGCAGCAGCCGAGATGCTCACCTCGACCGCTTACATGTACGGAGTGTTCCACTCCCAGCTGGTCGTCGGGAACACTTCCTTCAACAAGCTGATCTGCCATGTCCGCAGCGCTCTCAACGCCGCTCATGCTTCCGGCTTGCGCCTGTACGCCGAGGTCGACGGACAATACCGCCTGCTTGCCATGCCTAGCCTGTTCGAGATCGGCTTCAACTATGCCCGCTGGCTCTATGTTCTCGATGACGACACGCTGGAAATCACGAGCTTCACAAGCTCTTCCGCGCCGGATGCCGTGCTGGAGATCAAATCCGCCAGCCATCTGCCCCGCCGTTATCTGGTCACGGCGCAGATCACGATGAGCGACCGCGACTACGAGCTTCCGTACGAGCTCCGGCAGCAGGACGGCAGCCTCATCGTCTCCGCCTCCGAGGGATCGCCGATCCGGGAAGCTTACCCGGAGCTCTCCTACCGCATCAACGCACAGGGCACCGAAATGGTCCTCAAGGATGAGCGGAGGCTCATGCCCGGCCTCGCTCCGAGCGCTGCCCCTCTGCTCGTGCTGGAGACGTCCCCTTCGGCAGCCTGGAGCCTCCGCATCGGAGGCCGGCTGGACGGCTGGAGAGGCTCCGAGCCGGACCCTGCCGAGCCTCTGGTCTTCGAATCCGAAAAAAACGGCTACCGCGCCGGCATGGCGAAGCTTATGAACCACTTCCGGCTGGAGCATCCGCAGGACGTCGCCTCCGTGCGGCGCCTCGACATGCTGGCCTGGTGGTACACGCACAACATGCGGGTTCATTTCGCCGTTCCGCACGGGCTGGAGCAATATGGAGGCGCCGCCTGGGGAACGCGGGACGTCTGCCAGGGACCGGCGGAATACTTCCTGGCGGTGCAGCATTACGAGGCCGTGAAGGATATTATCCGAACCGTCTACGCCCATCAGTACGAGGCAAGCGGAGGCTGGCCGCAATGGTTCATGTTCGACCGCTATTACCGCGTCCAGCAGGAGGAAAGCCACGGCGACATCATCGTCTGGCCGCTGAAGCTGATCGGCGACTATATGGCCGCGACCGGAGACCTCTCTATTTTGGATACCGAGCTTCCCTATACCGATGAGGACACGTTCGAGCCTACGAGGCAAAAGCATTCCCTGTACGATCACGTCCTCAAGCAGATGGACTACATCCGCTCCCGCTTCCTGCACGGCACGTCCCTCTCCTCCTACGGAGACGGCGACTGGGACGATACGCTGCAGCCGGCGAGCGCGGAGCTGCGCGCCTATATGGTCAGCAGCTGGACCGTCGCGCTGACCTATCAGGCCGTCCGGCAGCTCGGGGGCTTGCTGGCCGCGGCTGACGGCGGAGCACGCTCCTCACAGCATGCCGCCTTCGGGGCGGAACTGCTGAAGCTGGCGGGGGCCATCCGCGAGGACTTCCACCGGTACATGAATCCGGACGAGGTCATCCCCGGATTCCTCTACATGGAGGACGCCAGGCATCCCGACAAGTGGCTGCACCCGACGGATGAGCGCACCGGCATCCAGTACCGCCTCCTGCCGATGACGCGCAGCATGATTGCCGGCCTGATCACCCCGGAGCAGGCGGAAGCGCATTACGCGCTGATCAAGCGGGAGCTGAGCTTCCCCGACGGCGTGCGCCTGATGAACCGGCCCGCTGCTTATGAGGGCGGGGTAAGCACCCGCTTCAAGCGGGCGGAGCAGGCGGCCAACTTCGGCCGCGAGATCGGCCTTCAGTACGTCCACGCCCATATCCGCTTCATCGAGGCGATGGCCAAGCTGGGCAAGCCTGACGAAGCCTGGCAGGCGCTGCAGGTCGTCAACCCGATCGGAATCGCCCATTCGGTTCCAAATGCGGAGCTTCGTCAGAGCAACGCCTACTTCAGCAGCTCGGACGGACGCTTCGCGACCCGGTACGAGGCCGCCGCACGCTTCGAGGAGCTGCGGCAGGGAACCGCCGCCGTCAAGGGCGGCTGGCGCATCTACTCCAGCGGCCCGGGAATCTATATGAACCAGCTCATCTCGAATGTGCTCGGCATCCGCGTGGCGGCAGACGTCCTGCAGCTGGATCCCGTTCTTCCTGCCGAGCTGGACGGCATGAGCTTCCGCTTTGCGGTCGCAGGCCGCTCCGTGCGAATTCTCTACTCTCTTTCCCGCAGCGGCGGAGAAATCCGGCGCGTCGCCGTCAATGGCGAGGAAGCGCCATTCGGCCGTATTGCCGGGTCCTACCGCAGCACCGGGGCGGAGCTGCCGCTGACGGAGCTGGAGCGGCTGTGGCTGTCCGACGCCGAGGCCGTGAACGAGATTGTCATCGAAGCCTGAGGCGTGCCGATAGTGAACGCTTACGAATAGGAAAGTTGTGGTATAGTTGAAAAAAAAACCTTCTCCAGGAGGAATCTCGGTGGTCAGCATCAAGGATATCGCCAAGCAGGCCGGAGTGTCGATTTCGACGGTCTCTTATGCGCTGAACGGCAGTCCGAAGGTCACATCCGAAACCAGCGCCAAGATTCTGGCCATCGCCAAGGAGCTGAACTATATTCCCAATGCGGCGGCCCGCCAGCTCAAGAAGCAGGAATCCCGGATCATCGGGGCGTTCCTGACCGACTTCACGGGCGCATTCTACGGCGATCTGCTGCAAGGAATGAAGGAAGTGCTCAACCGCAAGGGCTATGACCTGATCGTCTGCAGCGGCATGCAGTCGCATCGCCTGCTGCCGGAGCGGATGATCGACGGAGCCATCATTCTCGACTCCACCTTCTCGGACGAGGAGCTGCTCGATTATGCCGACCGCGGGCACAAGCTGGTCGTGCTCGACCGGGAGCTCAATCATCCCGCCGTGAACCAGGTGCTGCTCGACAACAAGGCCGGCGCGAATCTCGCCATGGACTATCTCATCGGCACGGGGCACCGCAAGCTGTACGTCGTGTCGGGGCCGGCCGACACCTTCGACTCGCGCCAGAGGATGATCGCCGTCCGGCAGACGCTCGACCGCCATCCGGAGCTGGAAGCCGTCATCATCGAAGGCGACTTCAACAAAGGCTCCGGCGAGGAAGCCGGACGCATCATTCTGGAGCGGAACGAAGGCCCGGCGGGCGTGTTCTGCCTCAACGACGAAATGGCCATCGGCCTGTACAACTACGCTGCCAGCAAGGGCGTCCGGATCGGCGAGGAGATCTCGCTCGTCGGCTTCGACAACATCGACCTGACCCAGTATCTCGAGCCGCGCCTCGCCACCATCGACTACTCCAAGTACCGCTGGGGAGCGATGGCTTCGGAGCAGCTGCTCCGAATCATAGGCGGCGAAGAAGTCGAGCATGAGCGGATCTACGTTTCTCTGATCGAGGCCGATTCCGTGCAGCGCCGTTCGGCCGACTGACCGGCATGGCGGCGCTCGGCGCTCGGCATGACGGCGCTCGGCATGACGGCGCTCGGTGCGCGGCGCACAGGTCGCCGTTCTGATTGACATCGGTAGAATCGCCGGTTTCCTTACCGCGGTTGCCGGGCGGCAAGCGCGCTCGGCTCCGTTCAGGAGAAAAACAGCAAAGGGCAGCATCCCGTTCGGCTCCGGCCGGAGGGATGCTGCCCTTTTTTTTCACTGCCAAATGTTAATTTAAGGATACGGAACCGGAATATTGCTCATCCTACCTGTACCAATCCATATAGGAAATCAGGTGACGGGATGACGAATCAGACGCTTGCAGGGACCTCCGGTGCGCTCAGCTCCGCCCTGAATATCAACGCCGGAATCATCCATGCCGCATTCGGCAGCAGCCCCGACCTGATCCATCGGGACTTCCAGGCCAGCCTAAGCAACGGCACTTCCGTTGAAGGCGCCGTCTGGTACATCGAGGGGATGTCCAATTCCACCTTCATGATGCAGTCGCTGTTCTCGCGCGGCGGCAGCCATTCCGACTGCTCGACCGTAGAGGAATGGATCCTTTATTACAAAACCCGAGTCATCACGGAAGGCTCCGTCAAAATGCTCCATACGTTCGACGAGCTGTACGACAAGCTCCTGGACGGCCACAGCATCCTCATGCTGGAGGGCTCCTCCTCCGCCCTGTCGGTTGCGACGAAGGAAGTGAAGGCCCGCTCCGTCGAGGAGCCGAACGTTCAGTCTGTCGTACGCGGCCCGCGCGAGGGCTTCACGGAGGTGCTCGGCTGGAATACGGCGATGCTGAGGCGGAAAATCGCCAATCCGACCCTGTGGTTCGAATCGACGACGCTCGGCACCGTCACCAAGACGACGGTGGCTGTCGCTTACGTGAAAGACCTTGTCGCTCCCGCCGTTCTGGACCAGGTCAGGGAAAGGCTTGCTCAGATCGACATCGACGGCGTTCTGGAAAGCAACTACATCGAGGAATACATCCAGGATAAAACCTTCACTCCGTTCCCTACCGTCTTCAATACGGAGAGGCCCGATGTGGTCGCCGCCGCGCTGCTGGAAGGCCGGGTGGCGATCATGGTGGACGGCACCCCCTTCGTGCTGCTCGTCCCGGCTCTCTTCACCCAGTTTTTTCAGTCCAGCGAGGATTACTATCAGCGGGCGGATTTCAGCACGCTGATCCGCCTGCTCCGGTTCGCGGCTTTTTTCCTGGCGACGCTGACTCCATCGTTCTACATCGCGATCTCGACGTTCCATCAGGAAATGCTGCCGACGACGCTGCTGTACAACCTGGCCAGCCAAAGGGAAGGGGTGCCCTTCCCGGCGTTCATCGAAGCGCTCATCATGGAAGTGACCTTCGAGATTCTGCGGGAAGCGAGCGTGCGCATGCCCAAGACGATCGGACAGTCGATCTCCATCGTCGGCACGCTCGTCGTCGGCCAGGCCGCCGTCGATGCCGGACTTGTCAGCGCGGCGATGGTCATCGTCGTGTCGATCACCGCGATCGCCAACTTTGTCCTGCCCGCCTTCAACATGGGCATCGCCGCCCGCATCATCCGCTTCGGGCTGATGCTGCTGGCCGCATCGTTCGGACTGTACGGCGTCTTCCTCGGCATTATCGCCATCGTGCTGCATCTATGCAGCCTCCGCTCCTTCGGAGTGCCCTACATGTCCCCGATGGCTCCTTTCATCATGGGCGATCAAAAGGACACGCTGTTCCGGATTGCGATTCCGCGGATGAAAAACAGGCCCCGCAGCCTCCACCCGAAAAAGCTGAGGAGGCAGAAATGATGCGGAAGCCGCGTATCTCCAGGCTTGCGCCTGCCTTGCTCTGCCTGCTGCTTCTCCTGCCTCTCGCCGGCTGCTGGAGCCGCCATGAGCTCAACGATATCAGCATCGTCGTCGGCATGGGCATCGACAAGAAGAACGGCCGCTACCAGGTATCGGCCCAAATCGTGAATCCGGGGCAGGTGACCCAGAAAAAAAACGGCGGCGGAAGCTTCAGCCCCGTCGTCACCTATCAGGCCAGCGGGCTCACCATTCCGGACGCTCTGGCGCGGATGACGGTCAAGGCGGCGAGAGATCTGTACCTTTCCCATCTGCGGATTCTCATCCTCGGGGAGGAAATCGCCCGCGGCGGCATCAGCAAGCCGCTCGACTTCATTTCCCGCAACCGGGAGCTGCGGACCGACTTCTTTCTCATCGTGGCCAAAAACGCCTCGGCG
Source organism: Paenibacillus humicus NBRC 102415 (assembly GCF_004000905.1). GTDB lineage: Bacteria > Bacillota > Bacilli > Paenibacillales > Paenibacillaceae > Paenibacillus_O > Paenibacillus_O humicus. The sequence continues at coordinate 130,172 of NZ_BIMD01000008.1, forward strand.
TCGGAAATTCTGGACATGTACAGCCCGATCGATCCGATTCCATCGAACAGCTTGTTTACGAAGCTGGAAACGTCCGACAATACCTGGTCGGCTACGGGAAAGGTCACGCTGGACCGGTTGATCCAGGATTTGTCCAAGGAAGGCAAAGGTCCGGCCCTGACGACGATCGAGCTCATCGGCAAGCCTCAAGCCGGAGAAAAAATTTCGAGCGCTCAGAATATAAATCCGGCTGTCGTGCTGAAATACGACGGCATGGCCGCCTTCAAATACGATCGGATGGCCGGATGGATGGACGAGAACGATGCCCGCGTGCTCAACTTCATCCAGAATTCCACGTACATGACCACTCTGACCGCCCCTTGCCCGGGAAGCAAAGGACTCGTCTCCTATCAGGTGCTGCGCTCCAAAGCGAAGATCCGCTCCCTTGCCCCGGACGAGTTCGAGGTCGTGCTGCACACGCAGCAGGACATCGCGGACATCGGCTGTAGGCTGGACATAACCGACCCTTCCACGTTGTCCGCGCTGACCAAAGCGGCCGACGAGAAGCTGGAGGCCATGATGAATAAAACGATCCGCAAGCTGCAGAAGCAGCTGAAGGTCGACGTGTTCGGCTTCGGGGACGCTCTACACCGGCAAAATCCGAAGGAATGGCACAAAATCAAGGACTGGAATCGGGAGTTCGAGACGGCGAAGGTGAAAGTAAAGTCCGTCAGCACGATCCGCCGGATCGGCACGACGATCAAGTCCATGGAGGACGAAATCAAGAAATAGGAGGATGGAGAAATGTGGCTGTGGATTGGAGTTGCAGGAGCGTGGCTGCTGACGGGGCTGCTGGATCTTCCCGACCTGTGGAAAAAAGGGAAGAAGAAGGAAGCCGCAGGAGTTGCGGCCGTATTGGCCGCGGCTACGGCGGGCAGCCTGGCATGCATTCTCATGCCCGTCCCGCCCAATCCGCTGGCCGGAATCGCAGCGGTCATATCCGGCTATTCCAAAGCCTTTTACTCCCTGTTCACCTGAGAGGAATGAGACGATGCCGCAAGAGCAAACGATATCCGTACGCGCGTTCACCATTCTGACCGTCTTTTTCATGATCGGAACTTCCATTCTGATCGCCCCCGCCGGCCTGGCGCTGGACGCGAAGCAGGACGCATGGCTGGCATCCATGATCGGCGTCGGCATCAATCTGGCGACGGTCGCGCTCTATGCGGCGCTGGGGAGGCTGAGCAAGGACGAATCGCTGGTCCAGATGTGCCGGAGCGCGCTCGGCAAATGGACGGGCGCCCTGCTCGGCTTGGCGTTTGCGGCTTTCTTCTACCTGCTCGCCTCCCTCATGGTAGGGGACCTGGGATACTTCATGACGACGCAGAACTTGCCGGAAACGACGATCGAGATTTTGCAGCTGCTGTTCGTCGGCATCGTCGTGTACGCCGTCCGCCTCGGAAAAAGCGCCTATTCCCGCGCGGCCGAAATCTTTTTCCCGTGGCTGATGCTCTTGTTCGCCCTCTTGTTTCTATCTACCATTCCCAAAATGGATTTCCATAATTTCGAGCCCGTCCTGGAGTACGGACTGATGCCCTCCATCAAAGGCGGGGTTTCCTTGTATGGACTGCAGGAGATGGTCGTGCTGACGATGCTCTACCCCCACATCCGGAAATCGGGCAGCAAGACAAAAGCGTATCTGGGCGGAGCTCTCGTAGGAGGCGCCGTCCTGGTTCTGACGACTGTAAGCAGCATCGGCGTGCTCGGTTATGCGGTGACGTCCAACCAGCTCTTTCCCGCCTACACCTTGGCCAAGAACATCAGCATCGGCCATTTCCTGGAGCGGATCGAGGCGGTCATGATTCTGATCTGGGTCTTGTCCATCCTGATCAAGATTGTCCTGACATTCGATGCGGCCGTCATGGGCTTCGCCCAGGTGTTCGGCATCAAGCAGCAGGCCTCCTTCGTCATCCCTCTCGGGCTGGGGATGGTCGTCCTCGCCCAGATGTCCTATCCCAACACCGTGTTCATCCAGGATTTTCTCGCCAAAAACTGGAGTCCCTTCGCCTCGATCTTCCTGATCTATCTGCCTCTGCTGCTCTATGGCGTCCTATGGGCCCGCTCCAAAATCGAAGCTTCGGGGAGCGGCTGAATGAACAGGGGCTCCCGGCTGCCGCGATAGGCTCCCGGAAGGGGAAATCTTTGGCGACTCCACAGCGCCTCCCGGTCGAGGCCAGAACCCCGCCGGGAGGCAGCAACACCGAATGGCGATCCTTCTTTGCTGCCCGACCCGTTTCGGCGAGACATGCTTGTCCGTGCGGCTTCAGTCCTCCAGGCGGCTGACATCGACATGCACGTCCAGCTCCTGCGCGCCGCTGCCGATATACACGCCCTTGAAGGGAACGATGTCCCGGTAATCGAGGCCATGTCCCAGCTTGACGTAACGCTCCCCGATCGGAGAGGCGTTGGTCGGGTCGAAGCCGCGCCATCCCGCCGACGGAACATAAGCTTCGACCCATGCATGCGAAGCCTGCTCGAAGTCGGCGTTGCCGCCTCTCAGATCCCCGACGAAATGATAGCCGCTCACATAACGGGCCGGTATGCCTTTGAGCCTGCAGCAGGCCAGCATCAGATGGGCGAAATCCTGGCAGACGCCGCGCCGGAACTCCAGCAGGTCGGCAGCCTTCGTATATACGTTGGTCGCCTCGGGATCATAGATGAATTCCGCCTGGATGTCGGCGGACAATCTCTCCAGCCAGCCCAGCACTCCGATATCCTGCGGACCGCGGGCATCGGTGAAGGCCGAGATGGCCGGGGACAGCTCGGTGTATCCCGTCGGCAGCAGGTACTCCGCGAACCGGTCCAGCGCTTCGTCTCCTTGCAGCCAAGCCCATTCCTTCTCCGACGGCATGGCGGCCGCCGCTCCGGCCGCGGGCGGCTCCTTCGTCGTCACGACCGTGGCCGTCCTCACCGTCAGCATCGTATGGGGCGCGTTGACGGTGAAGGCATGCACTTTATTGCCGAAATAGTCCTCATAGGCGAACATCGGCGCGTTGGGCTCGACCGAAATGCTGTGCTGATGGCAGGACTGGCGCTCGTCGGTAGCCGGCGTAAGCCTGATTTCATTGACACTGTCCGTAACCGGATCGGCATAGCGGTAGCGGGTAATGTGGGAAATATGAAGCTTCACGCGCTGGCCTCCCCGATCCGAAAAAACGCCGATTCCATGGCGGAGCCCAGCTGCCTGCATTGTTCGAGCAGATGGGCCGGAATCCGCCCTTCGCCGTCGAGCAGCAGATCCTCCCGCTCCAGGCAGGCCAGATCGGCTTTCGCCCGGCCCGAGCTTCGAGCGATCCGCCCATGCAAAATCCGAAGCTGCTTGTCCTGAAGCTCCAGGCTGCACAGATGCTCATCCATCTTATGCAGGGCGTAATGGACGGAGCGGGGAAAAGCCGGGTTGAGCATGACGAACTCCACGATGCTCTCCACGCCGAACCCGTCCGCATGGTAGCGGCGGAAGGCGTCGTAGCCGCTGATGGAACGCAGCACCGCCTGCAGGTATGGATAGGCTTCCGGGCCGTTCCAGCCTCCGCCGGGCACCCAGCCCCGCACAGCCTGCAGGATGCGCAGCGTATTTTCCATCCGCTCCAGATGGCGTCCGCATTCCATGAATCGCCACTCGTTCTCGCGCGGCATGACGGAATGGCTGTACCCTTGGAACAGGCTCGCCCAATCCTTCATCCGGCGGAAAAAGAGATGCGGCGCCTCCTCTCTCCAGCCCGCCTCCTGCCGCTCCCGCAGCCACAAGTACATGCCGTTCACGGTGTCCCACAGCTCGCCCGGCATCTTCTCCCGCAGCGTCCGCAGGTTGGCCCTGGCGCTGCTGACGCAGCTCAGGATGGAATTGGAGTTGTCCCGGTCCATCGTGACGTATTGAAGCACATTTTCCTCCCGGTAAGCCGCGTAACGCTCCTCATAAGCTTCCCGGCTGCCGATGGAGCTGACGACGAGCGCCCACTTGCCGGCCGATTCGACCTCCGCCCTCAGCTCATCCCCGCCCTTGTTCTCCGGACTGCCCTGGAGATGATACAGGACATCGACGAGACGGGCGTGATTTTCCGTGCGCTCCATATAACGTCCGATCCAGAACAGCGCCTCCGCATTGCGGTTCAGCATGCCGCATCATCCTTTCCGAACTCTATTGTTTCCGGATTGCCGCTCATGGCTTCCGGAGCACCCAAGTATCCTTGACCCCTCCGCCTTGGGAGGAGTTGACGACGAGCGAGCCTTCCTGCAGCGCCACCCGGGTCAAGCCGCCGGGCACGACATGGGTCTCTCCCGAGCCGCTGCTGAGCACGAAGCCCCGCAGGTCGATGTGGCGGGGCTCCATCCCCTGGGCGCTCATGACGGGAGCGGTCGACAGCTTCATCGTCCGCTGGGCGATGTACCGCTCCGGATGGCGGCGGATGGAATCCCGGAAGACGTCCAGCTCCGCCGGGGAAGCCTGCGGCCCGATCAGCATCCCGTATCCGCCGGAGAGCGAGGTCTCCTTCACGACCAGCTCTTCGAGATGCTCGAGCACATAGTCCCTCTCCTCCTTTCGCGAAAGGATATAGGTCGGCACATTGCCCAGAATCGGCTCCTGCCCCATATAATAACGGATCATCTCCGGGACATAGGCGTACACGGCCTTGTCGTCGGCCACGCCTGTTCCGGGAGCGTTGGCGATGGCGACATTGCCGGCCCGATAGGCGTTCATCAGTCCAGGCACACCCAGCATGGAGTCCGGCTGAAAGGCGAGCGGATCAAGGAACTCATCGTCGATGCGCCGGTAGATGACATCCACCTGGCGGAGGCCCCGCAGATCCCTGAGATAGATTTTCTGGTCCTTGCAGACGAGGTCGCGCCCTTCCACGAGATGGATCCCGAGCTGCTGAGCGAGGAAGGTATGCTCGTAATAGGCGGAGTTGTAGGAGCCCGGGGTGAGGAGGACGATGAGCGGATCCTTTCGCCCCGAAGGCGCCAGCGATCTCAGGCTGCGCAGGAACATATTGAGGCTGCGGTCGGTGTCCGCCGCCGAGCTGGACAGGTACAGCTCGTGGAACAGCTCGTTCATCAGGGTCCTGCCTTTGAACATATAGGAAAATCCGGAAGGGCTGCGCAGATTGTCCTCCAGCACGTAATAACCTTGTTCGTCGCGGATGAGGTCGATGCCCGAGGCGGTCACGTAGACGCCGCCGGGAACATGCAGGCCGGCCATCTCGGGACGGAAGTAGCGGTTGCCGACGATCATGCGCCTCGGGATGAGTCCGTCCCGGATGATGCGCTGCCCATGATAGATATCCTGGAGGAACAGATTGAGAGCCTTGACCCGCTGCTGCAGTCCCAGCTCCAGATGATGCCATTCGTCCGGCGGGATGATGCGCGGGATGCAGTCGAACGGAATCGTCCGTTCCAGCGGATCGGCAGTTCCCGGCGCATAGAGGGTGAACGTGATGCCTTCATGGAGCATCCGGTCTCCGACCGCTTGGCGGCGGCGCTCCTGCTCCGGCTGGTTCATGGCGGAGAAATGGCGGTGCACATGCTCGTAGTGGGGCCGGACAACGCCCCGCTCATCGTACATTTCATCATAGAAAGAACGGGATTCGTAAGCAGCCGCGCGATGCGGCTCTGCCTTGGACATGGGCGTAGACCTCCCTCCGGTACGGGCTTCAGCGGGGACGGGATGCCGGCCGTAACGGTCGAATGAAGATATGGCTGGAGTTTTTTACCCCGATCATACAAGATCCTGCCAATAGATGTCAATATAACTAACATATCTTAACCAAGCGCGTTTGCGCTCGAATCATGGAAGTTTATGCGGGGAGACCGTCTTCAAGACCAATGAGCGGGGCAAAGGGGCTAGCCGCGGCCGGCGGCGGCTTCCTCTTCAGGTCCAATGCGCATCATGAGGATAAAAGCCGTCTCCGGAACCGCCCCTGCTCCCGCATGGAGCTGGCTCCGCACGAAAAAAAGCCGTCTCCGGGTCCGCTGGACCTGGAAACGGCTCTTGCATGCGCAGCTTCAAGCCCGCAGGCTGCCTGCATAACGCAGCAGCTCGTTGGTGCTGCCCGGGCTGCTTCAGCGATTGAGCAGGCTGCCGACATGACGCAGCGCTCGTTGGCGCTGCCGGGCTGCTTCAGCGGTTGAGCAGGCTGCCGACATAACGCAGCAGCTCGTTGGCGCTCGCCGGCGTGTAGCCATGCTCGTCGACGAGCCGCTTGGTCACCTCGTTCATCCGCTTGAGCTGATTCTCATCCGGCGTCTTCGTGGATGTCGTGATTTTCACGATATCCTTGAGATCGGCGAACAGCTTCTTCTCCACCGCTTCGCGCAGCCGCTCGTGGCTCGTATAGTCGAATTTGCGCGCCTTGCGGGAGTAGGAGGAGATGCGGATCAGAATTTCTTCGCGGAAAGCCTTTTTCGCATTTTCGGATACGCCGATCTGCTCCTCGATGGAGCGCATCAGCCGCTCATCGGGGTCCATCGCCTCTCCCGTGAGGGGATCCTTGATTTTGGACCAGTTGCAGTAGGCCTCGATGTTGTCGAGATAATTTTCAAACAGCGTGCGGGCCGACTCCTCGAAGGAATAGACGAACGCCTTTTGCACCTCGTTTTTGGCCAGGCCGTCGTATTCCTTGCGCGCTACCGAGATGAAGTTTAAGTAACGCTCGCGCTCATCCTTGGTGATGGAAGGATGCTGGTCGAGCCCGTCCTTGAGCGCCCGCAGCACGTCGAGCGCGTTGATATGGTCCATTTCACCCTTGATGAGGGCGCTGGAGATGCGGTTGATGACATAACGGGGGTCGATGCCCGACATGCCTTCCTCCAGAAATTCATTCTGCATTTCCTTGAGATCGGCGTCCTTGTACCCTTCGACCTCCTCCCCGTCGTACATCCGCATTTTCTTCACGAGATCCATGCCCTGCTTCTTGGATTCCTTGAGCCGGGTCAGGATGGAGAAGATGGCCGCTGTACGGAGCGCGTGAGGGGCGATATGGACATGGCGCAGATCGCTCTGGGCGATCAGCTTGGCATAGATCTTCTCCTCATCCGACACCTTGAGGTTGTACGGAATCGGCATGACGATCATGCGCGACTGCAGAGCCTCGTTTTTTTTGTTGGATATGAAAGCCTTGTACTCGGATTCGTTCGTATGGGCGACGATCAATTCATCCGCGCTGATCAATGCGAACCTGCCTGCCTTGAACTGGCCCTCCTGCGTCAGCGACAGCAGGTTCCAAAGAAACTTTTCATCGCATTTGAGCATCTCCTGAAACTCCATCAGGCCGCGGTTCGCCTTGTTCAGCTCGCCGTCGAAGCGGTAGGCCCGCGGATCCGATTCCGAGCCGTATTCGGTGATCGTCGAAAAGTCGATGCTGCCCGTCAGATCCGCGATATCCTGCGATTTCGGGTCCGAAGGGCTGAACGTGCCGATGCCGACCCGGTTGTCTTCGGACAGGAACACCCTCTCGACGAGCACGTTTTCGATGTCGTCCTCGAACTCCGTCTTCAGCCGGAGCTGGCAGGAAGGGCATAGATTCCCTTCGATCCGGACGCCGATCTCCTTCTCGAGCTCGGGACGCAGGTCGTGGGGAATGAGATGCAGCGGATCCTCGTGCATCGGGCAGCCCTTGATCGCGAATACCGCTCCCTGCTCGGTGCGCGAAAATTTCTCCAGCCCTTTTTTCAGCATCGTGACGATGGTCGACTTGCCGCCGCTGACCGGTCCCATCAGCAGCAGGATCCGCTTGCGCACATCCAGCCTTCTCGCGGCGGAGTGGAAATACTCCTCCATCAGCTTTTCAACGGCGCGGTCCAGGCCGAAGATTTCCTGCTGGAAGAACTTATAGGTTTTCTGGCCGTTTTTCTCCTCGATGCCATGCGACTTGATCATCTCATACACCCGCGAATGCGCCGTCATCGCCGGTGACGGATCGCTCCTGAGCAGGTCGATGTACTCTTTGAATGTGCCTGACCAGGCCAGGCGGTCGCTCTCCGACTTGTACTCCGCAATCCGTTTGAAAATATCCATGCTGCGCCTCCTCCCATCGCTTCCGCTAAAGCTTCCCTTGAGTCCCTCTTCGCCCAGGCTTCTCTCTGCTTCCGCTTCCGAATAGCAGCTATTCGAAGTATTAAAGCCTATGCGGACCCCTCTCATAACTTGACCGAAAATTTCGCCGCTTTAAAGGAATTGCCATTGCTCCGCGCATCTCCTATAATGAACGGACGATGGGAACAGGCGTGCGCCGGCGGCTTTTGGCATGGCGCAGCAGCGGGCGGCGCCCTTGTTCCGGAACAGCTCGGAAAGGAGGCGTGTACGATGGCGGTTCGGGAAGAAGCGGAGCTCTATGGCCCCGTCAAGGCTTACTATGAAAAACTCGGCTACGAGGTCAAAGGCGAGGTGCTTCACTGCGACCTCGTCGCAATCCGCCCGGACGGCGGCGAGACGCTGATCGTGGAGCTCAAGAAGACGTTCACGCTGGCGCTGCTGCTGCAGGGCCTGCAGCGGATGCGGATCGCCGAAGGCGTCGTGCTCGCGGTCGAGCGCAACCGCTCGAAGCGCGGCGCGGTGAACCAGCGCTTCGGAGAGCTGGCCGAGCTGTGCCGCATGCTCGGCATGGGGCTGCTCACCGTCACCTTCTACAAGACGAAGGCTCCGGTGCTGGAAATGCTCTGCGAGCCTGGCGACGCTCCCATGCGCGGGCGCAGGCCATCGCGGGAGAAGCGGCTGCTGCAGGAATTCCGGGAGCGCAGCGGCGACTACAACGTCGGCGGCAGCGGGCGCGCGTCCGGGCGCGTCATGATGACCGCCTACCGGGAGAAGGCGCTGCGCCTGGCATGGGGCCTCAAGGCCGGCGGCCCGCTGTCCCCGGCCCGGCTGCGCGACCTGACCGGCGTCGCCCGCGCCGGCGAGCTGCTGCGCAGCAACTACTATGGCTGGTTCGCCAAGATCGAGCGCGGCGTCTACCAGCTGCTGCCGGCAGGCGAAGCCGCGCTGGAGCAGCATGCCGTTGTCATCGCCGCCTGGCGGGAGCAGGCGGCGGGCTTGGTTCAGCCCGGGCAGGAAGCCCGGCTCTCGGAGGAGAAAACCGAACGAAAAAAACATGGGCCTAAGCGATGAGCCCGTGTTTTTTTTCGTTTGGTGTCCAAACGGCAGCTGGTGTCCGAATGGGCACCATTCGGGTGCTTCATTCGGACATCCGCCGCTGGCTGCTGTTCTGGGCCTCGGCTGTTTTTCTTAGCCCGACATCTCGCATCCGATCGGACATACGTTCCGCTATTTCCCCAATAAGCTCGCGATTTTTGCTTTATCGGACATACGTTCCGCTATTTTCCCAAAAAGACCGAAATCACTGCTCTATCGGACATACGTTCCGCTATTTTCTGATTTTTATCGAGTTCAAGATAGAGCCGGCACAATTAACGGATCCTATGTCCGATAATCCTCAAGTGAAGGCATATGGCTCCAACTAACGGATCCTATGTCCGATAGCTGCTCCAATACTGTGTGATTGTCGGGAGCAGCTCCTCGCGGCAGCAGTAAACAGTGCACACCGCTCCAATATGGGGCAGGGAGACAGACAGCTTGTCGGCCTGCTGCAAAAGCCACCCCGGCGCTTGGCCGTACGAACCATTGGACTCCCTACTCTACATCGGACCGCCAACCATCCGCACATCTCTGCCCGCTAGCTATCAATATCCCCGCAACGCACCACCCGCCAATTACCCGCACCTTCCCTCGCACCACGCCACGCCGCCAA
>NZ_BIMD01000009.1 GCF_004000905.1 Paenibacillus humicus NBRC 102415
AAAAATCGTCTTATTCGCCTCAACCGGCTCATTCCGCCCAACCGGCTCATTCCGCCCAATAGGCACATCCCGCGCAACCGGCTCATCCCGCGCAACCGGCTCATTCCGCCTAATAGGCACATCCCGCCCAATCGGCTCTCTCCGCTGAACCGACGAAGCCCCGCCGGGCTGGACAACCTTCTGTCCGGCCTAGCAGGGCTTCGGTATGGCTTACAGAGCGTCCTTCGGATTCCGGCGGGCGACGCCGCTGGCGCGAGCCGCCTGGACGACGCGGCGGCGGACTTCCTCGACGACCTTGGCGTTGAACACGCTCGGGATGATGTAGCTGCGGCTCAGCTCGTCTTCGCCTACCGTGGAGGCGATCGCTTCGGCCGCGGCAAGCTTCATCTCCTCGTTGATCGTAATTGCGCGGCAATCGAGAGCGCCGCGGAAGATGCCGGGGAAGCACAGCACGTTGTTGATCTGGTTCGGATAGTCGGAGCGGCCCGTCGCGAAGACGGCGACGATGTCCTCCGCTTCCTCCGGACGAATCTCCGGCTCCGGATTGGCCATCGCGAACACGATCGGCTGCTCGTTCATCGTCTGCACCATATGGCGCTTGAGAATGCCGCCGGCCGACAGGCCGATGAACACATCCGCTCCGGCAATCGCTTCGGACAGTCCGCCGCTCACGCGATCCGGATTGGTGTTGCCGGCGTACCAGTTCCACATCGGATGCGCGTACTCCTTGTCCGCCGTCAGAATGCCCTCGCGGTCGACGCCGAGCACGTTGCGGGCTCCGCCGGCCAGCAGCATCTTGGTGCAGGCCGTTCCTGCCGCGCCGATGCCGCAGACGACGATCTTGGCGTCCTCGATCCGCTTGCCCGTCAGGCGCAGGGCGTTGAGCAGCCCTGCGTACAGGACGACAGCCGTGCCGTGCTGGTCATCGTGGAAGACCGGAATGTTCAGCTCTTCGCGCAGCCGCTCCTCGATCTCGAAGCAGCGCGGAGCGGAGATGTCCTCCAGGTTGATGCCGCCGAAGCCTGGCGCGATGGCTTTTACCGCGGCGATGATCTCTTCCGTATCCTGCGTGTCCAGGCAGATCGGGAAGGCGTCGACGTCGGCGAATTGCTTGAACAGCATCGCCTTGCCCTCCATGACCGGCATGGCCGCTTCAGGACCGATGTTGCCGAGGCCGAGCACAGCGCTTCCGTCGGAGACGACGGCGACCGTGTTGCGCTTGATCGTCAGAGAGAACGCTTTGGAAGGATCCTCATGGATAGCCGTACAGACGCGGGCGACCTCCGGCGTGTAAACCCTCGACAGATCGTCGCGGTTTTGGATCGGCGTTTTCGGCTGGATCGTGATCTTGCCGCCAAGATGGAGCAGGAAGGTGCGGTCGGAGGTGTTGATGACGCGGATTCCGTTGATCAGCCCGAGCGATTTGCCGAGCCTTTCCGTCGTTCCGGTGTCTTTGACCTTGACCGTCAAGTCGCGAGTCGTGCTGCCCTTGCTCGTCGAAATGACGTCGATGGCGATCACGTCGCCGCCTGCGGCTTCGATCGCCGATACGACGGAGCTGAAATTGGTACCGCTCTCAATTTCGAGCCTGACAATGACTGTTTTTCCATCCAACGCTTTGTTATCCATGCGCTCATCTCCTCAGGTGAGCCTCTCCGCCGCAGCGGGAGGCGTGTGTAGTCATGTTCCGGCAGAAAGAAAGCCGGATTGTGTATAGTTCATGTTCCAGCAGAAAGCCGGAGCCGTCAATGCATCAGCCGCAAGACGGCAGTCGGGCATTCCAGGGGGTCGTACTGCTGATTGCGCTTGCTCATGAGAGTCTGCCTGTACTCTCCGGAGCTGTAGGGCTGCTGGATCATCCGGAACCACTTGTCGATCGTGCCGGACGAATGCAGCATCTCCCCGAAGCCGCTGCGGATGAAGTACTCCAGATTCTCTTCCTCCTGGCCGGGTATCGGCTTGTGGAAGAGCATCGGGATGCCTTTGCTCATGCCCTCGGTGCAGGTCATGCCTCCCGGCTTGGTCACGAGCAGATCGGAGGCGTCCATGAGCTTGGATATCTCCTTCGTGAAGCCGAGCACGCGGATGTTGGGATGGACGAAGCGGGGATCCTCCAGCATGGCTTCGCGGGATTTTCCGTTCGTGCCCGTGCAGAAGATCAGCTGGACTTCCTCGCGCCATCGCGTCATGTACGTGATGAACTCGTCTTCTTCTTCCATCAGGCCCCATCCGCCGCCCATGACCAGGACGGTCGGCATCGCTTTGAGTCCAAGCTCCCGCTGCGCTTCCGCTTGATTCTGGGCTTGCCAGAACTGGGGATGAACCGGTATGCCGGTGACCTCGATTCGGGCCGGCGGGATTCCCCGCTCCATCAGCTTGCGCTTGACGACGGGCGTAGAGACCAGATAATGGTTCACTTCCGGGCTGGCCCAGGTGCCATGGGCGTCATAATCGGTGATCAGCGTATATAAAGGCACATCGAGTCCGAGCCTTTTGAGCCGTGCGACAGCCGCATTGGGCCCCGGATGCGTGCAGACGATGATCTCCGGCTTGAGCTGCTGGATGACCTGCTCGGTCTGCGTATAGAAGATCCGGTGAATGGCCAGCTGCGTGAACCGGTTGAAGGAACGCTTATAATTGGTGCGGTACATCATGCCGACCAGCTTAGGCTGCTTGCCTACGGTTTTGCGGTATGCGGACATGATCAGCGGGGCCAGGACCGGATTAAGGAATTTACCCAGCTCGAGCACCCGTGTCTGGACATCCGGAGACAGCTGCCTGAGTCCGGCAGCGAGCGCGTAAGCCGCTTGCGTATGACCGGATCCGAACCCCTCTGAGAGCAACAGCACCCTTTTCTTGCGCATGCACTCACCTACTTTTCTCTATCCCAATATTACGACGAGCGCGGTAGGAAAGACAAGCATGGGAGTTGGGAGTTGCATCCAGCCCTGCTTCTCCGATATTCTTGGCATGACGGATCGAACCGCTGTACCCGCCTTGACGCCATCCGGAAACCCTATATAAGGAAGGATAATTTCAAATGAACGAACAACGACAGCCGGTCTCCGAGGGAGATCTGGTCCGATTCACGTACAAAACGGGAACCTACGCCGGCAGGGTGGCCGAGACCGGATCGCCTCGCTGCGTGGTCGAGACGCTTGCCGTGCTGCGCCATCCCGACCAGGGAGATCTTCATCATCCCTACGATCCGGACGTTCCGATGTTCCATGAGCGCCGCGCCTTGTCGCATCGGGAGAAAGCGCTCGTCCTGCTTCGCGATATGGAGCCGTTCCGGGGAAGCGGGATTCCGGATTACAAGGAATCGCTCGCTGCAGCGGTGCGTCTCTCGCTCGGCGAGCTGGAGCGTCTGGAGCGCTGGTCGGCCCGCGCGCGGGAGACGCTGCAGGATGTGGCGAAGGACTACGGTCTTTAGGAAGCGGCCAGCGGAATTCCAGCGGGAATGAATATCCTTTATTTTGAAGCCTTTCGCCTTTATGCGGCGGAAGGCTTTTTCATCTCCATCCAGGTGCATAAAGCGTATAAAAATGTTCTTCCTTCCTGGCTGCGTCAGGGTAGAGCGTTTTCATTTGTCGCAAAAGGGCGCCGATTCGGACAATTTGCATGTCTATACATGTCTTTGTTTACTCAAAGTTAACATGAACTGTGATCTTATTGGGAGGAAACGGCTTGCCTCAAAGTTGTTGTACCCAACTGGACCGGCGATGTGATACGATGAATGCAGAATCGACGCTGTACTGTGCCAAAGCGCCCGCCCGGCGCTCCCAAACCCTTGCCTGATAAGGCGTACGGGCGATAATGAACGATATTAATAATCAGGTTTATAAAAAGAATTACATTGATATGCCCCGTTCAGGATGATAAAATCAACGAATAACTATCGTTTCCGGAGTGTATTTCCGCTTCCTGAGCTCCATGCCGTGACCGATTATTTCTGCCAAGTTAACAACTGGACAGCCAAGCTTGAATATGAATTCGTATGCATTTTTATACATTTCGGCCGCCTTCATCCGAACCGTATACGGAGGACCTTCTGCCTGCTGTCCGTTCTTATATCTATCCTCCGACAGAAAGGTTGCATCCGATGAACAGGAAAATGACTGGATTGCCGCCGAAACAAGGCCTCTACGATCCGCAGTTCGAAAAAGACGCTTGCGGCATGGGATTTGTGGCGAACATCAAGGGAGTACCATCCCATACCATCATACGCCAGGCGCTCACCGTCCTGGAGAACATGGAACACCGCGGCGGCCAGGGCAGCGAGCCCAACACCGGCGACGGCGCAGGCATCCTGCTGCAGATTCCGCACGGCTTCTTCAAGCGCGAGCTGTCCGCCCAAGGCATCCAGCTCCCGGCTGAAGGCGCTTATGCGGTCGGCATGCTCTTCCTGCCGCAGGACCCGTCCGTCCGGGAGCGGCTTGAGAACAAGCTGGAGACGATCATCGCCGAGGAAGGCCAGTCGCTGCTCGGCTGGCGCACCGTGCCGACCAACGACGAGCTGCTCGGAGAATCGGCCCGCAAGGCGATGCCTTTCGTCCGCCAGGTGTTCATCGCGCGCAGCGCGGAGCTCTCGGAAGAGCTGGCATTCGAGCGCAAGCTCTATGTCATCCGCAAGCGCGCCGAGCTCGCGATCCGCTATGCCGGCGAAGAAGGCGGAGACATGTTCTATTTCCCGTCCCTTTCCAGCAAGAAGATCGTGTACAAAGGCATGCTGACGACGGAGCAGGTCCGCTCCTTCTATGTGGAGCTCAATGACGAAGCGATGGAGACGGCGCTTGCGCTCGTCCACTCCCGCTTCAGCACGAACACGTTCCCGAGCTGGGAGCGCGCCCACCCGTACCGCTACCTGATCCACAACGGCGAGATCAACACGCTGCGCGGCAACGTCAACTGGATGCATGCCCGCCAGTCTCTGTTCGCCTCCGAGCTGTTCGGAGAGGATCTCGACAAGATCAAGCCGATTATCAATCCGGACGGCTCCGATACGGCCATGTTCGACAATACGCTGGAGTTCCTGTACCTGGCCGGCCGCTCCCTGCCGCATGCGGCGATGATGATGGTGCCGGAGCCTTGGTCCAACCACGAGGACATGAGCGACGACAAAAAAGCGTTCTACGAATACCACAGCTGCCTGATGGAGCCGTGGGACGGCCCTGCCGCGATGGGGTTCACGGACGGCACTCAGATCGGAGCCATCCTCGACCGCAACGGCCTTCGTCCGGCGCGCTACTACGTGACCAAGGACGATGTCATCATCCTCGGCTCCGAAGCGGGCACCGTGCACGTAGAGCCGGAGAATATCCTTTATAAGGACCGCCTTCGTCCAGGCCGCATGCTGCTCGTCGATACCAAGGAAGGCCGGATCATCTCCGACGAAGAGGTCAAGGCGGGCATCATTGCGGAGAACCCGTACCGCGAATGGCTCGACGACAACCTCATCAGCCTCGTCGATCTGCCGGATGCCCCGGAGCTGCCGGAGCTCGAGCATGCGACGGTGCAGCAGCGCCAGCAATCGTTCGGCTATACGTTCGAGGATCTGCGCAAGGTTCTGGAGCCGATGGCTTCGAGCGGCGTGGAGCCGATCGGCTCGATGGGCTACGACGCTCCGCTGGCTATTCTGTCCGAACGACCGCAGCGTCTCTACAGTTACTTCAAGCAATTGTTCGCCCAGGTCACCAATCCGCCGATCGACGCCATTCGCGAGGAGATCATCACCGCGACCGGCACCTCGCTCGGTCCGGAGCGCAACCTGCTGAAGCCGGAGCCGGAGAGCGCGCGCCAGATCCGTCTGGAGTCGCCGATCCTCTCCAACGAGGACTTCGCCAAGCTGCGCCATGTGCGCCGCCCGGGCTTCAAGTCCATCACGCTGCCGATCTTCTTCCCTGCCGACGGCGGAGAGGAAGGGCTGCGCAAGGCGCTCGACACGATGTGCGAAGCGGCTGACCGCGTCATCGCCAAGGGCCACAACGTCCTCATATTGTCCGACTTCGGCTCGGATCGCGACAACTGCCCGATCCCGGCGCTGCTTGCGGTGTCCTGCCTGCATCACCATCTCATCCGCAACGGCACGCGTACCCGCGTCAGCCTGCTGCTGGAATCCGGCGAGCCGCGCGAGGTGCATCACTTCGCGCTGCTGCTCGGCTACGGCGTGAGCGCGATCAATCCGTACCTGGCGTTCGAGACGCTCGACGACATGATCCGCCAGGGCATGCTGCGCGGCGTTACGCATGAGAAGGCCGTCAAGAACTTCATCAAGGCCGCGACCAAGGGCGTTCTGAAGATTCTGTCCAAGATGGGCATCTCGACGATCCAATCCTACCGCGGAGCCCAGATTTTCGAGGCGGTCGGCCTGAACGAGGAACTCGTCGACAAGTACTTCACCTGGACGCCATCGCGCATAGGCGGCATCGGCCTGGACATCATCGCCGAGGAAACGCTCAAGCACCACAACCGCGCCTACGCCGAGCAGGAGGGCGCCGAGAAGGAGCTCGACTCCGGCGGCGAGTACCAGTGGCGCAAGGACGGGGAGGACCATCTGTTCAGCCCGCAGACGATCCATACGCTGCAGATGGCTTCCCGCTCGAACGACTACAAGCTGTACAAGAAATTCTCGGAGCTCGTGCAGGGCGAGGACCGCAAGTTCCTGACGCTGCGCTCGCTGCTGGACTTCAAGAAGGACCGCACCCCGGTGCCGATCGAGGAAGTCGAATCCGTAGAGAAGATCATGAGCCGCTTCAAATCCGGCGCGATGTCCTTCGGCTCCATCAGCAAGGAAGCGCATGAGAGCCTGGCCATCGCGATGAACCGCATCGGCGGCAAGTCCAATACGGGCGAGGGCGGCGAAGATCCGGCGCGCTTCATTCCGGATGCCAACGGAGATTCGAGGCGGAGCGCGATCAAGCAGGTCGCTTCGGGCCGCTTTGGCGTGACGAGCAACTATCTGGTCAACGCCGACGAGATCCAGATCAAGATGGCGCAGGGCGCCAAGCCGGGCGAGGGCGGACAGCTCCCGGGACGCAAGGTTTATCCGTGGGTCGCCGAGGTTCGCGGCTCTACTCCGGGCGTCGGCCTCATCTCGCCGCCGCCGCATCATGACATCTACTCCATCGAGGATCTTGCGGAGCTGATCCATGATCTCAAGAACGCCAACCCGCGCGCCCGCATCAACGTCAAGCTCGTATCCGAGGTCGGCGTCGGCACGATCGCGGCCGGCGTCGCCAAGGGCCGGGCGGACGTCATTCTCGTCAGCGGTTATGACGGAGGCACGGGAGCTTCTCCGATGAACTCCATGCGCCACGCGGGCATGCCATGGGAGCTCGGCCTTGCCGAGACGCATCAGACGCTCATGCTCAACAACCTGCGCGACCGCGTCGTCGTGGAGACCGACGGCAAGATCATGAACGGCCGCGACCTCGCGATCGCCGCTCTGCTGGGCGCCGAGGAGTTCGGCTTCTCGACCGCTCCGCTCGTCGTGCTCGGCTGCGTCATGATGCGCGTCTGCCAGCTGGATACATGTCCGGTCGGCGTCGCGACGCAGAATCCGGAGCTGCGCAGCAAGTTCATGGGCGATCCGTCCCATGTCGTGAACTACATGACGTTCGTCGCCCAGGAAATGCGCGAGTACATGGCGGAGCTCGGCTTCCGCACGGTCAACGAAATGGTCGGCCGCGTGGATCTGCTGGAGTCCAAGGATCTGATCCATCATTACAAGCTGCGCGGCATCGACCTGACGCCGCTCCTGCATATCCCTGAAGTGCCGCATGGCGCATCCCGGCACAACGTGCAGCGGCAGAACCACGGGCTCGAAGAGACGCTCGACATGCGGAGCCTGCTGCCGGCAGCGGCGCCGGCGCTCGAGCGCGGCGAGCGGGTGGAAGCCTCGTTCCAGGTCGGCAATACGAACCGCGTCATCGGCACGATTCTGGGCAGCGAGGTTACCCGCCGCTACGGAGCCAAGGGACTGCCGGAAGACACGATCAGCCTTCGCTTCACCGGCTCTGCCGGCCAGAGCTTCGGCGCGTTCGTGCCGAAGGGCATTACGCTTACGCTTGAAGGGGATTCCAACGACTACGTCGGCAAGGGCCTCTCCGGCGGCAAGATCATCGTCGCTCCGTCGCCGAAGGCGACCTTCAAGGCGGAGGACAACGTCATTATCGGCAACACCGCCTTCTACGGCGCTACCGGCGGCGAAGCTTATATCCGCGGCATTGCCGGAGAGCGCTTCGCGGTGCGGAACAGCGGCGTGAAGGTCGTAGTCGAGGGTACAGGCGACCACGGATGCGAATACATGACAGGCGGACGCGTCGTCGTGCTGGGGGGCACGGGACGGAACTTCGCGGCCGGCATGTCGGGCGGCGTGGCGTATGTGCTCGATGAGCAGCGCACCTTCTACAAGCAAGTGAACCTGGAGATGGTCCTGCTGGAGAGAGTCGAGGCCGAGGAAGACATCGCGGAGCTGCGCTCCCTGATCGAAGCCCATGTCTCGAACACCGGCAGCGCCGTAGGCGAGCGCCTGCTCGCGGACTGGGAGCAGTCTCTGGACAGCTTCGTCCGCGTCATTCCCAAGGACTACAAGCGCATGCTGGAGCAGATCCGCAAAGCGGAAGAGGAGGACGGCCTGGAGGGCGAGCATGCTCTTCTGGCAGCTTTTGAAGCCAATATGCGCGAGCTCGCCCGTGTAGGCGGCAACTGATCCGAAGCAAATAGCAAGAACCGGCATCCTCCAATAGGAGGATGCCGGTTCTTTTTTTATCCTTTTTTTTTGCAGGTTATGATACCTATTGTAACTATACATGATGTAACGCTCATATGTATCATTCAGGCCTATAGGGCTCTTTCAGCTGGGGGGCGGGGCTGTTTGGACAGGCTGGCAAGAAGGGCCGACAGGCGCGGGAGAATTTGCTACTTTTTCTTCTCCTCTTGCGACGTGGGGGCGGAATGGTCCTTGAAGATGCGCTGAATGGCGAGTTCGCTGTCGATACCGAGCTGTTCCAGAATGAACCTGACATCCAGCTCTACCCGAGGAGGTAGCTTATTGCCGTCTTGATGATTGGTTACCATATTGTTCAACCCACTCCCATTTCTCTCATTTATTATCTCTACTTGGGAACATAGTAGATAGTATAAATGACGCATGACGCAAAAGCTGTCGGAATCTGAAGGACAAGTTTGGATAATTTTGGTTGATTATTGTCGAAACAGGGACCTTAGGGTCATGGAATTGTCGCTACTTTAATCCTAGCGCAGCGGACAACCGGGTACATTAAAAAATAAACCCGCCTGAATACAGGCGGGTTTCAGCATATTAGCGGGCATTATTACCTCATGGAGCGTTCGGCGCGGATAAAGGCGATGAATCTCTTCGCTTCTTCAGCCGTCAGCTTGCGGCCGTCGATGGAAAAGGCGAACTTCTCCATCATTTCCTGATCGGACAGCTCCAGGCTGGAGACAAATTCTCCAACCCCCGCATCGAGAACGGCAGCGGGATTGTCGGTTCTTCCGACCAGATAGTCGATGGACACATGGTATAAATCCGCAAATTTCGCCAGCGTATCGGTATCCGGCTCCCGCCGGTTTTTTTCATAATGAGACAAGGCCGCGCGGGAAATTCCGAGCGTTACAGAGGTCTGTTCCTGAGTCCAGCCTCGTTCTTCTCTTAGTCTCGCGATCCGAGTTCCAATGTCCATTAGGTACCTCCTAGATCTCTATATAACCCAGTTTAATACGGAAATGAGCGTTATGGATGATTTGCTACGAATAGTCGCATTTTTCAAATCCGGGATGTAAAATCGCTTGACATGTTACGAATTGTATCGTAAAGTTGGAGATGTTAAAGATACATTCTGTATCATATATATGCCATGATTCCCGATTCAAAGCTCCTTTATTCTTGCTGGCCAGCAGCATTTTGTCGGAGGTGAAGGATGGTCGTCCGTCGTAATTTGGAGCCCGGATCTGACAGATTAAGTCAGGCGCGCATGGGCCGCAAGCTTCTTGGGGATATCCGCATCTCCGAAGTTCGGGGAAAGGCGGTTCAATCCCGATCGCGCAAAGTCTTGTTACATACTATGAGCCCGGATCGGATGGAATTCTCCACCACGCTGCTGTTCCCCGTCCAGAACGGCTACCGGCTTACCCTCACCCTCATGCTCAACCGGCGCATGCATCTCATCACCGGCACGGTCGGGTCCAGAGCCAAGTCCGGCAATCTGTACCATTACGAGCTGGACATAACCGGCCGATCGGTCAGCCGGCTCGAATGGATCCGTGAATTGAACGATTGGCTGCTGAGCGGGCAGCCGGCCCGGCATCCTTATAAAGTCCACTATATTTATCGGAAGTGAACCATTTCTATATGACGGAGGCTCGACAACGTGGAACTTAAAGAATACTTGACTATCATGGGCAAGCGCAAGTGGCTCATCACCGCCATCGTCCTTATCGCCTGCCTGGCGACAGGATTCAAAAGCTTTTTCTATACAACTCCGGTCTATTCCGCATCAGCCAAGCTGATCGTCAATCAGGCATTCGAATACCAGGGAATGTCGATGCTGGATCTCAGCACGATGCAGACGAACATCACCGTCATCAACTCCTACAAGGAAATCATTCAATCCGCGGCCATACTCGACAAAGTCGTGGAAAAGTACCCCGATCTCAAGATGTCGGCAGATGAACTGAGAGGCGGGCTCGGCGTAGGCTCCTCGGCGGAATCGCAAGTCATGGATCTTTCCTTCACCGGCACCTCTTATCCTCAGGCGGCCAAGGCCGTCAATGCCATCGCCCAAACCTTCAAAGAAACGAATCCCTCCATCATGAAAGTCGACAACGTGAACATTCTCAACAAGGCGAATCCGGATGCGGCCGCCATGAGCATCAACACCAGCCCGATCGTGCTGATCTTCATCAGCTTTGTCGTCTCGTTCATGCTCTCGGTCGGACTTGTCTTCCTGATTCATTACCTGGACGACACGATCAAGACGGAGAAGGATGTAGAGGCTCAGCTCGAGCTGCCGATGCTGACCCAGATTACGAAGATCGACAAGTACGGCTCGAAGTCCCGCAAGCCGTCTTCAACCAAGCCAAATCCGGTCAAGGAGGGCTCCTATGCCACGCTCAACCAGTGAATCCAGCCTCATCACCTATTACGAGCCGAAATCTCCGATCTCGGAAGCCTACCGCACGTTGCGTACGAACATCCAGTTCTCTTCCTTCGATGAACCGATCCAGGTCATCATGGTCGCTTCGGCCAATCCCGGCGAGGGCAAGAGCACGACGGCTTCCAACCTCGCGGTCACTTATGCCCAAGAAGGCAAAAAGACGCTGCTGATCGACGCCGATCTGCGCAAGCCATCGGTGTTCCAGGTTTTCTCGGTATCCAACCGGGTCGGATTGTCGACGGTCGTGTCCGGCCAATGCCGATGGGCCGATGCCATCCAGGATACCCATGTCGAGCAGCTCGATGTGCTGCCATCGGGACCGATTCCTCCCAACCCATCCGAGCTGCTGGCCTCCCATAGCATGAAGTCTCTTCTGCAGGAGCTGCAGGCTCAATACGACATCATCATCTTTGATACGCCGCCCGTGCTCGCCGTGACGGATTCGCTGATTATCTCCTCTCTCTGCCAAGGCGTCATCCTCGTCGTCCAAGCCGGCAAGGTCAAGAGCGAGCTTGTCCGCAAAGCCAAAAGCAACCTGGAGCATGTGCAGGCCCGGATTCTCGGTGTCGTCCTCAACAACATGAAGAGCCGGAAGGGCGACAAGTACACCTATTACTACTACGGAACCAAAGAAGCGAAGTAGCGCCTATTCCCTCCAATTCCAACTTTCAGGTAAGGCCTGCTGCACCTTTATCACTGCAGGCACTCGGCCGTGCTGTGGGCTCATGAGTGGGCCTTAGACGTGAATCGTCGATGGTACGGTGTGAGGAGGGGTTGAATGCCCCGGTTTTACTAACGAAATGGCAGAAAAACGGGTTATGTTTCCGCTTTCAACGAAAACATGACTCGTTTTTTTGGCATTTTCCCAAGGATAGGACTGGAAGAACCAGAGAGAAAAAGGATAAGGATAGGTGACGGTATGAAAAAAGTTCGAAAAGCGATTATTCCGGCTGCGGGGTTGGGGACCCGGTTCCTGCCCGCGACCAAGGCGATGCCGAAGGAAATGCTGCCGATCGTCGACAAGCCGACCATCCAGTACATTGTGGAAGAAGCGGTGCAATCCGGCATCGAGGACATCATCATCGTCACAGGCAAGGGCAAGAGAGCGATTGAAGACCACTTCGACATCGCCTTCGAGCTGGAGCACAGCCTGATGGAGAAGGGGAAGCTCGGCCTGCTCAGCGAGGTGCAGAAGTCTTCCAACGTGGATATTCATTACATAAGGCAAAAAGAAGCGAAGGGGCTCGGCCATGCCGTCTGGTGCGCCCGCAACTTCATCGGCAACGAGCCGTTCGCCGTCCTGCTCGGCGACGACATCGTACAGGGAGAGGTTCCCTGCACGAGGCAGCTGATGCATCAATACGAAGAAACCGGCCGCTCGGTCATCGGCGTCCAGACCGTGGGCATCGATCAGACGGATCGGTACGGCATCGTGGATCCGCTCGAAACGATGGGCCGCCTCGTTCAAGTCAAGAGATTCGTGGAGAAGCCGGCGCGAGGGCAAGCCCCTTCCAATCTGGCGATCATGGGTCGCTACGTATTCACGCCGGAGATCTTCGATTATCTTGGCGAACACAACATCGGAGCCGGCGGAGAGATCCAGCTGACCGATGCGATTCAGAAGCTGAACGAGTCTCAGGGCGTATACGCCTACGACTTTGACGGGAAACGGTATGACGTCGGAGAGAAGCTCGGGTTTATCCTGACGACGATCGACTTCGCGCTGCGCAATGATGAGCTGAAGCATCCGCTGCTGACCGCCCTTGAAGAGCTCATTGAAGAGTACTCCAATACAACCAATTCTATCAAGCTGGGGTGATCGAAGATGAGTTTGAACCCGAACCGCAAGGAAGCGGAAGCTGTCCTGGAATCGAGCGCCTACTACTCCTCCTACGCAGTTGAAAACAAAAGGAATTTGACGGGTTATCTGATGATGAAGCGTGCGATGGACATCGTGGCCGCTTCGATTGGCTTGATTTTTCTTATGCCGGTCTTTCTTCTGCTCGCCATCGCGATCAAGATCGAGGACCCCAAGGGCCCAGTGTTCTTCTCCCAGAAGCGGGTCGGCAAGGGAGAGCGGCCGTTCCATATGTATAAATTCCGTTCGATGGTATCCAATGCGGAGGAGCTGCTGGCTGATCTGCTGGAGAAGAACGAAATTCAAGGCGCTATGTTCAAGATGAAGGATGATCCGCGAATTACGAGGATCGGGAAATTCATCCGGAAGACCAGCATCGATGAACTTCCGCAACTGTGGAATGTCGTGCGCGGGGATATGTCGCTCGTCGGACCGCGGCCGCCACTGCCAAGGGAAGTTGCGGAGTATACGGCTTATGACAAACAGCGGCTTAAGGTAACGCCTGGCTGCACGGGGTTGTGGCAGGTGAGCGGGCGGAATAATTTGAGCTTTAAAGAGATGGTGGAACTGGATATTCGGTACATACAAAAACGCAGTCTTCCATTTGATATCAATATTTTGTTCAAAACCGTCAAGGTTTTGTTCGGTTCCAGGGACGCATTTTGATTTTTTTTTGAATGAAGGAGAGAGATAAATGAGGATTGGCGTGGATGCTCATGTTCTTGCCGGGAAGTTTCAGGGGAGCCGTACTTATCTGCTCAACTTATACAAAGAAGTATTAAAGCAAAGCAATCCCGAAGACTATGTCTTCTTTGGACATTGGGGAAATGAAGCGGACCTTCCCTATAGCAATGAAGCGGAATACATCAATTTTAAATCCGGTTCCAAAGTCAGACGGTTGACCTATGAATCCCGGCCGCTTCTTAAAAGCAGCAAAATTGATCTATACCACACTCAATACATTTCCCCTCTGATGGTCCCTTGCGACACGATCTGCACCATTCATGACATCTTGTTTGAAACCCATCCTCAATACTTCTCCAAACAAGAAGTGCTTCGCAACAAAATCCTGGTCAGGTATTCCGCTCAGAAAGCGAAGCAGGTCCACACCGTATCTCAATACTCGAAAAACAAAATCATGGAGCTCTACGGAATACCGGAGCATAAAGTGAAAGTCGTTCCCAATGGAGTCGATTTAAGTCGATTCTCTCCTGAAAATAAGGATGAATCAAAAGCATTAATTGAACAAAAATATGGAGTGCGGGATTATCTTTTAACGGTTGGACGTATCGAACCTCGAAAGAATCACATTGCCTTGCTTAAAGCCTATAAAATTCTTCTGGAAAAGAATATATCCGTAGGAAATCTTGTTATCGTGGGCAAGCCGGATTTTGGCTTCCAGGACTTCTTCAAGAAAATTGATGAATTGCAGTTAAAACCCTACGTGAACATTATAGATTCTGTAGATGATCAGATGCTCCCGCATATTTATCGGGCTGCATCTGTTTTTGTTTATCCAACCTTCGCGGAAGGGTTCGGCATTCCACCCATAGAGGCAATGGCTTGTGGGGTTCCAGTGGTGTCGTCGAATAGCACTGCAATTCCAGATGTGGTGGGGAATGCAGGAATATTGGTTGATCCTAATAAAGCGGAGCAAATAGTTGAAGCAGTATCAATTTTAATTAACAATGAGGAATTTAAAGTAAAGCAAATAAATAAAGGTTATTCACAAGCGAAAAAGTGGACTTGGAACAATTCCGCTCTACATTTTTTAGAAGCGTTAAATGATTTGTAAATCACAATTGTTATTTGGAGGAAATTAAATGATTTTAGAAAAGGATATAATTTCGTTTTATAATTCAAAAAAAATAATTAGAAATGATATATTTATTAGAATTTCAGGTTTTTTCCTGGCAATATTAATTTTTTTTGCAGTAAATTTGCCGCCTTCTGATTTGATACCCATCAAATTTGGCCCATTCACATTGAATGTAGCAGCAACATTAATGCTACTCTTTTTCACTCTAATAAGTTTTTTAAGCAAAAGGTATCAAGTTGAACTATCGTCTGCAGATATTAGTATGATCGGAATAAGTTGTATTGTCTTGGTTAACATGAGTGATATTAAACAAGTAATGTTATTTTATTTTATGTTCATTGCTCTTCCATATTTAACTGGTAAATTTCTGGTATACCAAAATGTAGGGTTAATTCTAAAAAGAATAATTGGTTATTCAGGTATTATTCAAACTTTAATTATTCTATTTAAACCATTTACATTTGAAGCATCAACGAGTAGAGGATTATTCTGGCAAATGAGTACTCAAACAGCAGGTGGAGGATATAGAGAAGTAGGTTCTATCGGCCATCCTATTGTACTCGCTACCTTGTTGTTGCCATCATTTATTTGTTGGTTAGATACTCTTCTTGATTCAAGCGCAAAGAAAACAGAAAAAATACTCAGTGGGATATTTACATGTTTAATTCTCTATTCAATATTCCTAACTTATTCAAGGGGAGCATGGATATCATTAATTGTTGCGACTTTTGCTATTTTAATAAAAAGAAGGGTTTTTAAAAATACAAAATCATATATTTTTGCTACTTTAGGAGCTTTAGCTTTAGTTGTATTGGGAGGGGACTTAGTAACTTCTATAAGCGATCGTTTTGCAGCTCTAAATATGAACGATGGATCTTTATCTCATAGAAGTTACATGTTTGCATGGACATGGGATCATCTTTCAAAAATGAATTCCAATTTTTTAATTGGAATTGGTTATTATCAATCTTATCCTTTGTTGAAAAGTGATGTACCGCCTGATGGTTTTGCGGTTATGGATAATACATTTTTAACACTAATAATTGAGCTAGGTTTATTAGGGTTATTTTTCTTTGTTTTTATAGTTGGAAAAATATTAATGAATCTAAAGCTAAAATACAGAAAAGATACATTTATAACTATTATAATTATTTCATTCTTAATGCAAGGATTTTCATTTGATATGTTTAGCTGGGAAGGATGCTGTATATTTTTGTGGTTATTAATTGGGTATCAAGCAAATAACACTGAGATGAAGAGTGTGGAAAGGAGTTTTTAATCATGAAGAAAGATTTGACTCTATTTTTTATTAGTCCTCATAACTGGCATGATCATGTCTCAAAGAATCAAATAAATAGACCACTGAAGTTAGCAGAGCAATTCTCTAAAGATCAAATGTTTAAAGAAATTTATATAGTGAATCGAATAAGACCTCAAGTTCTATACTTTACAAAACATAATCGGCTGGAAGTTGGCAAAAGTTTGGGGTTTAAAATTTTGAGATGCAATGACTTTGCTAACACTTATTATGTGGAACATTGTTTTCCTTTTGGAAAAGCAGAAGAGATCATGCTTCCAATGATTATAAAGCGAATTAAAAGAAAGAAAAAAATTAAAGATTCAATAATACTTGTTTCTGATCCTAAATCAGCAAGTATTTTTCAAGCAAAACTAGGATTGGGTATTTTTGATGCATATGATAATTGGGAATTGAGCCCATTGTATAAAGACGATAAACGTAATCGGGAAGCTATAAGTAGTGGATATAAAATAGCATCAAAATATGCAGAGGTTTTAATTACCAATACTCCGTACATGATGCAATCCATGCTACGAAATGAAGGTCATGTATATTTGGTTGGTAATACATCTTCGTTATCATCTGACAAGATAATTACAAAAAAGGAATCTGAATATAATAAAAAAAAGAGCGTTGGGTACATAGGGAACATTTATGAAAGACTTGATTTAAATATCATTGATTTTATATCAGATAAGTTTTTAGATGTTGATTTTATTTTTATTGGAAAACAAACGTGGGGCAATCAGCTTGATAAAGAAAAATTCTTACAGTTAACTAAAAAAAATAATGTTTTTTATAATGATAAAATTCCTTATGATCAGATAACTAACAAAATACTCGATTTTGATGTTTGTATTATTCCGCATATTGTCGATGTATTCACACTTACTCAGGATTCAATGAAAATGTATGACTTTTTATCTCTGGGAAAACCCATTGTAACAACACCGGTCCCACCATCTGAATTATTAATGGATTATGTATATATAGCTGATGACAAGGAGAGGTTTGCTGAAAAACTGCAAAATGCACTGGATGAGGTTGGGCAAGAGAATAAACAGTCCAGACAAGAATATATGAAGCAAAATGGTTGGGCATCACGAACAAACGAGATTTATTCAATTATAAAGGATGTGAGCTTAGCATAATGATGACTCTCAAAAGTGATGCGAGTCTAAGGCATTCTAAGAAATCCGCAGAGGAAGCTAATATTTTCATTATCGGTTCAAAAGGAATTCCGGCACAGTATGGAGGATTTGAAACATTCGTTGATCAACTAACTGCAAGAAAACAGAGCCAAGCAATTAATTATCATGTTTCTTGTATGTCAGACAACAGGAATGAGTTTTTCTATAATAGATCAAGATGCTTTAATATACCGACAGCTAATATAGGCAGTGCTAAAGCAATAATTTATGATATTCAAAGCTTAAGAGCTTGTATTAAGTATATTAAGAAAAACAATCTTAAGAATTGTATGATTTACATCCTGGCCTGTAGAATAGGGCCAGTTTTTTTTATATATAAAAGGATACTTGAACGTATGAACGTAAGAATTTTTATCAATCCAGATGGTAATGAGTGGCGACGAAGCAAGTGGAGTGCTCCTATCAGGAGATATTGGAAATATTCCGAAAAACAAATGGTTAAACATGCTGATTATATTATTTGCGATTCTTTGGGAATCGAAAGTTACATTCATAGCACGTACAGTAGTTTTAAGCCTCAAACTCAGTACATATCTTATGGGGCTGACCTTACTCCTTCCGTTCTTGATGATAAGGATGAAGGATTTAAAGAATGGCTTTTAAGTAAAGAAATTAGGGAAGACAGATATTTTTTAATCGTTGGAAGATTTGTACCAGAGAATAATTACGAATTAATGATCTTAGAATTTATGGAGAGTAACCTTGATATGGATCTTGTCATAGTTACTAATATTGCTGAAAATAATTTTTATTCGGATTTAAAAGAGAAGACAGCTTTTAATAAAGACAAAAGAATAAAGTTCGTAGGCACTATATACGATCAGGAACTATTGAAAAAAATCAGGGAAAAAGCATTTGCATATCTACACGGGCATGAGGTTGGAGGAACCAATCCATCTCTGCTTGAAGCGTTAGCTAGCACAAAAATAAATATACTGTTGGATGTTGTTTTTAACAATGAAGTTGGAAGAGATGCGGCGTTATATTTTTCTAAGCACAAAGGCAGTTTGAAGCATATATTGGAGTCTACTGTTCAGCTATCCCAAAAAGAAATTAATGATATGGAGGTTAAATCTAAAAGAGTAATTTCCACTAGTTATTCATGGAATAAGATCGTATCAGAATATGAGACATTTTTCAAAAATCAAATAGATTTTGTTGAAACAGGGACTGAAAATAAGGATTTAACGAAAGCGGTAATGGTTTGAACTCAGTTATTTTTAAGTAATGGAGAGTAAGTTATGATAAAAACTGATGTCATAATAATTGGTGTAGAACTAGAGTATTCAAGAACCAAAGTATTATTTAACGGAGCCAATTTTAGTTATGAAAAAGTTCCGTTGGATCGAAAAGGATACATCAAAAGCCAGATTGCTGTCACAACAAAACTAATTAAAGCTTTATTTAAATACAAATGCAAACATATTTATATTTCTTCTATGAATCAGAACTATAGCATTCCAATTATTATATTGTCTAGATTATGCAGAAAAAAAGTTATAAGTGACTTATTAATATCAGAATACGATACGCTAGTGAACGATCGGAAACTTTTTAAAAAGCATTCTTTAACAGCATATAAAGCTTATTTTAACGATTGGTTTTGTGTTAAATTTGCTAATTATTTAATATGCGATACAGAACTACACAAAGAGTATTTTTTAAAAAAATATAGTGGAAGAGAAAATAAATTTAAGGTCATTCCAGTTGGGGCTGAAGAAGTATTCAAACCGTTATTACCTATTAACGAGCAGTGTAGAAATGAGTTCTGCGTATTGTTCTATGGAGGGTTTAGTCCTTTGCATGGAATAGAAACAATTCTTAAGGCTGCAAGTTTATTGTTAGATTATAAGGGGATCTATTTTAAACTAATAGGCAATGGACAAACAAAATCAGAAATGGTGAAACTTGCAGAAGAGCTTGGATTAAATAATGTACATTTTTCTGGAAATATTCCTTATGATGAATTGCCTGAAACAATTCATCAATGTGATGTTGGGTTAGGAATTTTCGGTTTATCTGAAAAAGCAGATCGTGTTATTCCTAACAAGGTTTATCAGATTGCTGCTTGTGCAAAACCTATAGTTACTTTAGGAACGGCCGGAATACGTTTGCTCTTTAAAGATAAAGAAAACATAATTTTAATACATGGAGATTTAAATCATTCTGAACAATTAGCCGAAGCGATCTTAGAGTTATATCATAATCCGGAGTATATGAATCGGTTAGGGGAGGCAGCCTATCAGATCATTCAATCTACATCTAGTCAAAAAATAGTTCAATCTAAATTTAAGGAATGTCTTAATCACTAATCACTCAAAATTCTCCTTTTAATTGTCTACATCATTACTTGGAATGCCGAATACGGGAGAACTTATTATATGAATCGTAAATTGATTTCTAACTATGCATTTACTGCAATTTATCAGGTCTTGGTAATGCTTGTTCCTTTTCTGACTATTCCTTATGTTTCTCGAGTTTTGGGGGCTGATGGAGTTGGGAAAGAAGCTTATGTTACCTCGATCGTTCAACTTTTTTTAATCTTTTCAATTTTAAGTATACCTCTATATGGAAGTAGACAAATTGCAACAAAAAAATCAATTGAAGATGTGGCAAAAGAATTCTGGTCTATTTACACATTTCAATTTCTTTCTTCTGGTTTTATGCTTTTAATTTATGCTGTGTTCATTCTTTTCTTCTTTGAAGATAAAAGCCTTTACTGGATTAACATGTTTATGTTTTTAGCATATGCTTCTGATATATCATGGTATTTTATTGGTAGAGAAGAGATAAAGAAGACTGTTCTGAGAAATACGGCTGTTAAACTCATAGGTGTTCTACTGATTTTTATGTTAGTTAAAAACAGAAATGATTTATGGCTATATATTTTAATTAATACATCTACACTATTTATTGGTCAATTAATAATGTGGATTCCATTAATTAAGGAGTTGGGTTTCGGAAGAAAAAAAATAATCGATTTGAAAACACATTTGAAACCAATATTGATTTTATTTATTCCTCAGGTAATGATTCAAGTCTACATTTTAGTCAATAGAGTTGTATTGGGAAATGTGTCTGGGGAGATCGAAGTTGGATATTATACACAGGCTAATAAAATCATACGTCTTACCCTTGGTATAATTAGCTCAGTCAGTTCTGTT
The DNA here is from genome assembly GCF_004000905.1 of Paenibacillus humicus NBRC 102415. Lineage (GTDB taxonomy): Bacteria > Bacillota > Bacilli > Paenibacillales > Paenibacillaceae > Paenibacillus_O > Paenibacillus_O humicus. The sequence goes on from NZ_BIMD01000009.1 coordinate 20,530, forward strand.
ATGATGCCGAGGATGGCCTCTGAGTTCTCGGGTGGAAATAAAGAATCTCTAAAGAAATATGCCGATTATTCTTTGAAATTCATTCTATTCCTAACAATTCCTTTGACATTTGGTACGATAGCCATTACCCCCAATTTTGTGAATTGGTTTTTTGGACCTGAATTCGGTGCAGTTAGTCTAGTTCTAATGACTATGAGCCCAGTTATTATTGTCGTTGGTCTTGCAAATGTTTTTGGAGTGCAAATATTAGTTTCAACCAATCAACAAGGCAAGTATTCCCTTGCTATTACAATCGGTGCCATACTCAGTTTGATTGTCAATATTATGTTGGTATTTAGTTTGAAAAGCCTCGGTACTACAATTGCGCTCTTATCCGCTGAAGTAACGGGAGCTCTTATTTCGATGTATTACGCAAGAAGTTACTTTAATTTCTCTGCCCATGCTCGCCTTGCTTTGAAATATGGTTTCCTGGGTGCCATGATGTTAATAATAATAAAATGGTTTGATTCTTTTTTACTGATGCACGGTGTCCTTCAAACGTTTACGGACATAGCCATTGGCGCAACTATATATTTAATTGCTTTATTGGCTTTTAAGGATCCTCTACTTTGGTTAGTCATTGGGAAACTGAAAATTGGTAAAAAGGTCTCTTCTAAAGAAACCAAACAAGTTTCTAAACAATCTTTTTAATATTAATTGAGGAGTGTTGAAAAATGAAAGGCATCATCCTAGCAGGCGGAACAGGATCCAGACTTTACCCCCTAACCAAGGTGACCAATAAACACTTGCTTCCGGTTGGACAGTACCCCATGATTTACCATTCGATCTACAAATTAAAAGAAGCTGGAATCGACGACATCCTCATTGTCACGGGACGTGACCATATGGGCGATGTCGTTAATCTTTTGGGCAGCGGATTCGAATTCGGCGTCAGCTTCTCTTATAAGGTACAGGATCAGGCTGGAGGCATCGCGCAAGCTCTCGGACTGGCGCGCAGCTTCATTGGAAGCGAGCCGATGGCGGTCATCCTTGGCGATAATGTCTTCCAGGATGACATGAGGCCATTTGTGGAGAACTTCAAGCGTCAAGGCAGAGGGGCGAAGATTCTCCTCAAGGAAGTTCACGATCCGGAGCGCTATGGCGTTGCTGAGCTGGACGGAACATTGATTCGGTCCATTGAAGAAAAGCCGAAGCAGCCGAAGAGCTCGATGGCTGTAACCGGCATCTACATGTACGACAACGATGTATTTGAGATCGTAAAAGGTCTTAAACCATCCGGACGCGGCGAGCTCGAGATCACGGATGTCAACAATGCCTATATTCAGCAAGGCTCGCTCACCTACGATGTACTGGATGGATGGTGGACGGATGCGGGTACGCATGAGTCCTGGGCCCATGCCAATGAGCTTGTCCGCAACCATACCTTCGATCTGAACTTCGGCCGCAAGCTGGCATCCGTGTAGAGGGGACCGGACCAAAAATGAAAATCATACCAAGCAAGCTCGAGGGAGTCCTGATTGTCGAGACCGATGTATTCGGTGACAATCGGGGCTTTTTTACGGAAAGCTACAATGAAGAAACATTCAGAGCAGCAGGAATCGAGCATCGCTTCATTCAAGATAACCATTCCTTATCCCAAGAGGCGGGAACGCTTCGGGGGCTTCATTATCAGCTGAATCCAAAGGCCCAAACCAAGCTGGTGCGTGCAATTAGCGGTGCTATCTATGATGTGGTGGTGGATTTAAGGCAGGGTTCGGCTACGTACGGGGAGTGGCAAGGATTCATTCTCAGCGAAGACAATAAGCGGCAGCTTCTCGTGCCTCGCGGATTTGCACATGGCTTCTGTACCCTCGTCTCCAATACTCAGGTTGTATACAAAGTGGATGAATATTACTCCAAGGAGCATGACCGCGGCATTCTGTGGAATGACCCGGCACTTGGAATCGACTGGCCTTCCGATCGAGTCGTTCTCTCGGATAAGGATAAGATCCATCCTGGATTTCACGAAGCCGAACATAACTTTTAGGGAGTTGTAGAGAGATGAACCTACTGGTCACAGGCGGCGCCGGCTTTATCGGCAGCAACTTCATCCGCCATATGCACGAAGAGCATCCTGAGTACAAGATCGTGAATATCGACAAGCTTACTTACGCCGGCAATCTGGATAACTTATCGGATCTCGATGAGAGCGGGAATTATTATTTTGTGAAAGGCGATATCTGCAATGAAGCTCTTGTCCGGCATCTGCTGAGAGAACACCGCATCGACGCTATCGTCAATTTTGCAGCCGAGTCGCACGTGGACAGGAGCATAAGCGACCCCGGCATTTTCGTAACGACCAATATTTCCGGGACACAGGTTCTGCTGGAGGCTGCAAGAGCGTACGGAATAAGCAAGTATATCCAGATCTCTACGGATGAAGTGTACGGTTCTCTCGGAGAAACAGGATACTTCACGGAGGAGACGCCGCTGGCTCCGAACAGTCCCTACTCCTCCAGCAAGGCAGGGGGTGATCTGCTTGCTCGCGCCTACCATGAAACGTATGGCTTGAATGTCAACATTACCCGCTGCTCCAATAATTATGGGCCCTATCATTTCCCGGAGAAGCTGATACCGCTCATGATTACCCACGCTCTCGACAACAAGCAGCTTCCTGTCTACGGGGATGGACTCAACATCCGGGATTGGCTGCATGTGAGGGATCACGCGGCTGCTATCGATCTGGTCCTGCATCAGGGCGTTCCCGGCGAGATCTACAATATAGGCGGTCATAACGAGCGGACCAACATCCAGATCGTGGAGCTGATTCTGGAGCGCCTGGGCAAATCCAAGGATCTGATCGCTTACGTGGAAGACCGTCTAGGCCACGACCGCCGTTATGCCATCGATCCGGAGAAGCTGGAAACGAAGCTTGGCTGGAAGCCTAAGTACACTTTTGAGACCGGAATAGTGGAAACGATCGACTGGTATTTGGCTAACGAGAAGTGGTGGAGGGATATCCAATCGGGTCAATATCTCAAAAGCTACGATATCCGGTATAGGCAGCCCGTTGCGCATGGTTGAGACAAGGGTGATCGTAACAGGCGCCAAAGGCCAGTTGGGTACGGATATGGCCTCTCTCTTGTCGGAAGCGGGATATGAAGTCCACGCCTTCGGCAGAGAGAAGCTGGATTTCACCGATCGGCGCGAAGTTCTGGAAGTCGTGGAAGCTTTGCAGCCGGATATTATTGTTCATTGCGGTGCTTATACCAAGGTGGATCAAGCCGAGACGGAGCGTGAGCTGGCTGAGAGAGTGAATGGCCATGGGTCCGGATATCTGGCGGAAGCTGCCGAACTCGTTGGAGCGAAGCTTGTGTACGTGAGCACGGATTATGTGTTCGACGGAACTGCCGTCGAGCCGATTCCCGAATCTGCGGCGACGAACCCGATCAACGTATACGGCGCCTCTAAGCTGTTGGGGGAAACGCTTGTGAAGGCAGCGGCGAAACGCTATTTTATTGTCCGCACCTCATGGGTATATGGCCTTCACGGCTCTAACTTTGTCAAGACGATGCTGAATTTGGGCCGCCAAGGGAAACCGTTGACCGTTGTTGAGGATCAGTTCGGGAGTCCTACATTTACGGTCGATTTGGCCGAGTGTGTGTTGCGATTGATTCAATCCGATCACTATGGAACCTATCATGTGTCTAATTCGGGTTCTTGTTCATGGTATGAATTTGCCCAAGCGATCTTTGAGGAAGCCGGCATGAAGGTGGAGCTTGCTCCGGTAGACAGCAGTCGATTCATTCGTCCCGCTCAGCGGCCGGCCTATTCGGTTCTGCGGCACCAATCCTTGTCGGAGAACGGGTTCCCGCCCATGCGGAACTGGAGAGAGGGATTGAAGGAATTCCTGGCGCTGGAATCAGAGGAGGGTAACGATGAAAACCGTACTGCTGTCGGGCGGATCGGGTAAGCGGTTATGGCCGCTCTCCAATGATTTGCGCTCCAAGCAATTTCTCCCTCTCCTCAAGCGGGAGGATGGAGCGAATGAGTCGATGGTGCAGCGGGTATGGCGGCAATTGGCGCAAGCAGGCTTGGCCGGCGACAGCTATATCGCCACCAGCCGCTCTCAAGTCGAAGTGCTGCAAAGCCAATTGGGGGCTGCCGTTCCGATCATTGTGGAACCGGAGCGAAGGGATACCTTCCCGGCTATCGCGTTGGCTGCTGTCTATCTGTACTCGGTCGTGGGCGTATCTCTGCATGAAGTGGTCACGGTGATGCCGGTCGATCCCTATGTGGATGACTCCTTTTACGCATCCATCCGGAAGCTGGAAGAGGCGATTCAGGAAACGGATGCCGAGCTCGCCTTGATCGGTGTCGTTCCGGATCAACCTTCCGAAAACTTTGGTTATATCGTTCCTCATGAATCCAGAAATGCCGAGCATAAATATCAACAGGTAAATAAGTTCAAGGAAAAACCCCCGAGGGAAGAAGCCGCTGCTCTGATTGAGCAGGGAGCGCTTTGGAACTGCGGGGTTTTTGCATTCCGGCTGGACCGGATCATCAACCTGCTTATCTCGCTGAATCTCCCGATCTCCTACGACGAGATGGTGAAGCAGTACCGCAAGCTTCCCAAGAACAGCTTTGACTATGAGGTGGTGGAGAATCTAAGCCGCATGGTCGTCACTCCTTACCAGGGCATATGGAGGGATCTGGGTACTTGGAACAGCCTGACCGACGAGATGGAAGACAGTGTGATCGGCAAAGGGATTGTGACCGAGGACTGCAAGGATACGCATCTCATCAACGAGCTGGATATTCCCATCACAGTCATGGGCCTTTCAGGAATCGTGGTAGCGGCAAGCCCGGATGGGATCCTCGTATCGGAGAAGTCCGTGAGCTCGCGAATCAAGGACGTGAATGGCAGCCAGGATCAGAGGCCTATGTTCGAGGAACGGCGATGGGGTTCATACAAGGTGGTCGACTACGTCAAGTACGAAGACGGCCGCGAAGTGCTGACCAAACGAATCTGCATCGCGGAAGGGAAGAACCTCAGCTATCAGTATCATACCCGGCGCAGCGAAGTGTGGACGATCACCTCGGGCCGCGGCGAGCTCATCCTGGACGGCAAGCATCGGGAGCTTCTACCGGGTGATGTGGTGCTCGTTCCGGCAGGAATGATGCATAGCGTCAGAGCCGTCACGAATCTGGAGATGATCGAAGTCCAGAGCGGCCAGGAGCTGGTCGAGGAGGATATCGTCCGGCTGTGCATGAGCTGGGAAGACATCTTGCAATATGTGCACCATATCGGATAAGGGAGCGGTCAAGAGATGAAACTGGCTGTCATTGGAACGGGCTATGTTGGCCTCGTATCGGGGGTATGCTTCTCCGAGCTCGGCAACGAAGTGGTCTGCGTGGATAAGATCGAGACCAAAATCGACATGCTGAAGCAGGGCGAGGTGCCGATCTACGAGCCGGGGTTGAAACAGCTGATCGAACGAAACACCGAAGCGGGGAGGCTTCATTTCACGACCAACCTGGTCGCGGCCGTCCAGCAATCGGATATCGTGATTCTGGCTGTCGGCACTCCGTCTCTTCCGAATGGAGAGGCGAATCTAAGCTATATCAAGCAAGCCGCGCAAGAAATTGCGCTGGCGATGAACGGCTACAAAATCGTGGTCACGAAGAGCACGGTTCCGGTAGGGACGAACGAAAAAATCGGTTCCATTTTGGCTGAATACTCGATCCATCATTTTGACATCGCATCGGTCCCCGAATTCCTGCGGGAAGGCTCTGCGGTAAAGGATACGCTCAACCCGGATCGAATCGTCATCGGCGCTGACAGCGTCATGGCGAAGGAGCGGCTCAAAGCTCTTCACCGTCCGCTTACGGACAAAATCCTGGTAACGGATATCCGCAGCGCGGAGATGATCAAGTACGCCTCGAATGCCTTCCTGGCGACAAAGATCAGCTTCATCAACGAAATCGCCAACATCTGCGAGAAGGTCGGAGCCGATGTGACGCTGGTGGCGGAAGGCATGGGCTACGACCATCGGATCGGGCCGTCCTTCCTCAAGGCGGGCATTGGGTATGGGGGCTCTTGCTTCCCCAAGGATACCGAAGCTCTCATCCAGATCGCCGGACATGTGGATTACGAATTCAAGCTGCTGAAGTCGGTCGTGGATGTGAACCGCGATCAGCGGTTCAACGTCATCCGCAAGCTGGAAGCCACTCTTGGCGAGCTCGGCGGCAGAACGGTCGCTATCTGGGGGCTGGCCTTCAAGCCGGAGACGGATGACGTGCGGGATGCGCCGGCCTTCGAAATTATTCAAGCCCTGCTGAATAAAGGGGCAAAGATCCGTGCTTATGATCCTGTCGCCAAAGACAACTTCCGCAGCCAGCTGAATGCACCGGATGTCAACTACTGCTCCTCGGCGGAAGAGGCCGCTTCTGGGGCGGATGCCCTCTGCTTGCTTACGGAGTGGGCCGAGTTCCGTGAATTCCCGCTTTCCAGACTGGAGACGCTGCTCAAGCGGCCCGTTCTTATTGACGGAAGAAATCAATTCACCGAAGAAGAGCTCGCGGAGACTTCCTTCATCTATTATTCCGTAGGCAGGCCGAACCTGAACAAAGGCGTAAAAGAGCAAAGCCCCGCACTTTTATTTTAACGGAGGACTTATGAACAGAAGCGAAGCGGTTAAGCTGCTGGACCGGATTCATGGACGGCATTCCTTGAATGGAATGACAGAGGAGAACTGGAGAGAGGCTTGGGCGGATATTCAGGATTCGTTCACGGGGACCCAATTCTACCATCTGTTGCGTATGGACCTTATGGACCTGGTCCCCTCGTGGCTGCAGAGCGAGCTCAAGGCGGAATCGGATCGGGTCCTGTTCCAGAACATGCTGATCCGCTCGGAGCTCAAGAAGCTGCTGAAGGCATTTGATGCGGCCGGAATTCCTGTCATCCCCCTCAAGGGGATTCGAATGGCAGAAAGATATTTCGGCCATTTCGCCGCAAGGCCGACGACCGATTTGGATCTGCTTGTGCGTCCGCAGGATTTGGAGAGAGCATCAAAGCTGCTGTCCGGCATGGACTTCCAACAGGATGACAGTCCCGACAGCGACCACTTCCATCTTCTGTTCAATAAGTTCTATGACAATCCGATGTTCCCGTTTCTTGCGGTTGAGCTCCACTGGGACATACTCCGGTCTCATGCTTCGGATACGGATACCGAAGGGTTATGGGAAAGGTCTCAGCCCTATCCGGGTTATGCTGGGGTGAGGGAGCTGTCCGACGAAGACAGCTTGTATCATATCTGCCTGCACGGCTTCAACCATCAGATGCTGTCGCTGAAATATATCCTCGATGTAGCTCGGCTTGTTGTCGAGACAGCTCCTTCCCTCAGATGGGCAACGATGACGGCTCGTGCTCGAAAAGACGGGAACTACTCAAAGCTGATAACGGTTTTGTCCCTGGTATACTCCCTATGTCCATCGCTGGAGAAAATCAAGCCTTTGCCGGAGCGGAAAAGATGGCCGCTTTGGAACGAAGAACTGATGAGGGAAGCCGGTCTTGGCCTCAAGAGCCGACGGTACTATTTCTTTCGTCTCCTGTCGATCTTCGTCATGTATGATTCCGCGGGAGCGATGCTGAAACATTTGCGATATCTTTTCCTGCCGCCCCGCGATTACGCGCGTTCCCAATTCAGGGAAGACAAGGGCGGCTCTTTGCTGTCCCTGTACACACGAATTTACCGGATCCGGCTGCGGAACTTATTCGGAGGCGGCGCGGCGAGAGCCGGAACAAAGGAGTATGACATCTGATGAGCATCATTCAAAAGCGGGTTTTGATTTCCGTTCTTTCCGTCCTGCTCGTTTCAGGGCTGGCCGTCGTCGGCTTCGGATGGTACCTCTACAACAACTTGAAAGGGACGGCCCACAAGGTGTATGAGCCGACCAGCCGCACGAATTACGTCAGCAAGGATCCGGGCGTGACCAAAACGGCGCAGGCCGTGAACTCGGATAATCTGCCCTTCACCGTACTCGTGATGGGTGTCGATCAACGTCCCGGCGATCAAGGCCGCTCCGATACGATGATGCTGCTCGCGGCAAATCCGCAAAAAAACGACCTGCTTATGGTGAGCATTCCGCGGGATACGAGAACGACCATCGTCGGCCGCGATGTCGAGGACAAGATCAACCACGCTTATGCCTTCGGAGGCGTGAATATGTCTGTGCAGACGGTAGAGAGCTTCCTGGACTTTCCTGTGGATTACTACGTGAAGGTCAACATGGAGGGGTTCGTTAAAATCGTTGATTTATTGGGCGGAGTTGAAGTCAATAATCCGTTCAGCTTCACCATCGACGGACAAAAATACGACAAGGGCAAATTGAAGCTGAATGGCGAATCCACGCTGCTTTACTCCCGCATGCGCTACGACGACCCTCGAGGCGACTTCGGCCGCACGGCCCGCCAGCGCGATATCATCCAGCAGGTGATGAAGAATGCTCTTACGGTCAGCAGCCTGACGAAGGCCAGCGACATGCTGGAGGAGATCGGCAGCAACGTGAAGACGGACATTTCCTTCGACACGATGAAGGATATGCTGATCAATTACCGGCCCAAGATCGAGAAGATCGAGCAGCAGGAGATCAGCGGCCAAGGCAGGATGATAAACGGAATCTGGTATTACATTGTCGATCAAGGCGAGAGGGACAAGATCCACGAGCTGCTCAAGAAGCATCAGGAGCAGGAAGTCCAGCCTTCATTGAATTAATACAGTCCATGGAAGGAAAGGGGATCTCCGCCTATGAAAGGAGCCTGCGCGCCAGCGATGGCCAAGAATCCGTCTGCTGCCGGCACAGCATGGCTGAAGCCGGTGTTATGGTTATCCTTGGGAGCCTGGATCGCCCTTATTTTCTTGTTCTCCTCCCAGTCCTACCAGACGCAGACGATCAAACCCGCGCTGGAGAGAAGCTTCAGCGACGAGCAGGCGGCGGCGCTCCTGCCCAGCCTCGGTTTCACCTACAACCGGCATGAGTATGACACGGCCGCCGATCCTTACGACGTCCTGGAGTTCATCTTCCGCAAGTCGGCGCATCTGTTCGTCTATGCGGTGCTTGCGGGAATTGCCTGGTCTCTGCAGCGGTGCTACCGCATCTATCCGCCGGTTCTTCTGTTCAACGTCGTCGCGCTCACTTTGCTGATCGCTTGCGGCGACGAGTTGAACCAACAATTCTCAACCATGCGTACCCCGAACCCCGAGGATGTGCTGATCGATCTGATCGGCGGCAGCCTCGGGGTCTTCATTCTATACAGCTGCTCGATCGGCCTCCGCTGGTCTAGATCCTTGTCCGGCCGCATATTCTAAGGCACTTTTGGCGGACAGGGGGTCATGTCGTTGTTCCGGAGAAGAAGGAGATTTCCGGTCTTCAAGCTTCTGCTTGCGGCAGCCGGGCTGCTGATGGCCTGGATGCTGGTCAGGGGCATATCGGGACTGGCGGAGGGAAACGGTTCGGGGGACGCCCGCGAAGTCGTGGAGAGCTTCTACACGATGGAGCGGGAGGGCAACTTCGGAGGGTCCTGGGAGCTGTTCCATTCCCAGATGAAGGAGCATTTCACCAAGGACAGCTACATCCAGAAGCGGGCCCATGTATTCATGCAGGACTTCGGCGTCGACACCTTCAGCTTCAAGCTCGGAAGCGGCAAGACGGTGAGCGGCTGGCGTATGAGCAAGGACAGTCCGGCGCTGCCGGAGGTCTATGCCGTGCCGGTGACGATGCTCTATGAGAGCAGCTTTGGCGCTTTCGATCTCGAGCAGACGGTCTACGCGGCGAAGGAAGGCGATGAATGGAAGATCCTCTGGTCATATCAAGGGAATTCCTTGAAGGAATCCTCTTGACGTGATACAAAATGTATCGTAAATTGGAGAAAGGAGGTGGAGTATAGCAAGGCTTGCAATCCTCCTACTGTCATTCCGAATCCATCCGTTGAATTCGGAACGGCCAACATCAACGTCAGCAACAACTTTTTCTACAAGCAGTTCAGCTTCAAGGACGCGAGGTGGGTGTCATGAAATCGTATCAGTCTCCCCGGATCATCATGCATCAGGCGGTTGAGTTCGGCACCGTCAATATCAGCAATAATTTCTTTTATGAATGGTGCAAGTGCTATAACTTCAAGCCGTTCATTTGCAGGCTGTTTTATGGCAATATCGGCCCCAAAGGAGCATCAGGCATCTCGACTCCGCTTGATTTCCCGGAAGGCTGGATTCCGAAAAAATAAGTTGATGATCAGCTTTTTGGATGAGGTGGATGTCAATGAAGCCGTATATGGCTCCAGCTGTACTTATGCATCAGACGGTCGAGTTCGGAACGGTCAATATCAGCAACAACTGGTTCTACAAATGGTGCGTCAGCCAAGGGATGAAGCCGTTCATCTGCAAGCTGTTCTACGGCTCCAATCCGGGCAATCCTCCCTGCGGCTGCAGCAAGCCGCTCGGGTATCTGGACCGTTACGACGGTCCGAAGTAATCCACCGCACCGGCAATCCTGAGGGGGAACGGGCTTCAAGCCGCCGTTCCCCTCTCTCGGAGCATCGTTGCGGCGAATTGTCACATATGGGGTGATACAATATGTATCTGTATACGTCGAGAATCAGGGATCACCGGCTTGTCTTCAACGTCCAGACCGAGCATCTGAAGGAATGGATCGCCAGCCGGTTTCCGGAAGAAATGGATGAGCCGGCGGACGGCAGCGGTCAAGCCGTCGAATCCATCCACCTGTACATAACGGATTTCTACGGCTCCATGTACGATGACGGTCCCGTGGAGATCGAAGACAACGGCGAGACGGTGACGTACAAGCGGATCGACTACCGGATGGAAGTCTCGGCCGATTACGGCAGCGTCGATCTCAAGGTATTTGACGATCTGGCGCTCAAGCATGCGCTCATCACCTGGTACAGCGCCTGGCTGATCCACCGCCGCAAAGGCCTCCTGATCCATTCCTCCTGCGTCGTGGAGAACGGCAAGGCATGGATTTTCGTCGGCCACTCCGGGGCGGGCAAGTCCACGGTCGCCGAGCTGTCGGCGCCGCGGCCGATCTTGTCCGACGAGGCGACTCTCCTGCTGTTCGACGGCCAGGGCGGCATCGTCATCCAGGACTCGCCGCTGCGCAGCGAGAACGAGGAGCGGGGCGAGGCGAGCAGCTGTCCGCTTGGCGGCATCCATTTCCTCATCCAATCGCCGGAGGTGCAGAGAGTCCGGCTGGGCAAGGTGGACACCCTGATCGGCCTTATGGACAAGGTGTTCTATTGGAAGCACAGCAAGCTGGAGACGGGCAAGATGATCGCGGCATGCCGCGAGGTTGTCGAGAAGGTGCCTGCGTACAATCTCTATTTTCAAAAAAACGATGCATTCTGGGGGCAGATTTCATGACGATATCGGCAGGCCGGATCCTGCGCCGGCAGGAATCCGTCGAGTCGGCGGAGATGGACGGGGAGTGGGTGCTGCTTGATCTCGACAGCCACTCCATTACCAAGGTCAACGAGATGGGCGGTTATATCTGGGAGCAGCTGGAGCATCACAACACGCTCGGGCAGCTTATCGACCGGATCGCCTCCGAGTACGATGTCGACCGCGAGGTCGCCAGGCGGGACGCGGAAGTCTTCATCGCGGAGCTGATCCGGGTAGGACTGGTCACGCATGGATAGCAGGGGAGAGGATATGGCTCCGATCGTTGCCGCCTTGCTGCGCAAGCGCGGCAGCATCGAGCTGCCGTCCTTCGGGATGAGCATGTATCCCCTAATCCAGGAAGGCGATGTCAGCCGGTTCGTCACGACGGATGCGGCTGAGCTGGCCGTAGGGGATGTATGCTTGTTCGTCAATGCCTATGGAATCATGACCGGCCACAGGCTGGTCTCCATAGGAAGCGAAGACGGAGACGATGTCTTTCTGTTCCGGGGGGATACGAGCTTCATCCCGGATGATCCCGTGCCGGCCGGAGCGATTCTGGGAAAGTGGACGGGAGTCAGGAGCGGCACGGGATGGAAGCCGGAGAGCGGATTCCGCTCCCGGGCGCTGCGCCTGCTCGTGCTCCGCATCCCGCTGACGCGCAAGGTGCTGCGCAAGCTGGGCAATTGGAGCATGTCCAGGAAGCCACTGTACCGCTCCACATCATAGTGCGCCGGAGCCGAGCGCGGAAAGGCCGGTAGCAATCATGGCAAGGACACCGAAGCAGCACAAGGCAATAGTGGAAGGCGAGGCTGCGGGAGCGGCCTCCGCTCTCAGGCAGAGGCTTGATGGAGCCTGGCTCAAGCTGAGCGGGGACATCAACGAGGCGCGCCAGTTCGAATCCTACCGCATTCTGTTCACCGACCGGGAGGTCGCGGTTCTGAACGACAGGGGGCAGCTGCAGCGCCGCTACCCCAAAGGCATGATCGACGAGATCGAATTCCGCCAGGCCTTGTCGGGCGGCGCCTTGATCCTGATGACGAGGGACGGCATGCGGGAAGCGGGCCGCTTCTCCGCCGGCCATGCGGAGGCATGCGCCAAGGCGATGCCGGCCATCTCAGCGTGGCTCGACGAGCCGGTGCCTGTCCCGGGCTTCTCCCCGCTGCTGGAGACGTCCGCGCCTGCGTCTGGCAGCGGTCGGGACAGCGGCAGCCAGGCCGAGCAGGAACCTGCCTCCGACGCCCGCCGGCGTCCGGGCAGAGCCTGCGCCGTCTGCGGCAGGCGCCTGCTGCACCGGCGGACCAAGTGCCTGCGCTGCAGCAACAAGGCCAAGATGTTCCGGCGCATACTCGCTTATGCGTCGCCTCACCGCAAGCTGATGAAGGCCAGCGGCATCCTGCTGCTGCTGAGCATTCTCCTCGAACTGCTCCCCACCTATCTCATGAAGCTCCTGATCGACAACTTCACCTTGGGCGGAAATCCTTCGACGCTTCTCCTGCTCATCGGCGCGATGGCCGGCGCCCATCTGGCCGGTACGGGCTTGTCCATGGCCAGGAGCTATATCGGCCTGCGCTTCGGCGGCAAGCTGATGGGCGACATCCGCAAGGATGCCTTTGCCTCCCTGATGCGGCTGTCGCTCGGATTTTTCGACCGGAGGCAGGTGTCCCAGTTCATCGGGCGCGTCCAGAACGATACGGAGGAGCTCAAGCAGTTCCTGACGGAGGGATTCATCCAGATTCTGTCGCAGGTTTTGATGGCGGTCGGGGTGCTGGGCCTGCTGTTCTACCTCAACGCCCCTCTGACCTGGATGATCCTGATTCCGCTCCCCTTCCTCGCTCTCGGGATGCTCTGGCTGTGGCCGCGCGTGCAGGTCATGTGGTACTCGCAGTGGATGGGCACGATGGGAGTCAACAACGTCATCGGCGAAACGCTCCAAGGCATCCGGGTCATCAAGGCGTTCGCCCAGGAGAAGAGGGAGAAGGAGCGCTTCGGCAAAGCCAACGATCTGCTCGTCAAGAAGATGATCTCCATGGGCAATATGTGGATCGGCATCTCGCCCGTCTTCTCTCTGGTCATTGCGGCCTTCGGACTGCTCGTCTGGTATATGGGGGGCAGGCATGTCCTCGACGGCAGCATGTCGCTGGGATCGCTGACGGCCTATGCTTCCTACCTGGTCATGTTCTTCGGGCCGCTGCAGTTCATGGGCGCCTCGCTCGGAATGATCAACCGCGTCATGGGATCGGCGGAGCGGATCTTCGAGATCATGGACGCGCCGAGCGATACGCCGGACCGGGAGAATGCCTCCCCGCTGCCGGCCGTCCAGGGCGAGATCCGGTTCGAGGGTGTAAGGTACGGCTACGACAAGCAGCGGACGGTTCTCAAAGGAATCGACCTGGCCATCCGGCCCGGCGAGATGGTCGGCCTGGTAGGCCATTCCGGAGCGGGCAAGACGACGCTGATCAACCTGGTCTGCCGCTTCTACGATCCCGATGACGGCCGCATCTGCCTGGACGGGATCGATCTGCGGGATATCCGGCAGGAAAGCCTGCGCTCCCATATCGGGGTCGTGCTGCAGGAAACCTTCCTGTTCGACGGCACGATCGCCCAGAATATCGCCTACGGCATGAAAGACGCCACTCCCGAGCGGATCATCGAGGCGGCTCGGATCGCCAACGCCCATTCCTTTATCTGCGGATTTCCCGAGGGCTACGAGACGAGGGTCGGGGAGCGCGGGCACCGGCTGTCGGGCGGGGAGAAGCAGCGGATCGCGATCGCGCGGGCCGTGCTGCTCGATCCGGCGATTCTCATCCTCGACGAGGCGACGGCTTCGGTCGATACCGAGACGGAGCGCGAAATTCAGGAAGCCCTTGCCCGCTTGATCCGCGGCAGGACGACGATCGCGATCGCGCACAGGCTGTCCACGCTCCGCGGGGCGGACCGGCTGATCGTGCTGGACAACGGCCGCATAGCCGAGACGGGCACGCATGACGAGCTGTACAAGAGCAAGGGAACTTATTACAGGCTGGTGGAGTCGCAGAAGCAGATGACCGAGTCGCCTCAGGAGGTGGGATAGGGATGACGAACAATCTCGTTTATATGAACCGAGCCAAGCCGGACGACGTGCTGCTGTACCACAACCGCGAAGGCTATTTGAAGGCGGTGCGCGGCGGCGAGCAGATGGGGAGGGTGAAGCTGGTCCGATGTTTCCCCTATTCGCTGCCGGACCGGCTCATCTCCATCCGATCCTATGAGGACAACGTGGAGATCGCCCTGCTGGCCGAGCTGGATCTGCTGGAGGAGGAGAGCCGCCAGGCCGCCGTCCTGGAGCTGGAGCGAAGCTACATCATTCCCCGGATCGAACGGATCGTGTCCATCCGCAAAAAAGGCTCCGAGTGGATCTGGTCGGTCGAGACCGATTATGGCCCGAGCACGCTGCGCATGAGCATCCTCCATGAAGGCATCCATGAGCTGTCCGACGACAGATGGATCGTGACGGACGATGACCAGCGGCGCTACGAGCTGTCCGGGCTGGAGCGGATGGATCGGAACAGCCGGGAGCAGTGGGGCAAGATCAGTTGAGGACGAGCCTGAGCCTGTAGAAATGGACCGCAGAGCCCCGGATGCAATGCCTAACGGTATTGCATCCGGGGCTATTTGATCTATTAGTATCCCAAGAAGGAATTTGGCTATTTTCGTCAAATATGTAAGCGTATTCATACCGTGGAGGCATTCGACAAAAAAATGAGTTTTAGCCCTTGACGGGAATCGAGATTTGTCATAAATTATAGAAGGAGTTATGATACATTTCGTAACAATGGTTAGGGTCATTGAGAGCCCTATGCCAGCTGTCCGTCATGCAGCAAAATCTTGTCGTTGATGTCGTCGGATGAGGTCATAGTCATGGCGAGGGTACAGTCGAGAAGAGCAGTCGCCCGCGAATCCTGAGCTTTTGGTCCAGGAATCAGATACATTTCGTAACCCGAGCCGTCCTATATTTACTCCAAGGAGAGATGCAGCTTGACTGAGCAATTCCACTGCGTATGCTGCGAGAAGTTGATGTCCCGCCAGGAAGCGGAGATGCTGTTCAAAACCGGTTTCTACCGCCGTTCCTACCGTCTCGGCTACTGCCGGTCCTGCGCTTTGAGCCAGGATGCGGATGATTCGGACAGCGGCGTTGCCCATATCGAGATCGTGGCCTTGCCTGCGGAGCGCCGGACGAGAGAGGGAAGCGGATTTATCGGGCGCGGCAAGATTCTGACGGCCTGACATTTCCACAGAGCTGATCCTGCCTGAGCAAGGCAGGTTTTTCTTTTGCCCGGATCCGCTCCTGCCTTGCGTGCGGCAGCCTGCGGTCCGCTTTCCCGACCAAGGTCCAGGTTCCACTTACCCTGCTTGATGGTCTATAATACAACAGGATATGTAAACGGCTGGAAGGTCGATGAGGAGGTGCAAGTTTGGAGACGAGCGCGATCGTTCAATTCAGGAACGTGACCAAGAAAATAGGCGGCAAGACCATTATCGACGGCCTCACTCTGGATTTGCCGAGGGGGGAAGTATTCGGCTTTCTCGGACCGAACGGATCGGGCAAGACGACGACGATCCGGATGATGGTAGGCCTGATGAGAATGACGGAAGGCGAGATCCGCATCGGCGGAGCCAGCATCGCGACGGATTACGAGAAGGCGATCCGCCATGTAGGGGCTATCGTCGAGAAACCGGAGATGTACAAATACTTGACGGGGTACCAGAACCTGCTTCACTTCGCTCGGATGATTCCGGGAGTCGGGCGGAACCGCATCGACGAAGTCATTCGCCTAGCGGGGCTGGACAAACGGATCCACGACAAGGTGAAGACCTACTCGCTGGGCATGAGGCAGAGGCTTGGCGTCGCCCAGGCGCTGCTGCACAAGCCGTCGCTGCTCATTCTGGACGAGCCGACCAACGGCCTTGATCCCGCCGGCATCCGGGAGCTGAGGGATTACCTGCGCAAGCTCGCCGAAGAGGAAGGGATTACGGTGTTCGTCTCGAGCCATCTGCTCTCCGAGATGGAGCTGATGTGCGATCAGGTGGCCATCATCCAGGCCGGCAAGCTGATCGATATCCGATCGCTGCGCAGCGGCGATGGGTCTCAGGAGGCGGTGCCCGTACCGGTCCAGTTCGAGCTCGACCGTCCGGACGAAGCGCTGGCGGTCATCCGCCGGTCGATCCGTCCTGCCGGGGATGACGGGGGCAGGGAGATCCGCGCATCGGTAAGGGAAGGCTTGCTGGTCATCGACGCGCTGCGCGAGGATATAGCGGAGCTCAACGCTCTCCTGGTGAAGGAAGGCATCCGGGTATACGGAATCCGGTCCAAAGCGAAGTCGCTTGAGGATCAATTCCTGGAAGTGACGGGAGGTGAGTCGGTTGTTTGATTTCGGGAATCTCGTGCTCAACGAGAACATGAAGATCTACCGGCGCGCCCGGGTATGGATCATGTGGGGACTGATGGTCCTTGCGGTAGCCGCAGTATCGGGAATCGCCTATTCATCCAGTGCGAACCCGCCTTCCATGTGGCAGATGGTAGCCATCGAGATGATTGTGATGATGCCGCTTGTCAGCATTTTCGCCGTCATTGTCGCCGCTGACATCGTCGCGGGAGAATTCACGGCGGGAACGATCAAGCTGCTGCTGATCCGACCTTGGTCCCGTTCGAAGATTTTGCTGTCCAAGTATGCGGCGACGCTTCTGTTCGGTTTTTTCAGCATGGCGCTGCTGTATGCCGCGCTGCTGCTGGTCAATATCATCTTCTTCGGCTATGAGAAGGGCATCAAGGCGGCTGAGGTGTTCGGAGCCGCGGACCCTGCGATGTCGGCCTGGTCGTATTTCAACCAATCCTTCTTCATGCAGTTCATCTCCCTGATCGTAACCGTCACGCTGGCATTCATGATTTCGTCGGTGTTCCGCAGCGGCGCTCTGGCGATCGGACTTTCCTTGTTCGTCGTGCTGATGGGCAAGACGCTCGGCCAGCTGTTCGGGCTGATCGACCGCAAATGGGTCGATTACGTGCTGTTCCAGCATCTCGATCTGACCCGATACATCGGCATGGGCTCCAGCGGGGCGAACGGCGGCATGACGCTGGGCTTCTCTCTCGCCGTCCTTGCCGGCTATTATGTCATCTTCATGGCTTTGTCATGGTTCGTGTTTACGAGGCGGGATGTCGCCGCTTGACGGCTTTGTTTAACCGATGAACTTAAGTAATTTTATGGGAAAAAATAAGCGAGCCTCCGGATATGTCGATTTCTCCTGTTAAGGAGGGGCGGACATAGTCTTGGAGGCTTTTTTCGGTGCTGTAAAGAAGTAATGAATGAAATTTTCAATTCCTTAAAAAATATTACTTAATGTAAAATAATCAGTCTGAAAATGTTGAAATCCTAAAAATGGTGATTTATTTCCATGAAAATTATTTGTATTTAATGATTCGAATAAATACGAAAAATAGGAGAATTCGACCATACAAATATCGTAATAAAAATAATTATATAGTGATATATAGGTTCTAATTCCTAGCAGTTCAACTCGTTTTAGGACTTAAGAAATATAATAAATCGGGATTTTTCCTTGACCATTGTCTAAATATGGTGCTAGTATGGCCTAAGATTAATTTTCCATATATACAACAAATGGGGTGAAGAGTTGAGTAAAAATAAAGTTGGAAAAAATATAATTAAATGTACAGTAGCTGCTACTGTACTGGCTGGCAGTCTCTCAGGAATTCCTCTTTCTACGAATGGAGTTTCTCAACTGTTCGGTGTCCCTGTTGTCCGTGCGGCGAGCAGTTCGACTCAGTCGGATCTGCTGGGGAAAATCAAGCAATTGCATGAGGCTCTCGATGCTGCGGGGAAAGAAAATCTTGAGGCCGCGCTAAAGGCTGTCCAAGCGGTTCCAGACGACAGCAAGCATGATCTCATCCGGCCGGTAATCGGGAAATTCAATCTTACGGAAGATCAGAAGCATGTTCTAGGAGATCTGGCAAACGAAATCCTCTACCTGAACTATGATCCAGAAGGCGCATTCCTTGAAAAGCTGCGCAGCAATGAGGCATACCGAAAGGTTCTTGTTGAACTATCCTCTGCCGCCGGACTGGATACAAGCGTAAGTGTAGATGCTGTAATGGAATACTTCCTACATATCCAAGACCTCGCTCAGATCAAGCTGCTTGCCTTGAGCGCCGTTGAACTCTCTGCTCTGACCAAGGACGAGTCCAAGCAGGAGGCGTTTCTGGAATCGCTGCTGGCTGACGTTCGAAAAGAAGAAAACAGCCCGGTAAACAAGCTGTTGAATCACTACGGAATCAATTCCGAGGACTTGAAGGCAGTAAAAAACAACATCAGGGATGCAATCGGCCAGCCTGTATATAGCGCTGCCGTCAATTCTCTGGTCAAAGCTTATTTCAAAATCCTTGATCTGGATGCTGCAAATCCGGGAGTTCCTGTAGATCCTGTAGATCCCGTAGATCCCGTTGATCCTGTAGATCCACCCGTAAATCCTACCTATCCAACGGTTATCGTCACGCCTCCTGCATCGGATTTGGATTCGACCTTCAACCAGCTTCTCCAAAAGCTGGCCAATGCATCGGATTCCGAGAAGCAGGAGCTTGTGAAGCAAGCCGTCCAGCTGGCCAATGAAGAGCTGAAGAAAGTTCAAACCTTGGATGCATCCAAGCTTGCCGTAGTTGCCGGCAACGAGGCGTTGGTAGAGCTGGGTCCTGAGTTGAACGATCTGCTGGACAAAGCAAAGGCTATTCTGGACAAGCTTGCTGATTTCCTGAATAAAGCGGGCTCCAAGGAAAGCCTTCCATCCGTCGCATTCAAGATTGATCTTGGGAATGTTGCCCAGGAAACGGTTACGCTCAAGATTCCGGAAGCATCCATGCAGAAGTGGGGAGCGATTCCATTCGGTTCTCTGGATGTAACCGTGAATGGCTTGACCGCATCCTTCCCTCGTGCGGATGAGTTCCAAAAATCGTTTGCCTTCACGATCAAGCAGCAGGATGCTTCTCAACAAGCAAGTCTGAAAGCGTACAAGGCTGTTTCTCCCGTATATGACTTCAGCCTTACCCTTGGCGGAGTGGCGACGGAGAGCTTTGATCATCCGATCAGCCTGTGGATTCCGGTTGCGGCTTCGGCTGGAGTGGACAAGGAGCTGCTCAGCGCAGCCCGCATCGATAACGGAAGCCTGAAATTCCAGGGCGGGGAGCTGAACGGGGACTACTTGGTTGAGCCGCGCAATCATTTCTCTTCTTATGTCGTCGTGGAGAACAAAGTCGCTTTCAACGATGTCCTCTCCGTAAAAGCTTGGGCTGGAAGGCAAATCGAGGTTCTTGCCGCCAAAGGCGCGATTGAAGGCAGAGGAAACGGAAGCTTCGATCCTAAAGGCACCGTTACCCGGGCCGAGTTTGCGAAGATGCTGATTCATGCCTTCAATCTGGAGGGCAAATCGGAAGCGGGCTCGTTCAGCGATGTTCCAAGCCAATCCTGGTTTGCTCCGTATGTCGGGTACGCCGTCAACAAAGGAATCATCAATGGCAGGACGGCTTCGCTCTTTGCTCCGAACGCTCCGATCACCCGCGCCGAGATGGCGACGATGGTATCCCGCACGCTGAAAGCAAGCAATAAGATCGGCAAGGAAGCCGCGGCTGGGACGGACACGAATCTGGCTGCGTTCAAAGACGGCGCCAGCATCAACGCTTCCCTCCGAGAAGGCGCTGCTCTGGCAGCCAGCCTCAACATCGTCATCGGGGACAACGGCTATTTCAAGCCGAATGCTAATGCCAGCCGCGCCGAAGCGGCCGTCATGATCTACCGGGCACTGCAAGTCAAATAACATGTTCTTCACTTTCGTTGAAGAATAAAATAGTCGCCGTCTTCCTCTTTTGTTTGTTCTCCTAAGAGGAAGACTTTTTAAACTTTAGCTGTCGGCTGGCTATCATTCCGACCGAGAAGGGAAGCCCATGCGAAAAAAGACAAAAGTACTGGTTTGGACGGGTGCGGTTGTTGTCGTACTTGGTACAGGCGGTATTGCAACGACAAATTTTCTCTTGAATAAGTTTCTGGATTCCATGTCGGAGCAGGTCGTCGCGACTGCCGTCGGCAAATCAGGGGAAACAGATGCGTCATCGGAAGCGTCTGCAGATGAAGGTTCAAAGGAGAAACAGGCGGACGGAAACGTGCAAAAAGCAGCTCAAGAAACCGTTTCATCGGAGGAAGAAGCTCCTGCAGCGAAAAAAGAAGCGGCCAAAGATCCAAAAGGATATACGGCCAATCTGACCGGAGAAAAAATCAAGGAAATAAAGGAAGATGTCTCGGTCTCGGACAAAATGGACGTCATGGCGATTCTCCTGAAAAAGCTGAGCCTGAGCGACATCCGCAAGCTTCAGCAGCTGGCCCAGGGCGGCTTGACCCGAGAGAAGAAACGCGAAGCCCGTGCCATCATTCACGATAAAGTCACGCCGGAGCAGTATGACGAGCTTATTACGATTGCCAAGAAGTATGGCGTCAGCCAAGGCCGGAATTACGAAGAAGTGATCAAGCAGGAAGAACGGCTGCTCAAACAGGAAAAAAGCAAGTAAAAGCATAGAAGGTAATGCCTCCTGCACCTCTATCACTGGAGACACTCGGTCATGCTGTGGGTTATGAGACCTTAGACGTTCATCGTCGGGGGCATGATGTGAGGGCGGGTTGGATGCCCCCTTTTTTTTTATGGTAAAGAAATCGAGCTATATCCTTTAAAATAGCTGTCCAAACGTCGATTAAAGGATGTAGCTCGATTTCATTTACCGGCAGACTGGTCGTATTGGAGGGGATAGTATCAAAAAGATATTGCTGCTGGCTCAAAACTACTACCCCGAGATCGGTAGCGCCGCCAACCGAATCACGAATATGGCGAACGAACTCCAGGCTCTGGGGCACGAGGTTACCGTGCTGACTATGGAGCCAAGCTATCCTAATCGCAACATGTACAAGGACAGTCGCTTCTGGGAGCAGGACAAGCCTCCTTATCGGGTCATTCGCCTTAAAATGAGGACAAGGAAGTATAGTCATAACCTGTATAACAGGCTGCTGTTATACACGGAAATGATGTATAAATTTATTCGCACCGTGCGCAGGCTCAACCCTGAATATGATTACATACTGGCTTCAACGCCGGCTATTTTTGTGGGAATGGCGGGCATGGCGGCCAAAAAAAGGTTGAAATGTCCGCTGATTCTCGATGTCAGGGATCTATGGCCGGATTCGCTGCTGGGTACAGGCGCGTTCAATCACAGGCCGATCATCTTCCTGGCCGGCTGGATCGAAAAGCGGATTTATAGAGCAGCTAAGCATATTGTCGTAAACAGCGAAGGCTTCAAGCCTCATATCGTGAGCAAAGGAATCGAAGCGGACAAAATCAGTTTCATGCCGAATTCCTTGAACAACAAGGATATCGAAGCCAAGCCTTCCCTGCATAAGGACAATGAGGCGCTGACGGTGGTATATACCGGCAACGTTGGATTGGCTCAGGATTTGGACATCTTTTTGAAGGCTGCCGAACTCATGAGCAAGAGAAGAGATGTTAATTTCAAAATCATGGGTTATGGATACCGCTACAAAGAACTGAAGGACCGTGTGAACCAGGCTGGGATGGACAACCTGGAGATTATTGACGCCTCCAACAAAAAGGAAGCGGTCGAAGCCGTCAATCAAGCGGATATTGCCTTCGTTAGCCTGATTCCACAGAGAGTATTCGATAAAGTGCTCCCTGGAAAAATCGTCGATTATATGTCCATGGGCAAGCCGATCATCGGAGCCGTATCCGGATATTCCGCCGACCTCATCCTCCAGGCAAAATGCGGGTTCGTGTCGGAGGATCGCGATCCGATCGCAATCGTTGAATTCATCGAAAAGCTTCTAGCTAGCAAAGAATTGAGAATGAACCTTGGGAGAAGCGGATATGAATATGCTCTGCAGCACTTTCAATGGCAGCGAAACATATCCATTTTAGATCAAATATTGGAGAATGATTATGAGCAAGGGAATTTGCATGTTCGTTTGGAACCACTTTACAAATGATGCTCGAGTCATGAGAGAATGCTCCGCTCTTGCCGAGGCTGGCTACGAAGTGGACTTGATTGCTATTCATGATTTCAAAAATCCGCACTTGCCCAGGTTCGAAAGCCGAAAGGAAGGTTATTCGGTTTATCGGGTCCGAAGCTCATTCCGTTTTCTATCCGTTGTTGCGGGCATAGCCAACCGATTGAAAAGGCATCTGCGCCAATATCCAATCCTTATAACCATACCCTTAGGACTTGCCTTGGCAGGTCTTTTTTTTATTCCCCTATGGACTTGTTCGGCAATGATAGCCTGTGCTCTAGTTCTGCCAAGAAAAAGTCGAGGGTTTATCAACAAATCGTTGATCTTTCTGCAAATGGTCAGGCTGGGCTTGAAAAAGAAATACGACCTTTATCATAGCAACGATCTGAACACTTTGCCTCAGGGATATCTATGCAGCAGGATATGGAGAAAAAGCAAGCTCGTTTATGATTCACACGAAGTTCAGACGAGCCGGACGGGTTACAACAGTCCGATTTACGGGATGGCTGAACGTTTCCTCGTGAAGCGTGTGGACGTCATGATTGCAGAAAATCATACGAGAGCCAAGTATACGGAACAATTGTACGGTATTTATCCGAATGTCGTGCATAACTACCCGGAGATCTCCAGGCCTGAAGAGAGCAGCCAAGTTAACCTGCACGAGCTGCTTGATATTCCCCTGCATGAGCCGATCCTGTTATACCAGGGCGGAATTCAAATCGGACGAGGACTGGACAAGATTATAAAGGCGGTCCCATTGTTCGATCGCGGAGTGGTCGTGATGATCGGCGACGGGAAAATCAAGCCGGAGCTGGTTGCGATGGTACGGGAGCGAGGCCTGGAGCAGAAAGTGAGGTTTCTTCCTAAAGTGCCGGTGGAAGATCTGCTTCATTATACAAAAAATGCCTACCTCGGCTTCCAGGTGCTGAACAACATTTGCTTCAATCATTACTCCGCTTCCTCCAATAAATTGTTTGAATACATGATGAGCGGAGTTCCCGTAGTGGCCTGCTCTTTCCCCGAGATTCAGCGGGTTGTTGAAGGCGAGCAGATTGGTGTATGCGTGGATTCGCATAGTCCGGAGTCGATTGCAGGCGGCGTGAATAGACTATTGGGCGATGTACAGCTTTATAAGAGTGGGAAAGAAAACTCCTTGAAGTCAAGACAAAAGTTTAATTGGAAAAGTGAAAAAGAAAGCTTCATTAAGATATATAAGGAAGTGATTATTTAATGGAGGAGCCAAACAATACGTATTTTTTGAATGATAGGGATAAGGTATCTCTTTTATTAGCAGATGTTTTAAAACAATTGGATGAAAATAATCATATAATCAATAATCTTGAAAAAGAAATTCATACTCATAAGTTAGAAGTAGAGCAGTTAAATCGTAAGCTGGAAAAAATGAATACAATGAAAGTAATCGTAATGATGAAGTTTTATTGGAGATTGAAGAAAAAATTATCAAAGGCAGTGAAAATTAATGAAAAAAGACGAGCGTAGCCATAGCCAAATTGATAATAATCATCGTCTTATGAACCTGATTAAAAATCAACTTGATCCTAACATAATTAAATCTAAGCATTCGTTATTAAGAAAAAATTGGACTGCCTCTTCTAATGATATCACGGTAGTTAACGAAGCAAATGTACTTGTTATATCAAATACTAAAGAGACTAAAAGATATCTGTCCTACATAGAGAAAAACAACAGTTTCAGTGTCTATCCGAAGCATAGATTCCCGCTATGTTCAAAAGATTTTTTAAATATAAATATTGAAATGGAAGAATATGGCAACATAGAAATTAGTTTAATTGTCATTGAATATGATGAAAAAGAAAAAATAAATCAAATCGTGATGCCAGTCAATAGCAAGCGTAATGAGTTCCGGTTAAAGGATGAAACGAAAGCTGTACGATGCGCTCTTAAGGTAAATGGAAAAGGAACGGCTAAAATTAAAAGATTAGAGTTAATTCGAAAGCAACCTGAATTAAAAGATCTCTATGTACAAAACACTAAACCTATATCAAATAAACGTAAACAAATAATCAAATCATTAAAGAGCCTTAAAGTTGCATGCATTTTAGACGAATTCTCGAGAACTTGTTACGAGAAAAATGTCCAGCTGATTAATCTTACACCTTCCACCTGGAAAGAAACTCTTGATTCCGAAGTGCCGGATATTTTATTGGTTGAATCCGCATGGAAAGGATATCAGGGAACTTGGGAGTATAAAATTGCGACTTACAGCAATCAAGATAAAACAGACTTGAAGGAATTGCTGAACTGGTGCAGGGAAAACGGGGTTCCCACCGCTTTTTGGAACAAAGAGGATCCAATACATTTCAATAAATTTATAGATACAGCCCAATTATTTGACTACGTATTTACGACGGATAGTAACATGATTGCTGATTATCAGAAGAAAATTAAACATAATCGTGTTTTTGCCCTGCCTTTTTCTGCCGACCCTTCTTTGCATAATCCGGTCAAACTGCCTGAAGGCCGGAAGCACAAAATTAATTTTGCGGGTTCCTATTATTCGAACCGACACGAGGATCGGCAAAATGCGATGGATATTTTATTTAATCTTGCTTGTGAATATGAGTTTGATATCTATGATCGGAACTTCGAGGCTAATCTCAAAAACAAAAATAGTAATTTTCAATTCCCAGATTTCTTGAAGAATCATATCATTGGAAGCTTGTCTTACGAAGATATTGAGAAGGCCTATAAAGGTTATAGAATTTGCTTGAACGTTAATAGTGTCATTGATTCTCCCACAATGTTTTCGAGAAGGGTTTTCGAAGCATTGGCAAGCGGTACCCCTGTTGTGAGTACTAAGTCTAAAGGTATTCAAGCTATGTTTAACAACCTAGTTATCAATTCTAACGAGGTTCATGTCCTTGAAGAAGAAATGAATCTATTAATGAATGATGATCTCTATTACAGGCGCAAGTCTCTTGAAGGAATCAGAGAGATATATTTAAATCATACTTATCAACATCGACTTCAATATTTAGTAAACAAAATCGGAATCAAGGTTGAACATCCTTTGCCGATGAAACAGATTTGCATGGTTTCGGTCGTGCATTCTAAAGAAGAGTTTGAAAGAGTCTACAATTTATTTTCAAAACAAACCTGGAATGATAAAAAACTATGCATTTTTCTAGATAATTTTGAAGGATACATAGATATCCTTAATCATTATAATAACGATAAAGTGAACGCATATGTTTATTCTTATGCCGAATTTTATGGAAAAGCAGCCTCTTTCTTCGGGGATACTTATGTCTGCTATATTAATCCCAACGATCATTACGGCGAAAACTACCTGTTGGACATGGCAATAGCTATTGAATACAGCCATAGTGAAATAATCGGCAAGAGCAACAAGTACTGCTTCAAAAATAATGAGTTCATAGATAATGATGAAGATGAGTACGTATTCGTGATGAATTTGGAGCCGCATTCCTCCATGATTAAAGCGTCTATTCTCAAAGAAAACTTGTTTAAATGTTTATCTGATTTAAAAGAAAATAAAAATTTCAATAGGTACTTCCCTCAAGGACATAAGTTGTTTTCGGTAGATAAATTTAATTATATTCAGAATTTCATTTCCAAGCAGCCTGTCATATATGATCTATAAAAGAGGGTAATTATGCGACGTTTAAAAATTTTGCTCTATGGCGATGTTGACCTAAATCATCTGGATGGCTCGGCGATTTGGCTCCAATCTACTGCAAGAGTAGTGTCACAGGATCCAAACGTAGATGTGGATGTACTGCTTAAAGCAAAACCTATCAACGAGGTTGTATTATCTGATCTGAAAAAACAACCGAGAGTGAAACTAATTCAACATCATGATGTTATTACAACTCGAAGTAATAGATTGTCCATTGAAGATGCCATTCATGCTATTGAGAAACTTGATGGTCAAAACAAGTACCATTGTATTATTGTGAGAGGCTTTGATTTGGCAAAAGAGTTGTGTCTCAAGCCCTATGCTCAAAAAGTTATTCCGTATATCACAAATATAAAATATACAGGCAGTGTCATTAATACAGAAGATGCTTATGCATTGCAGAAGATATATCACAACGTTACTTATTTTTTCGTTCAAACGGAACAAGCCAGAGAACTGTTAGTTGAAAGTCTAAACGTGGACGGTCAGAAGTTTAGACTGTTATATCCTATGATTCCAGAAGAATTCAAGGTCGTGGATTCAAGGGCCCGTGTGAAGTCAAATACAATCGTATATAGCGGTAAGTTTGCTTCAGAGTGGTACATTGAAGAGATGTTGAATATTTTTGCAAGATTAAGAGCATTGGATTTGAATATGAAATTAAATATAGCGGGAAATAAATTTCAAGGTGATCTTGCCGCTAAAAAGAATGAACTGACTATGAGAATGCAACAAACAGAAGGTATTTCATGGACCGGCGCTTTATCCAGAAGTGCTGTTATTGATTTGGTTAGAAGTTCAGACATCGGCTTTTGTTGGAGAAGTGAAAGTATCGATAATGATTCAAGTACGGAGTTATCGACAAAATTATTGGAATATGGGCGGTTAGGCAAACCGACGATCGTAAGAAGAACGAAGCTGCATGAATCCATATTAGGTAAAGATTATTTTATGTATGCAGAAACTGAGGATGAGGTTGTTGAGAAGACAATTCAAATAATGAATAATGCTCAACTGTACAGGCAAGAATCAAGGAAAATTCAAGAGGCCTGTAATAAGTTTGGGTATGAAGAATCCTATAAGAGAATCAAGGAAACATTATGGAGCTTTAATAAGGACAAAATAAATGTGGTATTTGCAGGACATGATTTTAAATTTATTCAATCTGCTATTGATTATTTTGTAGTCCAGCCCGAATACGAGGTGAAGATTGATCCTTGGACGGGGCATAACAAGCATAACGAAGAGCATAGCAAGCACTGCTTGGAATGGGCAGATGTGATTTTCTGTGAATGGGGTCTGGGCAATGCTGTCTGGTACTCGAATCATAAGATAAAAGGTCAAAAATTAATTGTTAGAATGCATCGCCAAGAAATTGAAACAGTATTTCCAGTCAACTATCAACTGGACAATATTGATCATATCGTGGCAATTTCTCCCTACATCCTTGAGGAGTTTCACAGAGTTCTTAAAATACCCAGATCTAAATTTACTATGATTTACAATATGATCAACATTAAAAAATTCAGAAAAAAGAAAATTGAAAATGCGGATATTCAATTTAATGTCGGAATCTGTGGAATAATTCCCTCTCTCAAAGGATTTGACAGAGCATTGAATATTTTTGAAAACTTATGGGAAAAGAACCAAAGGTATAAACTATTCATTAAAAGCAAACTACCTCATGAACTTCCTTGGGTTCTTAAGAGGGAACAAGAAAAGCTGTACTACGATAATGCCTTTAGTAGAATAGAGCAAGCTCCCTGGAAGAATAACGTCGTATTTGATCCTTCTGGGGATGATGTGAATGAGTGGTTCAGGAGAATTGGTTTTATTCTTTCTACTAGTGAATATGAGAGTTTTCACTTGGCTCCAATGGAAGGCATGGTTTCCGGCAGTATCCCAGTAATTTTCAATTGGCCTGGAGCAGAAACGATTTATCCCAAGAAGTATATTTTTGAGAATGAACATGAAATGTCTGCATTTATTTTTGAATCTAAATATGATGTGACTTCTAGTGATATAGAAAAATATCCAATTACATATTTTGATGAAAATAAAATCTTAAAAGAAATAAAAAGACTAATAGATATTTGAGTTCTATTTTTATTTGAAATTGAAAGGGTGCCATTGATTGAACTTTGAGTTAGAATTACAAAAGAAAGACAAAGAAATTGAAATCTTGAAAAGTAAACTTCGCTCTTTTTCTGGAGAAGATATTTATGTTGGAGAAAAAGAAGTGAAATATGTTTTCAAAAAAAGAAATAGTGATTATTTAATTGTTGGATTTTCTGGAATACCGAAAATAGGAACACCTCCAAACTATAATTATGCTAAAACTCTTGTGAATACTGAGATAAACCAACTTTTTATTTTGGATCATCATGGAATGATCGGATGTTATTATCTTGGAGAAAACAAAGAATTTGCTGTTGAAAGATCCGTTTATGAATTAATAGAAAAAATCAGAGTCGAAAATAACATTTGTAAGGAAAATGTAATTACATTTGGATCAAGTAAGGGGGGGTATGCTGCTCTTTATTTTTCCTTTAAGTATGGCTATGGAAATGTAATTTCAGCTTCTCCTCAAACCAAATTAGGACATTATCTAATTGAACAAGTTATTGCGGGTGCCTATATTGCACATTTCATAGCTGGTGGAACAAAAGATAATCATAAAAACTATTTAGATAATTTACTTTTTGATGTAGTAAAAAAAGCTGAGAAGTCTCCTAATATACGAATTCATGTAGGAGAAGGGGAAATGCATTATAAAAAACATGTTATTCCCTTGCTGGAAGAGTTTGATAAGTGCGGTTTTAAATATATATTAAATTTAGGTCCTTATTCTAGTCATAATGATGTTGCTACGTTCTATCCACCGTATCTCCTAGAGTCTATTGAAGAAATCACCAAAGGTTAAATCTAACTTCTGAGAAAGTTTATTTAATGGGGGTATTCACGTGAAAATCTGTACCATAGGTCTCGGTTACATCGGTCTGCCTACCTCAGTCACCTTCGCTCAGCACGGAGCCGACGTCGTAGGCGTAGACGTCTATCATAAAGTAGTAGAGACATTGAACTCCGGCAGAATCCATATCGAGGAACCGGGGCTGGAAGAAGCAGTCAAAGATGTGGTCGAAAGGAAGAAGTTCCGAGCTTCATTAATGCCGGAAGAAGCAGATGTCTTTATCATCGCTGTTCCGACTCCGAATATCGATGATGAGCATAAATCCTGCGACTTGAGCTATGTGCTCCAAGCAACAAAGCAAATCCTTGCCTACGTTAAAAAGCACAATGTAATCATAATTGAATCGACGATCGCCCCGCGGAGCATGGATGACCATGTGAAACCTCTTATTGAGGCCGCGGGGTTTGTTGTTGGTAAGGACATTTATCTGGTTCATTGCCCCGAAAGAGTGCTGCCAGGTAAAATCTTGCATGAGATCGTCCACAACAATCGCATTGTCGGCGGCGTTACGGAAGCTTGCGCGGAAGCGGGGGCGAATGTCTACCGGACATTCGTCAAAGGTGAAATCATCAAAACGAATGCCCGCACGGCGGAAATGTCCAAGCTGATGGAAAATACCTTCCGGGATGTGAATATCGCTCTCGCCAATGAATTGACGAAGGTTTGCAACGATCTGGGCATCAACACGCTGGAAGTCATCGAGATGGCCAACAAACATCCGCGGGTCAATTTGCATCATCCCGGCCCAGGTGTAGGCGGACACTGCCTGGCGGTTGATCCTTATTTCATCGTCGCCAAGTCGCCGGATCTGGCCAAGATCATTCACCTTTCCAGAGAGACCAATTCATCCATGCCACACTACGTGGCAGCAAATGCAGAGAAACTGGTCAGGGGGATCCACAATCCGAAAATAGCGGTCTTGGGAGTTACCTATAAAGCGGATGTGGATGACATCCGGGAAAGCCCTGCCATGGAAATCGTAGAGCTGCTGTCGGGAACGGGCTTCCGCTTGTCTATTCATGATCCGCATGTAAATACTCTGGATCCGAGATTTGTCTCCGCCGAGGAAGCTCTGAGAGATGCCGATCTTATCCTTCTGTTAACGGTTCATACCGAGTTTCGGGTCATGGACTTCAGTCCGTATGTGAAGGGAATGAGGAACCGGCTGCTGTTCGACACGAGGAATAGTGTGAAGCCGGAAAATGCTCAAGGATTGCAAACAGTCAATTTCGGAAACTTATATCAGTTTGTAAATAATCTTGAAACCGTGATTGCATGAATTTTTTGAACATCGTAGCAAAGGAACATTTTAAAAACCGCTATATGATCGTAAGAATCGCCTTGTTTCAGCTGAAATCCACTTATATGTCCAATCGTTTAGGCTTGCTTTGGGTGCTTCTGAATCCGCTCAGTCAATTGGCCGTCTATTGGGTTGTTTTTGGATTGGGGATCCGGGGGGGAGCTTCCGTAGAGGGAGTTCCTTTTGTCCTCTGGCTGAGCTGCGGCCTTGTTCCTTGGTTGTTTATCGGCTCAGGAATCGTGCAGGGAGCCAACTCAGTCAGCTCGCAGCTAGGCCATGTATCCAAAATGAAGTTTCCGCTGAGCGTACTTCCTTCCATCACCATCCTTACACAGCTGATCTCTCATTTGATTATGCTGGTTATGGTTTTGATTGCGGTCGTCATTAAATATGGCTTTTTCGGATTATCTTATTTGGGAATCGTTTATTATCTGATCGCATCATTGTCCCTTTTATCCGCGTTGGCTTTGTTTACCTCGACCGTTTCGGCATTTGTCCGCGACTTCAGGTTTGTGATCGGCGCGGTTACAAGAGCCCTGTTCTTCATTACTCCGATCATGTGGACGGTAAACGCCAAGACGCCGGAGCTGCTGAAAAAAGTGATCCACTACAATCCCGTCACTTACTTAGTGGATGGATACCGCAATGCGATGCTCTTCAATCAATTTTATATCGCTACGGCCTATACCGCCGGATTTTGGCTGGGAGTAGCGGTGTTGTTTGTGTGGGGCGCGTTCATCCATGTTCGATTCCGCAAGCATTTTATGGATTATCAATAGAGGTGTTGACTAAGCGTGCATCAAGTCCAGTTTCAAGAGGTAAGCAAATCTTTTCGGCTGCATTCCAGCATAAATGAAAAGATTCGGGATTTATTTTATATCAAGAAGGATTTCCCTGTTCATCATGCTCTGCGCAGTCTGACTTTTGCGGTCGACCAGGGCGATGTAGTCGGAATCATAGGGCTGAATGGCGCCGGCAAAAGCACGTTGTCCAACCTTATTGCCGGAGTGACGATTCCCTCCAGCGGTTCGGTTCACATCAACGGAAACGCCGCTCTTATCGCGATATCCTCCGGTCTGAACAACCAGCTCAACGGCCTTGAAAATATTGAGCTGAAAGGGTTGATGATGGGATTGTCCCATCAGCAGATCAAAGCGATAACGCCGGCTGTGATCGAGTTTGCCGAGCTGGGGAAATTCATTCATCAGCCTATCAAAAGCTATTCCAGCGGAATGAAGGCCAGACTTGGATTTGCGATATCGGTTCACATCGATCCTGACATTCTCGTCATCGACGAGGCTCTTTCCGTAGGGGATCAGACGTTCAGCGACAAGTGCCTGGCCAAAATAAATGAATTCAAAGAGCGGGGAAAAACGATCTTTTTTATCAGCCATTCTCTGTCGCAAGTCAAGAGCTTCTGCGGCAAAGGGCTCTGGCTTCATGACGGCGAGCTGAAGAAATACGGAGATATTGAAGAGGTCGCAGCGGAGTATGAGCGGTTCTTGAAGCATTATCAAGCTCTCTCTCCGGCAGAGAGGACCGAACTCAGAGCTTCGCACTGGGGAGAATTTTAAGAATAGAAATGGGGATTTATGATGTGGAATCGATTGAAAATCGGAGTTCTGGCGACATTGCTCGCCTTCATCGTCCAGCCGCACTATGCTCAAGCCGCCGCGTCAACGGTAAAAACGCAATCTGTTGCCTATGAGACCATATTTGACGGCAGAACGCTGCAGATGCCTGACAATCAGTATTTATTCACCTACCAAGGTACTTCTTACGTTCCGATCCGTTATATCGCGTACGGTCTGCTCCAGTCCGTTCAATGGAACGCCTCGACATCTACGGTAACGGTATCCAAGCCGACAGACAAAGAACAGGTCGTTCTGAGGGAGTATTTTCTCAATGCGATCGGGGCTTCCGGAGCGCCGGCTTCGATCGGGAATCAAAAGCTGTCCATTACACCGGCTAAAGCTTCGTTTGTCTTTTACGGAGTGAAAAAACAGCTCCCTGCCGGCCAGACGGCTTATATGCTGAATAACAGCCTGTATGTTCCCATCCGGTTCATGAGCGAAAGCACGGGCATGAATGTGAAATGGGACAGCTCCAGCAAGCGGATCACCATCACTTCACCGGCACCGGCTTCCGACAAACCGACGGAGCCTAAGCCGGAAGATCCTGGTTCCGGCAATGCCGCTGGCAGCGGCAATTCCGGCTCGACCGGCAATGCTTCGGGAGGATCGGCGGGCGGCGGCATCGTGATGCCTTCTCCCCCCGCTTATGAGGATGTCAAATTCCGGGCGGACGCCAAGCTCCAGACTCTGTATATGAACGCCAAAACGACTTTCCTCAAGCTCGGGCAGCAATATGTGGACACGTCGGATAAAGCTAAGCGAGCCGCTTTGAAGAAACAAGGCGAAGCATCGCTGGCCAGCTTCAGCTCGCAGTTTGATTCCCTTGTCTCCCAAGTGGAAGCCGAACTGAACAAGTATGGCTACAGCACGTCAATCATCCAGGAGTACCGTCAGAAATACAACGAAGAATTGGACGCAGGCCGTGACCTGATGAGCGACATGATGAAAGGCTGATTTAAAAAGCCCAGCATTGGCCGATGAGCCGATGCTGGGCTTTTTTGTCATCAACCAGCCTGGCGCCGCTCCTTCACGGAGCCTTCCCGGGCGGCCTCGCGAACTTCCCGGATATCGCGCCCCGCCGCATCCGAAGGCTCGGCAGGATTGCGGACGGCTGGAGCGGCCGGTTCTGCCGGCCGCTCCATGCGGCAGCTGCCGCTGAGAATGCCGCCGTCCTGGACGATGAGCGAGGCGGCTGTCGCGCTGCCGTGGAGCTCGCCGCTGGACATGATCGTCAAGCGTCCGGTCGTCGTAATGTCGCCGTACACTTTGCCGGATATCGTAACGTCCTTGGCCGAAATGTTGGAGCGGACCACGCCGCTTTCTCCGACAATGACATCTTCCTTGCAATCGATGTCTCCGCGGTATTCGCCTTCGATTCTCAGGCTTGCCTGGCAGGATAGGGTGCCTTCCGCACGCGTTCCCTGGCCGATCAACGTATCCGAAGCCGACCAGCGCTTGTTTTCCTTGAACATCGATATCCGCCTCCCTTGGATGAATTCATGCTATGTAGTATGTATTCCCCAACGGAGTCCTTCATTCCATTTCCCAAAGAAAGGGGACTTCACCATCCTGGCATCGTCTTGGATAAAATGCTTGAAAATCCTGCCTGCCGTTGATACTACTACCAATGGATATATTCATGCGCCATCCTTATTTCCTGCGATAGAAAAGGACTCTCTCCATCAGGTAAAATAACGAATGACGGATGAGTCCAATCCGATTCCGCCAATCCGCAAAAGAGGTGCCTCATGTTCTGGCTCGTGCTCGCCCTGTTCATCTTTCTCTTCCAAATCATGACGATCCTCATTCTCGAGTACCGCCAGCCGAGCAAGACCGTCGCCTGGCTGCTCATCCTGTTCGTGCTGCCCGTCATCGGCTTTGTCATGTACTACTTCGTCGCGCGCGAATACCAGACGAGGCGCACGGTCCGGCGAAGGGGCGTCATCGCCCATGAGGTCCAGCTCAAGGCGCTGCGGCAAAGCGTTCTCGTCCATCGGCCAGGAGACATGGAAAATCCGGACTTCAAGCATGAGGTGCGGCTGTTCAACCTGCTCGACAGCTTCTCGATGCTGCCGGTCACCGGCTGCAACCGGACGGAGATCCTCACCAACGCGGAGCCGACCTACGCCTCGATCCTGCAGGCGCTGGATTCGGCCCGCCATCACATTCATCTCGACTATTATACGATCCGCCATGACGAGATCGGCAGCAAGTTCAAGGCGATGCTGCTCCGCAAAGCCGCCGAAGGCGTCGAGGTCAGAGTCATTTACGACGGAATCGGCAGCATGGAGCTCCGGAACGCCTATGTGCAGGAGCTGCTGGACGGAGGCGTGAAGATGCAATGCTTCCTTGCTCCGCGCATCGCCTTCTTCGACAAGCGCGTCAACTTCCGGAACCATCGGAAGATTGTCGTCGTCGACGGGAAGATCGGGTTCGTCGGAGGCATCAACATCGGGGACGAATATCTCGGCAAAAACCCGAAGCTGGGCTTCTGGCGGGACACGCATGTTCGGATTGAAGGGGACGCGGTCTATTATCTGCAGCTGGTGTTCATGCGGGACTGGTGGTTCACGGCCCGGGAGAAGCTGGATCATCCCGCCTATCTTCCGGAGCATGGCTGCAGCGGCACCGAGCAGGTCCAGATCGTCGCCAGCGGACCGAATACGAGCGCGGACTCCATCCTGGAGAGCGTATTCTCCGCCATCAGCGCCGCCAAGGACAAGCTCTACATCGCGACGCCGTACTTCATTCCCGACCCGAGCGTCCTGATGGGACTGCGGACTGCGGCGCTGAGCGGCGTGGATGTCCGAATCATCCTCCCCCACAAGTCGGATTCCAGGCTGGTGCTCTATTCTTCGCTCTCCTATGTCCAGGACCTGCTTGAGGCGGGCGTCCGCATCTATCGCTACCGCAAAGGCTTCATCCACGCGAAGGTCATGATCGTGGACAGGCTCATGGCGTCGGTCGGAACGGCGAATATGGATATGAGAAGCTTCTTCAGCAATTTCGAGATCAATGCGAATCTGTTCGGAAGCAAGGCGATCGGAAGGCTGGAGGAGGACTTCATGCTTGATTTGAAGGACTGCTACGAGCTGAAGCTCGGCGAATTCGAGGCGCGTCCATGGACGCAGAAGGCGGCGGAAGTGGCGGCGCATATGCTGTCGCCGCTATTGTAGGATGCCGGCTTAACAACCGGCATAAGCCGGCCCGGGAGGAGCCGGCCGAAGAGAGGGCATGGTGCGGCCGGCAAGCCGGCGGCTCGAAGCTTCAAAGCGCAGGCGGCCGAGGAACAAGATCGGCTTCTATGATTCTAAACAGCGTGCCGCAGAGGCTGCAGGTGTGGAACAAGGCTTTCCGTTCCAAGCCTGCGGCTATTTGCTCTCTCGAAGCCGGGTCGGATAAGCCGAGCTTGTCCTCAAGGGAAGGGCATGAATCCGCATTCCCGCAGCTATAGCAGATCACTTTGACGACAGCCAGACTCAACCCCGTTCACCCCGTATGTTTCAATTGAATGATACATAATGTAGCACATTATAGCATATTTTGATTATGGTGTCCTGCTTTTCAAAAAATCCAAAATAGGCCTCAGCGCCTGCTTGGGAGCGTGCGCCAGAAGATCTCCGCGCTGCTGGAGCCGATCGTGAATATTGAGCAGGTGAAAGTCGCGCGGCTGCGCTCCCTGCCTGATCTCGTCCCATTCCAGCGGAGTGGAGACGGTCGCTCCGGCTCTGGCTCTCGGCGTATAGGGAGCGGCAATCGTCTTGCCTTGATAATGCTGCAGGTAATCGAAATAGATTCGATCGCCGCGGTTTTTCTTGAGCCGCTCCACGGTGAACAGCTTGGGATGCTTCTGGGTCATATAACCCCCGACGAACAGTCCGATCGAGCGCAGCTCGTCGAAGCTTAGCCGATCGGCCAGCGGTACGATGAGCTGTACGCCGGTAGCGCCGCTCGTCTTGGCGATCGACTCGATGCCGAGGCCTCTCAGCTGCTCGCCGACAAGCCAGGCCGCCTCCATGATTCTCGGCTCCTCTTCCACGGAAGGATCGAGATCGATGACCCATTCGGTCGGATGCTGGGGATCGTCGGCCAGGTCGAATGAAGCGTGGAACTCCAGGCAAGCCAGGTTCCCGAGCCAGATCAAGGTCGGCAGCGAGTCGAGAACGACATAATCGATGCTGCCGTCCGACCGGGTCCGGACGAACTCGGGCCGCGGCTCGGGGCAGTTTTTCTGGTAAAAGGACTTGTCATGGATGCCGTGCGGATAACGGATCGTCGTCAAATGACGGTCGCGGCAATGCCGAATCAGGAAGGGGGAGAGCTGGACCAGCTTCTCCAAATACATGAGCTTGGTTATGCCCATCTCCGGCCACAGCGGCTTGGACGGGTTCGTTATCGTCAACCGGTGGCCGTCCAGCGTGATGCTTCCCTTTTCGCTGCGATAGCCATTGGATGCTGGCATGGACTTCTACTCTCCTCTCCGGCGGCCGAAGCCGGCGATCTTGGGATGGCGAAGCTGGCCGGCCTCGGTGATCTCCAGCCCGGTTACTGTGCAAGGAAAGGGATTTTGAAGCCAGACGACCCGTTCCTTTTTCAGGTCATTGGGGAGAGCGGCAAAGGGAAGGGCTGTCCCCGCATGCAAAGAGCCGTCGGCGAATGCGCCTTCCGGCACAAGCCGGCTCGTCAGGAGCGCGCGCATCTCCCCGGTCAACCCAAGCGATACGCTGCCGAAATACTGCCCGTCGACGCTCATGACGAGGCTTGCGGCCATTCCATCCCGAATCTTGAGTCCGACGATGTCCACATCCAGCAGCAGGGCGGTTTTTTTCTTGAACCAATCCTTGTGCTGCTTGCCTTCCTTATAGAGAGAATCCAGGCGTTTGCTGACGACGCCTTCCCAGCCGGCTTGCGCGACCCACTGCCACAGAGCTTCTCCGTCGCGGTAAAGCTCCGTAACCAGCATCCCCTCCGGCAGCCTCGGAGAGAGGGCCAGAAGGACTTCATGCCTTTGCAGATAAGGCAGGCCTCTAAGATCCCGGTCTCCCGCCGCCAGCACATCGAACAGCACATAGGCGAGTCCGGCGGGAGGCTGGGGCTGATCGGCCGAATCGGCATGGCTGCCCAAGCCCGGAGGCTGCTGCGGACGCAGCAGCCTGTCGTCCGAGCCGGCCAGGCTGCCGGGGGCGGAACGCTTGCTGTCCGCGCCGCCGGCCATCACCTCCGCCGGCACGGCCGGATTGCGAAGCGGCGTCAGTCGGGTTCCGCCCTGATTGCCGCGCATGCGCTCGCGCTGCAGCACCCTCTGGAAGCTGGGCCTGCTGCCCGTCCAGGCGATCAGCTCTCCGTCCAGAATGCAGCGGCCGAGAGCAGCCTTCTCTATTAGGACGACAATTTCGGGGTAAATGTTGTTCTTGATCAATCCTTGGCGCGAATACAGCAGCGCCTTGCCGTCCGGCCCGATGTCGGCCAGCAGCCTGACGCCGTCCCATTTGATCTGGTAGCCCCAGTCTTCTCCCTGCGGAAGATCGGCTCTCGTTATGGGCGCCATCGGCGCCGTCAGGCCAAGCGGAAGGCTGCCTTTCGCGGCGCGCATCAGGAAGCGCCGGATTCCTTGGTTTTCTTGGCGCGAGGCTTGGCCGCTTTCTTCGCGGGCTTATCGGCTTCACCGGAGTCGGCAAGACCGGCTGCCGGCGCTTTCGCGCTTTTCTTCTTGGGCTTGTCCGCGGCGCCGGTATCGAGCACGGGCGCTGCGGCAGGTCCTTTGACCGATTCAAGGCTCGCCTGCAGGGCTGCCATCAGATCCAGCACATGTGCGGGCTCCTGCTGCGGCGCGATGCGGACTTCTTCGCCGGCAATCTTGCCCTGGATGAGATCATGCATGGCGCTCCGGTAATCGTCGGTGTATTTCTCGGGCTCGAACGGCGTCGTCAGCTGATCGATGAGAAGCTTGGCCATCGACAGCTCCTTGTCATTCAGAGCTACCGCTCCGGGCAGGTTCGGAACCTGCTGGATCGGCCGGATTTCGTCGGGATAGAAGATCGTCTCGATCGCGAGGCAGCCTTCGAGAACGCGAATCGCGGCGAGGCTCGATTTGGAGCGGATGGAAATTTTGGCGATGCCGATCTTGCCGGATTCCTTCATTGCTTCCATCAGCAGCGAGTAAGCTCCTCCCCCCGCCTGATCGGGCGAGAGGTAATAGGTTTTCTGAAAATAGATCGGATCGATCTCCTCCAGGGCGACAAAATCGATGATCTGAATCGTTTTGGACTTCTCTCCGCCGAGCTGGTCCAGCTCTTCCTTTTCAAAGGTGACAAAGCGGCCTTTCTCGTATTCGTAGCCTTTGACGATTTCATTCGTTTCGATCCGTCTGTCGCATACGGGGCATTCCTTCACATAAGCGATGGGACTGCCGCAGACGGAATGCAGCATGCGCAGCGAGATATCCTTGTCCTCTGTGGCGGAGAACATCTTGACGGGCACATGCACAAGTCCGAAGCTGATCGCGCCCTTCCATACGGTATGCATAGCTGTCGCGCCTCCTTGCAGCCGGAGCTCCGGCATTATTATTTCCTACCAGTGTGCCCATCCGGAGGGGGGTCCCATGCATGAAGCCCGGCCGCTGCGGGCATATTTCTCATTAAGGCTGACGACAGCCCCGGGAAGGAGGCGTGAGGCGAATGGACGAGCAGGAAATACGCCGCCATCTCGAGCAGAGGCTGGACAGCCGCCATATGCTGGCCAGCAGCCGCGACGAGAAGAGCCTTCCGGATCTGGCTGCCGAAATGAGCACGGAGCTGGACGGCTCGCTGGAGGAAGGCGGAGCGCGCACGATGACGGATGCCGGCGTCGGCCGGACGGCCGACCATGGCGGCAGGGTCGATTATGAGATGGATATCGACCGCATGGTGGGCGAAGGTCTAGGAGGCGGACAGGTTACGATCCACAACGGCCATATCGGAGAGTCGACGACGGATACGATGATGCTGAAGGAAGAAGCAGAGGACGGAGAATAGGAGGGAACTCGCGGTGGATGTAAAAAGAGCGATGGAAATCTACGGCTCCAAGGATATGGTGGCCGTCCACTTGGGCGGGCACTCGGTCTGGATCGAGAATGTGGACGAGGCGAACGGCATGGCGACCGTGCAGGTCGGCACGACCCCTCAGAACACGCAGACCGTATCGGTCGACCAGCTTCATGAAGGACAGCCGCACAGAGAAAACTGATGTCCGCGATGAGTTTTCGGACACAAAAAAACAGCGTCGTTCCCGTTGCCTTTGCGGCACCAGGAGCGGCGCTGTTCTTTTTTGCGGTTCGGCTGTACTTGCGTAGCCGGCTTGCGGGACCAGGCTCCCCTCGTCAGATCGAGCTCGTGCTGAGCGGGAGGCGATGATTTCTTCGACGACGGCTTGTTGCGTGCTGCTGCCACTTGGAGGTTCTCCTTCCGCCGGAAATGTCCGGCATTCCTAACGATACCAAATGAGCGGAATAACGGGAAGGGGCGAAAATACATATAGATAGATGGGGATACAAGCCTTATCATGCCATGACAGGTTTAAAATCAAGGTAAAGCAAGATAACCATCGATAAACGGAGATAAAGGCTCTTTTCTTCATGAATTAGGTTAAAAATTAGCTAAATCCACCCTTTTCCTTTAATTTAGAGCGAAAATACTTTATAATTAGTATACAGGGTCATAAGCAAGACAGATTGAAAGGGTGTGGGGGCATGGTAACAGCGCAGGGGCAGCATCTCAAGCTGCCATTCTTTGAAGTGTTCAAGCGGGTCTTGTTCATCACCGTCGGAGCCGTCCTGATGGGGGTAGGCCTGGAGATATTCCTGGTGCCGAACAACATTATCGACGGCGGCATCACCGGCATTTCCATCATGCTTTCTTATTTGACGGACGTTCCTCTCGGACTTTTCCTCTTTCTTCTCAACCTTCCGTTCCTCTTCCTGGGGTATAAGCAGATCGGCAAGACATTCGCGCTGTCGACTCTGTACGGCGTAGCCGTCATGTCGCTGACGACTTATCTGCTGCATGAGGTCGATCCGCTTACGATCGACGAATTCCTCGCCTCCATCTTCGGAGGCATGGTGCTCGGAGTCGGGGTCGGTCTCGTCATCCGCTTCGGCGGCTCGCTCGACGGCACGGAGATCGTCGCGATCCTCTTCTCCAAGAAGCTGCCTTTCTCGGTCGGCGAGATCGTCATGTTCGCCAATCTGTTCATCCTGTCGAGCGCGGGCTTCGTGTTCTCCTGGGATCGTGCGATGTACTCGCTCATCGCCTACTATATTGCCTACAAGATGATCGACATCGTCATCGAGGGCTTCGACGAATCCAAGGCCGTCTGGATCATCAGCGACGAGTACCGCGAGATCGGCGAAGCCATCATGAGCCGTCTGGGCCGCGGCGTCACTTATCTCAACGGCGAAGGCGGGTTCACCGGCGGCGACAAGAAAGTGCTGTTCGTCGTCGTGACGCGCCTCGAGGAAGCCAAGCTCAAATCGATCGTGACCGACATGGACCCCGGCGCCTTCCTGGCTGTCGGCAATATCCATGACGTCAAGGGCGGCCGCTTCAAGAAGCGCGATATTCACTAGCGCGCTCGGCGGCAGGACGCATGCTCCGCAAGGCAGACATCTG
Source organism: Paenibacillus humicus NBRC 102415 (assembly GCF_004000905.1). GTDB lineage: Bacteria > Bacillota > Bacilli > Paenibacillales > Paenibacillaceae > Paenibacillus_O > Paenibacillus_O humicus. Next base: position 61,302 of record NZ_BIMD01000009.1, read on the forward strand.
CCTTCGGAGTTTTTTTTCTGTGCGGAGCGGTCAGGCAAGCCAAGGCTTCGACGGCTCGGTGCGAAGGACGGCATGCTGCTGTCCGGTATGGCGTCCGGATGTCATTGCGAGCCCGTCCGGCCGCGGTTGCGGCAGAGGTAGGGGGCCGATATAATGAGAACAAGCTTCCGGAACCGGATGAAAGCGGAACATGAGCAAGGTGGGATACACAGATGACAGAGGCCGCAGCAGCAGCCAGTTGGCGCGCGCGGGAGGAGTCGGACACGGTCCGGCTCGCGGAAATGCTGGCCGCATGGGCCGCTCCCGGAACGGTGATCGCGCTGGATGGCGATCTTGGCGCGGGCAAAACCCGGTTCTCGCAGGCGTTCGCCGCCGCGATCGGGGTGAAGGGCGTGGTTAACAGCCCGACCTTTACGATTATAAAAGAGTATGCCAGCGGAACGATGCCGCTGTACCATATGGATGTCTATCGGCTGTCGCAGGAAGAGGCCGACGAGCTCGGATTGGACGAGTATTTCTACGGAAGCGGCGTCTCCCTCGTGGAGTGGGCGAGCCTGATTCCGGAGCTGCTTCCGGAATCCAGGCTGGAGCTGTACATCGAGCATCTGGGAGGCAGCGAGAGGCGGATACGGCTGGAAGGCCGCGGACTCCCTTATGCGGAATGGTGCAGGCTTATCGCCGAGACGGGAGGAGCAGAGCAATGACGGAGCTTAATTCGGCCGCAGAAGCCGGGGCGGAGAGCCCTCCGCAAGCTAAGGGCGCAACGGAGACGGGCTTGCAGCGGGCCAAGCCGAGCGAAGAGCTGCTCGTCCTGGCGCTGGACACGTCGACGGCGGTGCTTGCCGCCGCCTTGACGCGGGGCGGCGAGGTGCTCGCCAGCGTCCAGTCGCCGGCCGAGCGCAACCATTCGGCGCATGTCGTGCCGGCCGTACAGAAGCTGCTCGCCGATGCCGGCATCTCCCCCGGGCAGCTGGACGGCATCGCTGCGGGCATCGGCCCGGGCTCCTATACGGGCGTCCGCATCGCGGCATCCGTCGCCAAGACGCTGGCCTGGGCCTGGAAGCTGCCGATTGTCGGCGTGTCGACGCTTGAGGCGCTGGCCGTCGGCGCATGGCGCGAGCATGCAGGCCAAGGCTCCGAGGCGGCTGCAGCCAGCCATGGCGGAGCGGCGGATGCGGCGGCGTCAGCCGTCGCCGGTTCGATGGAGCTGGCGGGGGCCGGCGTGCAAGCGGACACCGATAGAGATCGGCGCGGCGCTGCTCAGCCGGATACGGACAGGAATCAGCGCCGTACTGTGCAGTCGGGCGCTGATGCGGTTGTAGCGTCTTGGGCCGTTCCCCTGATCGACGCCCGGAGAGGACAAGCCTATACGGCTCTCTTTGCCGCTTCCGGCAGGGAGGGCTGGCAGCGCCTGGAAACGGACGCCATCCGGCTCGCTTCGGATTGGGCGCGCAGGCTTTATGAGCGGCTGGAGATTACGAATGCCGCGGAGAGGCCGGAACGGATTGTCTTTACGGGAGACCTGGAAAAGCAGGAGGGATCCATCTCGCTGCTGGAGTCCCTCCTAGCGGGCCTGCCCGGCGGAGCTCCTGCTGTCGCAAGGCAGCCTCATGTCATGGAAGGCCGCAGCGCAGCCTGGCTTGGAAGCAGGCGGCTAGCCGGAGGTGAAGCGGATGACGCGCACGCATTTGTTCCAAACTACACGCAATTGGCTGAAGCGGAAGCTAAATTATTGGAGAAACCCGGGGAGGCGTAAAACGATGGCGGATTACGACGTCATGCAGCTTCACGCTGCATCCGGCGAGGATGACCTGGTGTTCCGTTCGATGAAGCTCGACGACATCCCGTCCATCATCGCCATCGAGCATGAAGCGTTCACTTCTCCGTGGACCTCCGATGCTTTCGTCAACGAGCTGACACATAACCATTTCGCGCGGTACATGGTCATGACGCTGCATGGAGAAATCATCGGCTACGGCGGCATGTGGCTGATCATGGACGAGGCTCATGTGACCAACATCGCAGTAAGCCGGGAGTTCCGGGGGCGCAAGCTGGGAGCGCGGCTGCTGTCCGAGCTGAAGAAGCTCGCGGTCTTTTTCGGAGCCGTCCGCATGACGCTGGAGGTTCGGGTAACCAACGAGGTGGCGCAGTCGCTGTACCGCAAGTTCGGCTTCGAGCCGTCCGGCATCCGTCCGGGCTATTATTCCGACAACAACGAGGACGCCTTGATCATGTGGGCGGAGCTTGGGCAGGCGCAAGCGGAGGGACGAGCCCAATGAACGCACAGTTGAACAGGGAAGAAGAACTTATTCTAGCCATTGAGACCAGCTGCGACGAGACTTCGGCTGCCGTCATTCGCGGCGGACGCGAAATTCTCTCCAACATCGTCTCCAGCCAGATCGAAACGCATCGCCAGTTCGGCGGCGTCGTGCCGGAGGTCGCCTCCCGCAAGCATGTCGAGGTCATCACGCTGATTATCGAGCAGGCGATCTCCGAAGCCGGCATCGAGGCGAAGGATCTGTCCGCCATTGCCGTCACCCAGGGACCGGGACTTGTCGGCGCGCTGCTCGTCGGTATCGTGTCCGGGATGAGCCTCGCGATGGCGCTGGACGTGCCGCTTATCGGCACCCATCATATCGCCGGGCATATCTACGCCAATGCTCTCGTGCACGAGATTCAATATCCATGCCTGGCGCTGGTCGTATCCGGCGGCCATACCGAGCTCGTCATGCTGGAGGAGGAGGGCGTCTTCCGCATTGTCGGCCGCACGCGGGACGACGCGGTCGGCGAGGCCTACGACAAGGTCGCCCGGGCGTTGAAGTTTCCTTATCCCGGCGGCCCTCATATCGACCGGCAGGCAGCGGCGGCGGAGCATGCGGCCGAGCTGCCGCGCTCCTGGCTGGAGCCGGGCTCCTACGATTTCAGCTTCAGCGGCTTGAAATCCGCCGTGCTCGCAGCCATCAACCAGTCCCGGATGAAAGGGCTGGAGCTTGATGTGCCTGCGCTTGCGCGCGGCTTCCAGGAATCCGTCATCGAAGTGCTGACGGTGAAGGCTATCCGTGCCGCCAAGCAGTTCGGAGCGCGGCAGCTGCTCCTGTGCGGCGGCGTCGCCGCCAACCGCGGCCTGCGCAGCCGGCTGGAAGAGCTGTGCGCGGCGGAGCGGCTGCCGCTGCTCATTCCTCCGCAATCGCTGTGCACGGACAACGCCGCGATGATCGGAGCCGCCGCCCATCTGAAATGGACGCGGAGCCAGTTCACCGGCTTTGATCTGAAGGCCGATCCCGGCCTGTCGCTCGAGGAGTGGTCCGTCCGCGAGGCCAGGCCTGCGATTCCGGCCGAATAACTTGCTTTGCAATCATGAAAAAGGGGCAGCCGCAAAGTCAGTGAATGACTTGGCGGCTGCCCCTTTGCGGTTCAAGAGAAGAAAAGGAAATTCGTCGCAAGCGGACGGAGCTTCTTGTCCGACGGATGGTTGACGATGCGGCCGTTGAAAACGAGCGTCGAGGAGCCGCCGCCGTCCAGATTGTAGCCGTCCACGGCCTTGAACCGGGAGAGCAGGATCTGCATCTCGCCGAGCGTCGCCCCGGAGCTGCCGGCTTCATTGTAGCCGTCCACGACGATGAACAGGAGCTGGTCGTCCTTGTAGTTGGCGACGACGGTTCGGGGCGCCCGCAGCGGGCTCAGCTGCCACTTCAGCGGAATCGGCTGGGCGATGCCGCCTTTCATCAGGACAGGGACGAACGAGACGCCGAATTCGGGTTTTTCCCGGTCCAGCTGTTCGCGGCTGGAATACTTTCCGCCGATCAGCTTGCGCTCCTTGTTCAGACCGACGAAGAACAAATCCTTGTAGGACGGCTCGAATCCGCCGATGTATTTCCCTTCCATGACGGTCGTGCTCAGCGGGTACCGGCGGCCGGAACCGTCGTCGGCGAATCCGCCGGCATTGATGCCGGCGACGGCATTGTAGCGCTTGACCGCTTCGAGCGTCGTCTCCGCCCGGCCCGGCTTGTCTCCGCCGATCGCCAGCTTCATCGCTCCCTCCTGCTTGAGCCTCACTTTGAGCGCGTAGCCGTTGAAGTTCTGGGCTTTGATGAAATACAGCTGGGCGGTCAGCTTGTCCGTCTGGATCGTCTCCGACGGACTTCCGAGCGGAATGCTGATGCGGCGGTCGTAGACGGCGAGCGGACGGCCGCTCTGGGATCGCGCCATGCCTGCAATGGCGTTCATCCGCTGACTGGACTGGCTGTACAGCGCAGCGGCTTTCTGGATGGAGCCGGCCGTATGCAGGGCGCTGGTCTTGGCCTGATCGAATCCGGTCCCGATGGCCTGCACTTGTCCGGAAGTATCCTTGGGCGCTGCGGGAACAGGGGCCGCCGAGCCGGGAAGCCTCACCTCAGGCTGATGCAGCAGCAGGAACAGAAGCGCGCCGAGGAATGGGGCGGTCATGAGCAGCATGCGCCGATTGATGACGCGCACGTCGACGCCCCGCATTATTTCAGCACATCCAGGTTTTTCTTCAGCTCGTCGAGCTGTTTTTGGACTTCGCTCAGCTGGGTGAACAGCTTGTTGCTGTTGTCGGTCTTGTCGCTGGCGTTGTCGCGGGTGAAGGCGAGCAGCTCATTGAGGCTCTGAACCTTGCTGTTCAAGGCGGCGAGCTCGGTCTGGTAGCCCGATTCCAGCTTGTCCAGCTTCTCGTCGTACCTGGCTTGGAGCTCGGCGATCTGCATGTCGGTCTGCTGCTGGATCTGCAAGGACATCTGCTGCTGCAAGTGCTGCGTATAAAACCAGGCTCCGGCTATGCCTGCAGCCGTAATGAGGAGCCAGGCGATCAGGAACGGAACGGGGGACCTGCGGGCAGTGCGTCGGGGAACGGCCGCTTCCATTCGCGAATAGACGGCCGGCGTGTCTTGGTTCATGCTGGAATCACCTCTTGATCATTGCGGTATTGCTGAATGGAATCTATGACGGCAAAAGACTGGAACATGTTGCATCCATTTCCGGTGTGGGTCCTATTCTACCATAGCCTCCCTGCCCGGTCACCCCGGACAGGGAGGGCGCCATGCTCCGTCATGCCCTTCCGGCGGCCGACGGACGATGGGGATGTTCGTTGCCGATGCCGGAAATCAGCGGACCAAACCGATTTCCCCGTCAAGCCGCGAAAAGAAAGATGGAGCCTATGTTCCGATTCCCAGCTTGACAGCTGGGGCCGCCGTCGATATACTCAGTTCAACAGTTGGATGCTGCTGCTGAGCAGCCATAGAGTGTAAACGCTGTGAACAGGAACAGTAGGAACGTCCGGGAAGGGCATGCCCGAGAGGGATGCCGGCAGAGAGCTGCGGGGAGGTGCGACGCAGCCGATGGACGTCTGAAGCTCTCCTGGGAGCGGAATGCCTGAACGGTCACGAAGCCGGACGCCCTTGAGGCGGAGAGGCTTCGGACGCGGCCTCAGGGCATTACGGCTGGCCCCGTCATCGGCTTTGCGATTCAACGCCGTCCGGACGGCGCTGAATCGCAATCAAGGGGACGCCGTTCATGGCGGCGTCAACGAGAGTGGTACCGCGCGGGCATAGCCTGTCGTCTCTTGCATAGAGACGGCAGGCTTTTTGGCATCCATCTGGCAGGGCAAATCAATCGACAACTTAACTTGAATAGGTTCAAACGCTAGGATCAGGAGCAGTAGGACCGGTCCGGAACCTTCAGAGAGCTGCGGCAAGGTGCGACGCAGCCGAAGGGCCGATCCGAACTCGCCTGGGAGCGGAATCGGGGAGGGCAAGGCCGCTGCGGCCGAGCCGGTACCCGGTTACGGCTGTCCCCCGTCATCGGGATGCCGCCTGCGGCTGGACTTCGTCATGGAGTTCGGCGCGCGGGCGAGCATGAGCGGGTCCGCTCCTGCCGCTGCGCCTGATCTGGCTGCCGCGGCAAGGACGGGCAACAAGAGTGGTACCGCGGCGAGGCCTTTTTTTCAGCCCGCCGTCTCTTGCGGAAGACAGAACGATAGGTTCTTTCTTCCGCGAGGGACGGCGGGCTTTTTGCATGTCGACCAAACCAAATTCGGAGGGATTCCAAATGATGAACGCAGCCGGAAACAGAACGATCCATATATTCGATACGACGTTGAGAGACGGGGAGCAATCGCCGGGAGCCGCGATCGCTCCGGAGAAGAAGATCATCATCGCCCGGCAGCTGGCGAAGCTTGGCGTCGACATCATCGAGCCGGGCTTCCCGGTATCCAGTCCCGGCGAATTCGCCGCCGTCCAGCAGATCTCGAGGGAGCTGCAGCAGGTGGAGATCGCGGGCTTCGCGCGCGCGGTGCGCGGCGACATCGATGCGGCCGTCAAGGCGACCGCCGATGCCGCAAGGCGCCGTCTGCATATCTTCATCAGCTCCTCGGACATCCACCTGCAGCATCAGCTGCGGATGACGAGGGAGCAGGTCGTCGCCCGAACCCGGGAGGTGCTGGCGTACGGCAAGCAGTTCGTCGAGGAGATTGAATTTTCGGCGATGGATGCGACCCGCACGGATCTGGCTTTTCTGACCGAGCTGGTCGAAGCGGCGATCGAGTCCGGCGCCACCATTATCAATCTGCCGGATACGCTCGGATATGCGCTTCCCGAAGAGATCACCAAGATGTTCACCGCTGTACGGCAGGGGGCAAGAGGCGGAGAGGGCGTCCGCTACAGCGCCCATTGCCATGACGACCTCGGCCTCGCGGCAGCGAACAGCCTGGCGGCGATTCGGGCCGGCGCTTCCCAGGTAGAGGTGACCGTGAACGGAATCGGCGAGCGGGCCGGCAACTGCTCCGTCGAGGAGCTGGCGATGATTTTGGACACGAGGGGTCCGGTCATTGGAGTCGGCACGAACATCAATCGCGCGGAAATTTTCGAGACTTCCCGCGTCGTCAGCCGGATGATGCATTTTCCGATCGCGTTCAACAAGCCGATCGTCGGCCGCAACGCCTTCCAGCATGAATCGGGCATCCATCAGGACGGCCTGCTCAAAAATCGGAACACCTATGAAATCATGGATCCCGAGACGATGGGCATTCCGCGCAGCATGATCGTGCTCGGCAAGCATTCCGGACGGCATGCCATCAAGCACCGGCTTGCGGAATTCGGCATCGAGCTGGACAGCGGGCAGCTGGAGCAGGTGTACGAGGCGTTCAAGGCCAAGGCAGACGCCCAGAAAATCGTCACCGACGAGCAGCTGATCCGGATCGCCGGAGAGCAGACCGAAACCCAGCCGGATCCGTATGTGCTTGTCGATCTGCAGGTGCTGGCAGGCAGCCAGCGCACGCGCATGGCGACGGTCACGCTGAGGGAGCAGGACGGCCGCGAGCATACGTACACGTCGGCTGGACACGGCCCTCTGGAAGCCGTTATCGCCTGCATCCGCCAAGGCATTCCCGCCGCCTCGGAGCTGGAGGACCTGGAGCTGCATTCCCTCTCTACAGGCGAGGATGCCCATGGAGAAGCCGTCGTCTCTGTCCTGATGGACGGCGAGCGTTATCGCGGCACGGCGGTTCATGACGACATCGTCCTGGCGGCGGCGCAGGCTTACGTCTCGGCATGCAATGCAGCCGTGATGAGCCGGGTCGGAGCGGGGAGAAAACAAGCCGGCGTGAATTAGCCTCGGAATCGATCCGCGGTCAGAAGCGGAAGAAATGGGGAAGGCAGGACGGCTATGCCTGCCTTCCGGCTGCTGAAAGATGTGGCCCACTGCTTTGTGGACATGTGCATTGCAGATAATTCCTTGCTGGACAAACGCTGTGCAGAAAATGGGGACATTTTTTTCATAGCAGCCTTGTGGACAATGTGGATAATGAGGATAATTTTTTTGGAGCTCCGTTCTTGTTTCATTGCCGATCCAGAGATCCAAGTGCAATGCGGCGTCTGAATTGAATTCCAATACAGAATTGCCTGACAACTTATTCAGGGCTGTGGATAACGCTGTGCATAACTGAAAGCGGCAGCCGAAAATGGACGAAGGCCCTCTTCCCGGCCCCTTGCGGGCTCAGGCGGAGGGCCTTCTATTTGAGTTGCTTGCGCCTCATGCGGCTTACCGGCATGCCGGTTCCTGATGTACGGAGCTTGCTGCCTCCGTGTCTATGATTGACCCATTCAACCGGGTGATCGGCGCTTGGCCCGGGAGAACGACTGCATTCCTGCTTCTTTTCCATCTGCAACTGCTTGTTTGGTCCTGCTCTCTACGTACTGCGCATTCCAAAACAACGGAAGCCCTACCTCTCTTCCGTCCTTGCGGCTCCAATGACCGCGCCAGCGTGAATCAGAATTGCTTTAAGGCCAGTCTCATCAAAAGGGAAACAAGAAACGGCGGAATCGGGGGTTATGATCGATTCCTAAAGAAGGGGAATAGGCGGGTTAATCAATGGGACTTATTATACGCCTGAATTGAATGATTTGCAAGCGTTGGACTGAAACTAATTTCATACATGCTCAAACATGCCCACGCAAAAGAACCCTTCGGCTCCAGGGCGGAAAGGTTCTTTTGCGGATAAGGATGGAAGGAACCTGCATATCGCCGCCCGGCTTTCGCTCAGGCAAGAAGTCCTTCCCACTCCTCGTACGCCGCCTGCAGGCGGACCCGGACGGCGTCCAGGCTGGATTGCACTTCCTGAAGGCGGATATAGTCCTGGTAAACTTCAGGATCCGCCAGCCGCTCCTCGTGGCGTTCGGAATCGGCTTCCAGCGAGGCGATGTCGGCTTCGAGCTGCTCGATCCTGCGCTGCCGCGCCCGCTCGTCGCGGCGAGCCTGCTTGTCGGCCTCGTAAGAGGAGGCGCTGCCGGCCGGAGCCGTTGAGCCGCCTTCCGCAGAGGCGCCGGATGCGGGGCGCGCAGCCTCGCGGGCTTCGAGCAGGAGCTCTGCGATCTCCTTCTTTTTCTCCATCATGTCGTCGTAGTTCCCGAGGTAGTCGACCGTGCCGGACGGTGTCATCTCCACCATGCGTTCCGCGATTTTGTTCAGGAAATACCGGTCATGGGAGATGAACAGGAGCGTGCCCTCATAGTCGAGCAGCGCCGATTCGAGCACTTCCTTGCTGAATAGATCCAAATGGTTGGTCGGCTCGTCCAAGATAAGGACATTCGCCTGCTGAAGCATCAGCTTGGCAAGCGCGACGCGCGCCTTCTCTCCGCCGCTGAGGGAGCCGACCCGCTTTTTGACGTCGTCTCCGCTGAACAGGAAGTTGCCGAGGATCGTCCGGATCCGGGCTTCCTCCACGCCGGGAAAGGCGCTCCATACCTCTTCAAGGACGGTATTGGTCCCGCTGAGCTCCGTCTGCTCCTGATCGTAGTAGCCGAGCTTCACATGGGTGCCCCACCGGACCGTTCCGGCGAGCACCTCCTGCTTGCCCATCAGCGCCTTGAGCAGGGTCGACTTGCCGATGCCGTTCGGGCCGACGAGGGCGACGGTCTCCCCTCGCTCGAGGCGCAGCGTGACGTCGCGGAAGACCGGCTCGACGCTGTCTCCGAAGCCGACGGACAAATCCAGCGCCTCCAGCACGTCGCGCCCCGTCGCGCGCTCGATCTCGAAGCGGAAGCTGGCCCGCTTGAGATCGCCCGCGGGGCGGTCGATCCTCTCCATGCGGTCGAGCGCCTTGCGGCGGCTCTGCGCGCGCTTGGTCGTGGATGCCCGCACGATGTTGCGGCGGACGAATTCTTCCATGCGGGCGATTTCGTCCTGCTGCTTCTCGTACTGCTTCATGGCCGATTCGTATTCCGCCGCCTTGAGATCGACATAGCGGGAGTAATTGCCCGCATAACGCCGGGCTTGATGCCGCTCGATCTCGATGATCGTGCCGACCGTGGCATCCAGGAAGTAGCGGTCATGGGAGACGATGAGAATGGCGCCCGAATAGCTGCGCAAATAATCCTCCAGCCAGGTCAGCGTCGCGATGTCCAGATGGTTGGTCGGCTCGTCCAGCAGCAGCAGGTCGGGGGCTTGCAGCAGAATCCGGGCCAGCGCGAGACGGGTTTTCTGTCCTCCGCTCAGCGTCGAGACCGGCGTGGCGGGATCCGTATCCCCGAAACCCATGCCGTGCAGCACGCTTTTGATGCGGGTCTCCATCTCGAAGCCGCCTTGATCCCGGTACCAGTCGGATCTGCGGGCGTAGCGCTCGAGGGTGTCGTTGTATTTTTTTTCATCCCTGTGAAGGGAAGGATCGGCGATTTCATGCTCCAGCCTGCGCAGCTCCTGCTCGGCTTCCACGAGATGGGCGAAAACCAGACGCATCTCCTCGTCGATGCTCTTGCCCGACTGCAGGCCGCTGTTCTGGGCGAGGTAGCCGATGCGGGTTTCCTTGGCGCGATGAATGACGCCGCTGTCGGCCGATTGGACGCCGGCCAGAATCTGGAGCAGGGTGGACTTGCCGGCGCCGTTCACCCCGACAAGTCCGATGCGCTCGCGCTCCTGGATCTGCAGGGAGATGCGGGAGAGTATGGTTGTGATGCCGTAGCTTTTGGTCAGATCGTTTACTTGCAGCAGCATAGAACCCTAGTTCCTTTCAATCGTTCTTCTTCTATTAAGAATAACGCAATTGACCGCCATAATCGACCCTTATTGGCGAAACAAAGGTCTCAGTGGTAAACTATAGACAATTATGACCAAGAGCCTGCGAGGGGTTACTTCGAACGATGGGCAATCATCCGGACGACAAATCATCGGTAAGAGCACGTCTTCTTCACATTCGGGATTCCGCCTCTCCCGAAGCAAGGATGGCCGCATCCGCGGCTGCATGCCACCGAGCGGCCCAATGGCTGCAGGGAAGCGGCTGCGCAAGCTTGGCGGCCTATGCGGCTTTCCGCTCCGAGCTGGATCTGTCGCCGCTGATCGAATGGGCCTGGCGAGCCGGAATCGATGTCCTCGTTCCCCGCGCGTCGCTGCCGGACCGGTCGATGACGCTGCATCGCCTTGCTTCCTGGGAGGAGCTGAAGCCCGGAGCCTACGGAATCCTGGAGCCCGACCCGGCCGTCGCGCCGGCGCTGCCGGAAGGATTTCTGCCGGATGCGGTGCTGGTGCCGGGATCCGGCTTCGACGGCAAGGGGGGCCGGCTCGGCTACGGCGGCGGTTATTACGACCGCTACCGCCTCAAGCTCGAGCATGCTGCCCGGTCGGCCGGGAGAGAGCCGCCTCCATGGATCGGCATCGGGTTCGCGTTCCAGATCGTCGATGCCGTACCGATGGAGCCGCATGACGCCAAGCTGGACGGCCTCATTACGGAAGAGGGCATGCAATGGTTCGCCCGTCAGGCTTGACGGCGGATAACGATAGTTGAAGGGAGCTGGGGAAGCGGATGGCGACTGCAGATGACAGGCTGCCTGCTGGCGTGGATGGCGGCGAGGCGGACAGCCTGAGCCATTTCAATGGACAGGGACGGGCCCGGATGGTGGATGTGACGGGCAAGGAGACGACGTCGAGAACGGCTGCGGCGCGGACAACCGTGCAGATGGCGGAGGATACGCTGGCCAGGATCAAATCCGGCGGCATCTCCAAGGGGGATGTGCTGGCCGTGGCTCAAGTGGCCGGAATCATGGCGGCCAAGAACACGTCGTCATGGATTCCGATGTGCCATCCGCTCCCGCTCACGGGCATAGACATCGCCTTCTCGGATAATGGCGAGGACAAGCTCTACATCCAGGCGACAGTGAAGACCAAAGGCGTGACCGGAGTGGAAATGGAAGCTCTTACGGCGGTATCCGCCGCTGCGCTGACCGTGTACGACATGTGCAAGGCGATGCAAAAGGATATGGTGATCGGTCCGACCGAGCTTGTATCCAAGTCAGGCGGCAAAAACGGGGATTTCATGCGGGGATAAGAACGGCGACAGGGGACGGGAGGAACGTCAGATGCGATGGAAGGTAGCGGTTCTCACAGCAAGCGACAAGGGCTTCAGGGGAGAGCGGGAGGACACGAGCGCGCAGGTCATCCGCGAGCTGGTCGAGGAGGAGCTGCACGGGGATATCGTGGATTACCGGATCGTGCCCGACGAGCAGGACGAAATCATGGCGGCCATGATCGAAATGACGGATTATTATCAGGCCGACCTGGTGCTTACGACCGGAGGCACAGGGCTTGGACCGCGGGATGTGACGCCGGAGGCGACGCTCAAGGTCGTCGAGAGGCTGGTTCCCGGCATATCGGAAGTGATGCGCAGCAGCACGATGTCGCGTACACGCAAGGCGATGCTCTCTCGCGGCGTCAGCGGCGTCCGGGGCCGGACGCTGGTCATCAATCTGCCGGGCAATCCCAAGGGCGTCCATGAATGCCTGATGGCGGTCATCGACCAGCTGCCTCATGCTCTCGGCATCGTATCGGGCCGGGAAGGGGAGCATGAAGGGTGACCATGAAAACCAAGCTGCGCGAAGTGCCTGTCGAGCATGCGCTCGGCCTCCGGCTGGCCCATGATTTGACGCGAATCGTTCCCGGAAGCTTCAAGGGCAGGCTGTTCAAGAAAGGCCATGTCATTGAAGCAGCCGATATACCGGCCCTGCTGGATATCGGCAAAGCCCATATCTATGTCATGGAGCTGGCCGAGGACGAGCTGCACGAGGACGATGCGGCACTGAGGATGGCCAAGGCTCTACAAGGAGATGGAACGCAGCTCGGCGAGCCGCACGAGGGCAAGGTTGCGGTCAAGTCCTCGATGCAGGGGCTCGCCAAGATCGACTCCGACTATGTGAACGCGGTCAACGCCCTCGGCGATATCGCCCTTGCCACGATCAGCAGCAACCGCCTTGTCGAAGCGGGCGGACAGCTCGCGGCGACGCGCGTCATTCCGCTCGTTGTATCCCAAACCAAGATCGAGGCCGTGGAAAGCCTCGCCGCCGAATATCGTTCCGCTACCGGCAGGGCTCCTATCGAGGTGAAGCCGCTTCGTCCGATGACGGCCGGACTGATCACGACGGGCGGAGAAGTGCACAGCGGACGGATCCAGGACCGGTTCGGGCCGGCGGTCCGGGCGAAGCTGGAGGCGCTCGGCTCGGCGGTTGCCGAGCAGGCGATCATGCCGGATGACAAGGACGCCATTGCAAGGAAAATCCTTGAGTACAAAAATAAAGAGTATGATATGATACTGCTTACAGGCGGCATGTCCGTCGACCCCGACGACCGCACGCCAGGCGCCATCAGATCGGCCGGCACCGACATCGTCAGCTACGGGACGCCGATGCTGCCGGGATCGATGCTGCTCATCGGCTATCTAGGCGGGACGCCTGTGCTGGGCCTTCCGGGCTGCGTCATGCACGACCCCTATACGTCGTTCGATGTGCTGCTTCCCCGGATATTGGCCGGGGAGAAGATCGTCAAAGAGGATATTGCCGCGATGGGCTACGGCGGCCTTTACGGCTGCTGAAGCTTCCGCGGCGCGCATTACCGATTGTCTTCAGCATCCTTCCCTTCAGGCACGATGGCTCCTGGAAGGAAGGATGACTGGAGACGCCAGACATCCAGCGAGATTCTCGCGAAATCCAGAGGAGGAATCATTCATCATGTTTAGTGGAATTGGAGCTACAGGCTTCCTGCTGCTCGCCGTTATCGCTCTCCTGCTGTTCGGACCCAACAAGCTCCCGGAGCTTGGCCGCGCTTTCGGCCGCACGCTGAAGGAATTCAAGGCCGGCGCCCGCGATCTGATGGAAGACGACAATCAGCAGCAGCCTGCGCGCCGCGACGCTGCGTCGCGCATCGAAGTAGACGGAGAGGTCGAGCCTGTCCGCGCGGATTCGAAGCGTCTTCCGGAATAACCGGCGGACAGCCGGAATGATTCAACTTGTACATGTAAGGAGGATCGCGTATGGCCAGCCCCACGGGGAATAAGGCAGGGCAGCGCACGCGGCTGCGGGAAGAAGGCCTGATGTCCCTCATGGACCATCTGGGAGAGCTGCGCAAGCGGATCTTCGTGATTTTGCTGGTGCTCATAGCGGGATTGATACTTGGCCTCTTTTTCGCCGAACCGATGTACAACTACTTGACGTCCACGGAACAGGCCAAGGAGATCGGAGGCTTCCATACCTTCTCCCTCTGGGACGGCATCGGAATCTATATGAAGTTCGCTTTCATCATCGCGCTCGTTCCGGCGGTTCCGGTCGCTTTCTTCCAGCTCTGGTCCTTTGTCAAGCCGGCTCTTCGCGTGCATGAGCAGCGGGCCGCGCTCCGGTACGTTCCCTACGCGCTGTTCATGCTGCTGCTCGGCTTGGCGTTCTCCTATTACGTCGTGTTCCCGATGGCTTTCCACTTCACCTCCAAGGTCGCCCGAAGCCTTGGACTTGAAGAAACGTACGGCATCGTGCAGTATCTGACGTTCATGGTCAACATCATCGTGCCGATATCGCTTCTGTTCGAGCTGCCGCTCCTGCTCATGTTCCTGACCGCGATCCGGATTCTGACGCCGGGCGGCCTGCGGAAGATGAGGAGAGTCGCCTACTTCATCATGGTGTTCATCGGCGTCACGGTCACTCCGCCCGATGTCGTCTCGGACACGCTGGTGGCGATACCTCTCATCCTGCTCTACGAGCTGAGCATCCTGATGTGCGCCCGGATCTACAAGCGCCAGCAGGAGAAGGATGCGCGGTTCGAGCAGGATTACGCCGTCGCTGCAAGCAAATAGAAAGCATGCATCAAGCCTGCCCATGCGGCAGGCTTTTTTTGCTGCCTGCCGTCCGGAACGTCATAAAACGGACATGAATCGGACAAGATGGAGAGGGTATGAGCATTGACTTTGCCCCAGTCAAGCCTGATAAATAGGCGTTTCAAGCCATATGAGACCGATCCATGTCCAATATTTGATCAAAAAGTGAAAAATATTTGAACATATTTAGGCGGAATGTGGTATAGTATAGATATGAAACCACTTACAACTTTGAACGGGATGTGACATTCATGGCCAAGATGATTTCTGTCAAGCCAATCGAGCAAAGCAAAACCGCGGTCGATCGTCTCTTCCAATTCATGAATATAATGGCTTGGACCTGCTTGTTGATCGGCGTTGTAGCTTGCCTGTGGGACATCACCCACTTCAGCGACACGAATATGACCCTTATGGTCGGCATCGGATTCCTTATCGGCAGCGTCTTCATCTACACCTCCGGAGCGGCGCTTCATCTCGTCTCGGAGAAGCTTGAAGCACTCGACGATTCCTCCAACAAATGACGTTCTATCCCCTCTGTTAGCCGTCGGCCCAGCCGGCGGCTATTTTGTTTGGATGAGAAGGGATGTAAACTTCACATAAAATCGATGCCTCCCACTTGAAATCCGGTCCCAAGTTGAGTATCATAAAACTTGTTATTAGCACTAAGGCCTTATGAGTGCTAACAAAATACGACAAATTCTAATTAAGGAGGCTATTTTTTCATGATCAGACCTTTGGGTGAACGCGTATTGGTAGAACCGATCGCTAAAGAAGAGACTACCGCCAGCGGTATCGTGCTGCCGGACACGGCGAAAGAAAAGCCGCAAGAAGGCAAAATCGTCGCTGTAGGAAGCGGTGCGCTTAAGGATGGCGTGCGCGTTGAGCTGGAAGTGAAAGTCGGCGACCGTGTTCTGTTCTCCAAATATGCGGGAACGGAGATCAAATACGAGGGCAAAGAGTATTTGATTATGAAAGAAAGCGACATCCACGCGATCTTCGGCTAAGGCTTCTTGCAGCGAAGCTTCGCCATACATCGGATTTTCATACTTAGAGGATTCCATCCACAACTATATACCGGGAGGTAATGGACGATGGCAAAAGAAATCAAGTTCAGCGAAGACGCACGCCGCGGCATGCTGCGCGGAGTCGACGCTCTTGCAAATGCAGTTAAAGTAACGCTCGGTCCTAAAGGCCGCAATGTGGTGCTCGAGAAGAAATTCGGAAGCCCGCTGATCACGAACGACGGCGTATCCATCGCCAAAGAAATCGAACTGGAAGACCCGTTCGAAAATGCCGGCGCCCAGCTGGTCAAAGAAGTCGCAACGAAAACGAACGACGTTGCCGGCGACGGCACGACGACCGCTACGGTTCTGGCTCAAGCGATCATCCGCGAAGGTCTCAAAAACGTAACGGCCGGCGCGAACCCGATCGTTCTGCGCAAAGGCATCGAGAAAGCTGTCCGCGCTGCCGTGGAAGAGCTTAAAAATATTTCCAAGCCGATCGAAGGCAAGCATTCCATCGCACAGGTTGCGGCCATCTCCTCCGGCGACGACGAAGTCGGCCAGCTGATCGCTGAAGCGATGGAAAAAGTCGGCAACGACGGCGTCATCACGGTTGAAGAATCCAAAGGCTTCTACACGGAGCTCGAAGTGGTAGAAGGCATGCAGTTCGACCGCGGCTACGTATCTCCATACATGATCACGGATACGGACAAGATGGAAGCTGTCCTCGACAGCCCGTACATCCTAATCACCGACAAAAAAATCTCCAACATCCAGGAGATCCTGCCTGTTCTGGAGAAAGTCGTTCAATCCGGCAAGCAGCTGCTGATCATCGCTGAAGACGTCGAAGGCGAAGCTCAAGCTACGCTTATCGTCAACCGCCTGCGCGGCACCTTCACTTGCGTAGCCGTCAAAGCTCCTGGCTTCGGAGACCGCCGCAAAGCGATGCTGGGCGATATCGCCGCTCTGACGGGCGGCCAAGTAATCACCGAAGAGCTCGGCCTGGACCTCAAGTCCACGACGGTCGAGCAGCTCGGCTCCGCTCGCCAAATCCGCGTAACCAAAGAAAACACGATCATCGTTGACGGCGCCGGCGACAAAACCGACATCGATGTGCGCGTGAAGCAGATCCGCACGCAGCTGGAAGAAACGACTTCCGACTTCGACCGCGAGAAGCTGCAGGAGCGTCTGGCCAAGCTGTCCGGCGGCGTTGCAGTCATCAAAGTCGGAGCAGCGACCGAAACGGAACTCAAAGAGCGCAAGCTGCGCATTGAGGACGCCCTGAACTCCACGCGTGCAGCTGTGGAAGAGGGCATCGTATCCGGCGGCGGCACGGCACTCGTGAACGTGTACGGAGCTGTTGCAGCTCTGGACGTGACGGGCGAAGAGAAAACCGGCGTCAACATCATCCTGCGCGCTCTCGAAGAGCCGGTCCGCACGATCGCGACCAATGCAGGCGTCGAAGGCTCCGTCATCGTCGAGCGCCTGAAAAAAGAAGCGATCGGCATCGGCTACAACGCCGCTACCGGCGACTGGGTGAACATGTTCGAAGCCGGCATCGTCGACCCGACGAAGGTAACGCGTTCCGCGCTGCAGAACGCCGCTTCCGTAGCGGCTGTCGTTCTGACGACCGAAGCGGTTGTCGTCGACAAACCGGAAAAAGACAAACCGGCTATGCCTGACATGGGCGGAATGGGCGGAATGGGCGGCATGATGTAAGTGCCGGGCCGCCAAGCCTGATCCAGCAAGGAAAAAGGGACCCTCCGGGGTCCCTTTTTTGTTCTTTTGACCACTCCATGACTACGATCGATTTAGGGTGCGGCTGCGCGTTTGAGAATCCGGGATTATTCCTGTAACATGCATAGTAATCGAATTGTTGAAACTTTAATGAAGGAAGATGCCAATGCCTCCTAAAATCGTGAATTCCGTCACTGAGCTGATCGGAGATACCCCGGCAGTCAGGCTCAATCGGCTCGTCGGTCCCGAGGACGCCGAGGTGTACGTGAAGCTGGAAAAGTTCAATCCGAGCGGAAGCGTGAAGGACCGGGCCGCCGCCAATATGATGCTGCAAGCGGAGAAGGACGGTCTCCTGAAGCCGGGGGGGACGATCATCGAGCCGACCAGCGGCAACACGGGCATCGGCATCGCCATGAATGCGGCGGCGAGAGGATACAAGTCCATTCTCGTCATGCCGGACAATATGAGCAAGGAGAGGATCGGCATCCTGCGGGCTTACGGAGCCGAGGTCGTGCTGACGCCGGCAGCGGAGAGGATGCCGGGAGCGATCCGCAAGGCGAAGGAGATGGCTGCAGGAATTGAAGGCAGCTACATTCCCCTTCAATTTGAAAATCCCGCCAATCCAGATGCGCATCGGGGAACGACGGCGCTGGAGATCATGGAGCAGATGGAAGGGCGAATGGATGTGTTCGTCGCCTCCAGCGGCACCGGAGGAACGATTACCGGAACGGGAGAAGAGCTTCGCAAGCTGCTGCCGGCATTGCGCATTCTTGTCGTGGAGCCGCAGGGTTCCCCCGTCCTGTCGGGCGGCGAGCCCGGACCCCATAAGCTGGTCGGTACGAGTCCAGGCTTCGTGCCTCCGATTCTGAATACAGATGTCTACGACGACATCGTGCAGGTCGAGGACGATGCGGCCATTTCCGCATGCAGGGAGCTTGCGGCCAAGGAAGGCATCCTGCTCGGTCCATCGGGAGGAGCCTCCGTCTGGGCGGCGGTTCAGGAAGCGCGCCGCATCGGCAAGGACAAGCGCATTCTTTGCATCGCGCCTGACAGCGGAGAGAGATATCTCAGCATGGACATTTTTTGATTCCAGACTCTTGGATGGGCAGGAGCGAGTGCAGCAGCATCCCTGAACACAACAAAAAGTCTGCCCGTCAAAGGCAGACTTTTTGTGCATCTTCATAATCAAGAACCGGTCCGTACGTCTCCCAGCATAGCCGTCGGGCGGGTTCTGCGGAGCGGGGAGCGGCTGTAGCGGAACTCGCCCGCGCCGATGACAGTCAGGTTGTCATCGCTGCCCTCGATGGAGGATCCGTCCGCGACATAAGCGCCCTCGCCGATGATGGCGCGGTGAATGCTCACATTGCGGCCGATTCTCGCCCCCGGCATGATGATGCTGTCCGTCACCGTGCTGCCCTCTCCGATCTGGACGCTGTGGAAGAGGATGGACCCCTCCACATCTCCTTGAATCCGGCAGCCCCGCTGGACGATGGAATTGCTTACTTCCCCTTTGCCTTCCACATAGATGGCCGGGCTTACCGACAGGGATGGGGTATACATCGGCCATTCGGGACGGTTGAGGTCGATCGTGCCTTGGAGCAGATCCATATGGGCTTCCCACAGGCTTCCCGGCGTACCGACATCTTTCCAGTAGCCTTTGAATGGGAAGGCGATGATTTTCTCCTCCGAGGCCAGAAGGGAAGGGATGATGTCCTTGCCGAAATCATGGGAAGAATCGGCGCGCATGGCATCCAGAATGAGCGCTTCGCGCAGATCGGCCCACCGGAAAATATAAACGCCCATCGAGGCCAGATTGCTCTGAGGCTTGGCCGGCTTTTCTTCAAAGGACGTAATGTTCAGCCGCTCATCCGTATTCATGAGGCCAAAGCGGGAAGCCTCTGCCCAAGGAACCTCTTTGACGGCGATCGTCGCGGCCGCGCCGCGGGCTTTATGGAAGCTGAGCATTTCCTTATAGTCCATTTGGTAGATATGGTCGCCGGAGATGACGAGCAGATGCTCCGGTTGATGGGAATCGATGAAATCGATGTGCTGGAAAATGGCGTCTGCCGTTCCCTTGTAGCCGGTCTTTTGATCCTCGGAATTAAGGATCGTGATGTCCGTGTTGTCCCAAGCGGAGCCGTCGCCAACGTGGCCGCTGATGGATTGCTTCATATATTGAGCGAGGATGCCCACGCTGCCGATTCCGGAGTTAACGCAATTGCTCAGCGGGAAATCGATGATGCGGTAGCGGCCGCCAAAATGAA
Organism: Paenibacillus humicus NBRC 102415; assembly: GCF_004000905.1. Classification (GTDB taxonomy): domain Bacteria; phylum Bacillota; class Bacilli; order Paenibacillales; family Paenibacillaceae; genus Paenibacillus_O; species Paenibacillus_O humicus. Next base: position 80,942 of record NZ_BIMD01000009.1, read on the forward strand.
CAGCCGGCTTCGCCAGCCGGTTCGTCAGCGGCGCCAGCCGTTTGCCTTCTCCTCCCGCGAGGAGCATTGCCATGCATTCGTTGTTAACATTCATCTGTGTTACCTCCGTTGTCTCGTTCGAATTCTTTATACGGTATAAGTAAACGGCCTGAAAATCTTTGAAACCAAGATGAGAAAATTCCAATGATATCCTTTTCCCTAGATTTTCCGCAGGCATTTTAATCTGTAGAGAGTCGGAATGGCCGCCTCGGCGTCGCCAAGCGGAATGTTTCACGAGCATCGGGGCAGGGGTACTAACCTGTAAGCTTGAACGCCCTGCCACGGCGGGGCCGAACCGACAACTATACCATTTGGAGGGATACACCATGAAACCAAGCATTCAAGTTGTAGAAAGCGGAATGGACGCAATGTCGGCAGTACGCGAGCTCAATCGACGCGGATATGACAAGGACGAGATTTATGTGCTTGCCCACGATAAAGACCAGACGGATCGCCTGGCCGAAAATTCACAAGCCAACAGCATCGGCATGCAGGAGGAAGGCGTCTTCGATTCCATGGCGAATATGTTCCGCTCCCGCGGCGATGCGCTGCGCTCCAAGCTGGAGTCGGTAGGTTTGACCGAAATGGAAGCCGAGCGCTATGAGGAAGTTCTTGACCAAGGCAAAATCCTGGTCATCGCCAAGCCTCACTGAGATGCCCCCGAAGCTTGGACGTCCGGCTGGATCGATTCGATCCGGCCGGGCGTTTTTTTGTGCCTTCGGAACGGAATCCGTTATACTGGAAGGGTTTAAAGACGATTAGCGGAAGAGGATGGGGAGAAAATGGAAGAACAAGTCACTCCTGTACCGGTCGTCGTTCTGGCCGGATTTCTGGGCAGCGGCAAAACGAGCTTGCTGACACGCCTGCTGGACGGCTGCCGGGAAGCCGGCATCAAGCCGGCAGTCGTTCTCAACGAGCTGGGAGACCTTCATCTGGAGGGGGCGAGATTCGATTCCGGCGTTCCGCTCAAGGAAATGCTGAACGGCTGCATCTGCTGCACGATGAAAGGCGATCTGGCCGGAGAGCTGGTCCTGCTGGCGAGGAGGGAGAGGCCCGGTGTCATTCTCATCGAAGCTACCGGAGCTGCGAATCCGCTGGAGCTGGTGGAAGGCGTAATGGACGCCGCCTTGCACGAATCGCTCTACCTGTCCGCTGTCGTCACTGTCGTCGACGGCCCGGGCGTGCTTCGCCTCAAGGGGAGCCGGCGTACGATGAAGCTGATGGAGGACGGAATCCGCTGCGCCACGAAGCTGGTGCTGAACAAAGCCGATCTGCTCCATCCCGAGGAGCTGGTCGAGGTTCAGCAGCGGATTCGGGAGCTCAATTCCCATGCTTCGCTCGTCACCGTCCGGCATGGCCGCGCAGAGGCGGAATGGATCGAGGGCGTGCTGTCCGCTGATCCCGGAGCTGCCCTGAGGCCCGAGGAGGTCGCCGCTAGGACCGATGGGGGAACAGGGGATGCATCCGCTGCCAGGAAGGAAGAAAGCCATGCCCATGCCCACGAGCATCTGATGGCAGTGACTTATTATCCGCAGCGGCCTTATGACAGCATGGACTTCGAAAGCATGCTCCAGACGCTGCCCGACAACGTGTACCGGGCGAAAGGAATCGTCACATTCGCCGACACGGCGAGCCGGTACCATTTTCAATTCGCGTACAGGGAGACGGATTTCATTCCTCTGTCTCCGGCCGAGAGCATGCGCGACGCCATCGTGTTCATCGGAGAGCATTTCTCGCGAGGCGAAGTGCTGGAGCGGCTTGCCGTTCTGGAGGCGGGGCATACGGATCAAGCCGAATAAAGACGACCTCCAGCCTGCCGGCTTCCGGCAGGCTGATTTGCTGTTTCGCGCGCTGAGTCCGCTGGTTAATGGATACTATTGGATCAGCAGCATGTGGAAAGGGAGGAAGCAATGTGAAAAAGACGATCCTTACAGCTTCGGTTGCCTGCCTGTTTCTGGTTATAGGAATGGCGATTTCCTTGACCCGCCCCGTCGCATCCTTGCCGTCTGCCGCCGCGCCGGCCAAGGGGACGGAGACGGCAGCAGGCCAGCCTGCTCCTCCCGCTGTCATTGCTTTGCTGAAAGAGGAATCCGCTTCCTCGACAAATGCCGTTCCGGGGACGATGGACTTCGGCACGATCAACGGAGTCCGCTTGACCGACGACAAGGAGCAGATCGTCTCCGAGCTTGGACTTCCGCTCGAAGCGGCTCAGGATGAGCTTCTCGCCGAGCAGACGCGCTGGACTTATCCCGACATGAACATCGCTTTCACAGGTACGGAAGTGGATTATGTAAGCGTGCCTTCCTCGAACCGGTCGGTTCGGGTAGGGGATGAGGAGCTTCCGGTCACCTTGGAAGGCTGGGTAGGCCGGTATGGAGAGCCTCAGTACAAGGCCGAGGATGGCGTCGGATATGTGGATGCCAACGGTTTTGCCGCCAAGCTGTTCCTGAATCAGAAGACGGGCCAAGTTCTATCCGTCGACTTCTTCTGGGCGGACATGGAGTAGAGGAATAACCGCGGATGAAAAAAACATAGATTTCTGTCGAAAAGGTGGTTCAATTTCATTTCGGCAGGGTAAAGAATAGAAAACTTTGATCCAACGTCCGGTCGCAACCCTTGAGGGAGGCGGCCGATTCGTGTGTTGGCCAGGAAATGCTGCCAATACGTCGAGAGAGGATGACTCCCGGCTCTATTATTTGTACAATTGTATTCATAGAGTGAATGGATTCATAGAGGATTCATAGAGAATTCATAGAGGGAAAGATTAAGGTTCTCACATATACAGCTCATCCACTATTACTTCAGAGGGGATCCGGTGATCGGCTGACATGAAAATACGGACAAAAGTTCAACTGGGGTTTGTCATCCTGCTCGCCATCATGATTGTCCTGGGCGGCGCGGGAATTCGCAATCTGTTCAATCTCAGCAATCAGCTGAACGAGATCTACGATCAGAGATACACCAAGGTGGCCACCACGACGAGCATGCGCGGCAACGTGAACAACATGGCCAAGTATATGGTGAATATCTTGACCGTGCCTACCAAGGAAACGGTCGACCGCAACCGAGACAGCATTGAAAAGAACAAAGAATCGGTCCAGGCCGCCCTTAAAAAGCTGGAAGGCATTGCCTCATCCGAATCCGAATTTCAGATGCTGGACAAGATGGAAGCCGGAACATCCGACTTCTTCTCGTATGTCGACCGGGCGATGAAGCTCGTAGAGTCCGGCAACGGAGCGGGAGCCGTCGCCCTGCGGGAAAGCGAAGGCCTCCGCTATCAGGAGACGCTCGTCAATAATGCCGACGAGATGGCCGCTTATCATCAGCGCGCCTTGGACCAGCTGGTCGAACAGACGCGCAACGATAACGAGGCGACGACCAATATCATGGTTGCCGTGACGATTGCGGGCGTCCTGCTCGGCCTGTTCATCATTATCTGGAATACAAAGACGCTCAACCGCGGCTTCCGGTTCCTCTCCTCCGCGATTGTCGGGTTCTCTCGAGGAGAATCGACCCGGGAGACGCGCCTGGATGCGATGGTCCAAGAGGGCGAGTTCAAGGAGGTAGCGGACTCCTTCTACAAGCTCGCGGACGATCTGGATGAAAAGACGCAGGCGGAGAAAATATACAACCAGATGATGCAGGATCAGACCTGGCTTAAAACGAGCCTGGCCAACGTCATCGTTGGCGTTCAGAGCATCACGGAGCTGGAGAACCTGGCGGAGAAATTCATTTCCTCCGTCGCCCCTCTTACGGGAGCGACCTATGGAGCTCTCTATATCCGCGATCATCTCGGTGAAGGCAGAACCTTCACGCTGCGTGCTTCTTATGCAGGGACGGAGGGTCTGCAAGCGGCTTCCTCCTTCCGGTTCGGAGAAGGACTCGTGGGCCAAATCGCGGCGGACAACAAGTCGATGCATCTGACCGAGGTGCCGGAAGGATATCTCAACATCCGCTCGGGCATCGGGCAGACGCAGATCCGGGAGCTCTATCTGCTGCCGGTCCATTATCAGCATTCCGTCGTGGCTGTGCTTGAGCTCGGCAGCCTGCAGTCGTTCACAAGCCTGCACCACGAGCTGCTGGAGCAGATCGGCGAGTCTGCCGGCATGGTGCTTCACAACCTGTTCGGAAGGATCCGGATCGAGGAGCTTCTGCGCGAATCGCAGACGATGAGCGAAGAGCTCCAATCCCAATCCGAAGAGCTGATCAGCCAGCAGGAAGAGCTGCGCAGCTCCAACGACCGTCTCGAAGAGCAGACGAGGGCGCTCAAGGCTTCCGAGGAGCAGCTGCAGAGCCAGCAGGAAGAGCTGGAGCAGACGAACGAGGAGCTGCTGCAGAAAACCCATTTGCTGGAGCTGCAGATGAAGGAAACGAAAAAGCACAGCCAGCAGATCGAGCAGACGAGGGACGCGCTCGAGAAGCAGACGGTCCAGCTCGGCCTCGCTTCCAAGTACAAGTCCGAGTTCCTGGCCAACATGTCGCATGAGCTGCGGACTCCGCTCAACAGCCTGCTTATTCTGTCCCAAATGCTGTCGGACAACAAGGACGGAAATCTAACCCAGAAGCAGATCGAGTTCGCAACGACCATTCATACTTCGGGCAGCGATCTGCTCAAGCTGATCGACGAAATTCTCGACCTGTCCAAGATCGGCGCAGGCAAGATGGACGTCGTCACCGAACATGTTCCTTTGCGGGATCTGGAGCAGTATGCCGTACGCAGCTTCCAGCCGGTCAGCATCCAGAAGGAGCTGCCGTTCCTTACGGAGACGGAGGAGGACGTGCCGGCGGAAATGTTCACGGACAGCCACCGGGTCAAGCAGATCCTGCGCAATCTGCTGTCCAATGCGTTCAAGTTCACGACTCAGGGCTCCATCAGCATGCGGATCCGCAAATCCACCCCGGCCGAGATGCCGGAAGGCGCCCAGGGCAGCTGGATTTCGTTCGAAGTCAAGGACACGGGCATCGGAATTCCCGAGGACAAGCAGGCGATCATCTTTGAAGCCTTCCAGCAGGTCGACGGGACGACAAGCCGCAAATACGGCGGTACCGGACTTGGCCTCGCGATCAGCCGGGATCTGGCCAGACTGCTTGGCGGAGACATCCATCTGACGAGCAAGCCGGGAGAGGGAAGCACCTTCGTGCTCACGCTTCCGGAATTCCATCTCGTCAAAATGAACGACGGATCCGACTTCGAAGTCTCAAGAAGCTCGTTCAGCGGCATGGACGAAGCGGCGGCGGCGCTTCCGTCGCCGGTCATCCCGGCGGAACGGAAGCCGAAGCCCGAGCTTGCCCGCCATGCGTTCGATGTGGAAGACGACCTCAAGGAATTGAAGGAAGGGGATAAAGTCGTCCTCATCGTCGAGGATGACGTCGCTTTCGCCAAAGTTCTCGTCGATATCGCCCGCTCGCGAGGCTTCAAGGCCATCGTTGCCGGACAGGGAGACAAGGGCCTGTCCTATGCAAGAACGTACCTTCCGGATGCGATTCTCCTGGATATCCAAATGCCGGTCATGGACGGCTGGTCCGTTCTCCATCATCTGAAAAACGATTCCAACACTCGCCATATTCCGGTCCATCTGATCTCGGTTATCGACGAGGTCCAGCAGGGTCTCGCGCTCGGAGCGATCGCCTATCTCAAGAAGCCGGTCTCCAAGGAGCATCTCGACAATCTGTTTACGCAGATCGGATTGTTCATGGAGCGCAATATGAAGCGTCTGCTCGTTGTGGAGGACGACGAGATCCAGCGTCACGCCATCGAAGAGCTGATCGGCCATGACGATCTGGTCATTACGGGAGTATCGTCCGGACGCGAGGCGCTCAAGGAGCTGAGCGAGCATCACTACGACTGCATGGTCCTCGATCTCGGCCTGCCGGACATTACCGGCTTCGAGCTGCTGGACCAGATCAGGCGCAACGAAGAGCTGCATGATCTGCCGATCATCATCTACACCGGCCGCGACCTGGAGAAGCGCGAGGAAATGATGCTCAAGAAATACGCCGAGACGATTATCGTGAAGGACGTCAAGTCGCCGGAGCGGCTGCTTGACGAGACGACGCTTTTCCTGCACCGGGTCGAAGCCGAGCTGCCGGAAGACAAGCGCAACGTGCTGCGCAAGCTTCACAGCGTGGAGACCATTTTCGAAAACAGGGACGTTCTCATCGTCGACGACGATATCCGCAACGTGTTCGCCTTGTCCAATGTCCTTGAAGGGTATAAGATGAACATTACCTATGCCGAGAACGGCCGGGAGGCTATCGAGCAGATCGAGAAAAATCCCGATCTTGATCTCGTGCTCATGGACATCATGATGCCGGAAATGGACGGGTACGAAGCGATGAGGCTCATCCGAGCCGACTCCCGCTACGACAAGCTGCCGATCATTGCCGTCACCGCCAAGGCGATGAAAGGCGATCGGGACAAATGCATTGAAGCCGGGGCCAGCGATTACATCGCCAAGCCGGTCAACGTTGATCAACTTCTTTCACTAATGAGGGTGTGGTTGTATAAATAGCGTCAAACCTCGTCCGAGCGACTCGGACGAAAGAGAACAGTTGGAGATCGAGATGCTGCTCGTGGCCATGTTCAAGCTCTACGGCTATGATTTCAGGAACTATGCCTATGCCTCGATCCGTAGGAGAATATGGCATCGGGTGCATGCGGAACGGCTGACGACGATCACGTCGCTGACGGACCGGGTGATCCACGACCGTGGCTGCATGGAAAGGCTTCTGTCGGATCTCACGATCCATGTCACCGAGATGTTCCGCGATCCGGAAGTGTTCAAGTCGTTCCGCAAAAATGTCGTTCCGCTGCTCAAGACGTATCCGTTCATCCGGATCTGGCATGCCGGCTGCTCGACCGGCGAAGAAGTCTATTCGATGGCGATTCTGCTTCATGAGGAAGGGCTTTACGACCGCACGAGAATCTACGCCACGGATATGAGCTCGACCGTTCTCGATGTAGCGAGGCAGGGCGTATTCCCGATTGAGCGGATGCAGCAGTATACGCGCAATTACCAGGACGGCGGCGGCAAGGAGTCGTTCTCGGACTACTACACGGCCAAGTACGAATCGGTTATTTTCCAAAGCTTCCTGAAGAAAAATATCGTTTTTGCCCAGCACAATCTCGTCACGGACGGCTCCTTCAACGAATTTCATGTCATCCTGTGCCGCAATGTCATGATCTACTTCAACAAGGATCTCCAGAACCATGTGCATGGGCTGCTCTACGACAGTCTCAGCATGTTCGGCGTGCTGCTGCTGGGAACCAAGGAAAGCATCAACTTCACCCGGCATGCGGATCAGTTCGATGAGCTGGACCTGATCAACCGGATCTACCGCAAAGTCAAGTAAAGCCACAGACAAGGGAGGGGGGAAACCATGATCTCTTATGACGGGCCTATCAATATCCTGCTGGTCGATGACTACCCCGAAAATTTGCTGGCTATCGAAGCCGTCCTTGGCGATCTCAACTACAATCTCGTCAAATGCCTTTCCGGCGAGGAGGCGCTGCGGGCGCTTCTCAAGGATGATTTTGCCGTCATCGTCATGGATGTCCAGATGCCCGGGATGGATGGTTTCGAAACCGCTCGAATGATCAAATCCAGGGATAAGACCAAGGAGATACCGATCATTTTCGTGTCGGCGACGAGCAAGGAAGCCCAGCATATGTTCGCCGGCTACGCCGTCGGCGCGATCGATTATATGCTGAAGCCCTTCGTTCCCCAAATTTTCCGTTCCAAGATCGAAGGCTTTGTCCGGATGTACGTCGGCAACAAAACCTTGCAGCAGCAAGCCGTCCTGCTTCAGCAGCAGACGCAGGAGCTGGAGCGCATGAACAAGGAGCTGATGCGCACGGCCTACCAGCTGACCAAGTCGGAAGCCGTCAAAAGCGTCATCAGCTCGACTTCGATGGATACGATGATTACGTTTGACAAGAACGGAACCATTTTGACGGTGAATCCGTCGGTCTATCCGATGTTCGGGTACCGGGAAAAAGAAGTCGTCGGCAAGCAGGTCGATGAGCTTATCCCGGGAATATGCGTCAGGCAGCTGGATCTCATGGGCGAAGCCGCGATGGACGGAATCTCTTCCGGGCGCCTGATCGAAGTCATGCCGCGCCGCAAGGACGCCAGTGTCTTCCATGCCGAGATCAAGCTCGGCAGCACGCTGGTGGATGAGGAAGTCATCTTCGCCTGCACGGTCAGCGACATCAGCGAGCGCAAGAAATCGGAGGAGGAAATTCTAGCGGCCAAGGAAGCAGCGGAGGTGGCCGACAGAGCCAAAACGGAGTTCCTGGCGATGGTGAGCCACGAGATTCGAACGCCTATGAACGGCATTCTCGGCATGACCAATCTTCTCATGGAGACGGAACTGAACGAGGAGCAGAAGGATTTTGCCGAGATCATCCTGAAGAGCGGCGACAGCCTGCTCAGCGTCATCAACGACATTCTGGACTACGCCAAGATCGAAGCCGGCAAGCTGGAACTTGAGATGGTTCCTTTTGATCTGAAGAGCTGCGTGGACGAATCGCTGGATCTGTTCATCGCCAAGTCGCGCGAGAGCAATCTCGATATCCTCTGTTCGATATCCCCGGATTTGCCGGAGTATCTGTACGGGGACGTAACCAAGCTGCGCCAGATTCTGATGAACCTGATCAGCAATGCGATCAAATTCACGCATGAAGGGCATATTGATGTCGACGTTCGCCTTGCCGAGGATTCGCCCGACGATGCCGAGCGCCAGGAAGAGGGCATCGTTGTCCAGTTCAGAGTGAGCGATACCGGGGTAGGCATTCCGGAGGATAAGCTCCCCCTCCTGTTCCAGCCGTTCTCCCAGCTGGACTCCTCCATGACCCGCAAGTACGGAGGAACCGGACTAGGCTTAGCCATCTGCAAAAATCTGGTGGAGCTGATGGGCGGGACGATCGAAGCGTGCGCCAATGAGCCCAAAGGAGCCTGCTTCACCTTCACCGTCCGCCTCAAGCAGATGGAGGAATGTTATCCGGCTTTGGAGGGAGATCCAGCCGAAGACCACCCGCTGCCCGGCTCACGTCCATGGGAAGCCCCTCCTCATTCGGATTCCTTTTCCTTCTCCGCCATGCTGAGCGAGACCTATACCGAGACTACTGCGGCCAGCGAGACGAGCGCAGCCAGCCGCCTTGTCCTGAAGGCCAACGTCCTGCCATTCACGCTCGGCACTGGAGATCGCGGCGTGCCGGCGCCGAGCGAGCGTTCCCGGGTTCTCGTCGTCGAGGACAACGACGTGAACCAGAAGCTGATCCTCAAGCTGCTCGATCGTCTCGGCATCGAAGCGGATGTGGCGGAGAACGGGGAAGCGGCCGTGGCGATGGCAAAAAACCGATTCTATGATATGATCTTCATGGATATGAAAATGCCGGTCATGGACGGACTTGAGGCGACAAGGCTCATCAACGGAGACGCGCGTGCCGGCAAGCAGCCGGTCATCGTGGCGATGACCGCCAACGTGCTGCCGGGAGACAGGCAGCGCTGTCTGGAAGCCGGGATGACCGATTATATCAGCAAGCCGATCCGGCTGGAGATGCTTGAAGCGATTATCGGCCGGTATCTGGATTATGACTGGACCATGGGCAGGCAGTCCACGCATTGATGTGGGCTGCTTTTTGCATGTCCGGGCCGGGAAGGCTTGCCAAGGAGACAACAGCGATTGGCGACCCGTTCCGACCGCAGGTCATCTATTTTTCACCACGCTTTTAGAAATGAAGCGGAAAGGGGCTTCGAGCCGTGCTGTCCAATCGTTATATCCGCTCTACCTACCTGACACCTCCGAGGGTGCTTGCGGGCGGATTTCTTTCTCTGATCGTGCTTGGCACGATTCTTCTCGCTACCCCTGCCGCTTCGGCTGACGGGGTGCGGATTCCTGTACTGGATGCTCTGTTCACGGCGACTTCGGCTACATGCGTGACGGGGCTCACCATTATGAACACAGGCACCGAATATTCCTTGTTCGGACAAATCGTGCTGCTCGTGCTGTTCCAGCTAGGAGGGACGGGCTTCATGACGGCCGCTACCTGGTTTGCCCTGGCGTTCGGCCGCAAAATATCGCTCCGTGACCGCCTCGTGCTCAAGGAGTCCCTCAATCAGACGGAAATGAGCGGAATCGTCCAGCTCGTTATAAGGATCTTTTTGTTCTCCGCCGCTATCGAAGGGGTCGGAGCGCTGCTGTACACGTTCATCTGGATGGACTCCATGCCGCTGTCCAAAGCGGCCTACTTCGGCGTATTCCACGCGGTTTCCGTGTTCAACAATGCCGGTTTCGAAATTATCGGGGGCTGGAGCCAGTTCGTCAGCGATCCCGCGATCAATCTGATTACGATGACGCTTATTTTCTTCGGCAGCATCGGTTTCATTGTCATGGCGGATCTGATCCGGTTTCCCGAGAGGCGCAAAATCTCCTTGCACAGCAAGGTCGTGTTGTGGGCTTCTGTCGTCCTCACATTGGGCGGCGCCATTCTTTTCTTTATCTTTGAATTTACGAATACAAGGAGCTTCGGCCATCTGGGGCTGAACGGCAAGATCTGGGCCAGCTTTTTTCAATCATTCAGCTTGCGCTCGGCAGGAATCAATACGGTGCCGATCGAGGAGCTCCGTCAGGCGACCCAGCTTCTGATGATCATCCTTATGTTCATCGGAGCCGCGCCGGGCTCTACAGGAGGAGGGATCAAGCTGACCACCTTCGTCGTGCTGCTTGCCGGCATCCATGCGATTTTGCGCGGCCGCGAGGATGCGGTGATCTTCCGGTACCGGATTGCAGCCAAGGAGCTGTATCGGGCCATCACGGTCACGCTCATGGGGGTCATCATTATCGTCGCCTCCACGATGATCCTGACGACCGTGGAGAATGCTTCCTTCCTCGTTCTTCTCTTTGAGGCCGTGTCGGCGTTCGGCACGGTCGGGTTCAGCCTTGGAGCCACCTTTGATCTTACCCCTGTCGGCAAAGGGGTCATCATTTTCCTGATGTTTGCCGGCAGGCTCGGGCTGTTAACCTTGGCGTTCGCGATCCGCTCCAAATCCAAAAAAGAACCGTTCCGATATCCGGAGGGCCGGATCATTATCGGCTGAGAGCAGCCCCGCATTTTTGAGGCCACTGAAAAAGTAGTCGCTGCGTGCGCGAATCATTCTTCCGATCGCTGTTGTCCCCGTATTTCTTTGATTGTTGCCGTTTCTGCGGTTGAAATCCGGTGACAAAGGCGACCACATTCCGTTTCTCCGGAACGATTCCGCGCCCTTCGCTTGTTTTTCAGCAGCCCCGCATTTTTGCGGGGCTTTTTTTCAATCATTGCCATGTCGCCAACTGATTCCGAGGGCGGCTGGGCAGGGTAATGGAAGGGTAGTAAACGGTCAAGATGCAGTCAGTCAGGAGTGGGAACGATGGGGAACGAGGATAAGCGCTCGTCGGCGGAAGGCCGGAGCTGGGCGTGGCATCGGAGCGGCGACAGCGGGCAAGCGGCGGAAATGTGGCGGCAGGACGAGTCCGTGCGGAAATGGATCGAAAGAAGCAAGGATCGGGATGTGAACCATCTTGCGGCTACTTCCTTTCAAGGGAGCCGAAATGCGGTGTTCGGGACGCTTGTCGTGGGCAGATCGGATGATGACCAGAGAAGCAACTGCACGATGCATTTTTACCTCGGGCACCGCAATCTGTATACGATCGGTTTCGATGAAGAGGATATTGTCGACGGCTGTGAAGGAGCCGCTCATTTTTTTGCGGAAATCGAGCAGTCGGAGACGGCTCTGGACGGATTCATCAAGCTGCTTGCCGGCATCATGGAGCCGTTCTTCGACGGGATGGACAATTTCGAGCAGAAGCTGCGCGAGATGGAGGAGAATATCCGGGACCGCAATGGCGGCTATATGTTTCACCGCATTCTGGAGCTCCGCTACGGCCTGCTTCACTGGACCGGACTGACGAGGCCGGTCCGCGAAATCCGGTTTGCTCTGGAAGAAGCGTTTCCCGAGGAGATGAAGGAGAGTCTCATCCATCAGGCGTTCAACTCGCGTCTGGAGAGGATGATCATGCTGCAGGAAGAGTACCGGCAGGAGGTGGAGTCGCTGCTTCTGCTCGAGGACAATATCTCGAACTACCGCGGCAACGAAATCATGAAGACGCTCACGGTGTTCACGATTCTTTGCACGCCTATGATGGCGATCGGCGCGATCTGGGGGATGAATTTCGAGCAGATGCCGGAGCTGAAGTGGAAGCTTGGATACGTATTCGGGCTTGCCGTCATTTTGGCGGCTACGGTCGGCGTCTATTTCTGGATGCGGACGAAAGGCTGGATGGGGGATCTTCTCCGGGAGGACAACCGACGGGAACGGCTGTGACGGGCATGCGGCAGAAAATGTTGGCGGAAGGCTTGGGCACGCTGTTTAACAGCTGCCTGAGCCGTGTAATAGCTAGTACGGCAGCGCTGGAATGCACTGACCGAATCTACCTCATACGAGGTCTCAACAGGCGGTGTTGATGATGACCATCAAATATCGTAATACTTGCTCCGACATCGAGATTCTGGTCAAGCATGAAGAGTCGGACTCTGTTGCTCCGTACCGAGTCAATATTCAGAGCTCCAAAAATCCGCTCAGCTTCGGCAACAACCTGGCCAGCTCCACTTCGGAAGAAGCAGCGGTCAAGATCGCGGATCAGCTGTGCAGCTTCTACTCCATTGCGAGGAAGAACGGTTACTATCTCAAAGGCAAATCGTTCACGAAGGCGGATTGTCCGGAAATCCCCGTGTCGGAAGTGCTGGAGGACGATATGACGGAGCAGCAGTTCAGCGAGAAGCTCCAGAGCCAGTCCGTATAACATCCATTCCTTTTCATACAGCAGCGGGCGTCCCTCCGGGGACGCTTTTTTGATTTTCAGCAAGGTTGGAATAATTAAACAATAAGAGGGAAGTATACGAAAGGAAGGAATCCAAGACCGAAAGGATGACAGCATCGATGAAAGCAACTTGGACAGCGGCTGCCTTGCTGCTTGCCGCTCTTGCCCTGCCAGCCGCCGCTTACGCCGCGCCGCAGGCGTCTCCGGCAGCTCCGCAGGCATCTCCGCATGCATCGCAGGATATGGGCGCTCCGGACCGCTACAACCATCAAGGAGATCTGCGGAATCCGAAAGGCCATCCGCATCACGATCGATACCGCGAAGCCCGCAAGCTCGCCATGCTGAAGGAAGCCGCGGCTTATTTCGGCATCAAAGCCGACGGCAAGACGGAGGAGCAGCTCCGTCAGGAAATTCACGCGGCCAAGGAAAAGCAGCCGGAGAAATGGACGGCCTTCAAAGCGAGCATGAAGGAAAAACGCTTCGCGAGAATGAAGGAATTTGCCGCCAAGCAAGGCATCAAAGTCGAGGGAAAGTCGGAGCAGCAGCTTCGCGACGAGCTGAAAAGCCTGCATGAGCAGGGGAAGCTGAAGGTTCCAGCGCCGAAGGGACCTCATCAGATGGACGGTACACGGCCCTCTTGATGGAAGAGAGGGCGATGGGGCAGCGACCTTTAGGTTCGATAAAAATCCTTCCCATAAGGAAGGATTTTTTATTTTCCATTTCAAAGAAAAAGTGATATCATAATCATATCAAGTTGATATGGAGTGTGATGGGGATGAAGGAACATCAGGCTTGGCATGCGAACGGTTTCCTGGCGACGCTGGCTGCTATCGCGGCGGCAGCGGCAGCGATCTGGTGCTTTGTATCGGGCAATGCCGACGATGGTTCGGCTGGCATGAATGTGCTGGGCGTCGTCCTGCTGCTGCTGGCGCTCGTGGCGTTCAGCTCGCTTACGGTCGTTCAGCCGAATCAGGCGAAAATCATTACGTTTTTCGGACGTTACAAAGGCACGGTATCGGATAGCGGGCTGTGGATCGTCGTTCCGTTCACCGTCAAATCCAGGATGTCGCTCAAGGTCAGGAACTTCAACAGCCAGAAGCTGAAGGTCAACGATGCTTCCGGCAACCCGGTCGAAATTGCAGCGGTGGTCGTATTTAAGGTAACGGATACGGCCAGAGCGGCATTCGACGTCGACGATTACGAGACGTTCGTGGAAATCCAGAGCGAGACGGCGATCCGCCATATCGCGGCGCAGTACCCTTATGACACGTACGAGGACAGCTCCGTCATCTCGCTTAGGGGCAACGCGGACGAAATTTCCGGACGGCTGCTCGCCGAGCTTCAGGAGCGCCTCAGCGTAGCTGGCGTGGAAGTGCTGGAAACCCGTCTGTCCCACCTTGCATATGCAGCCGAGATTGCAGGTGCGATGCTGCAGCGCCAGCAGGCGGAAGCGATCGTAGCGGCTCGGCAAAAAATCGTAGACGGTGCTGTCGGCATGGTGGAGTCGGCCCTGCAGCAGCTGAAGCACCACGGAATCGTACTGGATGACGAACGGCGTGCGGCGATGATCAACAATCTTATGGTTGCCATCGTCTCCGAACGGGGAACGACGCCGGTCATCAATACCGGTACGCTCTATAATTAAGGCAGCCGTCTAATGGCCAAAGAACGCAAGGCGTTTCCGCTGCGCCTGGACCTGGAGCTGTACCAGGCCGTGGAGAAATGGGCCGGCGACGAATTCCGCAGCGTAAACGCGCATATCGAATATCTGCTCCGCGAATCGCTGAAGAAGAGCGGCAGGCTCAAAAGCCTTCCTCCTCAAGCTGCGGAGGATCAATCCAAGTCCGTTCCTTCCGGGGACGCAGAGGTCCCGGAGAACGGATCCAGCTAGCAGCAAGCCTCATCATTCATGATTGACGCAAAACGAAAGAACCCTGCGGTCACAGCTGTGACCGCAGGGTTCTTTTTTTGAAAATGAATTCAGCCTTTGATCGCGCCTTCGGTCATCCCTTTTTCAATGTACTTCTGAATGAAGAGGTATACGATCAGAACGGGGATGACGGTGAGCACGACAGCGGCGGCCATGAGGCCGAAGTCGGTGCCGTACTGGGAGCTGATCTGAGCGAGCAGCGCCACGATCGGCCTTACCGAATCCTTGTTGACGAAGATGATGGCGGAGAACAGGTCATTGTAGGACCACAGGAAGACGAAGATGCTGGTCGAGGCGAAGACCGGCCTTCCAACGGGCAGGAAGATTTTCGTGAACATGTTGAACCGGTTGCAGCCGTCGATGAAGGCGGCTTCCTCCAGCTCCTTGGGGATTGTAGCCAGATACCCTGCGATAACGAGGATGGCGAAGGACAGATTGCCAGCCGTCTGCGGCAGAATGAGGCCGAAGTAGGTGTTGACCACCTTCCACTTGATCAGCAGCTCGTACACCGGCACGACGGTGGCGAAGGTCGGAATGAGCAGCGTCGCGACCAGCAGCGAGTTGATGAGGTTGCGTCCCCGGAACTTGAAGCGCGACAGAATATACGCCGCGAGCCCGGCGACGATCAGGACAAGCAGGACGACGGAGACGGACATGATCAAGCTGTTGGCATATGCCCGGCCGATGCTGATGCTCTCGAAAGCGTTCGTGTAATTCAGCTTGTCCGGCGGAATCGCCAGCTTGAACGAATTGTCCATGACCTCGTCGGACGATTTGAACGAATTGTTGATGATCCAGATGAGCGGATAGATCGTCGTGAGCGCCCATAAGGAAAGGCATAGATAAACGAAGGCCATCCCGAACGGGAATCGCTTGCCGGAGCGGCCTCTCGTTACAGGTACGGCATTGGCAGGATTGACTTGCTGCATTCACTTTCCACCCCATTGCAACTTAATATGTGACTTCTTCTCTCTTAAGGAGACGGTTCGTAATCAAGGACAGGACGACCCCGAAAATGACGATGTAGATCGCAATAGTGGAACCGTAACCGAAGTTCTGGTCCACAAGGGCCTTCTTGTACATGTACGTGCCGAGCAGTTCCGTCCCGTTGCCGCCGCGGGTCAAAATAAAGACGAAGTCGAAAATTTTGAGCGTGCCGGTGATGGCAAGGATCATGACGACCTTGATGTCGCTCAAAATAAGCGGGATGGTCAGCATGGTTGTCTTTTTGATGCCGCCGATTCCTTCCAGCTTGGCTGCTTCATAGAAATCGGAGGGAATCTTGGACATGGCGGTAAGGAAGAGCACGAAGTAAAAGCCGACGTAATGCCATACGGTCGGAACCGCGACGGCTTTCAAGGAGCCCGTTTCGCTCATCCACAGAATCGGCTCGAAGCCCAGCTTGGCGATGATGCCGTTGAGCAGGCCGAACTGGTAGTTGTAGATGAGCACGAACAGGAGGGATATCGCGGCTCCGGAGATGACGATCGGGAAGAAGAAGACAGTTCGGAAAAACTGCTTGCCCTTGGAGATGCTGTCGACCATGACGGCCAGCACAAGCGCGATTCCGACTTGGAAGATCAGGACGTAAAGCATGATTTCCAGCGTATGCAAGGTAGCGGCGCCCAGGAGATCATCGGAAAACAGGCGCTCGTAATTGTCCAAGCCGACAAATTTCTTGTTGAAGAAGCCGTTCGTGCGGAAGAAGCTGAGATAGAAGCTTTTCAGGAACGGATAGTAGACAAAGGTGCCGAGCAGCAGGAAAGCCGGCAGCAGGAAAGCCAAAATATAGTTCTTATCGCCCTTCATTCAATCACCTTTTTGCGGTTTATCGTCGAGCCCCTGTCTTTTAAAGAAACTCGCCGCCCTTCAAGCAAGCGGGCGGCGAGTCGGGTTGGCTATCGCCTGGATATGGACGCCTTACTTCTTGTTTGCGACTTCGATCTTCTGAGCGGCTTCCAGGGCTGCTTTCGCCGTATCCTTGCCGGATACGATGCCTTGGATATGCTGGCGGATCGTCGTGAACGTTTCCGGAGCGACCTGCGTGTCGATCGGAGCGTTGATCGTCGGAGCTTCGCTGGCCATCTTGAAGCCGTCCAGAGCGAGCTGCGGCAGGCCTTCCACTTGCACGTTGGCAGCGGCAGGCGTACCGGAGTTGGCTTGCGCGATCGCTTTGATCGTATCAGGCGACGTCAGGAACTTGAGCAGCTGGACGGCAGCGTCTTTCTTGTCCGCGTTGTCGTACGTGCTCTTCGACAAGTAGAAGCCGGAGCCGAAGCCGCCGATGATGGACTTGCCGTCGCCTTTGCCGCCTGGAATGGCCGGGAAAGGAAGCACGGTCGAAGCCGCTTTGACTTCGTCGGAGAAGCTGCCTTGCGCCCACGAGCCTTCGATGACCATGGCAGCCTTGCCTTGGGAGTAGTATTTCGCAGCCATGTTCAGGTCGATCGTGGCGGCGTCTTTAGGGAAGGCGCCGAGCTTGCCGATCTCGTTCAGCTTGGAGAGGCCGAGCTCCCAGTCCGGATTGACGGCATCCAGAATGCCGGAGTTGTGGCCTGCGCCGCCGGCGGCGCCGAGGACGAAGTGCTCGATCAGGTAGTGCGATTGATCGAATGGAGCGGCGAGCGGGATGACCTTGTTCTCGTTCAGCGTTTTGATGGCCGTCGTGAACTTGTCCCAGTCGGTTGGAAGCTCCAGATTATATTTCTTGAAGATGTCCTTGTTGACGTACAGGCCTTCGTAGTAGCCCGTCAGCGGAGCGGCATAGATGTTGCCGTCCGGCTGCTTGACGGCATCGAGAGCCGCAGGGTTGAAGCCGGCTTTCCATTCTGCGTCCTCGTCGAGCAGAGCGTTCAGCGGAACGACCTTGCCGGCATCGACGAAGCCTTTGGCGTCGGCTCCTACGAAGTAGAAGAGCAGGTCCGGCTCGTTGCCGCTGGACATGTCCGTGTTGACCTTCGTGCGGAAGCTGTCGTCGTTCGCGGACATCGCGTCGTTCGTGATTTTGATGTTCGGGAATTTGGCGGAGAAATCGTCAAGCGCTTTCTGGAAAGCAGGCTTGGCTGCGTCCGTTCCGGCGAAGGTGGAGAATACGCGGAGCGTGACGTCCTTGGCTTCCGGAGCCTTGGACGCTTCCGGGCTCGGCGATGTGCTTGCTGCCGGGCTTGGTGCCGGACTTGCGTCTCCGCCGGTATTTCCGGAGTTGTTGTTTCCGTTGCTGCCGCATGCAGACAGGAGCAGCACAGTCGCCACGGAAAGGGCGCACAGAGCTTGGGACTTCTTCTTCATCGACGATGATCCCCCTTAGTTTAGCTAAGTCTTATCGTACAGATCGTTGATCTGCTTAGATAAAGTCTAGAAGGTTTCCAGCAGCCCGCCAAGGCAAGATTGGTTCTAAAGGAGGGGGATATTCCTATGGACATGGGGGATTATTTTATGGCCAATAGGGGAAAATCATCTTTTTATTTCCAGCTGGGGCAGTGGAAGGGCAGCAGGGATGAAATCAATGGGCCGCAAGTCGCGCTGCCGATTAAAAGCTCGGAGGCTGCGGCGGAGGTCTGGGATTCTGGAGTTATGAAGATTTGAAGCCCTGACGAGTTCTGCAGATTTGAAGCCCTGACGAGTTCTGCAGATTTGAAGTTCTGATGATTTAGAGGTTTGAGTTCTGAAGGTCTGAATGTCTGAAGGTCTGAAGGTCTGAAGGTCTGAAGGTCTGTGTTCCCGAATCACTTGGATTTTGGAGGCATTCCTGCATGGCAAGCTTGTGGAAAGCACGGCCAGCGATAGAGATAAGAATTCTTTTCTATCATTAAAGCGGAGTTGGCTGGCATTGCGTCCTGCGGCCCCCGCTCGGCAAAACCCTGCACATATCGGAATTAGCTGGATCACAGGCCTTCTTTGGGCTTGCTCCAGACAAAAACTCGGCCAAGCTGAAACCCGTCCGCATAATTGGCCAAGACCCCTCATAGACATGTTATCAGCTTAGGAAAACCAATGTGCAGAGGGGATGATTTACATGCGTCGCATCACATGGATCGCGGCTTTGATTGCCTGCTTTACGCTGGTGCTGGCCGGATGCGGCAGCAAGGACGCCGGCTCCGTGGTGAAGGAGCTTGGCAAGCTGCAGGACAAGACCGAGACTTACCAGGGAACGGGGACGATGACGCTTCATACCGCCACGCAGCCGCTGGAGTACAAGGTGGATGTGAAGTTCCAGAAGCCCAACTATTACCGGATCGCGCTTACCAACGAGAAGAAGGACCTGACACAGATCGTGCTGCGCAACGACGAGGGCGTGTTCGTCCTGACCCCGAGCCTGAACAAGGTATTCCGCTTCCAAAGCAACTGGCCGGAAGACCAAGGTCAAGTCTATCTGTACCAGACGCTGGTGAAGAGCATCCTGCTCGACAACTCGCTCCAGTTCGCTTCCGAGAAGGACAGCTATGTGTTCGATGTCATGGCTAATTATCAGAATGCTTCCCTGGCCCGGCAAAAAATCTGGCTGAATAAATCCGACTATGCGCCCAAGCAGGTCGAAGTAAGCGATTCGAATGCTTCCGTGCTGGTCGATGTGAAGTTCGACTCCTTCAAATTCAATGAAAAGCTGGACAAAAGCGTGTTCGACACGAAGTCGAATCTCCAGTCCTCACCTGCGGCCGGCTCGCAGCCTACGACAGCCGTTCCGGAGTCGGATGCGACGGACGGCAAGGCGGCCGACCCGGCCGGCAAGGACGGCGACGCAGGCAAAGGCGGAGCAGCGTCTGCAGGCGATGATCAGCAGGGCGCAGGCTCGGCGGATCCATCCGGAGCGCAGGACGAGGATGGGCAGCAGGATGCAGCGGCAGATCCGACGAGCTTCGTGCCGATGGAGCCATCCTATCTTGGCGGCGACGGCATTGCGCTGAAGGATTCCAGCGAGATCGTATTCGGCGGTGAGCCCGGCTACATCCAGCGTTATACGGGCACCTACAATTACACGCTGATCGAAACCCAGCCGGAAGATACGGCGGTGGCGATGGGCAGCGGCCGGCTGGTGGATCTCGGCTATACGTGGGCCCAGCTTAACGAAGGCGACCAGACGACGCTCACCTGGACCTACGGAGGCAAGGAATTCCGCTTGACCAGCGGCGATCTTCCGCAGGACCAAATGATTGCGGTAGCCCAGTCTGTAGTGGATGAAATGGGCAAATAAACAATCATGCAAGAGGCGTTCGCGGGCATTGGGCGGCGCCTCTTTTCCCTACCTGCCGATGCCGAATTGGCAACAGGTGCCAGTGCCGAACCGGCCCCGTTTCATTGACAGTCCCGAGGTCAGCGTTTAACATTAGAGGCACTGGGTTCAAAAGAAAAGGACTGAAATACGATGGATGAAGCGGCATTTTATCGGCCGACCGCAGCTCATATTTCCCTGGATGCCCTGGCTCACAATATTGCAGCCTTCCGCTCCGCGCTGCCGGCACGAATGAAGATGATGGCATCCGTCAAGGCGAATGCCTATGGACACGGCCTCATCCAGGTCGCCCGCGAAGCCGAGGCTTGCGGAATCGATTATCTGGGTGTGGCTTTTCTTGACGAAGCTCTCACGATCCGCAGAGCGGGCATTTCCGCGCCGATTCTCGTGCTGGGATACGTTCCGCCGGAGGGACTGCCGGCGGCGCGACGGCATGATGTATCAATCGCCTTATTCCGGGAGGATGTTCTGGAGGCGGCGGCATCGCTGCCCGAGGATGATGGGCGCAAGCTTAAGGTTCATATCAAAGTGGATACCGGAATGGGCCGGCTCGGGACGCTCGCCGACGGCAGCGGAGCGGCCGAACGGTTCATCGAGAAGGCGCTCGCGATTCCTCAGCTTCAGGTCGACGGTGTGTTCACCCACTTCGCCAAAGCGGATGAGGCCGACAAGAGCTACACGCTCCTGCAATACGAGCGGTTTGCCGGGATCATGCATTACGTGCGCAGCCGCAGCCTTCCGATTCCAATCCTGCACAGCGCCAATACGGCGGCAGGCATGGATACGCCGGAGCTGGGCGGAGACATGCTCCGTCTCGGCATCGGCATGTACGGTCTATATCCGTCGAATGAAGTGGAATTCGGCAGAGTGAATCTGCGTCCGGTTTTGTCCCTGAAGACCGAAGTCGTGCACGTGAAGACGGTACCCCCTGGCTGGGGAGTGAGCTACGGCACCCGCTTCGTCGCCGACGAAGATACCCGGATCGGCACGCTGCCGGTCGGATATGCCGACGGCTTCAGCCGGATGCTCACCGGCAAGGCAGAAGCGCTGCTGCGCGGCCGCAGAGTTCCGGTTGTCGGCACGATCTGCATGGATCAGAGCATGATTGCGCTTGCAGCCGCAGACAATGCGGGTACATTCCCGGTGCTGCCGGGCGAGGAAGTCATCCTCATCGGCTCGCAAGGGGAAGAGCGGATCTCGGCCGAAGAGGTTGCCGACAAGCTCGGCACGATCAATTACGAGCTTACCTGCATGCTTGCTGCGCGCGTCCCGCGGATTTACATTCGCGGCGGTGCGGTCGTCGAAGTGTCGAATCCGCTTCTCGGCGGAGGGATGTGAGGCTTCTTGTCATTTTTTGAAGAAGTCAAGAAGGAATCGCGTCGCTATGCGGCGAATAGCCTTTTAACGACTATTGAAGGATCTTGCCGTTCTAACGAAAAGTGCCCTTTCATAGGTATGGTTGAGTATAGCTCGATACCAACGGAGACATAATGGTAATAGGCTTTGACAAGTTTTGGAGGTGCGAGTTGGTGGCCAATCTGCAGAATACCAAACGAATCATGATCAGTATCCCGGACCAGCTCCTGGAAGAAGTGGACGGAATCGTGGCCAAGGAGAATTCCAACCGCAGCGAGTTCATTCGGCAGGCGATGAAGCTTTATCTCGTGGAGCGCAAAAAACGTCAGATCCGTGAATTGATGCAGCGCGGTTATCTGGAAATGGCTAAGATCAACTTGAACATGGCCTCGGAAGCTTTCCACGCGGAGGAAGACGCAGACCGTGCGCTGGGCCGCCTCGTCAGCGGGGTGTAGCTCTTGATCGTCAAACGCGGCGACGTATTCTTTGCAGACTTATCTCCCGTCGTAGGCTCCGAGCAAGGCGGCGTGCGCCCGGTGCTTGTCCTTCAGAACGATATCGGCAACCGCTTCAGCCCGACGGTCATCGTAGCGGCCATTACGGCCCAGATCCAGAAGGCGAAGCTTCCTACCCATGTTGAGATCGACGCCAAGGCTCATGGCTTCGATCGCGATTCAGTCATCCTGCTCGAGCAGATCCGTACGATCGACAAGCAGCGTCTTACTGACAAGATTACGCATCTCGACGATGAGATGATGAGACATGTCGACGACGCGCTGCAGATCAGCGTCGGTCTGATCGACTTTTAAGCCGGCAGATAATCGGCTCCGCCATTTTCTGCCTGGCGATTGTGTCCGATGAGGAAAATATGGAAAAAAATGCTGGACAGGTATTTATTCTGTTGATACTATAGACTCAAACATAACCGTATACGATGCATGGCATCGTTTTGCTCGCGAAGAACGCAAGCAGTTGAACCGGATTACCGGTTCCTGCTTGCGTTTTTTGTTTTTCCGGGGCAGAGAAGGGAGCGACATGTTCAAAAGAAATCAAAAATCAACCGTTTTTCTGGCAGCTGCGCTATCCGCCGTACTTGTATACGGCCTTTATCAAGTCCAATCCAACATGCTGGAGAGGCGGCAATCGGTGCAGATCGTCGCTCCCAAGCGCTTCATTGCAGCCGGAGAGAGGATAGCTGCGGAAGATCTGCGTTATATGTCGATTCCGGAGATGGCGTTCAATGCCGACATGATGACGGAGATGGGTTTGGCTGCGGGCAAGGAGGCAATCGTCCCGCTTGGAGAAGGAGAGCCGCTTCGAAGCTGGAAGATGGACGGATACCGGCTCATGCCGGCCAAAAACGAATCTACCTTCCAGCTGCCCCGAAGCTATGTGCTTTCGGTATCCAACGGCATCCGTGCCGGCGATCGGGTGCAGCTGTACGTATCGGGAGCGGCTGAGCTGTCGGAAAGGCTGTTCCCGGAACCGGTCATCGTCGCTTCGGTGAAGACCGGAGGAAACCAGGAAATCGACGACATGGACAATCCCAATCTGCTGTCGCTTGCCTCTGGCGACCGCGAGAAGATGTATGCTTCCCGCCGGGATGCGAACGGAAGAATCGAGGACATCAACCTGAATCTGACGGAAGAGCAATGGCTGCGGATCGATTCGCTTTGCAAGTCGGGGGAGAGCAAGCTCGTCGTGGCCTATAGCCCCGACTCGCTCAACGCTGTGGCGGCTGCCGCCGCGGGAGGCAGGCCATGACGGCACCGCTGATCGCCTTTATCGGGACGACGCCCAACATCGGGACGACGGCGGCGGCTTATGCGGCAGCCTGCCGAATCGCGGAGCAGACCGGCGGAGAGGTAGGCTTCCTATGCCTGAACTTGAAGAGCGCCAAAATCCATCGTTACCTTGGGAGCGATGCTCCTGCTCATACGCTGGACGCGATCCGTCCCGAGCTGAAATCCCGCTCCCTAACGCCTCGGATGCTGAGGCGGGCTTGCTGGCCTTTCCCGGATGAGCCTGGCGTACATGCTCTCTTTGGCAATCTGCTCAGGGATCAGGCCGAATATTTCACGCCGGAGGAAGCGGAGCATCTGTTGGAGACAGCTGCACGGACCTTTTCGGCGGTCGTGGCGGACGCCGGCTGCTGCTGGGACAATGCCGCGACGATCAGTACGGCTCGGCGCGCAGATTCCCGGATATTGTGCACGACCGGAGCGCTCTCGCATTTCCAGGAGGATTGCAGCCGCTGGATTCGCCAGGTGTCCCCTTTATTCGGAGTCGATCCGAGCCGATACGAACTGCTTCCCATTCAAACCCCTTGGAGAACCGGAGGATACAAGATGAAGGAAATTGGAAAAGAAACAGGACTGCCGCTAATCGGGAGTTTTAAAACGAATGAAGCTTTTTATGATTCCCTTGACCATGGCCGATACGGGCATTGGCTCAAGAAGGATGCTGCCGGAGCCCAGGCTATGAGCGGTCCTGCAGAGACGCTTGTGAAACGGCATGGCCTGAGGCAGCGGCCGGATGTGGAATCGCAGCCTTGGTACCGCAGACTGCGCGCTCATCGGGGAGAGCTGGGAGTATGAGCGGAGAGAAGCGATTCTCTCCCTCCGCCTATTCCGCGAAGCTCAAGAACGACGACCCGAACGAAAGCAAGCCGAAGCAAGCCGGAACCGTTCCGGTCGTCCGGATGATGATGAAAGACGTCGATGAAGCTGACGAGGATCAGGCTCGGAAGCCGTCCGACTTTGCCAAAGCGGCGGATGACATGAGGGCATATCTAGCTTCTCCCCGCGGCTTGACGGAGGAAGAGCGGCGTGAATACGGCGAGAAGCTGAATCGGGCCGTTCTCGGTTATTCAGGAGAGCGCAAGGAGATTCTGGCTTTTATCACGGACAGGCTGTTGAGGCTGCGCATTCACGAGCTGCCCGGAACAGCTGGCGGATATCCTTCCTTGGCGGAGGCGCTGTTCGCGGAAGTCATCGGGCTTGGGGCGCTGGAGCTTGTCCTTCAGGAGCGGATCGGCTTGGAAGAAATCCAGGTCGTAGGAACAAGAATTTATGTGATGCGGGAAGGTCGGGTCTCGCGGTCTCCATACCGTTTCCAGTCATTGAAGGAAGTGGAGCGGATCCAGCAAAATCTTGTTCTTTACAATAACGACCGCATCAATCCCCGCAAAAGATGGGCCGAAGTCATGCTGCGAGACGGCACCCGCGTTACGATGACGGGATTCGGATTCACGTCCCAGCCGACGCTTACGCTTCGTTTTTACGCATCAAAGGCTTTTCGTCTGAAAGAGCTGATCTCTCCCGAATGCGGCACGATGAACGCCGCCATGGCGGCCATGCTGAGAGCCGCGCTTGATTGCCGGTACAATCTGGTCATTATCGGTCCGACGGGTTCGGGCAAAACCCATCTGCTCAAGGCTCTCATCGCCGAGCTGCCCGATGACGAGCGTCTCGTCACGCTGGAAAGCCGGCTGGAGATGATGCTTAGCCGAGACTTTCCAAACAAAAACGCGGTGGAATACGAAATGGACGAGGATGATCCGCTCCACCGTTCCAAGCAAGCATTCAAGCTGGCGCTCAGACAATCTCCCGATAGGATCATCCATGCCGAGATTCGGGATGACGATGCGAACATCTACGTAAGAGCCTGCACCCGGGGGCACTCGGGCAGCATGACGACCGTTCATGCGAACCGTCTTGAAGATATACCGGATACGATCTGCGATATGTGTATGCTTGACGGCAGAGCCATGAATCCGGACCGGCTCTCCAAGCGGATCGCGGGTTATGTGACCCAGATCGGAATCGAGATGCAAGTGTTGGACGGCAGGCGGAGAATCGTAAGAATAGGCCGGATCCGCTGGGATCGGGGACAAGCAAGCGTGCTCGACTGGGCCGTCTATGTACGCGGATCAGGCAGCTGGCATGTGGCTGCTTCTCCTGATCCGGACGATTGCAGGCGCTTTGCCGAAGCAGGATTTACGATGTCTTCTGCCGGATTTGCGGTCACCGAAGCTGAAGCTGGCGAATATCGGACGGAGATTCCGATGAAGGCGCTGCAGCTGTGAGCGGAGGGGTACTTGCCGCAGCGGCCTCTCTGCTTCTCGGACTATGCCTCTTCATATTGGTGATGGCGATGCTTCGTCACGGAGAGAGGGCCTATTATTCGGCTGCCAGACTTCACTACCGCCGCGACCGCAGCGTCAAGGCAAGGCTTGCTTCCTTGTTAGCGAAGCAGGAGCGGTTGTACAGTCATATTTCCCTCTTGCTTGAATCGGTGCAGTCTAAAATCAAACCCGAAGGCTTTTTGCTTCTCTCCTTCTTTCTTTTGGCCGCCGGATCTGCGGGAGGGGCGCTGCTGTTTTTGAGCTTCAAGGGAAGTCTGCTTTCCGGAGCCATGGGAGGGCTGATCCCTTACGTTTTCCTTAGAAGCCTGCTGCTGCATCGGCAGATGCAGGCGAGAATGGACTTCCTTCCGGCGGTGGAGCTCTTTTACCAGTGCTATATGATTACGGGCGAACGGCAGATTCGCAGGGCATTGCAGCGGGTTGTCGAGGAACAGCGGCTTCTTGGACCGATGCAGCCCGTATTCGAGCAGTTGTACCGCAACTTGTCCGTCCGAGGGGATGACGAAGCCAGCCTTCGAGTTTTCGCTTCGTCGCTCGGTCATATGTGGGGCGATTATTTGGTCGAAATTCTCCGAATCGCACTCGTTGAAGGCAATCCGGTATCCGAAAATTTGCGGGAGCTGGTGGGAGACATGCGCAAGTCGAGGCGGATTGCAGAACAGGAACGCCATAAGCTTCTGGAGATCCGAATCGCGAATTTTACGCCGATCCTCTTTCTTGCCGTTTTCATGGGGATCAATATCCGGTACAACGCAGACAATTCCTATCGGTACTATCTGCAGGACGCCGCTGGCAGGGACATGCTGCTGAATGCGCTGCTGCTTATCTTCATGTCTTTCTTGATGGGGCTTTGGCTCTCACGCAAAAAAATGTAAAGGACACAGGTGGTTATGATTATGATGGAAGGCTGGGCCGCTGTCTTATTCTATGCATCTGTTTTGGGACAGTTTGTGCTTGTCGCGGTTTCGATCTTTTTCTTAGGGAAGCTGCTTCCTGCGAAGCGCAAGCGCTGGCTCCATCTTCCCGATCGTCCTTGGAAGCATGTTCGGGTGACGGATGAAAGGCTTGCATTCTGGAAGCTTTATAGGGATAGCCTCGATTATAAAGCAAGAGCGGCGCTGTTGGCCGGATGCGGTCTGGAGTACGATCCGGGGCTTTACCTGCTTGTCCGGAGGATAGCCATGCAGTCTTGCATTCTCGGGGTGACAGGATGCGGAGCCTGGCTGGCAATAGGAGAGGCGCGACCCGTTCAAGCAGTTATCATGGCCGTATTCGCGGCGGTGTTTGTCTGCGCCTATGCCGACAAATCCATCCTCGGTGCCTGGAAGAAAGCCAGATCGAGGCGTGTCATCCAGGAAGTGCATGCCATAAGCGTACAACTGCTGTACATGCAAGGCTCCAGCCTGCATATCCACGCCAAACTCATGAGATGCGTGCCCTATACACGATTCATTCGGAGCGACCTTCAGCGGCTGCTGGGCGAATGGTATCACGATGCCGAACAATCCATCCGCCAGTTCAAGCATCGGATCGGGACGGAGGAGGGAATGAGCTTCGCCGAGACGATTGAATCGCTGCGGGTGCATGATCACGAGGCCTATTACGTCCTGTTAAGGGAACGTATCCGCGATTATAAGGACAAGCTGGAGCTATTGAAGGAAAGCCGCAAGGAGTCGAGCTCGTACATGCTGTTCATGCTCGCGGGTATTCCGATCCTGTATACCTTTCAGGTCTTCATCTATCCGTGGGTGAGGGAGAGCCAGGCTCTGTTCGATTCGCTCAACTAGCGCAATTCTCTAAGCCGATCAAGCAGCTGTTCCAGCTCATTCAATTCAACGGCCCATCCAACTCGACAGCTCAAGCAGCTCAAGGCTCATCCAACTCGACACTTATGCAGCTCAACGGCTCATCCAACTCGACACTTATGCAGCTCAACGGCTCATCCAACTCGACAGCTCAAGCAGCTCAGCAGTTGTGTTCCTGCTTGAATCCATCGTTTCATGCTTCCGTGCAAGGCAAATGCTATTCAAGGAGGTGAGATGATGCGCAATATTTTAGTTACGGTCATGATGCTGGTTGTCGTAATGCTGCTGTTCAATTCCATAATCGCAGACAACGGCACCGGTACGCGGGTGCAGATTCAGAATCACGGAACGGCTGCGAACGGCCAAATCAGCAGCCTGCTGCCTTAAGTTCCTAAGTCTCCAATCGACTGGCTGAAAGCAAGGGGGATCCATGAAGGAACTGCTCGTATCCATGCTTTTATTGGTAACGGTCATCGCCATTTACCTATCCGTCGTGGACGGAGAGGAAGGATCGAAAGTCCGGTTGGCCTCCATGGGCAGCCGGATGGCGGAAGAAATCCGAAGCACCGATCCATGAAGCAGATTCTGGTATTCGTCCTGTTTGCGGGAATGCTGTGCTGGATGATGTTTTCGCCGATTTACAAGCATGTCTTCATCGTCAGGGAAGCTCTCCTCCAGAAGGAAGTGGATTACCTTCTCGAAACGGGGGCGAGCGGCAGCCGCGGCTATATTGACGATGCCATGGTCGAAGCCTCCCGCAGCAGGCTGGAGCAGGCTGGAATGAGGCGGGATCAGATCCGGTACCGCATATCGGCTTCGGATGGAGGCGTCGCCACTTCTTCGTCCAGACCTTTGCTGAGAGGAAAGGGGCTGCTTCTTACGATCAGCTATCCCTACGAAAGGCTGTTCCAGATCGACAGCCTGATAGGGATTGCTGGGCCTGATCCCGAGGAGAGAATGTCCGCATCGGGCATTAAAATGAGCGAATACGTACCGTAATGCCTGATCCTGATCACGCAAGGGGAAAACCATGTCCAAATTGCTGCTTATCATGCTTATGCTGACCGTCTGGGCTTCCGCCCATGCGCTGCAGATCGATGAGGAAAGATCGATCCGCACCTTGTTCGAGAGCAAGCATTCCGTCAGCAGAGCCGTCCATGCGGCCGCCCAGCAGTTGAACAAGGAGGATTTGGCCGAAGGCCGGTTCACGATCAATGCAGAGGCGGCGTACGAGAAGGCGATGGAATACTTGCGGCTCAATCTGCTGCTGGATGCTTCGGGTCATCCGCTTCCCGGCTCCAGGCTGCGCCAGCGCGTCGTGCTGGAAGACTGGGCAGTCATCAACGCCGGCCAGCCGTTTCCTTTCACGTACCGCAATTCCCGGTACAATTACGAAGTGACGCTCGATCGGCCCGGCGTCGTCATGATCATAGCCGTCTCTTACCCGCGGTTGTTTTCCATGATGGAGCCGGTTGTCTGGCATGTGAAAGGAACCGCCGAGCTGACCGGCCCGATGAATACAGTCTATACAAGCCTTAGTTCTTGATCGGGAACCGCAGCACTTAACCTAATCAGGTCAGCAGAACTTAGCTCCTTATCAGACCACAGCTAACAGCCTAATAAGAACCACAGCACTTAGCTTTTGATTTGGAGCCGCAGCATAGGGTGCTGCCGTGCAGGAAAACCATGTCAATACTGTTAATTTCCATGCCTCCGGCCCGGTTTATTCTCTTCATCTGCCGGCTCTTGAACATATCCGTTTGCACTCACCCCGCTACTTCTAGTAAACTTTTTAAAAGAGCTGTCCGCGAGCCTATCATTTCTGTTTATTTCAATAGGCCGCGGCAAAGAGCAGGGGGGCGAGTGACAATGCTGAAGCTCGGAGACAAGGTCGTTATCATCGCTGATCAATATGAGCAGAATCTTCCTGTCGGGG
This sequence comes from Paenibacillus humicus NBRC 102415, assembly GCF_004000905.1. GTDB lineage: Bacteria > Bacillota > Bacilli > Paenibacillales > Paenibacillaceae > Paenibacillus_O > Paenibacillus_O humicus. The sequence continues at coordinate 110,246 of NZ_BIMD01000009.1, forward strand.
AGTATGGATATATTATTGCCTATGACCGCAATGCGGACAATGTATTTGATTATGTCATCCGCATACCAGCGGAAAACCGCAATTTTCTCGTTCCGGGAGATGACGTGGAGCTGGAGGAGATCCTGCTTCGTCTGGAGGCTGACCGCGTGGAGCGGGAGGCTCTGATCGATTATGCCTTGGCGACCCGCAACGAAGAGCTGTTCAACCGGATCATGAATGGCGACGCAGCCGAAGAGCCTGCCGAAGAGCCCGGATCCAAAGAGCTGCAAAGCCGCGACGACTTTATCCGGCAAGTCAATCTCAAGGCCTGGATTTAAGAAGCGGAGCGGATTTTAGTCGATAGAGGAGGATGATGAGGATGGAAATTATTTTTCACGGCCAATCTTGCATTCAAATTACGGCGGATAACGGGAAATCTTTGCTGGTCGATCCATTCCTAAGCGGCAATCCGCTGTCCAAGAGCAATCCGTCCGATATCCGCACGGATTACGTTCTTCTTACTCATGCGCATCAGGATCATATCCTGGACGCCGCCGACATTTCCAAGGCGAACGGAGCTCCGATCGTCGCTATTCCCGAACTGGCTGCCTACATGTCCTGGCAAGGTGCCGAGACGATCGGCATGAACATGGGCGGAACGGTCGACCTCGGGTTCGCCAAGGCGACGATGATACCGGCCTTCCACAGTTCGGGCATCGTGCTGGATGACGAGCAGAGAATCGTTTACGGCGGCATGCCGGCCGGATTTGTCATTGAGGTGGACGGCAAGCGGATTTTGCACGCCGGCGATACTTGTCTGTTCTCGGACATGGCTCTGATCGGCAAGCGCAGCAAGCCGGATATCGCCTTCATCCCGATCGGAGGCCATTTCACGATGGGACCAGAGGATGCCTTGCAGGCGGCCGAATGGTATGGAGCGGAGCATGTCGTCCCGATTCATTACGATACGTTTCCGCCCATCCGTCAGGATGCCGGCGCTTTTGTCGAGAGCTTGAGAGGGCTCGGCCTGAAGGGCCAGGTCGTGGAGCCGGGCTCCAAGGTCGATCTCTCTGCCTGGAAGTGATATTCCGGCACAGCAAGCAAGTAAGCGCAGAAGGCGCCGCCAACTTGGCGGACGCCTTCTTTTTTGCATTTGCAGCTCATTGAGAATGTTGTGGAACTCAAGGTATAATACAAGGAATGACGAAGAGGCAAGGGGGGAACAGCGCGATGAATATAACGATTCGGGATGTGGAGCATGTGGCGGGACTGGCCCGGCTGGAGTTCACGGAATCGGAGAAGGGGCAATTTGCCCAGCAGCTCAGCGCCATACTCGCTTATGCGGATAAGCTCGGAGAGCTGGATACGACGGATGTGGAGCCTACGAGCCATGTATTGCCGGTGACGAACGTCATGCGGGAAGATCAGGTGCGCGGATCGGTTTCCAACGAGACCGCTTTGCTGAACGCGCCGGATGAAGAGGACGGGCAGTTCAAAGTGCCTGCCGTGCTGGAATAGGATCCCTAGCTGAAAGGAGGAACAACGCTTGGCTTTATTTGACAAGAGACTTCAGGATGTACATAACGAGCTCGCCGCCGGCAAGCTGTCGGCTGCTGAGCTGACCGATGCTTCCTTCAAGCGCATCGCGGAGACGGACGGCAAGATAGGGGCTTTCCTGACGCTGAACGAGGAATCCGCGCGTGCCAGGGCTGCAGGGCTGGACCGCGATGCAGGAGCGGAGAAGGGGCTGCTGCACGCACTCCCCGCAGGCATCAAGGACAACATTGTGACGAAGGGGCTTCGCACCACGTGCGCCAGCCAGTTCCTGAGCAATTACAATCCGATCTACGACTCGACCGCGGCTTCCAAGCTGCGCGATGCCGGAGCGGTCACGATCGGCAAGCTCAACATGGACGAATTTGCGATGGGCGGCTCCAATGAGAACTCGAGCTTCCACCCGGTCCGCAATCCTTGGAATACGGACTACGTCCCTGGAGGCTCCAGCGGCGGCTCGGCAGCGTCGGTTGCAGCCGGCCAAGTGTATTTCGCTCTAGGGTCCGACACCGGGGGCTCCATCCGCCAGCCGGCATCCTATTGCGGCGTCGTCGGCTTGAAGCCGACCTACGGCCTTGTGTCCCGCTTCGGTCTGGTCGCATTTGCTTCCTCGCTGGATGCGATCGGGCCGCTGACCAAAAACGTCGAGGATTCCGCTTATGTTCTGCAAGCCATTGCCGGACATGACGGCATGGACTCGACCTCGGCGAACGTTGCCATTCCGGATTACGTCAGCGCTTTGACAGGAGATGTCAAAGGTCTTCGCATCGGCGTTCCGAAGGAATATATGGGTCAAGGCATCGATCCTAAAGTGAAGGAGGCCGTCCTGGCCGCGCTCAAAGTGTACGAGGGCCTTGGAGCGACATGGGAAGAAGTATCGCTGCCTCATACCGAGTATGCGGTCGCGACCTATTACCTGCTCGCTTCCTCTGAAGCGTCCTCCAACCTGGCCCGCTTCGACGGAGTCCGATACGGCGTGCGAGCCGACAATCCGGACAATCTCATCGACCTGTACCGCAAGTCACGCAGTCAAGGCTTCGGCGACGAGGTGAAGCGCCGCATCATGCTCGGCACGTATGCGCTCAGCTCCGGCTACTACGATGCTTACTATTTGAAGGCGCAAAAGGTACGCACCTTGATCAAGCGCGACTTCGACCAGGCGTTCGAGAACTTCGACCTGCTGCTCGGACCGACGGCTCCAACGCCTGCATTCCGCATCGGCGAGCAGATCGGCGACCCGCTGACGATGTATCTCAATGACATCGTCACCATCCCGGTCAGCCTGGCCGGCGTGCCGGCCATCAGCGTGCCGTGCGGCTTCGCGGACGGACTGCCTGTCGGCTTGCAGCTGATCGGCAAGGCGTTCGACGAAGCGACCGTGCTTCGCGCCGCCCATGCCTTCGAGCAGCACACCGACCACCACAAGGCGCGCCCGCAGCTGTAAGCGCCCGTATCTTGCAAGCAGGAGGAACGTTATCCATGACGGAATACAATTCGTACGAAACGGTGATCGGGCTTGAAGTGCATGTGGAGCTGCATACCGCCAGCAAAATTTTCTGCGGCTGCTCGACATCGTTCGGAGCGCCGCCGAATACCCATACATGCCCGATCTGCCTCGGCCACCCCGGCGTATTGCCGGTACTGAACCGGCAGGCGGTCGAGTACGCGATGAAGGCGGCCATGGCGCTTAACTGCACCGTGGCCGATATCAGCAAGTTCGACCGTAAAAACTATTTTTATCCCGATTCCCCGAAGGCGTATCAGATCTCCCAATTCGATCAGCCGATCGGCGAGAACGGCTGGATCGACATTGAAGTGAACGGCGAGACGAAGCGGATCGGCATTACCCGCCTCCATCTGGAGGAGGACGCCGGCAAGCTGACCCATGTCGAAGGCGGTTTCGCTTCCCTTGTGGACTTCAACCGTGTCGGCACTCCGCTTGTGGAGATCGTATCCGAGCCGGATCTCCGCACCCCGGAGGAAGCGAAGGCCTATCTGGAAAAGCTGCGCGCCATCATGCAGTATTGCGACGTGTCCGACGTGAAGATGGAAGAAGGCAGCCTGCGCTGCGACGCCAACATCAGCCTTCGTCCATGGGGCCAGGAGAAATTCGGCACCCGAGCCGAGCTCAAGAACATGAACTCCTTCCGCGGCGTGCAGCGCGGACTGGAGTACGAGCAGATGCGGCAGGCCGACATACTGGACGGCGGCGGTACCGTCGTGCAGGAGACGCGCCGCTGGGACGATTCCCAAGGCAAAACCTTCTCCATGCGCGGCAAGGAAGAGTCGCATGACTATCGGTATTTCCCCGATCCGGACCTGGTTCGGCTGCTTATCGACAACGAGTGGAAGGAGCGCGTCCGCGCTTCCATTCCCGAGCTTCCGGATGCACGGCAAGCCCGCTACACCTCCGAATACGGTTTGCCTGCATATGACGCCGGCGTCATCACCTCCTCGAAAAAGCTGGCTGATTTCTTTGAAGAGAGCCTGGCGTATACGAACGATGCCAAATCGGTGTCCAATTGGATTATGGGCGATCTGCTCGCTTATTTGAACCAGACCGGCAAGGAGATCGACGGCGTCGCGATTACCGGACAAGGCTTGGGAGAAATGATCGGCCTCCTCGAAAAAGGCACTATCAGCGGCAAGATCGCGAAGACCGTGTTCAAGGAAATGCTCGAGAGCGGCAAGCTTCCGCAGCAGATCGTGGAAGAGCAGGGACTCGTCCAGATCAGCGATGAAGGAGCCATCCAGAGCATTGTGGAGAAGGTCGTAACAGCGAACCCGCAGTCGGTGGAGGACTACCGGGCGGGCAAGGAAAAAGCGATCGGCTTCCTCGTCGGCCAAGTGATGAAGGAATCCCGCGGCAAAGCGAACCCGGGACTCGTCAACAAGCTTTTGACCGACTATCTCAACCGCTGATTTCAACAGCCGTTCCCTATCGGGAGCGGCTTTTTTCAATATGCGATATAAGTACGAGGTTTATCGCTCCTGCCCGCTTTGGACGTTACGGAACCTAGCATCCGTGTTAAAGTATGTTGAAGCGAAGAAATGCTTCATGTCGCCGCATACAGTAAGGTACAATAGCCTGAAAAGATGCGCAGCAACGAAGAGAAAGGGTGGGATGGCACATCATGAGCGCATCCTTGGCTGTCAGCAGTCCCTGGTACATCAGCGAGTGGGAGATGATGCTCCGGCTGCTTATGGCTGTTCTGCTCGGCGGGCTGGTCGGCTTCGAGCGGGAGCAGTCGAATCATGCGGCCGGCCTTCGGACGAATATATTGGTTTGCCTTGGCTCCTGTCTGCTGATGCTTTTGTCGGCATACGGATTTTCAGCCTTCATCAACGAGACGAATGTCCGTCTCGACCCGGCTCGTCTGGCAGCGCAAGTCATTACGGGCATAGGTTTTCTGGGAGCGGGCACCATTTTATTTACCGGGAAATCCATTACGGGCCTTACGACGGCCGCTACGCTATGGGTCGTATCCGCCATCGGACTTGCGGTCGGCGCTGGATTTTTGTTCCCTGCCGTGGCCGTCACAGTGATTGTCCTTATCGTCCTCATCGTCCTTAATAAAGTCGAACGCAAATTCAGCAACGGAAAAAAAGAGCATCACCTGCAGATTTTGGCTGACGAAACGAACGCCCTTCTTCAGGCGATCAGCGCTCTTCTCCAGCAGCAAGGCATCGTCATGCGCAAGATGTCGCTGCAGGAGCACGGCAACCGTGAAATGGAAGGGCCGAGGGTGATGCTGCTGCTGTATGTTAATTTCCCCCGATCGTGCAATATCATCAAATTGCTTGAAGAAATCAAATCGCTGGATGGTGTGCATGCCGTGAGCGCGGAATGAACAATACCCAATTCCAACCGAAACGTCGCTGGCTGGCCGGACTGCTCGCTTTTTTGCTCCCCGGCGGAGGCCATCTCTACATCGGCCGCTATGGACGCGGCCTGGTCCTATTGCTCGCGGTGCTGCTGGATCTGGCCGCTCTCGTCCGATTTTCCGATGCGACGAGCGGCAGCCGCGCCCTTTTGCTCGTATATTTGGGAATGGCGCTGCCGGCGCTGTATTTCGTCAGCGTGTTCGATGCCCTGCAGATCGCCAGCCGCACGCGTCTGTCTGAAGACGATGCGCGCCTGCGACCGGAGCCTGCCGGCTTCGCGATGACTCACAGCATGATTCTTGTCGCCGGCGGAATCATTCTCTTTTTTCTTATCCGTCCGACAAGAGCTGTCCAGCCAAGACTGGATTGGCTTGGGGATATGGCATCCGGAGTCATTCTTCTGATCATCGCCGCATGGATGGCTTTTCGGATCAAGCCGGGCTTCTTCCGCTTCGGCAGGCTCAGCAGCGCCGCTTTGCTGGCTGCATGCGGAGTTCTGCTGCTGTGGGATCAGGCTGCGGGACGCAATGACATCGGGCTGTTAGCCGACTGGTGGCCGCTCTTGTTCGTTCTTGCCGGATTTGAAATGCTGGTCTACCAGCTGCTGGAGAGAAAAAAGCCTGGGCGAAGGCTGTCGGCAGGCGCGGGCTCGCTTCTTGCAGCGCTGCTGCTTGCGGGATCAGCCTACTCGATCACCCAATACGGCGGGCTTCCTTTCCGTTGGCTGGATCAATACGGGACCGGCGCGAGGATGGAGAACCTGTCGGAGGAAAAGGGGTACAGCTACAGCTTGAAGCCAGTATCCGCCGTCATTACGGAACCGCTGAACGATGTCGTGGTCGACAACCCCAACGGAGACGTGTCGGTCGTACCTTCGACAGACCCGGACAGCCGGGAAGTAACCGTCGAAGCGACGCTCTGGGTCGATTCCGACAACAAGCAGGAGGCGGATCTGGTGGAGCAAAAATCAGCCGTCTCCGTATCTGCGGAAGGAAAGCTGCACATTGAGACAAAGGGGATGCCTTACGGCGCCAACGGGGCGCGGATGCCGCGTTTCAACCTCCAGATTACGATTCCGGCCGATTTGGAGACGCTGCTGTCCGTTCCGGGAGCATCTCCTTCTCCTGGTCCTCTCTCGGCGGGAACAGCCCTGCCGGGAGAGAATGTACCCGACGGTACGGAGCCTTCTCCTTCTCCACAGACGGACGCGGCGAGTCCCTCTCCTCCTCCCGCTGCTCCTGAGCAAACGGTCAAATTCCTGCTCAATGCGGGCAACGGCTCCGTCAAGCTAAGCGGCATTCGCGCAACCGGCGGGTTTGTCGTACGCAATCGCAGCGGTTCCATCGAAGCGATGGATTTGACCGGACCGCTGGAAGCGGGCACCAGCAATGGCGAGGTGAAAGCCCGGAGAATTACCGGAGACGCGGCGTTGTCGGCCAAGGAAGGAGCGATTACAGCCTCGTCGATCCATGGCAAGCTGACCGCTTCCACGGCCAATGGCAATCTGGACATCAACGATGTTCGGGGTGAAGCGCTGCTCGAGACGAGGAACGGATTCATCCATGTCCGTGAAGTAAGCGGGAGCGTGCAGGCGGATACGCTGAATGGAGAAATCAGCCTGGCAAGCTCTGTGGTCGGGGGCACTTGGGACATCAACAGCTCCATTGGCGAAATTCTCTTATCCTTGCCGGCGGATGGTTCTTATACGGTTGATGGATCGGTTACCTTCGGGACGATCCGTTCCGAGCTGCCTCTCCAAATCGAGAAAAAGACCGTCAAAGGCCAAATCGGGCTCGGTACGTACCGGATCCGGGTCGATGCCAACAGCGACATACGGATTACCTCTTATCCCGGTCCCGGATGAAGCCTATAGGCCATGCAAAGAGAAAAGTTGGATGGTAGCCTCTTCATTGACAAAACGTAAAATTCAGGCTTACAATAGAACTACTACAAAGTAAATACAACTATAAATTACGAAGGACGTGATCGGGAATGGGAGCCAGCGTTGAGCAAGCTCTGGAGCAGCTGAAGGCAAGCGGCGTCCGCATGACCCCGCAGCGTCACGCGATACTTGGGTTTCTGATGAATTCCATGACTCATCCGACTGCGGACGAGATCTATAAAGCTTTGTCACCCGACTTCCCGAGCATGAGCGTCGCTACGATCTACAACAACCTGCGTTTGTTCGTCGAGGCAGGCTTGGTCAGGGAGCTGACCTATGGGGATGACTCCAGCCGGTTTGATGCCGACTTGTCCGACCATTATCACGCCATATGCAAAGTATGCGGAGATATCGTCGACTTTGAGTATCCTCCTCTCATGGAGGTGGAGCAAGCCGCTTCCCGAGAGACCGGATTCCGTGTCGAAGGACATCGAATGGAAATTTACGGAGTATGCACGCAATGCGCGAAAACGACCGTGAATTGAAACCGTTTGGAAGCGATGCTTCCAAACGGTTTTTTTTATGTGCATGAATATAGCCCTCTTTTAATAGACTCATAGAGAAGGATCGGTCAACTTTTTGCGTTCCGAACTCGTCTAATCTTTGTATACGCAAGGAGTGTGAGCAATGAGAAGGGGCATGACCTCTGCGGGCAGGCGCAAGGGAAGAGGATTTCGCCGCTTGCTGGGATTCTGTGTATGTATCGGTATCATGGCAGGGGCATGGGCAGGATATCAGCTGCTTATGCCAAGCAACGAGCAGGAGACGCCGGTGTTCTCGGTTGAGCATCCGCTGTTCTATAAAGGCGAGTTCATGGGAGCGGGCGCTCTGCTGGAGGGCGACGAGATCAAGCTTCCGATCGAAGCCGTCACTTCCATGCTCGGAAGCGAGATTCCGATTCGCTATGAAGCCGATTCGGAATCCATCATTTTAACCAATGGCAGTCAAGTGCTGCGAATGAAAACGGATACTCTCACCGCCAAGCTTGGCAGCAAACCGTTCAAGCTGGCTGTCGCTCCGGAAACCCGAAAAGGCATCGTCTATGTGCCTTTGACTCCGCTGAACACGCTGTACGGCGTCCAAGCTCAAGTATCGAAGGTCACTGGAGCCGTTACGCTTGCCAAGGGAGGCGACAGCATCCAGTATGCGATTCCTGGCAAAAAGGAGCTGGCTGTCCGCAACGAGCCGAGCATTCATAGCCCTTATATTGAAAAGGTTCCATTGGAAGGCAGGCTCACGGTCTGGAAGGAAGAAGGAGACTGGTACTCCGTCCAAGGGCCAAGCGGGTACAGCGGTTATGCCCGCAAATCCGAGCTTCGGTTGTCGGACAAGCAGACGACTCAAGAGCCAGTCGAGCAGCAGCCTGAACTGGCGTGGAAATCGACCGGCCAGAAAATCAATCTGACTTGGGAAGCGGTATACAACGTGGCTCCCGATCCGGCGAAGTTCCCTGCCATGGAAGGGGTCAACGTCGTCAGCCCCACCTGGTTCGAATTAATGGATGGAGCCGGCCAAATCCGCAGCAAGGCGGATGCCAATTATGCGAAATGGGCGAGAAGCAAGGGGATCCAGGTGTGGGCGCTGTTCAGCAACGGCTTTGATCCGGAACGGACGACTCAAGCTTTGGCCAATGTCGAGACCCGTTTTTCCATGATCCAGCAGCTTTTGGCCTACGCCAAAATGTACCAGCTTCAGGGCATCAACATCGATTTCGAGAATGTACGGACCTCCGACAAAGGCGCACTCGTTCAATTCGTGAGGGAGCTGACGCCGATGCTGCATGAGCAGGGTCTTGTCGTTTCCATCGATGTGACGCCGAAGTCCAATAGCGAGATGTGGTCCTTGTTCCTGGACCGGGCCGAATTGATTCAAAGCGTCGACTACATGATGCTCATGGCCTATGACGAGCATTGGGCGTCCAGTCCCGAATCGGGTTCGGTCGCCTCGCTGCCTTGGGTGGAAAATTCGATTTTGAGGCTGCTGGAAGAAGATAAGATTCCCGGCTCCAAGCTGATTTTGAGCATGCCTCTATATACGCGGATCTGGACGGAGAAAACCGCTTCGGACGGGTCGGTCAAAGTATCGTCCAAGGCTGTCGGCATGAACAAGATCAGGGAGCTGATCGCGACGAATAAGCTGAAGCCGGAGTTTGATCCGTCAACGGGCCAGAATTATGTTCAGTACCCGGTAGAGGGAGGGCTGAACCGGATATGGATCGAAGACAAAGTCTCCCTTGAGGCGCGCATCGCCTTGGTCCACAAATACGGATTGGCAGGCGTGGCCACATGGAGCCGCTCCTTCCAGGCGGATGATGTCTGGTCTGTCATCCACAACGGCCTCAGCAATCCATCTTGATTCAAGGACGATTGAAATCACGATCAAAAAAAGCCCTCGGCGCCATGACTTCCAAGTGAAGTCGCGGCGCCGAGGGCTTTTATGAAATTCAGGCCTGGGACGAAGGCGGAGCGGCTGCTGCAGGTCCCGAATCGGTCTTGCTTGCAGCAACAGGCAGCTCATCATCATCGCTGTCCAGACCGTGCGTCGCCATCTCTTTGTCCAGCGTGAGGATCGTCTTGCAGTACATGCAGCGGTCGGTGCGTCCAAGAATTTTGGTCTGGCGTCCGCATTCCGGACAGATGAGCATGACCGCGCTGGTCGAGAGCATGCCTGCCCAGAAATAGATGCCGACGCTTACGAGCAGGGCGATCATGCCGATAACCATGAACACGGCGGCAATCACTTTGCCGGTCTGGCCCCAGAAAACGATGCCCGCCGTGCCAAGAATCATAACCCCCATTCCGACAAGGATGAGGACAAGCCCCCACAGGCGGAACTCGTTGATCTTGCTGGATTTAAGTAGCACTCGAATTCATTCCCTTTCATTGGCTCGGGCATAGCGGCCCGATTTCTTGTAAGCAAGGCAGGAAACCGCCTGTTTTTGTCGAATCATAACCTACAGACTAATATTATAGCGGAAACTTCTGGTGGAAGCTATATGGGGGATAACCGTTTGGAACTTATGAAAAAACACGTTTCGAGTTTGCTCCAGTTTGAAGAAGGAGTGATCGGGCTTGTGTCTGTCTCTCATCCCTATCCGTTTCATCCGCAGATCGACGGGTTGGACCTGCTGCTGCTCGTCATCACGAGCTCGGCGTGCAGCCGGCCATCGATTGAACATTTGCGCATGGAAGGGCAGCGTGTCATGATCCGCCGGACAACCTGCGTGGGCTTGGAGCAATGGGTTTCCAACGGGAGCGACGGCAGGATCATCGAATGGCTGCTGCGAGGAGACGTTGTTTTCGACAAGGAAAGCTTCCTCGAACAGATCAAGGCGCGCATCAGCCAATTCCCGGATGAGCTCATGAAGCGGAAGCTGCTTGTGGAGTATGAGGCTTTCTTGAAATCATGCCTTCAAGCCAAGCAAAACCTTTCGGACGGGTTTCAATTCGATGCTCATAACGATATTATCAAAACTTTAAATCATTATGCCCATATGGAGCTGCTTGAAGCCGGACTTCATCCGGAGCCATCCGTTTGGCGGCAGATGCGAAGGTTCCATCCGGGCATTTATAAGCTGTATGAGGAGCTCACGACGAGTCCGGAGACGCTTGAACAGCGCATTCAGCTCGTGCTTCTCGCCTGCGAGTTTTCGATCATGAGCAAAATGCGATCCTGCTCCTCTCTAATCTTTCATATTCTGGAATCGAGGGAGGAGCCTTGGAGCATCATGGAGCTGGCAAGCCATCCTTCCATGAACGGACTTCACGTCGATCTTACGCTTATCCTGCAGAAGCTCGTTCAGCGAGGGTATGTTCGGGAAGTGGCTGTCATGGCCGATCCCAGGGAATCCGATGCGCTTGAGCTGAGATACAAGCTCCCGAGATAAATTTGTTGTTGATTAATGATTCTACATGGATATAATAGGAAGAAATGAATGATTCGGAATCGGGAAGCACCCGTCCGCAGCTGATGCTGGGACGGGTGTTTTTTTGTTCTGATTATGGAAGGAATCATTAAAATTACCGATATAAGGCAAAAAGAGGTGTCTGGAGGAATGCAGTTTGGTTCGGTTAATGTTAATTACCTTATCGGCTATGGTTATGCTAGCCGGTTCAGGCTTGATCATGTATGAATCTATCAACTCGACCAGATCGATGATTATTGCGGAGCAGGCTCGGGAACAACGATAACAATTTTTAGACCATATAATTTTATCTTTCCTGGACGACAATTACAGAACGGTTCCTAGTGTTGGTTTAAAAGCGGACGGTTCATTTAAGTGACAAAGGTGTGGGAAAGTCGGACAACCTTTTTACGAATGAAATTAAGCCGCTGCTCTATCACCCGATCAATTCATGCCAGACCATTCACAAGCAGGTTAGGAAATAACAAGATCCTATGTTAAGGAGCGGATTGAAATGAAACTTTCCAAACTGACCACCGGTCTAACAGCTGCTGCTCTTCTCTTTTCTTCCGTTACAGCATCAATTGAAGCAGCTTCAACTGCGGCCGCCAGTACATCCTTCAAGGATGTGAAATCCAGCGACTGGTATTACAGCTCGATTCAAAAGCTCATCTCGAAAGAGCTGGTCAATGGATTCGAAGACGGCACGTTCAAACCGAATCAAGAGATCAGCAGGGCTGAATTCCTGAAGCTTGTTGATTTATCTCTCCAATTGGATATCCCCGCAAACTTATCCGGCAAGCCCTGGTACACGCCGTATGTAAGTGCAGCTGTAGAAGCTGGCATACACCGTACATCCGATTTTAATGGGAATTGGACTCAGCCGATCAGCCGCCAGGAAATGGCGCGAATCACAGTAAGGGCTATTGATCAAACATTGCGGAATACGAAGACTAGCGACACGCAATTGGTCTATGAAGCAACGAAGCGCGGAATCCTATCTGGCCTTACCGGCGGCGAGCTGGGTCTGAAAGAAAATTCTACGCGCGCTCAGGCAACGGTAATTGTGGATCGGGTACTGACGGTTCTAAATGGCGGAAATCTGACAGCGGATAAGAGAGCTGCCTCGTATGCGGAAGTAGCTTATCGAGGAACAAATGTACAGACAATGTGGGGAGGTAGCTTTAGAAGCTTACCATTCACATCAGAGCTACGTCCAAATATAGCCGGAGAGTTTAAGCAAATTCTTATCATTGACCTTTCTGATAGTAATAGCCCCTTCCGCGATTATGTTCCATCTGGATTTTCAAAGATTAACGGTCAAACTTGGGAAAATGACTATCTAATCGCTTTTAAAGTCACTATTTCCAATAACAAAATAATTAAAGATCAATTTACATTTAGATCAATGGTGGGCTCCAATATACTCATGCCAGGAATTATTCTTCCAAGAGATTCAAAAAGTCCAATAAACAGCAATCAAAATTTCTATGCTCATACAATTAACAACGAAACTATATGGGCGCTATACACAATAAGCAAAAAAGAATTGAATGAATTACACCAATCCAAGCGGCCTGAATTCTTTTTTCAAGGTTATGGAACCAGCACAAATATAATTGAATTAAATAAGAATAGAAGTGTCTTTTAGGAGTGATGCTTAACAATGAAGAGAAATTGTAAATTAAGTGTTCTATTACTAATTACAATGTTAGTTTCACTTTTAAATGAAAGCTTTCTAAATTCACCTATAACTAATGCTTCCTCCGAAAATATTTTCACTGACCAACCGCTTACAGGAATAGATTACTACCCAAGTAGAAATGTGAAGAATTTCAGTAGACAGATCCGGCAATTTTCCGGTTATGAGGTCAACTCGTGGGATGTTGAAATAAATGGAGTTAAGGAGGGACAATTGGGAAGCTACAACGTTACAACTGGGAAAATTGAGTTCGCTGAAATTAACGGTTCTCCGGTTGATGTAACTGGTCATAGAAGCTCTCATATGTACTACGATATATGGCGTAATTCGTCAGCAAAGAATTGGACAATGTCAGGAGAAAACGCAGGTACCTATATATTTACCGCATCCTCAGAGACCTTTTCTGGCGGGTTATCGCAATTTCCAGGAAAAATTCCTGCAACAGATGATTCAAATCAAAGTATTCCATTGTCTCTACGTTATAGCGATGGTTCTGCTGCAGCTTGGTCGGATAGTCTAGGCGCTCCAGATCAAATGTTTACAAGTGATAATAAACAAATTCCCTACACAAAAATTGAATCTAGTTCAATTAAAATTACAAATGCAATTCCTTACTCAAAAAATATGTATATTAATTATTATGGAAAAGGAAAAGATGGATTCGGATATATAAAAGCTTATAAGATGCTGGATAGTAAAAATAATCTTGAAGATATTGACTATAGTTTGCTAAGTGGTTCAACCCAAAACGGAGTTCAAGGAAGACGGTACTTATTGGATTCAGAAACTGATTGGTCAGGGAAGACTTACAAGTTAGATCATAAAATAGTAGTTACTTATAAACGAATAGAAGCTCCCACCAAACCCGACCTCATCGCAGACGACATCTCCGGCCCACCTGTCATCGAAGTCGGGAAACCCGCCACCTTCACGGCCACTTATCATAACGAAGGCATGGACATCAATAACACTTTCAATGTCAAGGTGACGGACGAAAAGGGGATCACACTCAAGCTCGATACCATTCGCTCGATTAAGAGCGGCGAATCAGCCAGCTTGACGTTTGTGAGCACATTCATGACTAGCGCATCCAAAACCTTCAAGCTCACGGTAGATAGCGGCAACGTCATCAATGAATCCAACGAAAGCAACAATACGATTCAGCGCACCTTTACGCCTGGCGCAGCTCCAACACCGACGCCGACTCCAAACAAAGAGATTAAGGCCGATTTTGACGTCCTCCCCCCTTCAATAGACTACGGGGATAGCTTCACAGCTCACCCAAAGGATCTGCAACTGGGAAGCTGCACGTATACCGGTCACATGTACAAATTCGTTCGCGGCAGCAACGAAAGCGTCACTGAATGGATCAGAAGTTATTCCGATACGACCTATACCCGGTCCGACTATCCAAGAGCAATCGGGCAAGGTAACCATCCAGTCTATATGAAGGTATCAACCGATTGCGGAGCAACTGATTGGATCGGACCGAAGACTCTTGAAGTCAAAGGACCAAAGAACAACCATCCGCCAACTTTCCAGATTGCATGGGTGAAACCCAGCGAACCGACAAAACCGGTCCGCCAAGCCATGGAAGGCGATCTTCTTGATCTCGTCGTCATTCAGGATCCATCGGTACCAACTCCGACTGATCCAGACGGAGATGACTTCATCTTTGATGGTTTCGATTACAGTCGAGGCACGCCCTGGATCAAAGGCTTAAAAGGCAAATACCCGACGAACGAATACGGCATGTACGAAGTCACAATGGAGAAAGGCACTCATACTGTCTATGGAACCGGCCGTGACCAGTGGGGAGCGACAGCAGAGGCCAGCGCCTTTATTAACGTTCTTTCCCGCAGCCCCATTTCAATCATTAAATGCCCGGCCAGTGTCATCGAAAATCACATTGTCCCTTTCAGCGCATTCGATTCAAGCGGCAGCTACAGTCCAGACGGAACGCCAATCGATCACTCCCGCGACGAATGGCAGAACAAACAGACCAGCTATGCGAACGGAACCGGCCAAGATATCACCGTCCAAGTCAAACTGGATGTGTATGATACGAAAGGCCGAAAATCGGACGCTCCAGCCGTATGCGAGATTATCGTCAAACCCGATCAGCCCCCCATTGCCAAACTTGAAGTTCCTTCACTTGGCATCCGTAATGAGCCTAACGTCATTCTCAATAAATCCTACAGTCCGGATGGCGATGAAATCATTTCGGCGAAATACAAATACAAATACGACGCGCTGAACAATGGCTTTGCAGATGATACCTGGCAGACATTGACCGGGACTATGAAGCAAGTCACCTTTGCCGGCAGCAAAGTCGGAAAGTATTTATTCTGGACAGAGGTAACTGAAAACTACGGCCTGACGGGCAGCACGGACAATCAATCACAATCAACTCTTGTCCTAAATATCGTGAACAATGCTCCAGAAGTATCCTTCGATCTCAAAGGCAAGAACCCGCAGCCAGATCTGGACGCCAGTACGACCATCCGTCCGGAGAAAATGATTGATTGGCCTGTTTACGTCCCGAACACTTTGGAGCAGGTATACGACAAGCTCAAGCTGTGGAGTGTTGACGGCGGCAGCCTGGTCGGTGGCGAAGGCCGCAATTTCGGCGGGGCAGCGAATAATATGAACCGCTATGAAATGAACCGCGCAACAGGAAATGATACTGTATTTTGGACCATGGGAACGCAAGCCGACAATGGATTTGGACCCAACTCCCTTTCTCCCTGGCGCGCACTTACGAACAAAAACAAGTTTAATGACATCATTCTGGATAAAGACAATGAACTGATGCAGGTTAGAAGTGACGGAAATATCTTGTACAATCACTTCTTGCCTCAAGTATATTCAACTAAAAAACTCACGATCTTTTCCGGTTACAAGGGCTCGAGCTACACCATCTATGGCATGAATCCAAAGAAGTTATCGCCTGTCATTTGGGATTACAGCAACCCCTATTTGCCTAAACGGAAATGGACGAATGGCAGCCCGTATGAGTACGTGATTACAATCGATAACGCCTATCGAAAGTGGTTTACCGTATCGGGATCCTATTTGTATGTAATCCAGACTGCGCAAGGTGAAGTGAGGGTTGCCGCGTACAATGTATCAACAGGACAAGTCTTGAAGGAAAAAAGCTTTACCTCCAGTTTCGATGGAATTGTAGCCGATCGGGACAAGTCATGGGGATCCTTTGATGAATGGAAAATATCCCGTTCCGGAAATGACGGAACCATTGTTTTAAGCAGCTTCTACAATGACCATTCCTCCAACTACACGCTCCCTGACGGCGGGGATGCCGGATATTTCGTCAAGCTTGGTCCTGATTTATCTCCCAAGCGCCTTGGAACAATCAAATCCGTACCGTTAAGGCCGGGAACGTATTGGACCGGCTTTGATTATCACATTGCGGATGAATGGTACACGGACCCGTATGGGAACACATACACCTATGAGGGCCATGGCACCAAAATATCTTCAGGACAGACATGGAATCCGATTCACTCTTACCTGGACTTAACGGTTAACAAATACGACGCCAACATGAATCTAGTCTGGAAGAAGTATGTGAATGAAATCAATCGGGAAGCCGGACTGAACAGCAACCAGGTCGGATTTTACCGGGGGATGACGACCTTGAATTATCATCCAATGTCGATGTCGCCATCGGCGGATGATTTGTACGTCCCTCTAGTTCAAAACGGGGGCTCGACAAGCATTGAATCCACCGTGCTGCGGCTGAGCATGAGGGATGGCACAATTAAGGAACGGCTTCCCGGAGGAACAGGCACCTTCGTTGATTGGAACGGAAACAGGACAGGAAGCAACACAACCCTTACAGCGGATAATGCCAACACCGGCGGCGACTGCAATGCCTATGGATGTGCATTTTTCCGAGAGTATACAGGTAACGGTGTCCTGTTTGAAGTTCTGGAACCTGCTTATCCGTCGAAAATTCCTTACGTCTATATGGCCGTAGGCGATCCTACGACAGGTCCGCTTGCACGTCAAACGTTCACAAACGGACAGATGGTATCCGACGTTTCGCTGAACGATGTGGAGATGAAATTCAGCCTTCGCATGACGGATGTGGACATCGACCAGGAGAGCATGGGCTTCAGCTTCCGCATGCAGGATCCACGGAACCGGTACGCGGTAGAGACAGATGGCCATTCGTTTGACCTTGTGAAATATATGAATGGATCCAGGATGGTACTACAGAATGGTAGCTACCCTTTCCAGTCCGATGTCAGCTACGGATTGAAGGTCAAAACAGTAGGCAATAAAATTGAAGCGTTCCTGAACAACATTCCCATTCTAAGCGCCATAGACGGCCAGTTCACGGAAGGCAAGTTCGGATACTATGCCAACAAAGCCTTTGTCCGTTTCAGCGCACTGACTTACAAGGCCGTCGAAAACAAAGTGGAGTGGTCTGCGGATTATGCCATCTGGGATGAAGGCACAGCGAGGGCTGATGTGCAGTATGAAAACATTCAGTTCTTCGATCCGGAAGGGGATCCTAAAGCCGGCTCCTACTTATGGAGCTATGAACATACGCCGCGATTCATCAACAATCAAGGTTTATCATCTCTAAACGGCCGCATGGTTGAATCCGAACAGCTGACCTTTGATAAAGTGGGGGATTACCTCGTCAAGCTGCAGGCGAGGGACGATCCGCATCCGGATTACCGCTATCCGGACAATCGATTCGGAGACTATCGAAAGGATTCAAATCCGTTTATAAAGAAAGTGACGGTTCACCGGAGGCCAGTGTCGCATTTCACGATTGCATCCGCAGCTGACGGGAAAGTCATCTGGACGGACAGCAGCTATGATCCCGACCGATATGTGAGTTCGACTAACTACTCCACGGAGAACACGGGCATCGATTATCGAACGACAAAAGGAATATTAGAGAAAAAGTTCTACTATGTAACGCCATCCGGGGAAACCGTCTATCAGAAACTCGTCACGCCGCAGGAAAGAGGTATCTACGAAGTCGGGATGGCCGTCAAGGATGAGTACGGGGCTTGGTCGGTGTATTCCATTCAGACGGTCAACATAGGAACGATACCTGCTCACAACACTCCTCCGGTTCCTGGATTCAATCAAACACACTTGAGTACTTTCCGTGGCGTTTCAATTACGTTCGACTCCACTGCCTATGACAAGGAGGACGGAAGTCGAGAGAATCTCCCTCAAACTTGGTATTTGCGAAATGCAACGACCAACGGCGGGGAGACGATAGCCGGCAGCTCTCGTACGAGCTGGCAAAAAACGTTCAGCAGTCTCGGATTGTTCCGCATTCGTCAATTGGTGCAGGATTCAAGCGGCTCTGAAGCCCAGATGGAAAAACAGGTCACCATTCTTAACCGGCTGCCGTCTGTCATGCTTGCCAATCCTGCGAGCAAAGATCAGCTCAAGCCAACCGAGATGATGGAACGGAAGCCATTATTCCGATTTGTTTACTCCGATTCTGATCAGGATGTCCAAACTCATTTCCAACTTATCGTTTACCGGTATGGTGGAGAAAAGCTTCTTGATTCCTCTGTCTTGCCAGGCACGGCCAATAGCTGGAGGCCGAATTCCGATTTGCCCGAGGATGTCTATATGTATATACGGGTACGCGTTTTCGACGGGTTTGACTGGAGCGCATGGAGTGATCCGGGTTATTTCTGGATCAAGCCCAATCGTCCGCCTATCGCCGAATTTGACTGGTCGCCCAAACCTGTATACGAGGGGGACTCATTGACATTGCTGGATCGCTCCTCTGATCCTGATGGGGATCCGCTTACAGAAACGTGGGAGATTTCCAGCCCATCCGGGAAGCGTACCATGGCAAACATTGCTTCGACGATTATTTCGGCGGAGCCAGGGATGTACCGTATTCGGCTTGTGGTGAGCGACGGCAACCTTCAAAGCGAGATAACCAAACAGATCCAGGTCCTGCCGCTCACTTTGACAGGCGATATTGAACATACATCGGAATGGCGGCGTATCCATGCCGATGCAGGCCAT
This sequence comes from Paenibacillus humicus NBRC 102415, assembly GCF_004000905.1. Taxonomy (GTDB): domain Bacteria; phylum Bacillota; class Bacilli; order Paenibacillales; family Paenibacillaceae; genus Paenibacillus_O; species Paenibacillus_O humicus. Next base: position 129,251 of record NZ_BIMD01000009.1, read on the forward strand.
GTAATCAGCGGAAATCCAAAGGACTTCTATGCGGGAGAGAAGTGGATCGTCTACGGCTATGTTTCTCCGGCGCCAGTGCGTTACGTAACTGCATATCTACGGGCTGTAGGCAAAGACGGCAGCATAATGGAGACAAGAACTGTGCTTAAGCCAACGCCTTCCAATTCCATCCACAGCGGCGAAATGCACCACAGTCAGTGGGGGGAATTGGACACCGGTTTGGAGAGAGGCTTGTATTCTGTTCAATTCGAAGTCCAGTATGAAAACGGCGTTCGAAAGAAAGCGGAAGTCCCGCTGAGGATTATCGGGTATACGGCGGGAGCAGCAGGTGTCCATCGCCAGCAATAAGGTATTGCCGCTTCGGGGGCTGACGACGAATTGGGAATATAAATAAATGTCGAACAGCCCTTGACGGCTCCTTGATGCATGTGTTAAATTAAATCTCGCCGCTTCGAGAGGGACAGAGAAAACGCAGTGTTATCAAGGGATTCAAGAAATCTTGAAAAATAATGCTTGCGCTAATCTAGGCCACTGTGGTATATTATAAAGGTCGCCGATTGAAAGCGACATGG